>JAAERP010000446.1 GCA_024230215.1 Fuerstiella sp. | reverse complement strand
TTCTTCGGATTCTCGACGCGTTTGGGGGATGGTCCCGAACGTCGTCTCAGTTTCAATTGTTCCTTCAACGCAAACAACTCGGCAATGGCCATCGCCATCAATGACCAGTGCAAGGGATCGCCATCGTTTCCCTGCAGCTCGATCGATTTCGTCTCGGCCTCGATTGTCTCCTGCCAATTTCCCAAACGATAATTCGCCCAGCCCAGCACTTGCCAGGGGCGAGCGGAATCGGCTGTCAGTTCAACCGCTTTTTGTGCCAGCTCCAATGCCCTGGGCGGATTTCTCTGTCGCCGATTGAGCAACACTGCGTTCTTCGATGGCGACCCTTGCTTGCCAGATGGCAAGTGAGGTTCCACCGACGAGTGAAAGAAGTACGACTGCCGCAGTGGCCAGAAACGCCTTGTCGCGTTTCGCATATTTGGAAACCCGATAACCAACCGAAGGCGGACAGGCCTCCACCGGCTCATCGCTTAGATACCGCCCGATATCCGCCGCCAACGCACTGGCGGATTCGTAGCGGCGGTTGCGGTCTTTCTCAAGGGCCTTCATGACGATCCAGTCCAGCTCGCCCGACAGAGCGAGCGGATATTTTCGGGGATCGACGCCACGCTGGTCGCTGATGGTTGACAGCTGCTCGGCTTTGAGCGTGCTGATGCGGGCGCTGGGGCGTTGCGGTTCGTCCTCGCGAATCATCCGCCGCACTTCGTCGATGCCAGAGCCCGCTTTATCGTCTGTTTGTCGAAGGGCGTATGACCTGTCAGCAGTTCGCACAACAACACTCCCAGAGAATACACATCGCTGCGGGTATCGACGTCAAAGCCGGTTCGCTCGGCCTGCTCGGGACTCATGTACAACGGCGTGCCGATCATTTGAGCGTGTGCCGTGTAGATGCTCTGATCTGTCAGCTGCTGGTTAATGGCCTTGGCGATGCCAAAGTCGATCACCTTCGGAGCGGGCCCGTCTTCCATCACAGTGATCAGCACGTTGGATGGTTTGATATCACGGTGGATAATCCCTTTCTGGTGGGCGTGCTGGATGGCTCTGCAGACCTCGATGACCAGGCAAAGTCGTTCTGCGGTGGATAGTCGGGCCTTATCACAGTATTCGGTGATCGGAACGCCGTTAACCAGATCCATCACGAAGTAGGGACGACCGGCCTGGGTCGTCCCGGCCTCCAGCACTCGGGCGATGTTCGGATGATCCATCAGCGCCAGAGCCTGCCGTTCATGGAATCTCAGAAAATTTTCGATCCGCTGCCTCAGCTCAGAATCTGCCCTGCAAGCTTCGTCCAAATACTGGGATCGCAGGTCCGTATCCCGCTCCAGCACCGCTTCAAAAATTTCCTGTTCCTTCATCGTCGAGCCTCATAGGATTGTCTTCAACAAGTCAATGTGCCGTTTCTGCTGTAATCGCGCACTGATTCTTGAAGAAAATTCGGCGGACAGCCGCAACCGCCTACTCTGGAGCTACGAAATTCATCTCAGCAAGCAGCCAGGCGTACCGTAAGCCCAGAGCTGATCAGCCTTTCGGGGCGACACCCCGAGTGAGTTAGCAACCTCTGGGATGGTCATGCCGGCAAAATACCGAAGCTTGACCAATTCGGCAGCAGGCGGATTAACCGACTCCAATCCGTCCATCGCCTGATGCACGGCCAGAATCTCCTCAGGGGTCGCAGCTGCGATGACTTCGACGTGATCCAAATGGCGACGCTTGAGGTCACCACCGTGCTTCAGACGTCCTTTGCGGCGAGCCTTCTGAACCAGGATTCGCCGCATGGCCTCGGCGGCAGCCGCGAAGAAGTGCCCACGAGAATCCCAATGTTGGGCTTTCTCGACATCCACCAGCCGCAAGTACGCTTCGTGTACCAGCCCTGTGGCCTGGAGCGTCTGGCCGGGATCCTCCTGCACCATTCTGGCAGCAGCCAGTTTTCGCAGCTCATCATAGGCCAGCGGCAGAAGCTGGTCTGAGGCGGACGGATCCCCTTCTTCAATGCGCGAAAGGATGTGCGTCACGTCGCTCATATTTATGAATCCTTCGGGTTGGCCTGCAGTTGCGATTGTAGCCAACACCAGGTGCGACTTTCACGCAAGCCCCTTCGTCGCTTCGCAACCGGCAAATGCAAAACCAGAAGCATCAGCGAGGAATCATGGACAAGCCAGCCATTCCGGTCGTGAGTGTTGCTGGGGCTTTTCTGTGTCTTGTACAAGCACGCAAGCGCAAGCAAGTGTGTTTCTCAAGCGCACCAGATCCACTCGCTTGCGCAACGTGCTTGTATTGCGGCCGGTTGCAGGGGCGATTCTCAGAACAACTCACACCGGCAGGACTGCAGCTATGTCGCTGCGGTTGACTGCAGTGACACAACTGCACAGTGTGATTCCCTGTGCGTCTTCAACACGCTCAAACCACTCGGCACTCAGTCCCAAACCAGATCAGGCACATGCTGAGACCATCCGCGACCATATTTCCAACGATTTTGGGCGCCGCGCGAAAGTGTTGGGATCAGAGCCATCGCGGACTGAATTCGTCAGTTATGGCCTCGGCTTTGCATTGTCCCGGCAACAGGGAACTGTGTTCTGATGATTCGTTGTTCAGATCTGATCACTGTGCGAAGGGCAGGGTGTCATTTCCAGCGGCAGTCCCCCTCTCCGAATGCGGACACATTCGAGTGGAAATTCCTCTGTTCATCCTCTCATGGGCGACAAGAACATGTCAAGAAACCGAGCATTCGTAACAGGAATTCTTGCCACCTGTGGACTGGTCGTTCCGTGCACCGCTCAGGACTCTCTGCCATTCAGCTACACGGTTGAGACTTTCCAGCACGAAGACGATGACGACGTGCGGGCGTTTGTGCTGAAACTGGAACAGCCATTCCTTGCGGAGGAATTCGAAAAAAACAATTACCTGCGGCTGAAGGCCCTGGATAAAAATTCGTTTCTGATCTATCCGCGTGAGACACGGTTTCAGCAGAAACACGCTGAATTCTATGGTCGCCTTCGAGGTGACGGCAAGGCCATGCTGCAATTGTCGTATGAAACAATCTCGGAGAATCCGGACGGCTCGCGCAAGGTCATAAATCGTCAGCGCCAGATCGAAGTGGACGTTCCCACCGAAGCGCAAGGCCCGGAGACGATCTACAGTTCGTGGGCAAAGTTCCAGAATCGCCACTTTGCCGATCTGCTGGAGTATTCCCCGGGCGAGTCATTTTTCGAGTACCTACTGCTGCAGTCCAAACACCGGTATGGCGTAACGCCTCCGTCTTTGGCACGGCTGATGCCAAACAAAGACGCGAGTGAGGAGGGCCTGTACCGCCTGTTTTCCAGCGGTCTTGAATTGCAGCAGTCACTGCAGAGGAACAGTCTCCGCGCTGGCGCGCCGCAGGGTGATCTGACGATCCATATCTCACAAGTGCCGGAACCCAAAATTGAGTCATTGAACTACAAGGAACTGCTGGACGAAAAAGCGAAGGCCGGCGAATTGCCGAAACCACACGCGGTGGCAGACTTGATCCCGGAGGATCAATACCTGCTGCAATTCAACTCCTTCAATGGAGCCAACAATCTTCGCACGTCATTCGAAGAATGGCTGGAACCATTGTGGCGACTGTTTTCTGAGGACGCGCGCGATCACCACTTATGGAGTAAATACGAATCCCAATTGCTGATCGACTTCGCGAACCTTGAGCCGCTTTTCAAGAATGGCCAGGTACAGAACCTTGCCCTGACCGGCTCGGACTTTTTCGTGGCCGAGGGGACCGACCTGACAGTAGTGCTGAAGACGGACGGCAGCGACGCGGTGGCGACGCAGATCACAAAGTGGGTGGAACAATTGAAGGCGCAGCAGCCTGAACTGCAGGATCGTGAATTCAACTACCGTGGCCTGAAAATTCAGGCTCGATACACGGCCGACAGAAAAATCAGTTCTTTTGTCGTGCAACATGAAGACTGGATCGTGATCAGCAACAGCCACGTGGGCATTCGTCGCATCATCGACACGCTACAACACCAGCTACCGGCGTTGGGAGCGGCGGAAGACTATCGCTACGCAACTGTGCTTCTGCCCCCCCCTCTGACCAGCCTCAGGACGGTTACTTCTATTGTTCGGACGCGTTCCTGCGATACCTGTTCAGCCCCACATTCAAAGTGGGAGAACGTCGCCGCAAGCAAAGCCTTAACAATCTTGTGATGCTGAACAATGCGTCACTCTTCCATCGGCTGGAATACGGACGTTCGCCCAAAAACCTGACCGAACTGATTGAAGGCCGGTTCATTAATCCGGCAACAATCACATGTCCGCAGGGCGGAGCATACGCCTTCGATTCTCAGCAGGACACCAGTACCAGCTCAGCATTCAACCGCATCAAGTACCTGACACCGATTCGTGAATTCGAAATCCTGAAAGTCTCGGCACAGGAAAAGAGCGAATACGAACGTTACCAGAAACGACTGTCATCGTTCTGGCAGAAGTACTTCACACCAGTCGCAGTGCGGCTGTCCACAACACCCACCACGCGAATCGACTATTGCCTGCTGCCGTTTGCCAACGGAGACGACTGGAAATTCTTTCAGAATCTGCTGCGTGAGGACGCTCAGTCGCTGCAGCTTTCGAATGTTGCTGCGTCCGTTTTTTCCTCATTCAATCTACTGGCTGGTCGTGAGCGAATCGCCCAGGCACTGCAGGTCCTGCCTGGCGTCGACGGTGTATTGAACGATGACCCGACACTGACGGACCTGAACTGGCTGGGGGACCGAATGTCGGTGCAGTTCTGCGATGCCCATACAGTGCTGGAAGTCGACCCGACGCGATTGCGGAACCTCCATTCCCCGTTTCCAATCGGCCTGCCTTATCAAATGGCAGCAGCCACAGGACTGTTTGCCGCTGCCGCCCCAATGTATGTGGGCATCGATGTCCAGGACCAGGAAAAAGCAAACCGATTTCTGCAGAAGCTGTCGTCTCGCATTTTTCTGCATCAACAGAACTTCGGTGAAATCGATTCCGCCATTGATGCCTACCAGCTTCCTCCCTACAAGGACCACCGCATCCATGTGGTCAGCTACCAAATCTACGCGGCGCGCATTCGCTTTTACGTGGCTGTTGTGGGAGACCAGTTGGTTGCTGCGACCGAACCATTCGTATTGAATCAGGTCATCGATGCCGCCACCGCCGACATTCCGCCGCGCGCGGTTTCCGGACAGTTTGCCGTCCGCCTGAACACGGCTGCCATGAAAAAGCTGAAGGACGACATCCGCATTTACTGGGAAGAGCGATCACGGCGAGCATCGCATAAGAATGTTATGCCGATCTACACATTGATTCACCTGTACGGCGTGTCTGTCGAGGGAGTGGACGCGATTTCCGACGCCAAATACGGCGTGACCTATTTCTGCCCCGATGGTGAGTACCGTTTCGACGCCGATCGCGATCAGGTCTACTCAACAGCCTACGGAAACCGCGAAGAGGCATGGCAAAAAGTCACGGACCCGCAGCAGTCATCCTTCGAAAAGACGTTCAACAGACTGCAGGATGTCCTGTTCTCTGTGCAGATGACAGAGGATTCCGTCCAGGGCCAGCTGGAAGTCCGTTCGAAGTAGAGCCGGTCGTGTGAGAAAGGGGCGGCAATACAAGCTCGAGTGAGTGAGCTACATAGGCCAGGACAACCCGTCCTGGCGCTCCGATTTTGTCAGGACAGGTCCTGACCTACGCAACTTAATCGTGGTGTAGCCGAGGTCGCCAGACTGTGGACGCATAGAGAAAAACCTCCAAACTCTGGCGAGTTCGGCTCCGAAACAACTCCGGTTCTTAGATTGGACCACGCCGCAGCCTACCGATTCCAGTGCCCGAAACGGTTCTTCTTTTCTGCAGGATCACCGGGAGGCATGGCATCCAGAGTTGAGATGCCTTCGCTGTACAGCAGGTCGCCGGTATAGCCATCATGAAAACTCACCACGACCTGCGGGGCGTCGTACGCGAGGAATTGATAGCCCGGTCCTTCTTTACGACCGGCCTTCACGATGTTGTTGATCGAGATCACCGAATAAACCGTGTGACGCTGCCGTAGATAGTGGACGTTGTCGGGGTAGCCGCCGAGCCACTTGATCTTGATCGTGCGGCCTTCGCTGTCGAACCAGCCACCCAGCGGAGGCAGACCAGCGGTGCCGATCGGATGGTTGGCGGAATTCACCGGCGAGACAAGGAATTCCCAGACGTTGTCTGTGATCTGAGCAGCCACCGGATGATGAACGTCACCGGTCAGCAGCAGCACGGGCTTTTGAAGATCGTCCAGCACGGCCGTGAGTTCTTCTCGCTCATGAACAAAGCCGCAGTATCCGTCGCCCTTGGATTCGGTCGTTTCGCCTCGCACGTGATACGCACTGTGGTAGATAAACCACGGGTCCGGCGACACGATAAAAACAAAGTCCGCTTCGGTTGTCTGCACCTTGTCCAGAAACCACGCCTTCTGCGTTGCGCCCAGAACAAAACGATCAGCGTCGTGAGACTTTTGTACGCCCAGCCATTTTGATCGTTCGCCTCGAGTATCAAGAAACACGAAGTGACAATTGCCAACGACTCTGTCGAAGTAGTGATGCGTGCCAATGCTGTAGGGCGCAGCGTTAGTCTGCTTCAACGAGGGCTCAACCTGCAGATGAGTCGCGTCGACGACCCGGCTGACTCGGTAAACCCCGACGTTTTTCCCACCGCGTTCTGCCGCCTTTGGTTTCGCACGCCCCTCCATGAACGGGCCGATGTGCAGCGTACTGATCTGTGCGGGATTCAGTGAGGTAAAATCGGCCGCGGGGTCATGCAGCACGTCAGAACGTGCCTCCAATTCAGCAGTACCGAAGCGGACACGCCCCGTCTGAGGCCGATGACCGTTGGCCCAGTCCGCATAATACTGCCAGACTCGGATCGCGGGATCGCGAACAAGATAGTTACCGTCACCCCGACCGACCTCTCCGGAACCGTCGATGTTGTCAGTGACTTCATGGTCGTTGTACATTGTCAGCATCGGCACATGCTTCAGCAGCCGATTCAATGAGCGGCCTCGATTCAGATACAGCTTGTAATTGTTCTGAATGCCGGCAAGAGTTCCGTCGATCGTTTCTTCATACGTGTAGTCACCATTCACGATGTGAAACGCCACGCGATGCCGATGTTTCTCCCAGATGGTGTCAAAGGCTGGCGGGTTCGGATAGATGCCGTAGGTTTCGCCAGGGGAGCGTTGCCTTTGGCAGGCTCCGATGGAGAACGAAAAGTTAAAACGGCCGTCAGGGTTGAATTCGTGAACGTAGCTGGTCTCGTCCGGCAAGGTGCGAAACGTGGGCCACGGATCACGGATGCTGCCCCGGCTGTCTATGATTTCGTCGCCGACACGGACGGCGTAAGCGTAAATCGTATTCGGATTGAGGCCGACGACTTCGGCAAATCCGGTGAAATCGTTTTCCGCGGCAGTCTTCGCCTGCATGACCTCCGCGTCATCAAACGGCGGTCGATGTGGGCGGACCAGAACTTCAAAGTCAATTTCGCGGTCAGCTCGCAACCAGACTCTCACAGAATCTGCCGTGACGTTGCCCAGCACAGGCCCGTGCGTCACCGACGTGCTCTGCATCGGGACCACATGATTGGCAACGGGATCCGGCCAGGTCAGATCCTGAGCGTAAATGGATGCCTGAATAACGAAAAGCAGAGCCGGAGTGAGTGTTCTCATATCTTTTTCGAATGTCCCGTCGGATTTGTCGCGGTTTGATGATGAGGCATTTCCAATCCAGCGGACAGAGTAATCAGTGTCACGGCTGACTGCAATTTCACAGGGATCTGTCGACCGAAATGTCCGCAGCATCGTGCGGCGACTTCTTCTTCAAGGTCAACAGATCTCGGATGTCGCGGCGTGAGAGCGGCTCCTTCCGGATTCGGACCGACGTTGTTGCCATTCAGAACGAAATGGACGAACGCCGTCCATAGAGTTCCACTACAGCCTGCTTCGTTCATCGTGACCTCTCGGCCTTACCCCTGTTCTGCGACGCTGTCCAGGCTTCGGATAATCAGCTTATGCATCCACCAGCAAAAGAGCAGCTCGATAGTCATTAACAGGATCGGCAGGCCGAATTCCATGAATGACTGGATAGTCTGTCGTTGGACCGTGAAATTGAGAATGGCCAGAGAACTGCCGATGACCATTGGACTGATCATCCACACACAAACAATGGCCAGCAGCATGCCTCCATACCGCAACCGAATGGAAAGATACAACCCGAACCAAACGGTTGTTACCCCCATGAGAATCACCTGGTAGAACCAGGCAGACTTCAAGACGTCGCCAACCGCCAGTGCGTCTACACCTTCCAGGCACAGAAGCAGAATTAGTCCGCAAAAACCACATGATGTCGATGCAACAATACTTGGAAGCAGACCGATTATCAGGCGACCGCACAATGAATTCCTGCTGGCCGGCAACATCAGCAGCGAGCTGAGGGTCTTATCCCGAATTTCCGTGTTAAAAACTCGATCAAGCAGAATCGCGCTGCTGCCAACGAATATGACAATTCCGGAGATGATCAACGTACCCGCCAGAACCCACGGGCTAAGTGACTCGCCCACTCCCAGTGCTATTCCTGTAACAATGCCACAAACGATCACCGGCGCGGCAATCAGCCTCGCAAGAAACCAAAGCCATCCGCCGGCAGAATACTGCCATGACTTCCACGCCAGAGCTCTGGTTCCCGCGCGACGTGGTAGACGTGTGCGACGGGATTGTCTTCGTGGACTGTCAAATCCTTCCGCCACGACTGTGGAGCTGCACGGCTCGAACAGCAGCCAGCTCAGGCAGAAGAACACAACCGCCAGAATCAGGTGGGCCGTCATCTGAGGCTCCCAGACTCCTGCGTTTCCAAATTCGGCCATGTACAGATTCAGGTTTCCGAACAAAACCAGGTCATCCGTCCAGCCTCCAAACCACCGCAGGTTTTCGTGCAGCCAGGCGAGCGTGAACTGGCTCCACTCGTAAGGGCCGGAAACAGCACTGGCCGACTGCAAATAGCCTTCAGCGGCAGCGCCGCTGCCAAAACGACTCACATACAGAACCGCCTCAGAGCCGAGCCAGCACCAGAACGGCAAAAACTCAAGCACAATCCAGGCCGTGATTGTTTTGGAAAACGCCCGCGGGAAATCCCGGCTGACAACACTGGCAAGCAGCCCCAGCTGACAAAACATGATGGCATATGCCAGGATCCCCAGAGTTGCTGACAACAGGCCTCGTGGAAGAACTCCGCCAAGCGTAATCGCCAACAGCAGGAACGGCATGACAACCAGCAACAGCAGCAGGACCGATACCAATCGCGGTCCGGATTTTCCCAGCAGGATCGCTGCGGGTGATGCGCCGGTCATCTTCAGCAGCGGAAGCGTCTGCTCTTCTTTTTCTTCCACGATCGCGGTACAGAAATAAACGCCGCCCAGCAGCGTGACAAACCAGTAGCAGCACGTCATCACGTTGGACGCAAAAATACCGCCAACACCAGCCCTCATCGAAAACGTGGCGACTCGACCAAAAAACAGCAACAAAACCAGGGCAGCAAGCCCGGCCCGTAAGACGTGGTGGCTCACGAAGCGTAATTCCTGCCGCAACGAACGAATCAGAAATGCCGGCGCCTGCAACTTCATAAACACAGTTCCTGTGTCAAACCAGGTTACGCTGCGGTTCCCTGGACCGATTGCTCGTTTTCATCCGAACAGATCCGGCTGAGAAGCATAGTTGTCTGCGTGGCTGCAACAAAGTCCGGCAATTCCGAAACTTACAGCGTATGACGCCAACCTGTGGCCGCGGTGCACATCTTTCCACTGCGCTGCGGACGGGTCTGCTGCCCCCACTGACGCCGGACCACAACTCCGGCTCAAACCAGGAAAGGCCCGGCAGTGCAAACCCGTGGGGTCAAAAAGAAACTGTTCACCTGGAAGAGTAGTGGAAGCGGCCCTTCTGAATTCCTGACAAACATCCTGTCATCATTAATCAATCGCGTCTATTGGCGTTCATTCGCGGTTGGTTCATTTCAGTTTTAAGGTTAATCAAATTCACGGACCAACGATGCCCATACCTCAAAATGACTCCTGGCCGGTTCTATCGTCCGGTCGGCGTAGTGCCCCGGGATGGGATTGACCGTCAGCGGCAAGGCAAGCCGTTTGCCCTCAGCGCCATAAAACGTATCGCCCAGATCGTCAGAATAGGCATACACCGGCCCCTGGGTCATACGGCCACTTTGTCCAACGCCCAGAATCGGTAAACAAATATGCATGCGGTTTGAGAGGTCAAAAGTGATTCCCTGGACCTCATTGCCGGTTAGATGGGGCCAGGTTCTACAGAAGTTGTAGGCCCCCGGCTGAAAAGCCTCCACCAGGGCATCGGCAGGACCGTGATACCTAACCGTATTCCCCAGGTTGGCAGACCATTCGGGGTTCCGCTTTTCAGCTGCGTTGAACATGTTTCTGGCACTGCCTTTGATCCGCGTCCAGCGCTGCTGTTTCGTGTCATAGCGATGCAACGCCCAAGTCCACAAATGTCCCCGGCAATAGAGAAAGAGGTCCCCAGTACGGCTGCGGGTCAGGTTCATATAATTGATCCAGCCGGAGACTCGGCGCGGATTATTGCTCTTCCCCAAGAACTCGAACTCAGTGATGTCGTGCGGTCGTTTGGAGACCCAGTAAAGCACCCCCGCCTTTTCGTCTTCGGCCATGTCCAGCATCGGCCAGATACCCGGAAGATAGTAATCCTCATTTGGGCTATTGTGCTGTCCTCCCCACACGTGGATATACCCCTTTTCATCGGTGATAATCGACCAGCCGTCATTCTTGGCGTCGGATGCGTCATAGATAAACCATGGCCCCTCGAGATAGACCGACTCCCGTTTGCCATCCGGCGTCCTTTGAACAATTTGGACCCGGCTCCATTTCCTGGTTACCGTCCCGTTCTGGGGAGAAAACTCCTGACCGGGGCGCTTCCCGGTATTCTGTTTCAAGTGCCGGTCGAACTGATCCTCCACCTCGTCAAAGGGAACACGCTCATACATCGTCATGTAGCTGTAGCCATCCAACGTATTGTCCACGATGTTATAGGCACTGTAGCCAGCATCAGCATACGGGACATTCATGGACAGATACCCATCAAAATACTCGGCGCTTAGCGGGAAGAGTCTACTATGCTCCGCAACAGCTTCCTTGCTGTCGAAGCTGCCCCATTTCGGGAACTTCTGCAACGTGGGCAATGACGCCATATGCGCTTTGTAGGCATCTAAGGCTTCAAACCACTGCCCGGATTTCACCAGCGAGCGAATAGTCTCAAAGTGGGCCGGCTTAGTGCCTACGCTCGTAAGGAAAGGCTCGATGAGCGCGGCTCCAAGAATCTGCTGCGCCTGGGTTTCGTTGCGGTCGATGCTGAGCAGTGCTTGTATCAATGCATTCCTGGAAAACTCCTCGATTTTAGGCAGATGAATGCCATTGGAATCGATCAGTTGCCGCAGCTCGGCAACGAGAACCGGGATGGCGGGTTTCGCCGTCTTCCCCATGGACGCCAGTTGCACGGCCGCTTTACCGCGCGAGAGCTCATCCAGTTGTTTGTTCTGCACGCGCTCGATGAGTTGAGCCAAATCGAAAACGGGTTCTGCCTTTTCGGGTGTTGCTTTGCGGACGGAGTATGGCGTAATCACGGGCGAGGTCGGCGGGTGGGTCAGATCAGCTGCCGCTGCAACTTCCTCGGGGGTGAGAGTGCGGTCAAAAAAGGTGATGTGCCTCAGGGTTCCATCCAAAGAGGCATTGCCACCCAGATTGAAGGTGCCCCACCTTCCGCCGCCAATGACCAGCGGCGTATCCATCGGATCAAAGGGAATGTTGTCCGCGCTGCTGATCCGTTTGCCGTTTAGATAGACGCTGCCCGTTCCGGTCGTCGCGCCGTAGGTATAAAACAGATGCTGCCACTTGCTGTGAGCTACCACCGTTTCGGCCTTTGCGCTGCCGGCAACGTCGTTTTGCTTTCCACTCGCGACCTCTAGAAAAGTGGCATTCTTCCCCTTCGGAGTGCCATACCGTAGCAGGGCACCACTGGAGTCTACGCGTTCACCCCAGATCGCACCCCACTTGAGATTGTCAGCCCCCGACTTTATAAGAGGCTGACCGATGAGAATGGCTCCGATGTGCGAATCTTCTTTGCTCTTATCGTGTCCGCTGTACAGCCAGCCGCCCATGGAGAAGTTTTTAGAGCCGAACTCTTGTTTGTAAGGCACCTCCACCCACTGGTAGACATCATTTTCAAAATCCAGAAAGCCATCACGCCAGGGCACTGCGCGTATCTGCCCATGATTTCCTCTTCCGGAACGGTCGTGCAGCACACTGCCGCCGCCTTCATCTGCCGGCCAATATCCGACGGGATTGAGCTTTAGAACTTCATCATAAGAACCTGCTTTGGGGTGTTCTTTGACCTTGGGCGCATCAACAACCGGTGAGGCATCGACATCTATGCTTTCCTCCACAATGACCGGAGAGGCATCGACAGCCATGCTTTCGTCCACAATGACCGGCTCTACAGTGGGCTTCAGCGGTTTTTCCGAATCGCCTGCGAAGCAATCTGTGGTCAACAGACTGAGAACAGCCAGCGTGGCTAAACTGAATCGGGCAAACATAATCACTCCTCTTGAGCCTCTTGCAAAACCCTTCCGGCTTGCGCGACGGTTATTCGTGACTATTGCTTTGTCACAGGCAAGAGTTAGGGTGGAAGCATTCCCCGGGAAAGGGGGGCAGCGACGAAGCTCATTCCACTTTCAGCAACTCGACGATGAAGTGCAGCGTGGCATTGGGTGGTACGGAACCTCCCGAGCCCTGGGTTCCGTAGCCCAGCCGGGCCGGAACCCACAATTCAATCATGCCGCCAACACCAACCAGCTGCATGCCTTCCGTCCACCCGGCAATCACTCCGTTCAGTGGAAACGATATGGGCTCGCCTCGGTCATAGGAACTGTCGAATTCCTTGCCGCTGTCCAGCCAGCCACGGTAGTTGACGGTGACTGAGTTTCTGGCGGT
The DNA here is from genome assembly GCA_024230215.1 of Fuerstiella sp. GTDB lineage: Bacteria > Planctomycetota > Planctomycetia > Planctomycetales > Planctomycetaceae > Fuerstiella. Next base: position 51,445 of record JAAERP010000446.1, on the reverse strand, counting down.
TGGTTTTCTGCCGTCGGCCTTTCGCAAGACTCGATAACGCAGGCCGGAGTCCGTCAATTGAAAATCCTGACTCACATCCTGATCGACTGGACCACAATCATATTGCAACGACTTCAGGTCCAGGAAGGTCGCCGCCTTGCTTCTGCTGAACGAAGCCTGCTGAATGTCGCTGTCTTCTGCGTAATCTGCCTGAGACAATGACGATTCGGACTTCGTCTGCGGTCCGGAACAGCCGATTACGGCGAACGACGCAACGACAATGATGGCCAGCGCTGAAAATGAGACTTGCATGGGGCGATTCCGTTCGCAGGAGAGCGATGTGTGTACGGGGGCGGAGTGTACAACGACGGGATATGTTATCAGGGATCCTGCAGCGCGGGAACAGCCATTCGCCGTCCTATTGGGACGCTTTGCGGGGGTCTCCTGCACTTAGCCAGTGCGACCGCAGGTCTTCCGATCACGCACCACCTCACACCACAAAGGGAGACCTTCGATCAGCGAATGGACGACGTCCGGAACCCAGCGGCCCGCACGCCCAAAGCGGTGTCACCTGGCGTTGCTGTTGGTTTTCTTCCTGTTCTTTCGTTTTGGCTTTCCGTAACCAGACTTTCGAGTGTGCGCGATCGCCTCGGTTTCGCGGCCCTGGTCTCCCTGTGACGTCATCCAGGCGTCCAGTCGCGATGACAATTCCTCGTGCAATTCGGAGTACTCTGGATCGTCGATCAGGTCGTGCAGGCAGTGCGGATCATTGACAACATCGTACAACTCCTCGGCCGCTCGATGCTGGTACTTATTGGTCATTGCCCGGGCATGTTGATCGCCGGCGTCGGCCTTGGTTTGCCACGACGTCCAGTAGTCCGCTCGGTCACCGCCTTTGCGAGTCACTGCATTTGTAAACTTGATGTCCGGATTCAGGTTGCGGATGTAGCGATGCGTTTTTGTACCGCAGGAACGGATGCCGAAGTTTTCCGAACCGTTGATGATGCCGCGCGTCGTGTGGAGTCCATAGGTGTACGTCTTGTGTTCCGTCTGCTGGCCCAACAGCACTGGCAGAAAGGACTTCCCATCCATCGTTTCCGGAGTCGGCAGACCAGCGGCATCCAGAAATGTCGGTGTAACGTCGCAATATTCGACAAGAGCGTTTGTTGCAGACGCAGGTTCAACCCTGCCCGGCCAGCGGACAATCATACCGGAGGTCAGCCCCAGCTCAAAGCATGTCCATTTGGCAAACGGGAATGCGGAACCCTGTTCTGACACTGCGATTACGAGCGTGTTGTCAGCGACATCGTGCTTGTCCAGCAACTTCAGCAGTGCCCCGCATTGGGCGTCGAAATAGGTAATTTCTGCCAGGTACTTTGAGTACTGAGTCCTTGTCTCGGAAGTGTCGACCCACGATGGCGGCAGTGTCAGCGATGCCGGTGGATAGGCGGCAGCGTTGCCTTTGTCGTATGGCGAGTGCGGCTCGTTGGAACAGGCAAACACACAGAACGGTGTGTCGGCAGACTTCGATTCCGTAATCAGTTTATCGATCGTCGGATAGGGATTCGCTTTGAACGGGTCAGCCGTCTTGAATTCACCGTCGTATTCAAATGGAAACGATTCCTTCGGCGAGATGTGAGTCTTGCCGGACAGGGCCACTCGATAATCAGCGTCCTTCAGGTAATGAACGATTGACTTTGTGCCGGGATAAACGCAGGTGTGATTCGGCCAGGCGCCCGATTTCACGGGGTAGATGCCGGTGTAAATATTGTGTCGTGTGGGCGAACACATCGGTGCTGTCTGAAAACATCGCGAGAACTTCATTCCTTCCGTCGCCAAATTATTCAGGTGCGGCGTCTTTGCCTGGCCACCGTACAGTTCCATATCCAGATAGGTGCAGTCGTCCGCGATCATAAAGACCAGATTCGGACGGTCTGCTGCGTTTACCGGTGTGGCACATGCGGCCATGGTGAGGATTGCACACAAACAGTTTTTAGACATTTCGGTACACACTCTTAGGGCAGGAAGGAACGGACCTGTTGTTCTGCGGAATTTGACGACAGCGGATTATTGGCTCCAGGATAACGATTCACGCGGATGATGCACGAGTGAAGCCCAATTCTTCGTAACTTGGCAACACCTTTCAGGCGACAATCGTCCACATCAGCTGTGTAGCAGTAACTTGGCCTGGGCCCCAGATAGACATCCGTAAAGAACAATGCATAAAAGACAACCTGACAGTATTTCAGGTTAACGACCGGTTCGTGCCACAGATTCTCCGGGCATTGTTCAACGCATTTTTTCAATGTGGACAATGCGGCAAGGAACTGATTAGTCGTGGCTTGTCTGTAAATGCTGAGCATTGCCGTCGGTCATCCTGCGACAAACAGTTGAACCGTTGACGTCCGCGTCAGTGTTGCGGCACGACGCTCCAACCATGGACGTGTGGGCCTACTCAGTTTCCGGAACGGGTGGTTCAGCTTCGGAGAGAGCTTTGATAAGTTCGTCCATGACGGCAGTACCGTCTTCTTCGTTGGCCTCCAGGGGCCAGTAGGCGTCGTGCTTATCGACGATCCTCAGGTGGCCCTGATGGAGATAGCTGAGCATTTTGATCAACCTAGCGTCTCGGTATCGTAACACTGCATAGCCGTCTTCCAGGTGGATATTTTCAATCTTCCAGCCAAGCGCACGCAGGTTAAGTTCTCGCAGACGCAGCATGCGTCTGGCGGGGGTGGGAACGGGGCCGAACCGGTCTCGGAGTTCTTCTTCCAGTTCCCCGAGGTTGGCCAGCGAGTTGGCCTGCGACAGCCGCCGATAGATTTCAATTTTAAGCTTCTGTTCCGGGATGTATCGATCCGGAATGAATGCAGAGACGGGTAGTTCCATCCTGACGTGTGTCTGGTACCGCAGTGGCTGCTTCTTCAGCGTGCGGACCGAATTTTCCAGCAGCTGGCAGTACAGTTCGTAACCAACGGCGGCGATGTTGCCGCTCTGTTCGGTGCCGAGAATGTTGCCCGCGCCTCGAATCTCCAAGTCACGCATGGCGATCCTGAAACCCGCGCCCAGTTCGCTGTACTCTTCAATGGCTTTCAGGCGGCGCGTGGCTTTGGTTGTCACGACCTTGCCTTCCTCCAGCATCAGGTAGCAGTACGCTCGATGACGATCCCGGCCGACTCGCCCACGCAGCTGATGCAGATCCGCCAGACCGTAGATATCAGCCTGGTGAATGACCATGGTGTTTGCGTTGGGAATGTCCAGGCCGCTTTCGATGATCGTTGTGGCCAGCAGAATGTCGGCCTTTCCGGTGACAAAGTCCAGCATGGCCAATTCGAGTTCGTCCGGTGTCATTTGCCCGTGAGCAATCGTAAGTGATGCTTCCGGTACGATCTGACGAATGCGATCGGCGATGAGTCGGATGTCATGCACGCGATTGTGAACAAAGTAGACCTGTCCGCCGCGGTTGAGCTCACGAATGATGGCGCTGCGGACGAGAGATTCGTCAAAGCGTCCGACTCGCGTTTCGATGGGCATGCGGTCGCGCGGCGGCGTGGTCAGGCTGCTGATGTCTCGAATGCCCAGCAGCGACATATGCAGCGTTCGCGGAATCGGCGTGGCCGTCAGGGTCAGGATGTCAACTTCCAGTCGAAGGTGCTTCAGACGTTCCTTGACCTTGACGCCGAATTTTTGCTCTTCGTCGATGATCAGCAACCCAAGATCTTTGAAGTGGACGTCTTTGGAGACCAGGCGGTGAGTGCCAACAACGATGTCGATTTCGCCACGGTTCAGTTTTTCGATGATCTTCTTCTGCTCACCCGCCGAACGAAAACGCGACAGCATTTCGACGTTGACCGGGAATTCAGCCGTACGTTCGGTAAATGTGCGAAAATGCTGTTCTGCCAACACCGTTGTGGGGACAAGCACGGCCACCTGGCGACCATTATCAACGGCCTTGAAGACCGCTCGCATGGCGACTTCTGTCTTGCCAAAACCAACGTCGCCGCAGATCAGACGGTCCATTGGTCGGGTGCGTTCCATGTCCTCCTTGAAATCGGTAATGGCCGTGACCTGGTCGACTGTTTCAGTATAGGGAAAAGCCTGTTCAAATTCCTGCTGCATCTGCGAATCCGCCTGGCACTGCAGGCCAGGTTTGGAATTACGCTCTGCCTGCAGTGTCAGCATATCGGCAGCCATATCCGTGACGGCTTCGGCGACCTTGCCCTTCTTCTTATCCCATGACGTGCCGCCGAATTTCGAAAGTTCGGGCATTGATTTGGCCGGCCCGATATACTTCTGGACCAGATGAATCAGCGCGGCGGGAACGTAGACGATCAGACTGTCCCGGAATTCCAGCAACAGGTGTTCTTCTTTTTCGCCCTCCTTGTCCATCAGGGCCATGCCACGATATTTGGCGATACCCTGAGTAACGTGCACCACGAGATCACCGTCCTTCAGATCCAGGAAGTTGTCGATGGCACGGGAATCGGCCGATCGACGCCGTGATTTCACCTTGCGGGCCTGCGACCGCGAGAACAGCTCGTTGTCGCTGATGACCATCAGGCCACGTTCGACTAGCCGAAAGCCCTTGTTGACTCGGCCAACACACAATGTGATGCGTTCGGTCAGCGGTACTTCGGCGGTGGCATCGGTTTCGGCAATCAGCTCAGAAAGCCGCTGTTTTTCTCCGTCATTATGACACGCCAGAATGACTCGATCCTGGGGACCAAGTGATTCTGCCAGATCCACCAGTGCGTCTCGGCCGGTGCTGGCGAACCTTTCGACGGCTTCGATCTTCAGATGGCACGATGTCTCGTAACTGTCCGCGCCCAACGCATCAATCGTGACGGACGGATATTCCGTCAGCCGAGCCATCGTGGCGTTGACTCCAAACATACCGATCGGATTTGCCAGCCGCTGCAGGTAAAGCTTGCCTTCGTTGACAGCCTGAGCCATGTCGCTGAGGACGACGATTGTGTCTGCAGGGACGGAGTCCAGCAACGATTCGGTGGCGGACGCGATGGCGTTGTGAGGACACAGGCTGTCGCCGGGTTCCGGCTTATCGTGTGGTTTGACGGGTTTGGTGGCGATGATGGCCACTTCATCCAGGTCCTCAAGACGCCGTTGCGTTTCCACGTCGAAGCTGCGAATCGATTCAACCTCGTCGCCAAACAGCTCGATGCGAATCGGGTCGGTTTCTGTCGGCGGAAAGATATCCAGTACACCTCCGTGGACGCAGAACTCGCCCGCCAGTTCGACGGCCGTAACACGATCAAAACGGCGTTCGATCAGCCAGTCGAGCAGTGGATCCAGTGCCAATTCATCACCAACGGCGATGCGACGCGTCGCTTCTTCGATGTCGTTGCGAGCGGGCACCGGCTGCAGCAGCGCTGGAAGACAGGTGACAATGATGGATGGCTTGTGTGGTCTGCCAGCTGGGTGATGTGCGCGGTCTGGGGCCGCTTCTTCGGAGGCAGTGTGACCAACGGATTGGCTTGTGTCGGCAGAGAAGTGCCAGGGATCAGCAGCGGCTGGTTGACCTGGTTCCGGAACTTCGTGCTGGACTGACGAACCATGGTGGCCTGCGTTCAGATATCTCACGGCGCCCAGCCGTGCGGCAAACACGCTGTCAGTGACATCGTGTTCTTCCGGCAGAGTTTCCCAGGCAGGAAACTGCCGCATCTCTGCATCGTCCGGAATGAATTCGGCAAGCTGGTCAAAGAATTCATCGATCTCGCGAATTCCGGGCAGGACGACCAACAGGGTATGATCGGGGCTGTTTGCCGAAAGCGCGGCGATGCTCAGCGCACAGGATGATCCCCATGCTCCATCGATCGCGCCGCTGTTTCCTGAGTGCAGGGCGCTCAGAACGTCGGCAAATTCCGGTGCGGATCCGATCAACGCAGTCAATTCAGCAAGTGAAATTGGAACCTGCTGAGCAACACTGGTCATTGTGCACGGATTGTAGGGACTGCTCGACAATCTGGAAACGGTGACCGATTTTCCGGGAACCCTCAAGCGTTCTCGGTAGGGCATCGCCCCGCAGCATTTTCAGGACAGAAGAATACGGGAAGCCCCCGTTTCACTGCGCAAACCGCAGCCTGCTGTGCATTTTTCGGTAACCCCATCCCACCGTCAACACGTCGAATCATGCAGGAATACTGTGCGACGACCATTGTCGCACGCTCCGCCTGGTTACGGCACAAGGGCACCGTTGACGAGAATCTGTCCCTGTACGTTGCCGTTGAATTGTGCGACCCGTTGAATGTTACCGAGGGTAATCAGTTCAATCACGTTATTCTGTGCTCCGAAGATGTTGTATATGCCACTGGCACTGCGGAAGTGGATACCTTCTTCAAAGGTCGTGTTGGGGCTGCCAAACACATCGACAACATCAGACAGCAGGATCACGTTATTGCTGATTTGAAACGATGCAGGTTCGATAAGTCGGTCAACAAAAATGCCGCGGCCGGAATCTGCCAGAAACGTCATATTGTTGTTCACAATATCCATGACTGTTCCTGACCCAAGGTTGAATTCCATTCCGTTGCTGTCCAGACCAGCAAAAATCATATTATTGCTGTCGATCAGCTGTGCGGATGGACCAGACGTATACGTACGGATACCGACTGCTCCGGTGTGATCGCTGTTGAGGATTCGGTTGCCTACAATTCGCTCTTCCAGCAGGTCAGTTGAGGAGATCATGTCAGTAAACATGGCGATCTGAAATCCTACAGCTGTGGTCGGATTGGAAAGAACAAGTTCGAAGGCGTTGTTTTCCAGATTAACCTGAGCCGGTCCGTTCCAGGTGATTCCAAATGCGTATTCGTCGGGGTCCGCAACAGGATAGAAATCAACGGTATCATTCATCGTAAACAGGTTGCCCTGCACATTGACGCCAATGTGGGCACCAATGGCCGCGACGGTATTCTCGATGCGGATAATATCATCGGTATTATCGCTGAACTGCGTGCGTTCAATGTTAACGGTGTATGGATTATCGAATTCCACGAACCTGGTCGTGGTCACATCATTCGGACGTTCAGTGTACCGCAGCAACAGCGTTTCATTTTCCGGGGTCAGAGCATTTATGACATCACCGTTATTGTCAAACAGCGAATCACGAATATCCAGTTCCGTCAGATTTGTCGCTGTGACTCCGAGCGTGTCCGAGTCAAACATATTGATGCCGTACAACTGCAGAAACTGATCGTCAAGCACATTGAGAGTTCCGGCAATGTCGAGGGAGTTGACGACTCGAACACCAACGTCGTTATCACGAAACTCCATTCCTCGCAGACTGACCTGACCAGCATTTTCCAGCAGGGCACCTTCCGCGACCGCGGCCAGAATCTGTCCGCCTGGACTGGCAGTTGTCGCAGTGGAATCGCCACGCACAGTGAAGGTCTTCGCCACAAGAGTGTGGTTGTTCAGGTCCTTGTTAGTGTCCATCAGGTGAATACCATACGTTGGCGAGTTGATGCTTGAGACCGTTTCGAGGTCGATGTCGATGCCGGAGTCGAGAATCTCGATGGCCGTTTGATTGGTAACGTCAACTGTCCCTGTATTCGTGCGGATAAACGTATTGTTGTTCGCAAACAGCCCGACCCCATCTGTGGAAACAATTCCAAGCGTATCCATTGAGATCGTTGCAGGACCATTGGCACCAGCGACGTTGCCCACAATATTCACGCCAATATCACCCGTTGTTGTGTCTACCTGCAGTAGATCGAACTGAACGGACGCCTGAGAGTTTTGAATATCCACCAGGGGGACTCCCGGGTTCGTGGTTTTCAGGATGTTGGTGTTGGTCCGGAATCCCAGGACTCCGTCCGTGTTCTGAATGCTGAGCCCCTGCAACAGAGGCTCAACCACACTGGTACCACCAGACGTCGCGGTACCAAAGATCACATTCGAACTGTCGTTTACGATGGCAATACCTTCAGCGCCAACAGAGGTAATATTCGTCTGTCCGGCAGCCGTAAAGCTGCTGCCTTCTGCGTTGCCGACAAGTTCAATCCCTCGACCACCGGAGAACGTTGCGGGGGCCGTCGGCGTCGCAAATATTGTGATATCGCCGCCGAAGTTTACGACACCAGTCGCCAGCGAGTTGCTGACACTGATAAAGGGAGAAGTACTTCCCGCCGCGGCGGCCCCAATAACCAGATCCCGGGAAAAGTTAAACACACCTTCCAGATTGTCGATATCGATACCGCCACCCTGAGGGCTGACAATGGCAAGGTTTTCGAAGGTCACCCCGCCCGTCGCCTGCAGTCCATCAATGAAGACAGACGCGCCTGTGGCATTGGTGATCGTGGTAGCGTCGCGAATCGTGTCACGGAAGGAGTATACGCCGGAACTGTTGACCACGGAAATTCCTGTTGCGGTGCTGTCGAGAATGAACGCATTGTCGATTGTGGCGTTGCTCGCGTTGTTCTGAATGATGATTCCGGTCCCTCCCGTGTCGTCAATCGTAGCGCTGGTCATATTGACCGCCCCGCCCGTCGTGTTTTCGATCAGCAGAGCAGCGTCAGATGAATTGACAATGCGCCCGTATGAAGGGTCGACACCGACGCTGGTGGCAGTAAATCCGATGGCGGCGTTTCCACCATCAACGTGAAATGCAGGACCGGTGGCACCTTCAACCGCCGTGTTTGTAATCGTGACCGTATCCAGAGTGTTCTGTAACAGGATTCCCGTGCCCGATGCATTGGAAATCAAGGTGTCTCGGACAGTAACATTCGAGACCGTGTCAGCGAAGACGCCGTGTCCATTGGACCCATCCAGTATGAAGCCACCCAGCCTGCTGCGGTTGCCGAGCGTCACAGCAGGGCCAACAGAATTGGAGATCGTCGGCCGAATAAACGATGGGTTTGCCTGAAACGTTGGGGAATCCGGCAGCACAAACGCCGGAATGTCGTCCAGAGCCACAATATTGATTACATTTCGATCTCCATTCGCTTCGCTGATGACGCCTTCGCCAAAGAGGTTCTGGTCGTCCGCCAGAACAGCAAGATTATCAGGCGCGGCCGCGAACGAACTTCCCGCGTGCACTAACACGATGTCCGCACCAGGCGTTCCGAGTCCGGCAGACAGAGATTGCAGCGGATCTTCAACGGTACCGATAAACGGGCCCACAGCATCGTTGCTGTTAACATGAACAATGGTCAGCGGCGTTCCGCCGATGCCGTTGGCAATCTGCCCTGGGACGGTAACGTCAGTTCTTATCGAGGCGATGTTCAGGTTTCGGCGAACAGGTTCTGCCATTCGTTGCATACCGGAACGACTGGTGTGTTCCTGGCTCTTGAATCCGCCAAAATGTATCGTCGCACTGAAGGCAACGTTGGTATTAAAAACGTCGTCATCGGTCAGTTTCAGACCGAGTTCCAGCCAATTGCCAATATCTGCCTGAAGCCTTGTGCTGAACCCACCAAATCTCGACAGTCCTTCGCCTTCGTACATATACCCGCCGCCGAATGCACGCAGGTCGACGCGTTCGGCAAAATCACCAGGCAGCAACCAGCCGATTTCCGCATCGAAACCGTCGACGGCTTCCGCAAATGTATCAATACGGCTGAATTCCAGGTTGTTCCCTGCGAACAATGCGCTGCCAGGGGCGACACGACTGCCCGTCATGTCAGAGGTCGTGCCGAACAGGTTGTACACGTTACCTCGAGCTTCCCAACCATGGGCCAACAGTTCTGCTCCGAAGCCATATTGTTTGAACGTGGCCCCGGAAATCTGATCCTGATCGTAGTAGACGTTACCACCCAGAACGGCATCGACAGCGGCAATGTAGTGTCGATACCCGGTACCGAAACTATATGCCACACCACCATCGTTCGCAAAACTCAGGCGACTGTCGCCGAACAACATTCCATCACCAATGTTCACGTACGGAGACAGCCCGACATTTGAAATGGATTGTTCTCGACCGACCGTGTTTCCCGCGACGTGACCGCCCCGGAATTGCATGCCAATCCCCTGGCGATTGACATCCACGACGCCGCCGGCTGCCCCGGAAGGTGTTCTGCCGATCTGCGTTCGGCCGTACGAAAATGCACCATCCTGAGCGGTCGCTGAGGCGGTCGTGAATACGATGGTTGCAAGTGTGAGCACGCAGACACGCAGACTGCTGCCTGCCAGTTTGAGCGCAGGGCAAACGGTGTCTGTCACGTTCGTCACGATGTCACAGCTCGCCGACGGCGAGTGAGACGGTTGCAACTGGCATCGAGAATTTTGAACGCTCGTCATGACGTTCCTCAAATGATTTTTGAGAGTGCGTTGGAACAACACACAATCCGCATTCATCCGGCGTCCTGCCGTTAATGTCAGCGGTTTGATCTGAAAGGAGGCAACAGAGGTTGCCGGCACCGAAACGGATTCAGCGTGCCAGCGAATTTTTTGAAAGATAAAATGTGGTAATCAGGCGAACCGACTGCGCCTGGCGGAGGATCCGCGCGTTGATAGACGCGGCGTTTGTAGCCCTGCCTGTAACACGCAGCAACACGGCTTCCGGGGACTTCGCGTGCAAAAACTGCGGTGCCACACGTACCTGGTGCGTCGATCAGCGGAAAGAAGTTGTTGTGAGTTTGCCCACGGCAGAATTCGCCAGACACGGCCCTGGTGAGGGCGTCGCAAACCGGCAGAAATCGTGCATTTGGGCACGATGCCTCCTCATGGATCGCTGTCGATGCACAGAATTCGACTGCTGACTCCCAATCGCTAAGTCCGCCGGACCGATGGCCTCACCTCGGGAACCGACGTGGAAGAGTTGGCCAGCGGCGCACCACAGTCTGCGAATTCCCTGAGCAGTCCTCGAATCCGTGGCCCATCACCAGGCCCCTTGTCAGAGTTGCCTGAGCGGATCACTGCCCCAAAGAATGGCGTGTGATGGTCCCGCTATTGGAAACAGAGCGTTGCGGCGACGGCTACGTGCAGCAGCACGGTCAACAGCAAAATTGTGCGAAAAACGGGCTTCAGAGTCTTGTGTCGAAACCACTGTTGCCCTGCCACGGCGCCAGGCCACCCCCCCGCGAAGGCCATCAAGTGCAGTGTTTTCTCTGAAATGCGACGCCCCTCGCGCTCGGCCTTCCATTTGTCCCAACCGTAGAGACAAAACGAAACGGGGCTCAGAACGCTGACCGCCAGACAGTAGATTTCCGCCCAAAGCCCGGCTTTGAATGAGTTTTCGGCCAGACTGGCAATCAGCACGGCCACGGCGCCAATAAGCCAGCTCATGGCCAGTGTCAGCCAGATTCTCTTCATGCCGGGAAGCTTCATTGGAACGTGTCCCTTGATCATCTCTGCGCCTTGGGTCCGCAACAGTCGCACCCACCATAGTAACCCGAAACGTATGTGAGGAAAAGAGTTACAGGAGATTCCGAAGTCAGCCGCAACATCAAGAAAACAGAGATATGCAGTAGTGCTTTGTCACAGGCAAAAGTCAGGGTGGAAGCATTCGACGGAAAAGGGGGTCAGGTACCAAAAATGCAAAGCACCCTTCGGGCCGTTCCGGTTTTTGGTACCTGACCCCGTTTTCCTCGCCAACCCTAAAACCTGGCTGTGACAAAGCAATAGAGACAATTGGCGAACCCCGTGTCCAATCGGCCCGGCGACGGGAGTATCGTTCTGTATCAGGAAATCAGGTTCATATTCATGAAAACGCCGTGTTGCGCCATGATACGGTGACCAGACAGACCGACGGCCAACATTCACTGGGGCGTTGGAACACGACTGTGCTTCAACCAGCACCGGGAATCCCCTTCAAAAAGTGGAAATTTCAAAGGTCCGTCGACCCCTTGCGGTACGTTCTGAGTTCTTATGTTCGCTGACCGGTGGGCAATACACGGACGAAGCCGGCCCCCAAACCGACAGCGATAAAGCCCCTGATGGCAATTTCCCCGCCATTCCAGATTGAAACCTGAAGATTTAGTGTCATGCGGCGAATTGCCGTGTGCCCCCTTTACACTCAATAACAACTCCATTTGTGGAACTCCCCAATGCCAAGCCCGGCCTGCCTGCGACGATCGCTCTGTCTTTTCCTCGTCTGCGCACTGCTCAGCCCGGTTCCCGCATTTGCCCGTGACGAAGATGAGCCGACTCCGCTGTTTGCCATCGGTTCGAAGCCCATGGTCGTTGTCACCGCTGCCAGTGCAAATCGACTGAAAGAAGAAGCAACTTATATGTTTGACGTCGCCGGCCTGCCGGAAGCCGTCGACACCATCCTGGGACTGCTCGACGAAAACGTGAACGGGCTTGAGGGACTGGACTGGGATCGTCCCGCGGGCATCATGATGTATTTGGAAAGCGTGTTTCCCCCGGCGTTTGAATTCGTTGCGTTTCTACCGATTACGAATCCGGAGGACTTTCGATCGATGATGGAGTTGGGGTCCGTCATTATGCGGCAGGAACCTGGGGAAGAGGGACGTTACGAACTCATTACGCCTCGACGCAACCTGCAGATCCGCATTGAAGGCGACTACGCTTTTATTCAGCTGCCCATGATGGAACCGGATCCCGCCTTTGAACGCGTCCTGCCCGATCCGGGTGCTCTGGTATCTGCCTTGATCAGTCAGTTTGATGTTGCGGTCTCGCTTGATGTGGAGGCGATCCCCAAGGGGACACGGGATTTGATTCTCAACATGCTGACGTCCACCATGTCGACTCAGATGCAGCAGCGTGATGACGAACCGGAAAGCACCTATAAAATCCGGAAATCGTGGATGGAGGCAGACATCGATGGTTTCAAGCTGTTCTTCGACGAAGTCCGACGGATCTCATTCGGGCTGAACGTTATCAGTGAAGAACGAGCTGCACATTTCGACATGCTGTTCGACGTCCGCGAAGGCACAAAGCTGCTTGAAGAGATATTTGCGTCTGCGACGAAGGCCAGCTACTTCACTCCGATTATCAGTGACACGTCGCCGGTCTCGTTGTCATGGTCAGGTGTCATGGCAGAACGTGATATCGAGCGATACGACGGTGTTCTGGAAGGCTTGAAGGGCGAGGTGGCCCGCGTTATTGAAGAAAACGATCTGGGATCGATCCCCGATGAGGGTAGCCCCCTGTTTCACGCGATTTCTGCCCTGCAGCAAACGGTCAGCGAAGGACACCTGGACGCATTCGGTCAATTCTATCGGGACTCCAGCGACAAGCTGGTCGTCGCCACAGCACTTCGAGTGCAGGATGGCAATGCCATCGCTGCCGGTCTGCGGGACGTGCTGATGCGAATTCAGGGACAGGACGATATCGGCCGGATCGAAACCGGCTTCCGAGAACACGCTGGTGTCAGTTTTCACCGACTGGAATTCAAGAACCCCGATGCCGGAGCCATCGAGTTGTTTGGTTCCAACCCGGGCATTACGTTTGGTGTCGGTGAGCGTTCGATTTGGGGATGTGTTGGTGGAGATGACTCGTTTGAAACGTTGACCGGCGTAATGGATGACCTGGTCGAAGCCTACGAAAACCCGACCGACCACCAGGTGCCCGCATCGTTTCGACTGGTAGTGAAGGTCAATCAGTTGATCGAACTGGTCCAGGGTGCCGAAGCGGCCAACAGGAATAAGGAATCCGAAGAAGTAGTCGAGGACCTGAAGTCTTCCGGGGATTCCGGCGGTAAGCCGGTCCCGAAGGCTGCGACATCGTCGCGAGGTGGTCAGGACGATGAAAGAGCAAAAAGAAGCAAGCAGCGTCAGCAGCGTGAGCAGCTGTCGAATCAGCTGTTTCGTGAAGCTCTGGCAGAAGGTGATGACGAAATCCGTGTCGAAGGTCGCCCCACGGAAAATGGCATGCGTATGCGAGTACGACTTGGAGAAGGATTCATCTCCGGCCTTGGTCGTGTCATCGGCGTCCGGATGGGAATGGAGTGATTTCCATCACAGGAGCACATCACGCACAACCTGGCCGTGCACGTCCGTCAGCCGATAATCTCGTCCCTGAAATCGATGCGTCAGCTTCAGGTGGTCAATGCCCAACTGGTGCAGGATCGTGGCGTGCAGGTCATGTACGCTGACCGGTTTGTCCACGATGTTATAGCTGTAATCGTCGGTCCGACCGTAACTCATACCACCCTTGATTCCACCGCCGGCCATCCAGACGGTAAAACACCGGGGATGATGATCGCGGCCATAGCTTTTCGCCGTCAATTCCCCCTGGCAATACACCGTGCGACCGAATTCGCCGCCCCAGACAATCAGCGTGTCGTCCAGCAGACCACGTTGTTTCAGATCGGTGATCAGTGCCGCTGACGCCTGGTCGGTGTCCTTGCAGCGAGCTTTCATCTGTCCGGCCAATCCGCCGTGTGCATCCCAGCCACGGTGGAACAGCTGCACAAAACGCACGCCTCGCTCGGATAGCCGACGAGCCATCAGCACGTTGTAGGCGTAGGTCCCTGGTTTCTTTGCGTCTTCGCCGTACAGATCGAACATCGACTGAGGTTCATCGTTGACGTTTGTCAATTCCGGTACGGACGTCTGCATCCGATACGCCATCTCATACTGAGCAATCCGAGTCTGTATTTCCGGATCCTGAACTTCGTCGAATCGTTTCTGGTTGAGGTCACGAATCTGGTCAAGCGTCCGCCGCCGCAGCGCATCGGTGACTCCGGCGGGATTGTTCAGATACAGCACGGGGCTGGACCCGGCTCGAAACAGCACGCCCTGATGTTTCGACGGCAGAAAACCGGCGCCCCACAAACGGTCGTACAGTGGCTGTCCACCTTTGTTAGACGTCATCGCCACAAACGTTGGCAGGTTTTCGTTTTCATTGCCCAGCCCGTAACTCAACCACGCACCGATGCTGGGGCGACCTGCGATCTGAAATCCCGTCTGAAAAAAAGTGATCGCCGGGTCATGGTTGATGGCATCGGTGTGAACCGAATTGATAAAACAGACTTCGTTCGCAACCTCTTTCAGATGCGGCATCAATTCTGTGTTTAACCACGCTCCGCCTTCGCCCACTCGCTCAAATTTAAAAACGGATCTGGCGACAGGAAACGACGTCTGCCCCGCCGTCATGCCCGTCAATCGTTGCCCATTGAAAATGGACTCGGGGACTTCCTGTTTGTGCACATCGTCCAGGTGGGGCTTGTAATCGAATAGATCCAGCTGAGGCGGACCACCCGACTGAAACAAATAGATAACTCGCTTCGCCCGCACCGGCAGACTGGGCTCAGTGCCGTTGCTTCCTTTTGCTCCTGCCTCACTGGAGAGCAATGTAGCCAGAGAAGCTGTGCCCAGCCCGGCACGACCGGCCCGGCTAAAAAAGTATCGCCGCGTCTGCAGTCGCTGAGCTTCCAACACGGATTGCGCGACATCAGCTGATGAATTCATGAGAAAACGTCCTTCGACCTGGAATCAATAGCAGCCATGATATCAGATGTGTCGCTTCGTACGTACTGGTTTTGTGTGGACAGCACCTTCACGAAACACGCGAAAAAAACGCCTGGGCAACGCCTCGCGTGCAGCGGAACCGCACCCGCCTTCGCTGTCACATCCGACTCGTCTTCGGTAAAAGGGTCAATTCGATCTTCCGAACAGGTCCTCACTCGAGACTCCGATGCTCCGACTTGCACTGCTTTGCACACTATGTTTCACGCCATTGGTCGCCGCCGAACCAACGGACATCATCCGATTGTGGCCCTCCACGCCACCTGGTCCGGTTCGTGACGTGGACGACGAGGCGAACGTCACAAAGCCTGAAGACAAGCTGATCGGCGGTCGACGAATCATAAAACTGGCCAATGTGTCCACCCCGGAAGCCCACGTGTTTCTGCCCGCGGACAACCAACGCAACGGATCGGCAATCGTTATTTGTCCAGGTGGAGGCTACCACATTCTGGCGTGGGATCTGGAAGGCACCGAAGTTGCTGAATGGTGTAATTCCATCGGCGTCACGGCAATCGTGCTGAAGTACCGAGTTCCGACGAACAAAGTCGATCCCAGGTGGCTGCAACCGGTTCAGGACGCTCAGCGAACGCTTAGTCTTGTGCGCAGTCAAGCAAAAGAATGGGGCCTTGCCCCGGACCGCATTGGCATTCTGGGGTTTTCCGCGGGTGGAGACGCGGCGGCTCGCACAGCCCTGGCAACGAAGCGGCATTACGATCCAGTCGATGCCGCGGACCAGGCATCCTGCCGCCCGGATGCAGCCATGCTCATCTATCCCGGCTATCTGGCCAACAGAGAAAGGACGGCACTGGCGGACGATCTGGTTGTCACCAGAGACACACCACCCATGTTTCTGGTACATGCCTTTAACGACCGAGTTCCGGCAGAAAGCAGCCTGTTCATGGCTTTGGCATTGAAGAAAGCCGGAGTACCGGCCGAACTTCATATTTTCGACACCGGTGGCCACGGCTACGGTGTGCGTCCGGTGAAAGCTCACCCGGTGACAAATTGGCCGCAGCAATGCGAAGTCTGGCTGGAACGCAATGATTGGCTGAATCAGCGATGACAGATATCAGACAATTGACGGCAGCAGTAATCGGCACAGGATTCATCGGCCCTGTCCACGTGGAAGGACTTATTCGTGCAGGTGTCAACGTTGCCGGCATTCTGGGTTCGACCGCAGAAAAATCACGACTGGCCGCACAGCAACTTGGTCTGAAGAACGGTTACGCATCGCTTGATGAACTGCTTGCAGATGACGATGTCGACGTTGTTCACATCACGTCACCCAATCGGCATCACTTCGAACAAACATCGCGAACATTGCAGGCCGGTAAGCACGTACTGTGCGAAAAACCTCTGGCGATGAACTCGCGGGAATCTTCCGATTTGCTCCGGATCGCCGGTGAATCGGAGCAGGTCGCGGCCGTCAACTACAATATCCGCTATTACCCGCTGTGCCTGGAAGCTGCCGACAGGATTCGTCGAGGCGAAGTTGGGGAGTTGTTTCATGTGTCCGGCTGCTACGTACAGGACTGGCTGTTTCATAACACGGATTTCAACTGGCGAGTTGTCGCGGAGGATGGCGGCGATCTTCGCGCTGTCGCCGATATCGGGACTCACTGGCTGGACCTCGTGCAGTTCGTCACCGACCGAAAGGTGACCGCTGTTTGCGCAGATCTGCAGACGGTGTACCCCACACGTCGACGCCCGGTGGGAGGTGTGGAAACCTTCAGCGGCAAAACGAATGCGTCACAACAGACCGTCCCGGTCAATGTAACGACGGAAGATTCCGGGTCTGTGATGTTGAAGTTTGAGGGGGGCGGTCGTGGAATGATGTCCGTGTCTCAGGTCACGGCCGGCCGCAAGAACTGTCTGCGATTTGAATTGGCCGGCTCGAAGCGCGCCATCGAATGGTGCAGCGAACGTCCGAATGAAATGTGGATCGGCCAGCGCGACCAGCCCAACGAAACATTATTACGTGATCCTGCCCTGATGGGCGATCGCGCCAATCGCCACGCAGATTACCCAGGCGGACACAATCAGGGGTTTCCGGACACGTTTAAGCAACTGTTTCGCGATTTCTACGGATACATTGCTGCGGGGGACTTCACAGCTGATCGAACGTTCCCAACATTCGCAGACGGTCACCGCGAAATTCTTCTGTGCGAAGCGATTCTGCAGAGTCATCGAGAACAGAAGTGGGTGGAAATGAACGATCAGAATTAGAGCAGTACCTCTTCGAGGCTTGATTTGGAGAGGTTGGCATTCAAGCTTCGTTATGCACCAGGACTCTTTGCCGACCCTGATTCCTGGATTGAACCACGCAGTTGACAGATTAACGACCCCGGTTCGGGCTCGTGGGGGCAGGCGTTCTGCTACTGGATCACGTCAATCGCGACCACAAGTCAGCCACTGTCGCTGTAGACCGGCGTCGGCGACAACGCTGATCGGGCAGCCCCATCAGCGTTGTAGGAACTGCGGACCATTTGATTCTGCCGATTCGGCTCTCCTGTACAGAAAGCACCAACGATGCAACTTGGATTCGTCACCGCCATTCTTCCGGAACTCAGTTTCGAAGAAGTCCTTTCAACCGCCGCGGACATCGGCTACGACTGCGTTGAAGTCATGTGCTGGCCGGTTGGCAAAGCCAGTCGACGTTACGCAGGCGTCACTCATGTTGACGTTGCTGACTTCGACGACGCGGCCGCTGTGCAGGTGCGTGATCTTACGACAAAGTACGGCGTGTCTGTCAGCGGGCTGGGCTACTACCCGAATGCCCTGTCGCCGGATGCTGACGAAGCAGACACCGCCATCGAACAGATTCGCCGAGTGATCGCAGGCGCGGCAAAGCTTGGCATCAACACGATGAACACATTCATCGGTCGCGACTGGACGAAATCGGTTGACGACAACTTTCCGCTGTTTGAACAGGTCTGGAAGCCAATCATCGGATTTGCGGAAGAGCAGGGCGTTCGAGTCGGAATAGAAAACTGCCCGATGTTGTTCTCTGACGATGAATGGCCAGGCGGCAAAAACCTGGCTCACAGCCCCGCCATCTGGAAACGCATGTTTGAAGCCATCCCCAGTGATCACTTCGGCTTGAACTATGATCCGTCGCATCCGGTCTGGCTGCAGATGGACTACCTGAAGCCGATGCGGGATTTTTCAGAAAAGCTGTTCCACGTGCACGCCAAAGATGTACGAGTCGACCAGCACCTGCTGGACGAAACCGGAATTCTTGCTCACCCGTCGCTGTATCATACTCCCAAACTGCCCGGCATGGGGGACGTTGACTGGGGGAAATTCTTCTCGGTTCTGACAGACACCGGCTACAACGGGCCCGTGTGCGTTGAAGTCGAGGACCGCGCGTACGAAGATTCGCTGGAATCACGAAAACTGGCCCTCGTGCAAAGCCATACTTACCTGCGGAACTTCATTCCCGGTTAATAAAGCAGGAAAAGGGGTCGGGAACCAATAGTGCGATGCACCCGAAGGGCCGTTCCGGCTATTGGTTCCCGACCCCTTTTCCTACACCCCCTTTCCAGCTCCGAACATCACCCAGGAAACTCCATGGATTACTCATACACCGACATTTCCAGGATGATCGACCACTCACTTCTGCAACCCATGCTGACACAGGACGATCTGGAGTCCGGCATTCAACTGGCACGTGCTTACGATGCCGGAAGCGTCTGCATACTGCCTTATTATGTCAAACGGTGTGCTGAGTTGCTGGCGGGCAGCATGGTCAAGACATCAACGACAATCGGTTTTCCTCACGGCGGCCACACCACGGCCATTAAACAGGCGGAGGCAAAACGGGCCGTTGCTGACGGCTGCGAAGAACTGGACATGGTCGTCAACATTTCCAAAGTTCTCAGTGGCGACTGGGATTACGTTACGACGGACATCAAAGCGGTGATCGACGTCGCTCACGCAGCTGGTCAGAAGGTAAAAGTCATCTTCGAAAACTGCTACCTGACCGATGACCACAAGATAAAGCTGTGCGGAATCTGCAGCGAATTGAAGGCCGATTGGGTCAAGACATCCACCGGTTACGGCACAGGTGGCGCAACGATGGAAGACCTGACGTTAATGAGAAAACACGCGGCCGATTCTGTGCAGGTCAAAGCCGCTGGCGGAGTGAGGGACTTCGACAAACTGATGGAGGTGCGTGCCATTGGTGTCAGCCGAATTGGCGCCAGTGCGACGAAGGTTATTCTGGACGTGTGTCGTGAACGACTTGGACTGGATCCGATTAAGGTCGAAGCGACAGAAACCGCGAGTAGCTACTAGTGCTTTGTCACAGCCAGGTTTTAGGGTTGGCGACCGTAGTTTGGCTATCGTCAAAATCACAGAAAATCGGAGCAGAGGGTTGGACCAAACGATCGAAGACATCTGGAAGAGCCGCGATCTGATCGAACAGATTCAGACTCGGCGGCTGACTGAAATGCTGGAAGCGATCATTCCTCGCAATCGTTTCTATACAACGAAGTATGCAACCGCCGGCATCAGTATTGACGACATTCGCACTCTTGAGGATCTGCGTGCGTTGCCCGTGACCACGAAGCAGGAACTCGTGGAGTCTCAGGCACAGCAGCCGCCCTATGGGGCGAATCTGTCATTTCCATCGACCGCCTACACAAGATTGCATCAAACGTCCGGAACAACCGGCCGACCGATGCGGTGGCTGGACACGTCCGACAGCTGGGAATGGATCATGGAATGCTGGCGGCAGATTTACCTGCTGGCCGGGCTGAACAAGGATGACCGCCTGTTCTTTCCGTTTTCGTTCGGGCCATTCATCGGGTTCTGGGCAGCGTTCGAAGGAGCGACACGGCTGGGGAACTTTGTCATCGCTGGCGGAGGCATGTCGACATCGGTTCGGCTTCAGGCGATGATCGAAAACGAAGCGACGGTTGTCTGCTGTACACCGACGTATGCTCTGCGAATGGCAGAAGTCGCGGCTGAAGAAGGTGTCAATCTTCAGGAATCCAGCGTCCGCATGCTGATCGTCGCGGGCGAACCTGGCGGAGCCATACCGGCAACTCGCAGCCGCATCGAATCGGCGTGGGATGCGCGAGTCATCGATCACTGGGGCATGACGGAAATTGCCTCACTGGGTGTCGAAAGTGAAGACCGCCCCGGCGGAATGTACCTGCTGGAAACGGAAGTCATTGCCGAAGTCGTCGATCCGGAAACTCTGGAACCAGTCGCCGCGGGCGAAGTTGGTGAACTGCTGATTTCGAATCTCGGTCGAATTGGTTCACCGCTGATTCGTTACCGCACTCGAGACCTGGTGCAGGCAGGTACCGACAAAGGTCCTGACAAGCGAGAACTGCTGTGGCTCTCCGGAGGCATCCTTGGTCGGTCGGACGATATGGTGACCATCCGAGGCAACAACGTCTTCCCTTCCAGCGTCGAAGCCGTGCTGCGTGAGATTGATGAGGTCGCAGAGTTTCGCATCGACGTGAAAACCGTGCGAGAAATGCACGAACTTTGTGTCACAGTCGAGCCCACTGCTGCCGCCGCCGCTCGAGCATCGGAAGTCGCTGGAACGGTTGCAGCTTCACTGCGAAGACGACTGGGATTCGCCTGCGAAGTCAGGACGGCCGAGCCGGGAGAGCTGCCGCGTTTTGAACTCAAAGGCCGCCGTTTCTTTCGCGAGTGAGCGGAATACAGGCCATACAAGTTCAAAGCGCAAGTGAGTGAGTCCCGAGCGTTTAAGAACGCCACTTGCTTGCGCGGCGTGCTACAGCGTTTCACACTGGCTTGTGGCCGCGAAGAGCGATTCTTGATTGCAGTCTTGTTGCTCCCACGAGCCAGTATCGTTCACGACAATAAGTAAACTGCTTTGCCAAAACCACGTTCCTGGGTTGGCGAGCACGACGAGGTCAGGTACGCAAAACCGGAACGGCCCGAGGGGCGCTTCGCATTTCTTGGTACCTGCCCCCACTTTCTTCCTGTGACAATGCACTGGCATCAAGAACAGCATTTCCTTACGAGTGCTCACTGGGGAGTTGGTAGTTTATGGTGGAGAATCAGAGCAGCGTCCCCGGTTAATTGCTGGTTCTTCCCCACAAATACACGGTCGCGAAGCGGCGGCAGCAACTCGAGATTCGCTACCGCCGTGGGCTACAGCGTTTCACGCTGTAACGTGGTCACGGCAACTCAGAGTTTCACACTGAGATGTGAGCCGCAAGGCGCTAGCCGCGGATTCGTTCGGGAAAGACTGGCGTCTTGCCGCTCAGGCCGATAGCTACCTGGCTTCAATAACTGAGTCGCCGTGCTAATGTGGTCCAGGTGGAAGGTGTTCGAGCAGATATCTGATGATAAGCATTCTGACATGTACCACCGACCCGCGTCCTTCGCGAAGACCGTGATCTCGATTGGGGTACACCATGTAGTCGAACGGTTTACCGAGTTCGATCAGCCGATCGACCAGCCCTTCGATGATCTGAATATGTGTGTTCGTTTCGCCCGACCCGGTGATCATCATAAGTTTGCCCTGCAGGCCGTCCGCAAAGTTGATAGGCGCCGATATTTTGTATCCGTCGGGGTTCACTGTGCGCGTCCGCATGTAGATTTCCTGAAACCACGCATTGTAGAGATGTGGCTGTGGTTTGGGCACAACTGCAATTCCGACGTGATACAGCTCAGGCTTGCGGAACATGGCGTTCAGTGTATTCGAGCCACCGCCGCTCCAGCCCCAGATCCCGACTCGAGACAGATCAACGTACGGTCGGGTCCGCCCCAATTCCTTCAAGCCCGCTGCCTGTTCCTCAGTTGAAAGCGGCCCCAGACTACCAAAGATAGAACGCCGCCAGGCAGCACCTTTGGGCGCTGGAGTGCCGCGGTTGTCGATCGACACCACCAAATATCCCAGGTCGGCCACGACGCGATGAAAGTCGATCTGAGCTGCCCCCCAGTG
This sequence comes from Fuerstiella sp., assembly GCA_024230215.1. Classification (GTDB taxonomy): domain Bacteria; phylum Planctomycetota; class Planctomycetia; order Planctomycetales; family Planctomycetaceae; genus Fuerstiella. Next base: position 29,152 of record JAAERP010000446.1, on the reverse strand, counting down.
ATCCAACACCGTCTGGGCATAAGGCTCGCCATAGACGTAAATGAAGACGGGGTACTTTCTTGACTCGTCGAAATCCTTCGGCTTAATCATCCATGCATCCATGGAAACGCCGTCGCCAATGTCCAGCTGCAGAAATTCCGTTGGGTGCGAAATCAGTTGCTTCATCTTCGCGTTAAGTTTGCTGTTATTTTCCAGCACACGCACAACACGATGGCCTGACAGTTCGACAAGCTCAACGATCGGCGGCGTATCCATCGTGGAATAAGTGTGAAACGCCCACCTGGCGTCCGGCGAGAAATCGTACTCGTGCGTGCCGGGCTGGCCCGTGGGGCCGATTCGCTCCAGCGTTCCTGATCCGTCGAGAGGAACACGGTATAAGTGCTTTTGCGTTGCATTGTCCGGCGACGCATAGAAGTAGTACCAGCCGCCATTTTCATCCACGACCCCGCGATCAATGATGTCGTACTCGCCAGGTGTCAGCAGCGACAGTTGCCTGCCTTCGCGTGAACAAAGAAAGGCGTGTCGCCAGCCATCCTTTTCGCTGACGACGATGAATGCCTTGCCACCCTGAATCCAGGTCAATCCGGAATTCTTTCCCTGGCTTCCGACAGCCCATGCTGCATTGGATTCATGAAAGATTCGCGTCACCTCACCATCGACTGTGGCAAGAAGAAAGTCACGCTGGTCACGGAAGCGGCTAAGCGTTTCCACCAGCACTTCATCTGAATTCCCTGCCCATTCGACTTCTCCGAGATAGAAGCCATCCTGAGGTGCGTCGATGGGCAACCATTGAATCCGGTTGCCATTTGAGTCCACAACACCCACGCGCAGAACTGCGATCTGCTCACCCACTCTCGCAAATCGATGGTTTTGAACGCCCGGATAAGAGGGGTCATCCGGCACCAACACAGGCCGCTGCCTCACGTTTGTTGAGTCAGACTCGACAAACGTGACGCGTTGCCCATCCGGACTCCATGCAGGACTGCGATAAGAGACATCCCGGTCGGCAGAACGCTTCGTCAGCTGAGTTCGCCGACCGCTTTCCAGATCGCGGACGAAGAGGTTTCGGTTCCGAATTTCCAGAACGCGTTTACCGTCTGGTGAAAGAAGCTGCCCGTGGTCGGTTGGCCTCGCCTCCGGTGATGTCGCTTCGGTACGTTCGCCTGTGCGGACATCATAGCTGGCCACGATCGACTTCTTCGTTTTCGGATCGCGTTCCCGAATCGTGTACCCGGAACTATCCTGAAGCCATTCCGCTCGAAAACTCCGGGGCCGAAATTCGCCACGATCATAAACTGCCTGCAGTCGTGGCTTCGCTTCCTTCTGCCAGTCGGAATCGTGCAACGTTTGCGCGCGGAGATCACAAATCCCTGTCGCCAGGTAAACAGCCAACGACATAAGTGCGATTTCGAAAATTAAATTCTGTTTCATGCTGTTCTTTTGTGTGAATTCTCTTCGTTCACTGAATTCTGTGCGAATCCACGAGGCTATTCGTCTCGCCGACATCATTGGACAAATCGTACAACCATCTGGAGTCACCGGATCTGACGAGTTTCCAGTGTTGATGACCGTGCCCACCGCATCATCCAACGCACTGGTCATGGCGTAATAGTCACGACGTTTTTCTGCTTTGACGTTGGGAAAGCGGTCTTGGTATTTCTTTTGGCTCAACGTGAGTAATCAACAGCCAGTGATTATCCGCCGCTAACGAATGCCGGTGGCCGTGACGGCGGACGAGCCGATGCTCTGACCCGACGTTGGGCGGTTTCTGCTTCCCCCCGCGGCCGTGCTCTCCTGTGACGGCTTCTGGAAAAACTGAGGCAACTTAGCGCCCGTGTAAAAGCCGTATGCCGGTCCCTTGCTGAGATCGGCCAGTTTGCTGGCGACGTTTTCTCCTCGCTTGATGCTCAGTATGAAGGGGATATTCGTGCCGCTTTTTTGTGCCACGCCACGTCGCCGTCGTAGATGACCTCAAGAGCGGTCGTGTACACCGTCACTTTGTGATCACCTGAACTGCGATACGACCGGGTCGCTGATTTTGGCCCTGTGATTCGTGCGACGAGACTTGTCTTCGCGGCGGGGTTGATGGAGCAGTTCATCCCGTTCAGCTTGTCCGTCAGGATCTTCTGGACGTCCGATCGTTTGTTGGCTGGAATGCCGCTGACATCAAGTCGGACGTCCACACCTTTCCGGAAAACGAACAGATCGGGCTGGTTCAACGCTTTTTCAAGGGCGTCGAAAACCGGTGGATGCGGGACCTCGCCAATCAGAACGGCCCCTTCCGGATTCTGGTTGATGAGGATCGCCGTGTACTCGCCCATTGCGACGGTTGTACCCATTCCGCTGTACTTCCATATGTTCAACTGATTGTTCAGTTCGATCAGAGTTGAACCACCAAGCAGCAGAAAATTGTCGTGCGGAAACGTAATACGCCCATTCATGATGACGCCGTAGGGCGACTGTGTTTTTCGTTGCAGTTCACCTGTTGTCAGGTCCCATGTCAGCAACGTCATGTGCGCGGCACATGCCAGTTTGTCACCCGATGGACTGAACTTGACCGTTGGCCAATTGAGTTTTCCTGGCGTGGAAATTGATGCCGTGATCTCTTTCTTCTCTGTGTCCAGAATGCCAATCTCGCTGCCTGTCACGAAAACAATATATTTGCGATTACCGCTCAGGTCGGGAGAGCCCGCATTACCGGTGTTGATCTTGTAGATGGGCGTGAGCGAATCGAATTGCCAGACAGCGAGTTTGCCGTTTCCGTTCCATGTCGCAAACTGGCCATCGTTCAGGAAACGAGACCAGACGATCTTGTCTTTCGAGTCCGGGTACGGATCGAACGCCGTTGTTTTTTCAAGTTTCTTTCCACTGAGTGTCCAGATTTCAAGTTCTTCGTCATTGCGAACGATGATCTGCTGTCCGTCGTCGTGAATTGCCAGCGGCACCAAAGTGGTGCTTTCAAGTTCTGCCGATCCGGTCACGCGACCAGTGTTGACGTCTGCCAGCACCAGCCGGACTGCAGCCTTGGGGTCGCGATTTCCGGGCCGCCCAACGCGGTATCCAGCCGCCACGCATCCGGCGACGCTGTTCCCCACAAAGCCCGTCGCTTTTTCAAAGAAATCTGTCTTGCCGGGCAGTGTGATCTTCTTTGGTGTCGTCGTGAATTGGGATGCATCGGGTTGGAATGTCCATTCCGTGTCGGCCAGAGGCATCCCAAGCGCCTCGACACGAGACCAATCGAAAGAGACCGACTTTGGTGCGGCCGGAGTCTTCATCGAGGGTTGGAAAGGGTTGGTCGATTTTTTCCTGAATGGATTCGCTGCCAGACCCTTCACATAATCCTGGTCAGCTTTACTGAGTTTGGCGACGGGAATCTCAAGCTGCTCTCCATCAGCCGTCTTCACCGTCACGGTGCCGTCTTTCTCGGAGACGAATTTCGCATCCACTGAGAACCCACCAGTGTCGTCAGTCCATTTACGGACTTCCTGAGCCGCTGCCGTGCCATTCAAAAGCAGGACGGCCAATGTCGCAAGTCCCAGTCGAAACGTGTTTTTGTGCGGGTTGAACATGCCGTAATGTCCCCTTGGTGGTCAAAGCCACCCTGTTACATCCGTCATCGGATTTGATGGCAATTACTGCATCTGCACTTATGGCCATAATCTGTGGTCTTGTCAACGAGCACCGGGAAATACCGTGCCGCAGGCCGGCCACTCGGTGCTGTCGTGAGCGGGTCGGGAGACCAGCCCACAACAGCGGCAGGCGATTCCGGTGGCGTTTGGTTCCTTCATCTACGCACGTCAATCGCCGAGCAACATTGAAGGGCGAAACTGGCATACGAAACTGCGAAACTGGGGCCATCGGCTATGTCTTCCGAGCTGTGATGCAGGAAGTGACACCGAAAAAACGAACATTTTTTGCTCAACAAACGTTATGCTGTTGGCAACGTCTATTCGACAGTGTGCTGCGAGTCACGCTCGCCCAAAATCATGCCTGGTATCCGTTACGAAGTTTTTCCCATGCGTCTGATCGCCCTTCTGTCTGTGTCCGCACTGTTTCTCGGGGCCTTGCTGCCGTCTGCGCGTGGTGCACTGCCTCCCGAAGTGAAGAAGGAACTCACCGAGCTCAACCGTGAACTGCGACCGGTGACTGTAATGCTCCGAAAGAAGCAGGTTGATGAGGCGAAAGCGGTTATTCAGAAGGTCGAAGACCGAATCAAAGAGCTGAAACTTGCTGACGACGAACGCGACCGCACCTGGACGGCGCTGAAGACGGCACTGCTGCGAGCCAAGAGGGCAATTCCGGTCAGCTTTGAACAGGAGGTGGCTCCCATCATTAAAGACAAATGCCTGCGGTGCCACGGTGAAGATCAACCCAGGGCAAACCTGCGAATGGACACCTATGCCAACATGGGCCGCGGCGGGCGGAGTGGTCCCCTGCTGCTGCCGCGGAATCCTCGGCGAAGTCTGATCATGGCCCGGTTGACGGCCGACGCCGAGGACCGCATGCCGCAGGGTGAAGCCCAACTTTCTGATGACGAAATTGGCATCATCGGTCGCTGGATCGGCGGTGGTGCCGCTTTCGACGGTGAAGACGTGACGGCGCCGATCGGCCAGTCGACGATGGAGAAAAAACCGGATAAGCCCCCCGTGAAGGTGGTGATGGCTGATGGCACGGAATCGGTGTCGTTTAAGGATGATGTTGCCCCCTGGATGGTCAACGTTTGTATGCGCTGTCATTCCGGCGCCAACCCGCGAAGCGGTTACAATATCACGACGCTTGAACAACTTCTGTCTGGTGGTGACACGGGCAGCACGATCGTTCCGGGCGACCCGGACGGAAGTTACATCGTGGATCTTGTGCTGCGACAGGATCCGATCAAGATGCCCGCCGGAAATCAGGTGCAGATCAAGAGATCTCAGGCACAGGCGTTGGAAACATGGATCAAAGAAGGTGCTCATTTTGACGGTGTTGATGGGAAAGCGACATTGCGAAGTCTTGTGCCAACAGAGGAAGAGTTGGCGAGTGCAAAACTGGCCGCCATGTCAGTCATTGAATTTTCTGACCGACGAATCGAACAGGCCGAGTCGACCTGGAAACGCGTGGCTCCGCGCGAAGACGCAAAGTCCGTGACCAGCGAAAACCTCCACGTCTATGGCAATCTTCCCGAAAGTCGTCTTGAGGAGTTTTCGAGGTGGGGCGAAGAACAGGTGGCCTCCATGACGTCCCGCTACAAGCTGCCCGGCGGCGCAAAGCCGTGGCGCGGACGGCTGATCGTGTATGCCACCAAAGATCGTTTTGACTACGAAGAATTCAACACTGTGTTGTTGTCGCGTCGTACACCCCGAGGCGTTTCCGGTCATTCCGTCGTGTCGCCCAACTTCGATAACGTGTACGTGGCGTTGTTCGATGTCGGTGACGCGGACAGTGCAGACGCTCTGAACGCAAAGCAACTGCTTAACTCATTGCTGGCACAGGCTTATTTGATGCGAGACGGCGGAACGGTACCGGACTGGCTGAGGCATGGCTTTGGCCTGCTGGAATGCGGGGCGGTGGCGGAGTCTCAGTATCTGCAACTGGCGCCGCAGAAAGCTGGTGCAAGTCTGGCGACCATCAGCAACCCCGCGACCATCTTTGACGACGGCACGTTCTCGCCTGAAGAGGTTGGCCCTGTGGGGTTTCTTCTGACCAGATATCTGATCAACAATGGCGGTATCGGAAAACTGCAGCAGCTTGTTGGTGAACTTCGAACCAACCGGAATGCCGGCCGAGCCGTCCAGGCGACTTATGGTCAAAACGCAGCCGTTATTGGCCAGGCATTCCTTCGCACCGGCGGACGTTGAACACGGTCATCGTGCAACTTTCGGCCGGCGCTGTCGGCGATGAGATTAGTTTCGCGAGCGGATTGCGGTGCCAATGACCGAGACACTCGCCGGAGGAGAGCGGGCGCAACCGTTGCTGCCCTCATCTTCGTCCCAGCCCGGCGTATGGTCGCCATAAAACTCAGCTTTGAGTGCCCGGTCAGGGCATTGGCAGTCACTTCGCTGGCGACCGCGACCGATACCGAAACAACCTGAACGGTCTGGCTGGTGATTGCTTGTCAGATCCTGATGGCTTCAGTGTCGGGCGGATGGCTAAAATCAGTGTGCAGTCTCTTTTCATGGTCGTCAATGGTTGTCAGAATGCGGCCTCTCACGTATGCGACGTCTTTTGCAGTCAGAATCTGCACAGAACGAAACTGTGACAGGCAGGAATATCCGTTCTGCGAAGTCTGTTCTGTACAGGAATTATGGATTCGGCTGAACGTCGCCTGACGTCTTCCTCTGTTTTCCGTTGTTGGTGCGAGTCGACGATCTTGAAAGACCTTGCAATACAAGCACAGATCACGTGTCCACATTGCTGGCATCGGTTTCCGCCGGCGGAAACTCTGTGGGCGTCGGCGCATCCTCGACTCTATGGCGATGCCCGTCTTGGTTCGGACGTGCAGCGACGATTCTTACCTACGCGATTCGATGCCGGAGGGAACGCAATCGACAGTCAGGGATCGTTCTGCAGCGAAGTCTGCTGTCCGAAGTGTCATCTCGTGATCCCCCGCACGATGTTCGAACTGAAGTGTATTTTCTATTCGATCCTGGGTTCACCGGGTTCCGGGAAGTCGCACATGCTGGCCACCACGACATGGCAAATGCGTCAGGCCATGGGCCAGCGATTCAAGCTCAGCATTTCCGATGCAGACCCCGATTCCAATCGGCAGCTGAACGAACACGAAGAAAAGCTATTCTTCAACGAACATCCCGATCAGCTTGCCACGATTCCAAAGACCGAAAAAGAAGGCGAACTTTACCAACCGGTTTCGTTTGGAGATGAAACCATTTGGTACCCGCGGCCGTTTGTGTTTGTTGTTCAACCGTTGGCCAACCATCCCCAGATTGAAAAACGCGATGAAATCTCGCGGGCGATCTGCCTGTACGACAATGCGGGGGAACACTTCCTGCCCGGTGGAGAGTCCTCCATCAGCCCGGCAACCCAGCACCTCACAATTTCTCGCGGTCTGCTGTTTCTGTTCGACCCCACTCAGCATGCAAGATTTCGCGAAGCGTGCAAACCCGATAGCCAGGACCCGCAGATCCAGGGGACAGGCCGCAGTCATCGTCAGGATCAGATCCTGCATGAAGCGGCCAATCGTATTCGCACTCATGCCGGGCTGGCTCAGCAGCAAAAATATGGCAAGCCGTTGATCATTGTGATTACGAAAATGGACGCATGGGCGCCCACATTGTGGCCGGAATGGACGAGTGTCAAAGATCCGATCAAGGATACGCGACAGCAACTTGCCGGACTGGACACGGCTTTGATTGAGGACGTTTCTGACCGGATGCGAACCATGATGGCGAAGCTTGCTCCGGAATTTGTTAACGCTGCAGAAGGCTTTGCAGATAAAGTGACCTACATTCCGGTATCAGCATTGGGCCGCGGGCCGGAGGAAGACCCGAAGACAGGAATGTTGGGTGTTCGGCCGAGCGATGTAACTCCGATCTGGGCCGAAGTGCCGTTGCTGTACATGTTGAGCCAGACCAGTACAGGGTTGATTCCGTCTCTTGTCCGCCGATCAAGAGAACAATGAGTTTTGAGCTTGTTTATACGTCAGCACGCCGTGGACTCAGGGAAGGCGCTAGTGGTTTTTGCACTGTAGCCGCCACTGATGGCATCCCGCGTGCGCTGCATGAAAAGCTGGAATCACTCAGCGGTTACTCCCACTCGGAGGCAGCGACTGGTGCCGAGCCACCAGTCAATCACTCCCACATGACCGTCCGTATTCAGCGCAACATCTATCATATTGTGTCGCGCATCGGCGATGCTGGAATTGACTATACGGGACGCACCAACAAGATTGCCCACCATCTGGCGCTTACCGGGGCCGAGGCAGAACGGTTTCCCCACGGGCCGGCATCCCTGTTTTCAGATTACGGATTCTGGCACGCGGACTGGGACAGCGAACCGGAAACGCTTTCGCCCAATCGAACTCCGGCGTCGTGTTTGGAACCGGTGGATGATTTCGGCACGTGGGCCGATGTCTTCGGCGATGCTGGCTGGGCTGGTGTGCTGGGTCATGCGGTCGCCGACGGGCTGAAACCTGTCTCGATCATCGTCCCCAACCCCGACGACACGATGATGCTGCTGCACGAAGCGTTGCAACTGGTGTTGCCTCGGGACCGCTGGAAGGTCTGTTTCAGTACATACTTTTCCCGGCTTGCTCCCGGAACTCAGTGCCATTGGCGTTTTGTTCTCGACGGCACCACTGAAGCTCGCAAGTTGCGTGCGCGGTCCCTCGGCCTGCTGATCGACCCGCGTGGATCGACCGGAGAGCCACCGGACGAAAATTCATTCGTGGAGGCCGCTCGCGACAACGAACCCACGCGCATGCATGCTGTAGCGAGAGCAACGACACGTCGCGGCACCGCTTCGACCGGCCGTTCCAACGGAGGCGGATCGCGAACAATGCGAACAGGGCGTCGGCGGCCACAGCAGTCTCGTCATCCGGCGTCTCGGGGAGCACGGCGTCCGTCGATCCGGGACCTCGAATACGTGGAAGAATTCGTTGACAAGCAGGAAGATGACCGGCCCCGACGACGGAAACCAGGAAAAAACAACCGGATACTAATCGTTATCGTGTTATTGGTGTTGGCGATTGCTGTTCTTGGCTTCTTCGCAATTCAATGAGTATCATTACTGACGTTTCATTCACACTGTGCTGAATAAGAACAGCAGGGTTCGTAAACAATGGCTGATATCGCAGAAATCCAGGAGTTGCTGGAAAGTGTTCGAGTGACACTGGCCAGTTCCATGAATCCGGATCGTGAGCAACTTGATCGATTCCACAATGAACTGGACGCTGAAATCCGCTCGGCCAATAAGCGCCTCCGCGAGTGCGATACGCTGCTGGCGGACGGCCACAGAAGTGAAGCTATTCAGCTGGCCGAGCAGGAACCCAATCTGCTGGAACTCGTTTCAATTCTGGACTTCCCCGAGTTGCCCGTGTGGAATGACTTCGTCGCCGAACTTGGCCTGACCGTTACGCCCGAGCTGCAGATCGATATTGCCACAGATCTGAACGGAGCCTACGCCGACGACGAACCGCTGGAACGCCTGATGAGGCGATTTCGAGTGCACTCTCTGGCCCGCGCACCTCTGCGAAGCCGCATTGACCTGCTGCGGCAGATCGCAAAACGAGATGCCGGGTCTGCATATTGGAAGGATGACCTGAAGTCCTACGAACAGGCGCGTATCCGGCAGATTGCTGACGAAGGACGTGATGCAATCACGTCCCGGAACTTTGTCGATCTGCGCCGATTGTCTGATGAGGTTCACAAGAAGCCGTGGTCTGTCAAACCTGACCGCAAGATCGTCGAACGACTGGATCAGGCAATGGTCGAAGTCAGACAGATTGAAGCTGTCACGCGTTTGTCCAGGCTCACTGCGGAATTCACTGATGCGAAAGCCACTGGCGACACGGAACAGGCAAAGGAACTGGGCGAAACGTGGGAAGAGCTTGCTCAAAAGTGTAATCGGGAATCAGAAGCGTTTCTGGAAGCGGAAGAGGCAGTCGCCCCGTTATTTCGCTGGCTGCGACATCTGGATCAGGAAGAAGAGGACGAGCGTCTGTTTGCTGCGGAACTCAAAAAACTGCAGCGAGCATTGCGGTCAGAGCAAAGTTCACTGGAAGAAATCTATAAGTACTACGACGCCGTAGCTGCATTTGAGAACCTTGAGATTCCTGAGGCGATTCAGACGCGGTATGAAGCAAAGCTGGTCGAGATCGCAAAGAAGCGGCAGATGAAGCAGTACATGACGTTCGGTGGCATCGCTGTGGGCGTGATTATCCTGCTGATGATTGTTGCCTACGTATTATTCTAAGGGCGTCAAGCAACTACCCGTCAGCGCACGTGTCATGAACGACCAGCGGGAGCGGGCCAAACAAAATTGAGCGGTCGCTCGAATCGGCTTGCGGGCCATCCCGTACTATAGTGAGGCATCACGTGGCTGGTCGTTTCTACATTCGCAACCGCGGCAAGCGAGTCGGTCCGCTGACGGTCGACAAATTGCATCTAATGGCGAAACGCGGCCGGTTCGGTCGGCACTTCGAAGTGTCGAAAGACGGCAAACGCTGGTCGCGTGCCGATGAATTTCCGGAACTGTTTCCGGACGATGGCGGCGCAGACGATGATGACTTCGACGACGATGACGGCGACTATGAAGAAGAAATCGATCTGAACGCACCGCTGGTGGATGACCGTTCCAAACCTCGTGCCCGAAAAAAGAGTGGCGCGGCATCACGATCTCGGCGACGAACATCGCGGGGCACCTCTGACGATCCCCCGCCATCACGACGTGGCAGGACATCACGAGGCTCCTCCGACAGTGACGACAACGGATCCGGACGTCGCTCGCGCAACAGTGCAGATGAGGCGCCACGTCGCAAACGCCCGGCTAAGGATGACTCGCCGCCCGGCGGCGGTGAGGGCCCGAAGAAGAAGAAAAAGAAAAAGAAAAAGAAGAAACCTCAGCAGAACGTTTTCGACAACGCCGTCGCCAGACCCAAAAAGAAAAAGCGTGGCGGCCTGATGGGATTCCTGTTTGGCAGCGCAGAATCCTCAGCCGACGAACAGCCACATCTGCAAAAGCTGTTGCATGTTCACGACACACTGCGTGACCTGGACTTTTCCTTTGACAAGCTGGTGCTCATCGGCTCCGGTGGTGAACAGATTCCCGTCGCAGAACATGCCGGCAGCGGAGACGGCCCGCACCTGCTGGGACTGCTGACGATCATCGCTTTTCAGTCAAAAACCACAGACCTGCACCTTGAACCTTCTGCCGAAGGTGTCGATGTGCGCATGCGTATTGATGGTACACTGGTGTATCTGGTTGAAATCCCCAAGGACGCCATCAACCGACTGTACGGCATTGTCAAGGTGCTGTGTGAAACGAAAATGGGGGCAAGCCAGGAGGTATTGGAAGGCAGCTACTCAGTGGTAGCTCCCAAACGGCGGTCAGACTATCGAGTCAGTTTTACGCCGTCGGTGCACGGGCAGAAGCTGGCGATTCGCGTTCTGGATGCCGACAACGCTCCGCAAACACTCAGGCAGCTGGGCGCTCCGGGCAGCATGATAAAGACTATCAACTCCGTGATGAAGCAGAACGCCGGCATGGTGTTGATGTGTGGTCCCACCGGATCAGGCAAGACGACAACGCTGTACTCGATGCTTCGCAGCGTAGACTTCAAATCGCGAAACGTGATGACACTGGAAGATCCGGTCGAATATCAAATCGACGGGATCACACAGATCAACATTGATTCTGAACACGGCAAGGGCTTCTCTGACATGCTGCCGGCGTTACTGCGACAGGACCCGGACGTTCTTCTGGTCGGCGAAATCCGAGATGCAGAGTCGGCAAAGATCGCAATGCAGGCCACCATGACCGGCCATCTGGTTCTGTCCACGGTGCACGCTCCCGACACACTGGCAACTCTGCATCGACTGCTCGACCTGAATGCCGATCCGAATATGGTCGCCGCAGCCATGGACCTGATCATGTCGCAACGTCTGCTGCGAAAGCTGTGCCTGGATTGCCGCGCACGTCGCCGGCCGAATGATGAAGACAAACGACGACTGGGCAACAACCTTCGCGACGCAATCTATGATCCTCGCGGCTGCAAAAAATGTCTCGGCACCGGCTACTCCGGGCGACGTGCAATCTTCGAATTGCTGGACGTCAAGAAGCAGGTCGGTGATGCGATTCACGGCAATCCCACAATCGTTGATCTCCGCAAGTCTGTCAAAGGCAAGGGTTTCCAGTCACTGCGAGTCAACGGCTATTCTCTGATAGGGCAGGGTGTAACAACCTTTGAAGAAGTTGACCGCGTCATCGGCGTGGAATAGACCGAGTCGATGGCAATTCGTTATGCTGATTCGTCCACGACTGCGTTTCACGCTGACTTGTGGCCGCGAAGAACGCCTTTTAACAGCAGTTTCGTTACTCCCACGAGCCAGTATCGTTCACGACAATAAGTAAATTGATCTGACCATTCCCTGACTGCCTGGAAACGATTCAATGATGCGTCTTTTGAGTGCGTGTGTGATCTGCAGCAGTTTCTGTATGGCCAACGATGATGCTGAAAATCCGCCGACGTTTACGCCGGCCGGGCATACGACCGACACACTGGACATCGTGCGTCAACGGCTCAAAGACAAGAAGGCCGTACTGCTGGACGTGCGTGAACGAGAAGAATGGGACGCCGGTCACCTGAAATCCGCGAAACTCGTGCCGCTGAGTGTCGTGAGGACAGGCAGGCTGCCAAAGGAAATGCAGAAAGACCTGCCGAAGGACAAACCAGTATATTGCCACTGCAGAAGTGGCGGTCGAGTGTTACTTGTGTCGAAACTGCTTCGATCCAAAGGGTACGACATCCGACCGCTGAAGGCCGGCTACGAAAAACTGCTGACAAACGGTTTTGAAAAAGCGGCCCCAACACCAGCCAAGTAACACCGTCACAATCGAAGCCGAACTGCCGTCGTCCTCGCCCCGTTGTGTTTCGTACTCGTACTTCCTACTCGTCTTCTCGTCCTCGGTTCGTTCCTCCACCTCGTGTGTCATCAGAGAAGACGAGGAGCGCGACTCAGCTCCGTCATTGTGCCCGACGATCGTCGTGGCCTGCCGCCACGTGGCCCTCGAAAGCCGCCTCGCCCGCCACGATCGATCTGTCCATCGCCGTCTCGGTCTTCACCGTAAGGTACACCGCCCTCGAAATAGACACCGAGATCCTGTCCCCTGGCAAAGTGGCGTGAGTAGACTCTCTTTTCAGTGGTCTTCGCAAATTCCACGTTGGCAGCCAGCAAAACCGTGGTGATGTCCGCGTTGTCAGCATCCAGCGACAATTGATGCATCGCAGTTCCGTTCATACCGAATTCCCCCGGACGGATAAGCACAATGCCCGGGTCATCTTTCAACCCTGTTACCGTCTTCCGCCAGTCGCTGTCTTCTTCGAACTCGAAGTGGAAACGTCCGATAATGCGATCATCATTGGAAACAGGGCGCAGAGAATCACGAAGCGCTGTCAGGTGATCGGCCGGACCATTTACCACGACCAGCACTCGCTGATCGGCGGAGGCGACGTTCAAGGCCTGGCGTACGCTGTAAAAATCCTGGACCGTCGCTCGCGTTACGTCTGCCGTTGCAGGATACAATGCCGCAAATACTGGCTCGTGGGAGCAGCGAAACTACTATCGAAAAGCGTTCTTCGCGGCCACAAGTCAGCGTAAAACGCTGTGAGCGGGGAGAAGGTGACCGCGCAGGAACCTCCCGTCGGCTGGACTCTCCCCTCCTTCTAAACGAGGGTGAAGTGAATGCTGCCACGAAGACGTCCACGCACTTCGTAAAAGGATCTCTGCAGCCGTCAGGACGTCAGGTGCTCAACGGTTCCCAGGGCTTTCCGATTCCGGCACCTAATAACGTGTGACGGTGACACCTGCGGCGACTGCACTGCGATTTCCGCAGCCACCTGCCGGACGAGTTTCGCCGGTACAACCGGTACAACCTCGCGCACATTCTCTGGAAGCCGCACAACCGTCAAGGTCACTGTCAGGGTTACACGTAAAAAAACACGGCGTTCACAGAAATCAACGTCAGCGTTGTTTTTATGAAACTAACGTTGCTGGGAACACTTGATGATCTTGCACTTGAAAGATTTGCCCAATGATCTCCCGAATTCGGCCAACCATCGTTCTTATCGGAGCCGGAGACATCGCCAGAACGTACGCCCAGGCCTTTGCCGACGACATTCCGTTTGAGGTCTCTGGAGTCGCTGACATTCGTCTCGAAGCTGCTGAAGAAGTTGCCGCAATCGTCGGTGCTCAGGCTTTTGATGATATTGAATCAATGGTCGTGGAACTTCAGCCGACTGTGGCAATCGTGTGCACACCACCGGCAACGCACCCAAGCATCTGCATCGACCTGCTGAATCAGGGTATTCATGTGCTGTGCGAAATGCCACTGGCGATTCGATCATACGACGCGCGACGAATCATCACAGCCGCTGAAACCAACGACGTCCTGTTCGCAGTGGGTTCACAGTTTCGTTTCGCAAAGGACGTACAGGAGACTCGCCGCCTGATACAATCCGGGATTCTGGGCGACATCGTGTTGTTCGAAAACACATTCGCCGAACTGATTGACATGTCGCAGCGGTGGAACTCCAACCCTGAGGTCAGCGGCGGTGGTGTTCTTATCGACAGAGGCACACATTCTGTTGACATCGTGCGATTTCTGCTTGGTTCAATCATTGATCTGCAGGTCGTCGAAGGACGTCGAATTCAGGATCCTGACGTCGAAGACACCGTCCGGTTATTCGTTCGCTCAGAGTCGGGTGCTGCGGGCAGCATCGACCTGTCATGGAGCATGAATAAAGTGCAACCGCACTTTATCAGCGTCTACGGCACCCAGGGAACATTACTTGTCGGATGGCAGGAATCGAAGTATCGCTGCAACGACGCCGATGACTGGACAGTCTTCGGCACTGGTTACGACAAGATCACCGCGTTCAGGAAACAGGCATTTAACTTCGTCGGTGCGATCTATGGTCAGGAAGAACTCGCTCTCGATCCCGATGATGCTCTGGCTTCTGTGTTGACAATTGAATCCGCGTACAAGGCGCTGCGCAGCGAAGAATGGCATCCCGTCACTCAAGTCCCAAAACAACGATGGTGGCCAACCGTCGGAGAAGCAAGAATCGACAACGCGCATGGGAATTCCCATTCAGTCCACCGCAATCAGCGAAAAAGGCGTCCGGCCGGGGATTGACGACACGTCCGCAACTGAAACGGCGTGTCAATCCAGGATGGCGTCATGATCTGTGCGGGAACATTCCTGACGAACAATCGTTACCCACGCGTGACCACTGCCGTTCCCAAAACATGCCGTGGCTCAGAACCGCACAAACGTACGCAGCAGGTACGGACTCATAAAGATGTCACGATTGCTGCTGGCTGCCTCAATGTCACCGATTTGACCGCTGGACCGCCCGCGACGGCCGAGATCCCCTTCACGCCAGCGTCCTTTTCTGAGCCACTTGAAGCACTTCAGCTCCACTCCACATCGGACGCTTGAGGTTACTTCCCGTATCGCCGTGTTTGTGTAGGATGCCCGTCTTTACGGCGCAAATCGTCGCCATTGACGTGGTTATCCGTGTCAAACCCGGACTGATTGCTCACACAGGAAACACAACACACGCGATGGCCAGGGAAAAACGCAAAACGATAATCGGCAAGCCAACAATGGCCGAAACGGCCGACAAATTCTTGTGCTACCAGCAGTCGGTGCAGTCGCCGGATCACGAAATCGACATTTTTGATCAGGCGTTCCATGATGTTTTTGAACGCACTCCAACATCACTACGGGAAGATTTCTGCGGTACGTTTGCCGTGTGCTGCGAATGGGTGAAACGCGGCAAAAAGCGGACAGCACTCGGCATCGACTTTTGTCCCGAAACGCTGCAATGGGGACGAGACAACAATCTGTCGAAACTAAAAAAATCGCAGGCCACTCGCATACAGTTGCTTCAGCAGGACGTGCGAGTCCACGATGAACCGACGGTTGATGTGCTGGCTGCGCAGAACTTTTCGTTCTGGATCTTCAAGACCCGTAAGGAAGTCATCGAGTACTTCCGAGTCGCCCACTCCAATCTGAATGACCAGGGCATCATGGTCATGGACATGATGGGCGGTGGGGCCTGTTATGACGAAACCAAGACTGACAAACGCACGATCAGAAAGGGAAAGAACGGATTCAAGTATCGTTGGCAGCAGGCGCGTTTCAATCCCGCAACGGCAGATGCCAGCTTTTACATTCACTTCAAGTTTGCCGACGGCAGCAGGATGAAGCGTGCGTTCGAGTATCACTGGCGGTTCTGGACGATCCCGGAAGTCCGCGAGATGCTGGAAGAAGCCGGGTTTTCCGAAAGCCACATCTACTGGGAACTGGAAAACGAAAACGGCGAGGATTCAGGCGAGTGGGAACGCAGTGAAGACCCGCCCAGTAACCCAGTCTGGCTGTGTTACATCGTGGGCGTCAAATGAAACTGATTCAGAGCAAACGTGCCCGTATCGCCGGGCGACTGATGGTACGCACGGTGGCGCTGATCATGGTTCTGGCGGGTGGCCTTAAGCTGGCCGGGCTTGGTGCGGAGGATATGGTTGAAGGCCTTGAGAAGGCCAACCTGATTCAGCATCTGACACTGATCAGTGTCACGGCCATCGTTTGCGGATCAATGTTGCTGATCCCGCGTGCCAGGACGGTGGGACTGTCAATGTCATCGGCCTACTGGGGCGGCGCCATCGTCGCCCACCTGACGTACAATGATTCGGTGTTGATGCCGGCGGGAATTCTGACCATGCTGTGGATGGGTCAGTGGCTGGTCGCGCAAGCGGGTGCTGACGTAACAGAAGACGATGATGCAGAGTGACTCGTGACGGAACGATGATTGGCACCGCAAAGCTGTCTGCGATTATCATTAGATGATAATCACGCTGCCTGAAGTTTCGCCGCGGCGATTATTGGCCGTTCACCCGCAATATCGAAGGAATCCAAATGCGTTGGATCTCTCCGGCATTACTTGTTCTCTGCTCCGCCAATGCAGCACAGGCGGTGATCAAACCTGACATCCTGCTGATTATGGCCGACGACATCGGCATCGAGGGTCTGGGCTGTTACGGCGGGACGTCGTACAGAACTCCGAATCTGGATCGCATGGCAGCCGACGGGCTGCGATTCAGCACGGCGTATTCGCAGCCATTGTGCACGCCGACTCGCGTGCAGATCATGACGGGGCTATACAACAATCGAAACTGGAAGTACTTCGGGATTCTCGACCCGTCCGCCACGACCTTCGGTCACCAGATGAAAACAGCCGGCTACGCCACCGGAATCTTTGGCAAATGGCAGCTGCAATCGTAATACCCACCCAATCTGCCGAATGCTGACGATCGCCGAGGCACCGGCATGCACCCGAAAGACGCAGGCTTTGACCAATACGCCCTGTTTCATTCATTGCACACAGAAGACAAAGGGTCTCGTTTCGCCAATCCCACGATGCTGGAAGGTGTCGCCGGTTCCGTTGGAGAACTCAGAACCGACGACGGCCGGTATGGCGAAGATGTCCGGGTCTGACGAACCTCCGCTGGTGAATGCTCACGGTAAGGTCGAGCACGACTTTTTCTACCTGCCCAAAGACAGAAAGGAGACCGATCAGATCAATGACGATTTGTTGGCCACGGGAAAGCAGGTGGCGTACGGTGATTCAGCTATTGAAGAACAAAAACTGTGGATCTTTCCTCCGCTCGCCGCGCAACCGGGGGAATTACGTCCCTGCGTCTTCTTTATTCACGGCGGGGGCTGGGGTGGCCACCCCAGAAGTCTGGCGGCTCAAAGTGTGTATCTGCAACGGCGAGGCTACGCAACTGTGTCCATTCATTTTCGAGCACCAAGGGGAAAGCTGACGCCACACGACACTCTGCGCGACGCCAGAAAAGCATACCGCTGGATCATCGAACACGGCCGCGATCATCACATCGATCCGGATCGAATCGTCGTCTCGGGAGGATCTGCCGGCGGTCATCTGTCGCTGGCGCTCAGCACGATTTCACTGGACGACGACCCGGTGATTGAAAAACTGCCGCAAGGCTACGTACTGTTCAATCCGGTCAGCGATCTGGTCGACGGCTGGGCAGGCGGGCGTAAAAAGTGTGAGACGGCCGGAATTGATCCGCTGAGCTTCTCGCCGGCACATCACGTACGTCCCGGTCAGCCACCCACCCTGATTCTGAGCGGCAGCAAGGACGGTCTCATCCCACCCCACCTGGTCAACGCATTTCAAACCCGGATGAAAGAAACGAAGAATGAATGCACGTTTATCGAATACCCCGGCGCCGGCCACGGATTCTTCAACTACGGCCGCGAAGACAACAGGTACTTTCGCCTGACGATGCAGGCCTTCGATGACTTTCTGTCGCAACTGAATCTGTAACAACTCAAGTAGCTTTTTTCGAGGTCGAAACAATCGGGAACCACCGCGTCACTCTCCACGATTTCGGGGAGCCTCAGTTGTGCCAGGCACTTTGTCAATCCTTGATCTGAGGGCTGTAGCCAGGCATCGGGGTGAAGCGTGAGCGCTGCCTGTGCCCACCGCTCACCTGATGATGCCGCCTGAATGCGTCAGCTGTCCGGAATCATGGCCACTGGCAATACAGTCTGCTAATGTAGCGACACGACCATGACACAAGTCACATTGGAGAGGGCAAGACGATGAGCAATGCTACAAGACGAAACTTTCTGTTCACTTCCTCTGGAGCCGCAGCGGGGACGATGCTGGTTCCAGGTATTGCAGAAGCGCAAGCTGAACAGTACGACTTCTCCGCAAGCGGTTTGGTCACGGGCAATCCAAAGCCGTTGCGACACACGTCAATTCCGGGCTTTCTGAGTGCCGAGCAAATTGCACCACATCACACCGCCCACTACGGCGGTGCTCTGCGAGGGTATTCGGGAATTGACACGAAGCTGGAAGAGAGCATCAAGGCAGGGACCACCATTGACACCAGCGCCTACGGCGCCATGCATCGTGCCAGGCAAAGCAAAGGGAATAGTGTCGTTCTGCACGAATTGTATTTTGATGGCCTTGTTCCCAGGTCCCCCGATCCCAAAACTGATGTGCGAACAGCGATCGAAAAGCGGTTTGGCTCTCTCGAAAAATGGGCCGACGATTTCCAGACCAGTGCCAAATCAGCTGCTGGCTGGGCCATGCTGACCTATCATCCGGTCAATCAAAAACTCTACAACGTCGTCAGCGACGAACATGCCATGGGTCCACTCTGGATGGCCACGCCGTTGGTGGTCATCGATGTTTACGAACATGCCTTCTACATTGACTACCACAACCGTAAAGCCGAATACGTCGAGAAGTTTATGGACCACATCGATTGGGCCGAAGCGAACGGCCGGTATCGGGGGGCGGCAGCCTGAGGGCAGGTTGCAACCCGACGGGTTGCGAAGAAGAACCATCGGACGGGCACATTTTCGAAACTGACCTATGCTGCGAAAGAACAGACGTAACGATCAGAGCCGTGACAGCAGTGGTTCCTGAAATTGCCGCGGTCCTGTGTCGTCTGCCAATGCAGACGAGCGGCCAAACGTGCTGTTCATCGCCGTTGGTTTTCTGAACGACTGGACTGGTTGTCCTGGCGGGCATATCGGTGCTGACAAATCCGCGATTCCCAACCGTGAGGTCGCGGAATCACTCAGCATGCAGGAAGGAGCTGTCAAAGTGGCGGCACACCGATTGCGTCAGGAGTATCGCGAGGCACTGCGTGCCGAAATCGCTCAAACAGTCACAAACGGCGAAGAACTCGACGACGAACTCCGCAGACTCTTCGAAACGCTGTCCAGCACCTGATCGGCGGCAATCACGAAAAGAATTCAGAAAGTCTGTAACCATCCCGCGAAAAACCCTGAGTACGCAGTATCCGCGACAGTCCGACGATTCTCGTATCGATCGGTATTTTGAGTCGCCAGGTTACGTGCAGGCTGACTCTCTGAGTCAAGCCACAGGAATAGACAATGGATGACGATCAAATCTGCCCGAAATGTGGCGCCCCGCTTCCCGCTGACGTTGCACCGGGACACTGCCCGAAATGTCTGATGCAGGTAGGCTTTGAGAGCAGGGACCAGGTGGCGACCGACCCGGCGGAAGCCCCGACAGACGTATCGGGCCTGAACGGTGAGACGTGGGATCTGGATCAGCTGGCGAGTTTATTTCCGGAACTGGAGATCATCAAACAGGTCGGCGTCGGTGGCATGGGGGTCGTCTATCAGGCTCGCCAGAAGCAGCTTGATCGGTTTGTTGCCGTAAAACTGGTGCGGCCGGATTTGTGCGACGATCCTGCGTTTGCCGAACGCTTCACACGTGAGGCACGAGCCATGGCCAGGCTTAGTCACCCCGCCATCATCAACGTATTCGACTTCGGTCAGCGCGAACAGTTCTACTTCTTCATCATGGAATTCGTGGACGGCACGAATCTGCGTCAGCTTCTGCAATCCGAAGGCCTTGACACAAACAGGCACTGGCGGTCGTTCCGCAGATCTGCGAAGCACTTCAGTACGCTCACGACGAAGGCATCGTTCATCGCGACATCAAGCCGGAGAACATTCTTGTCGACACGAAGGGACGCATCAAGATCGCTGATTTCGGTCTGGCAAAACTAATCAATCCAAAGTCGACAGACTTCACGCTGACGGGTGTGCAACAGGTGATGGGAACTCCGCACTACATGGCCCCGGAACAGTTAGAGCATCCCCTGAAGGTCGATCACCGCGCAGACATCTACTCGCTGGGAGTCGTCATCTACGAAATGCTGACCGGCGAACTGCCGCTGGGCCGGTTTTCGTCGCCGTCCGAAAAGGTCCAGGTCGACGTGCGACTGGATGAAGTCGTCCTGCGTGCACTGCAGAAGGAACCGGAAAAACGCTACCCTCAGGCAAATGGGCGTTTCTGCCAATGCTGCCGAATCGATTCGGGATGAAATTGTCATAACGCTGCACCCAAAGCTCGCCGAAAATCCTGGGGCCGCTGCAGAAACATTGCGAGTATCTGTTCCTGACATGCAGTTGCAGTCGTCATCACCGTTCAGCAAGAGCAGCGAACGCTTCGATTTGGTTGCGATAACGGGCTGGATGGAGTCAATGGGGATTGACGTCGACAATCCGGCCGTGCAGCGCGAGGCCAGGTCCCTGACCGAACTCGTGTATGAAGTCGCGCGTGATCAATCGCTGGGGCTTGCCGCCGACCGTGAAATGGCTCAACTCATCGACAAAAAGGTATTCGGCGTTGGGATAACCTCGTTCAGGACCGGTGTCATGATTGAACAGATTCCCAGTGTACTTCCCATGGCCGTGGCCTGTACCGGGAATGCCGTGCTGTGGCTGGGTGGAATCGCAGTCATCATTGTCAGCACCCTGCGCCGTTCGGATTTACACGAGACCACCAACGCACGACGTCGACTGATGTTCTTCATGACGACAGCGACAATTCTTGTGTTGTGGTCGCTGGTGGCATACCTGACTCGCCCGCTGGTCACCACTCTTCTTCCACGAGCGCTCGCCAGTGAATTCCCAGGGAGATTTTCGGTGCATGATCCATCCGCTGGGCTGATCTCAGATTTGACGATAGGAGTCGTCTGGGCGGCCGGCGTCCTGCTGGTCGCCATTCCCGCGTGGATTCTGTCGCGGCCCCGAGCGCCACGCCCGTCGGATTATGAGAGTGAGGGCGACAACAAGTCAGATTGCACTGCCCCCACCGATCTGCCGGCAACGTCGCGTGACGAGTAAAACCAGTTCAGCGACACGATGACCATCACCCGTTCACCATCCAGGCCAATTGAGAGCCAGCACGAGCGCAAAGAACGATCAGACACAGGAGGTGACTGGTCCGAATCAGGGTCTGATGACAAACTGGCCGTCGGGAAAACGTCGGACCACCGGATTGCTCAGGAAGGCCTTGCTCTTGCCGCTCTACTGGAGGGAAGCACAGAATCGGATGATCATTCCGGATCGGCGACAGACTGCAGATGCCGATCAAACCAATCAGCAAACCTCCTGGCATCCCAGAGCATTGTCAGCCAGCCATGCTGCCCACCAGGGTGAACGACAAGCTTGACCTCAGCGCCCTGTTCAATGGCGCGTTCGCAGAATCGTTCAGACTGATCCAGCGTTACCAGCGTATCTGCATCGCCATGGTAAATGAGAACTGGCGGAAGATTCGGCGTCACGTGATAGATCGGAGAACACTCGCGACCAATCACTTTCCAGGTGGCCATGTCAGTGGCGTCCGGGCCAAAGGCCCGGACAAAACTTTTGGGCGGACCGCCGTCTCCCGGATTCTCTGTGGAATCGCCAAGATTTAGCAAATCGGTCACCGGATAGAAAACCGCCGCAGCCTGCACGGCGCTGCTCTCTCGGTCAACCGGGTCTGACGAATTGCGGGGGCCGGGTCCACCGCGTGCGGCCAGCATCAGACTGAGGTGGCCACCGGCACTGCCGCCGGAGATGCCAATTCGATCCGGATCAATCCCGTACTTTTCAGCATGGTGCCTGACAAAACGAATTCCGCGGTGAACATCTTCGATGATCTCCATGACCGTCGCCTCAGGCTGCGAAACATGATAGATCGCAAAGACCGTGTAACCGCGACGAAGCAGGGGGGCCATCATCCACACGGGAAGCTCGCCGGCATGTCCCGACTTCCAGCCGCCACTAACCATGAAAGCCACCCCCAACCCGTTTGGCCGCGACGGTCGAATGACATCCAGCGGTAACGGTTCGCCATTTCGCTGGCCATACACCACTCCGTCGGTGCGTTCAACGGGGGGATGCAGATACCACCACGCCACGCCCACGATCGCGCAGGCAACCGACAGTACCGTGAGAGCGACGCCTCGCGCCGAAAACGAACATGGCAGCGAAAAGCATTTCATTTGAGGATTGGTCGCAGGTCATGATAGTGTAGTAAATTCGCCGGTCGAACATCGGTGTCTGCATAACGTCCAACGTTCAAAATCACAGCTGACTCAGTTGCTTACGTTGACACCAAACGATTCGCGTTGCCAGCCTGTGGCGTCTATACGTTTCAATTCGGTAGCGATATCTTCTCCTTCGTAAAACGAAAACCAACCTTTCAGGTGTTGAGATGCTCCGGGCTCGCAATCGGGGAACTGGCCGTCGCTGTGCATACAGGGGCAGGGAGGGTTGAACCATGTGCTCTGACACGGCGTCCACGCGGTGATAATCCAGCGGTCGCCGTTCAGACAACGCCGCGCGATGTACGGCTCAGATTTGATTGTGTTCTCCTCGCCCGCATGAGCAAACTCAGGTGCGCCCTTCAGCATGATGCAATTCTGGACACGCAGATTGCTGAGCTTCTCCTGAGAGCCGTTACTGAGCCACATTTCCATGCGGAGAGCGTCCCGGTCGGGAATCACTCTGGTGCCGAAGACAACACCGTTCGGCAGTCGGCGTTCCATGACCAATGAACCATCTGCGTTTCGTTGCCATTCGAGTGCTTCGAGTTCAACCTGTTGCCTGGTCCACATCGTGTCGACATGGGAATGAGCAAGATACAGCAGACCGTGCCGGGGTTCATCGTTGCGTCGGATGGCTTCAGGAATGTCCAGAACAAAGTAATCGCGATCGTTCCATGGTGCAAAGACGCTGATCTTGGTCTCACGCTGTGGCCGCAAAGCCCCGTCCAGGAATCCGGTTCGAGGATGACGTCCGCCGGGATACGGCATGACCAGAAGACGCGCATCGGAGGGACGCTCCGGCCTGTCTTCTGTCCGAATGTTCCATCGTTCCACCGCTGAACGGACGGCTTCCGCAGAAAGCCCCGTTGCCGCTCGAACCTCGGCCGTCGTGAATCGGTGATACGTCACCATATTCTCCAGCCAGTAACGCAGATCATCATCGTCGACAGGCTTACGGACGATGATCGTCGACCCACCCGACTGAAGGCTCCGCTTCCGATCATTCATGACAAACTCAGGCACGCGGGGAGCCACATCGGGGTCCACAAAGCGAGCCAGGTCGCGCAGCGCGATGACCTTGAAGTTGTTCTCGACCAGGTACCGCATATAAAGCTGGAACCTGTCGGACGGAGTGCTGACCCACGCATGAGCATCATCCGGCGCACCGTGAAACTGCAGCACGACGATCCGACCAAGTTCGGCCTGATCAACGGCCCGTTTGAAGTCATCGAATCCCCAGTCCGGTCGTGCGTCGCCGGCCGACGGAATCAACAAGGGATGGTCCAGACCGGGCTCATAGGCAAATCCTCTTCCTTCTTTGTACGGGTATTCCGGCGACCCGCCGCGACGGGCAAACTGAATACCCATTTCCTTCAGTATCGGCAACGCGGCGACATCGATGCCGTTGCCGGGATATGCGAAGGATGTCGTTTCGGGAATGCCATATTCACGGCAGCGTTCGTTGATCGCTTCCAGCTGTTCCTTGAGCTGCCCGAGTTGCTGCTTCAGCTTCTTTGGCTTTGTTATATCAAGTGCCATGTGGTCGCGAGTGTGATTGCCGATCTCAAAGCCATCGTGATGCAACTGGGCTATCTCGTCCCACGTCATGTAGTGCTTCTTATTCGTCTTGAAGTCGAATCCTTCGGTGATAAAGAACGTCGCACCAAAGTCGTACTTCTGTAGAACGGGTCGCACGACCGTGAAGTGTGATTTCACCGAATCGTCAAACGTCAGGACAACGAGCCTGTCCGGGATCGGTTCACGAGCCAGCGTTGGCAGTGCGATAAGGCAGGCGAACAACGTAACAACAATCAGACGCATGATGGACTCCGAATTCGTAAACGGCAGGTGCAATTCCCCGAACGTACCGGCGTGGTGTGTTGCCATGAATGGTAGTGAAGCTGCGCAGTCATGTAGCCTGGAACCACTGTCCCGAGCTGAATCTAATCACTGGACGGAACGATGGTTCCATCATGGGTCGAAAACAACAAACCGTGACTGCATGCACCGGCGTGTACAAAATGTCGGTCATTCAGGACAAGAGCTTTGCCAAGAATGCGGTCGTGGACACCACGCGCTGGCGCACTCAGTCGCTCACCGTAGCCACCCAACGGAGCGTTCAGTTCGGCCGGTGGCGTTAGATCAACCCGCGCAACACAGCCGCGTAATTCTGCCCCCGCCACGCTCGCAGGAAGGATGATCGCGATCGTGAACGCAGTCCACAATCGCTGCCGGGCTCGACGACCTGTTCGTTCAGACTTCCTCATGATGACAAACTTCATGTGACCGGCGAACGTCGAGAAAGAGAATCTTCGATTGATGAAGAAACACCTTCAGAGCGTCACCGTCGAAGAACATGGATGCGTTTGCTCAGTATTAGCGTCTAACCTGTTTGTCACTTCAAGTCACCGCCATCACTGAGGTTGCTGCATGACGTGTGGGATGCGTACGGAGCGTCCGCTCGAGCTCAGCAACCGGGCTCAACCCGGGATTTACGGAAGTTGGAAACTGCTACTTGATGTCCATGACAGGCCGACAAGGCCACTTACTGAACAGTCGCACCTGAGTCGGCTTGTTCGGCAGCTTCGTCATCCACGGAAATGTCGGGATGCGAATTAACGGGCAGATCTTCCTGAGGTTTGACCGTCAGGCCCCAGCTGTGCAGCATTCCAAAACGCTCGCTGCGAGTGCCACGAATGACCAGCTGCCAGATTCCGTTCACGTTTTTTCCGTTAAAGCTGCCTAAGCCGGGCTGCTTCTTGTCCAGCGCCTGTGGCCGAAACGTCCCCGTGAAAGGAGGCTTGGCTTTTGTAATCGGCGTGCCTGACTGATCGTCGAATACAGTCTGATCAAAATGATCGCCGCCGCCACCCACTTCGGCAAACAGTTCCACGCGCTGTCCGTCCGGCCCTGTCAGGTAGCCATCCAGAAAAGCGTCATTGGAATGAGTGATCGAAAGTTCAAGATTCAGATCCCGGATGACAAAGTCGTCGTTCACTTCGATTTCCGAAATGATTGTCCGCCGCGGGGGCAGCACTTCGGCGTTGTCGTTTCGGTAGCTGCCTCCGACCAGCGCCTTCGACTGCAGCACTTCTGCAGACGTCAGCAATCCATCGCCGTTGGCATCCAGGGATTCAAATTCTTCGTGCTTCGCGATGGTCCACTCCGTAGTAAACTCGTGCATGGCAACCTGCCCGTCGCGATCCACATCCAGTTCGTAAAACCAACCAGGCAGTCCCTCCGTCAGATCTCCGGCTTCATCCTGCATTTCTGCCACAAGAGCGTGCAATTCCTCACGCGAAACTTCTCCGTCGCGGTCCAGATCGACCTGGCCAAGCGGGATACTCAGGCGCTGAGCCTCGCTTGCTTCCAGTCGCCCATTCCTGTTCGAATCGAAACGACCCATCATACTGGCAGTCAGCCAGTGGCTGCTGCCACCTCTGCGCCACCACTGTGAATCGTCTCGTTTCTTCTCTTCTTTGCGTGACGAAGGAACTGCGCCGCCGGTTCGCCACGCCTTCTTGCCCAGCTCCCTGGAACCGCCCTCCAACAGTCTCCTCCGAGCATATCGCTGAGTCAGTTCCATGCGGCTGATGCGATCGTCTTTGTTGAGGTCATCATCGAATGGATTACGATGAGTCCAGCGGTTTTCTGCGGCTTCGGTGCGATCGATGAATCCGTCCTTGTTGTGGTCATATCGCCCGATTATCATTGTGGCCAGATCCAGATCAGCCTTCACGTACGGGAACTTCACGTCGGCCAGACCGAATTCCGGAACATACGGCTGGTCGGCGTCCGGACCGAACGGCTTCACCGTACTTTCGCCCTCCGGACGCACATCGTTGCCGTCGACGCCGTTCCGAGTGGCGTAATAGATTCGTGCAGCCTCCTGCAACCTTGAGATTTCAACGGGCTTGTCGAATGACAAATCGTTCCGTCTGGACCGCACCCTCATGATGCGTTCCAGGTACGGGCGGGCCAAAGGCGTCACTTCCCCCGGGTCAATCCAGCCGTTCTG
Source organism: Fuerstiella sp. (assembly GCA_024230215.1). Classification (GTDB taxonomy): domain Bacteria; phylum Planctomycetota; class Planctomycetia; order Planctomycetales; family Planctomycetaceae; genus Fuerstiella. Next base: position 2,518 of record JAAERP010000446.1, on the reverse strand, counting down.
GTTTCTATCAAGTCGTTCAAGCGATTCGCGCAGTCCGGACTGGGCGTGAAGCGTCGCGCTCAGAAACGCGTTGCCGAAGATCAGGGCACCGCAGACGAGCGGTAACCGCAACATTTTGAAACGATGATTCATCGATCGGATTCCGATGAAAACGTGCCTGCAAACAGATTCATGGTTACAAGAAACTCAGTATTCTGATTCAGCCTCAATACGACGCAGTCGCTCCACGAATCATGGCAGCTACCGAACGCTCTTACCGCGTGAAGGCGATGATGACGACTTGGACGACTTGGGCGACGATGTAGTACGTTTTGGTTTCGACGCGCCCGTTGTCACCGAAGCTCCACCTGAAAAGAACTTCTGCAACGATTCAAACTCCATCCCGTCCGGTACGGTGATGACTCTGACGGACTGCTTACTCCGCAGGTCGATCTGCATCGCTAATTGCTTCACATCCTCAAACAGCTGCTCCGGAGCAGTCACAATTAGTGAATTACTTGGTTCGTGGACAGCGATCGTCATTTTCGGTTCGAGGTTTCGCGGAGCCTGACCACCGGATTTGCGAGGGTCTGCTTTGCCTTCGCCTTTCTGTTTCTCGGCCTTGGCCGCCTGGGCAGCTGCAGCGGCCGCGGCAGCTGCCTGCTGTGGTGAACCAGGTTGCCCTGATCCCTTTGTGCCGCCGGAGACCCGCCCTTCGTAGGCCTCACGAATTGCTTTCGCAACTTCACTGGCCTTTGAGTACATCAACTCGATCACATGAGACGTGCCATAAGTTTCAATCGACGTAATACTGCTGTCCTTGTCGACAATAGCCAGGTAGGTTTCGATTCGCTCAACATCGCTGGCGGTCCCCTGAACGATCAGTCGATTCAGACGCGAGTCCGCGACAATGGTTATCGAACCGGCGATCATCGTCATCGTCCCGTCCCGCGACGTCACAATGCTGCCAAGGAAGCTGTTGGACAACGTTGACACGTATCCGTTGACCAGGGCTCCGTCGTCGCCTTCTGCGGCGGCTTCGCCACCGTCAAGCAGCTCCGCCAGCATTCGAATCGCATCGTCAACCCTGGTGTACTTGAGATAGAACACAACAGGCGGCGACGGCATTGAGTCACCTGGACCGGCGATCGTTCGCAGATGTTGTTCAAACTGGTCGAGTGCATCCGTGTCTTCTGACTGCAGCAGCAGGCCTCGAGGCGTCAATTGGCATCTTATGGCGGGCGTCTGGCTGTTCGTGAGTTTCGTCAACAACCGTGCGTTGGGAACATCTGACTGCGGCGACCATGTGACCGGTTCCGTTTCTAATGACTCATCATTGACAACCCGCTCTGTGTTTTCCGGTTGTGTGATCTCAGGCGACGGATAGTAGAAGACAGGATTCGGCGCTCGCCAGAACTTTGCGGCCGTGGCCAGCAGCTGTTCCGCCTGCTTACCTCTGAATGGCAGGATCCGAATCTCGTCACTGCTGCCGACGCTGCTGTTGGTGTCCAGTTCGGCGACGATCTTCTTGATTTGTTCGATCTGATGCTTCCTGGCGCGGACGAACAAACGCCGGTTAACCGGGTCAGCGTCAATTCTCGGTACATCCACGCTGACGTTGTTCTTCATAATCTCAAGGCCGCGTGAATTGCCGTGACGTGTGAACGCCTCCATTCCGGCATCCTCACGGCGTCTGGCGTCAGACAGATCGAGCATTTCTTCCAGCAGGCTGACCGCCAGATAAGGATCGATCGTCTTCAACGGGATGACTGCAAACTCCGCTTCGGAGGCCTGCAGCTGAGCGACCGTCTGCTCAATTTCCGCCTGTATTTCCGGCGTCGCCAGAGCGACAACGCTGCCGCCCGCCTGATCCATCGACAACCGTACAGTCTCGTCCGCCAGCAATGTCTGCAGGACGTCATACACGATCTGAACATTGCCTCCTTCGACGCTGTGGGTCTGCAATACCGCTTGGGCATCAGACGAGGTCAGACTCTTTTTCGGTATGTCGATCGCTGTGATCAGTCCTTCAATCAGCTTGACCTTATCTTCGATTCCCGTGACAAAAATGTTCTTTCCCTGCAGGTCGGCGGACAGGCTGACATCGATACCAATCATCTCCCCCGTCGCCAGCCCCAGGTGAGGGCGTGCCACGATCAGAATGTCCTCCGCATCGGCGTGCTGCAGCGTGAAGCTCTTGACAACCGTTCCGTTGTCCAGGGCATGAGGTTCAAACGCCGCCAGAATCGTCCTGACGCTTTTCAGGTTGCCTGCGGTATCGGTGATCATCAACTGGTTCGTCTTTGCGAACACGGCCGGGGGTGTCATCAGGCTGAGGGCGTTCAATTCTTCAACGGCGTCCTCGGCATCAAGTTCGCCGAGTGGAAAGATGCACTTCACGACGTCGTGATCGCAAACAACCCCACTTTTGCACGAACAGCAGCATCCACAGATTCTGATCCACCATGTTCTCACCACAGCTGGTGCCAAGAAAAGACGCAGAACCACGTGCAAAGCCTGCTGAAACACAACGACCTCC
>JAAERP010000445.1 GCA_024230215.1 Fuerstiella sp. | reverse complement strand
GGGGGAGATTCGAACTCCCGGTAGGTTTGACCCTACGCCGGTTTTCAAGACCGGTGCAATCGGCCACTCTGCCACCTCTCCAGAGCACCTTTTTTTCTGCCACAACACACTGCCGACGATGCTTCGAGCAGACTCGAAACGCCTCCGGAGCGGCTGAGCGAGCATGCTAGAGTCGTTGCGGTGACGTGTCAACAAGGACTACCGTAGTTGAATGCGTGTTTTTGACAGGCGGAAACGAATATTCAACGATGAAATAGATCTTGACGACGTTCGAGACCGCCTGTTCCCGAGCTTGTCGTCGTTTCCGGATTTGTGCTGGTGAAATCCGTCGACTCACCTGCGCACCGGGAAACGCACAATTCACCCTCGCGAATCTTCGGACTGACTGACTCCTGGGACGTCGTCAGCCTCAACTTCTCCGTCAGCCGCAACTGACGTCGTGTCCGATATGCCAGGCCCTCCAGCAAACGCCCTCTGGAAGACAAACTGACCCTGTTCTGGCACAGGCACCTAACCACATCCAACACGGGCGTTTATATGTCGTCAGCATTGGTCCGGCAGAACCAGCTGTTTCGGCGGCATGCCGCGGGAAATGTCGGTGAGCTGATTCTGTCCGTTTCCGAAGATCCGGCGATGATGCGGTATCCGCCTCAAAGCAGATCCGCCGCGCTGTCAGTGACTATCGCACTCCGGTCAAATGGCCGGCCGGCCCGGGCGGACCTACTAAACGGCCACTGACTTTCGCACGATCTACGTCGGCATCGCCCAGGGCTGGATGAAAGTTGATCCCGCTCGCGTCATCGGTGAGCAGTTCAAACCGCTTTCGTTTCTGGGCTAGAAAAGCAGGCCAATCCTGGAGCGCAGCGATACCGTTCCGGCAATCCCTGCAACACAACGCGCGACAACTCGGCTGCGATGGTTCGTGCCGGAACAGCGCTTCGCTCGGTCGCGGCCTGCGGGACGGGGAATGAGAACAAGCCGGTGCAACTGTTGTTTCGTGCGGTCCAGGCCCTCGTTTGCATCTGTGCGGCGCGCGGTTCACAATGGTGTTCATGAGTATGTTCAGGATCGACCTGATGAAGGAACCCCCTGAACGTGTGCACCAGCATCGTCAGATCCATCCGCCACATCTGTCATCGGAAATACAGCATGGTTCTTACCCGCCGAATCGCCACCGCGTTACTGTTGCTGCCGTACTTCGCTCCGCTGCTGTCCGCACAGGACAGCGGTGCACAGCCGCCCAACTTCATTGTCATCTTCTGTGATGACATGGGTTACGCGGACATCGGACCGTTTGGTGCTGAGGGTTACCAGACACCTCATCTGGATCGCATGGCTCGGGAAGGCATCAAGTTTACAGATTTTTACGCCGGCCGGTCGTTCTGTTCTCCCTCTCGCGCTGCACTGTTGACAGGGTGTATTCCGACTCGAGTCGGTGTGGGCGGCAACTTCGGACCGAAGTCGACCAACGGGTTGAATCCGGAGGAAATGACCATTGCGGAAGTCCTGAAACAGCAGAACTATGCGACTGCCTGTTTCGGCAAGTGGCATTTAGGACATCAGCCTCAGTTCTTGCCACCGAACCAGGGATTTGATGAGTATTTCGGGATTCCGTATTCGAACGATATGTGGCCCTTCCATCCAGGTGTGCGACATCTGGCCATGGAAGAGCGTCTAAAACGCTGGCCACACCTGCCGCTGTATGAAGGTCTGGAGATCATCAATCCGCAGGTGATGCCGGCGGATCAGATACCGTTAACAACCAACCTGTTCGATCGTACCGTGAAGTTTATTGGTGCCCACCGCGACGAACCATTCTTTATTTACCTGCCCAGCCCTCAGCCTCACGTACCGCTGTTTGTGTCTGAAAAGTACGAAGGAAGAACGGAACGAGGACTATTTGGCGATGTGATCAGTGAGATTGACTGGGGCGTCGGTCAGATTTTTGACGCGTTGAAGAAGAACGGCATCGACAAAAACACGTGCGTCGTATTCACCTCGGATAACGGTCCGTGGCTGTCGTATGGAGATCATGGTGGTTCTGCGAAACCGCTACGGGAAGGCAAAGGGACAAACTTCGAGGGTGGTTTTCGCGTTCCGTGTCTGATGCGATGGCCGGGCCGAATTCCCGCAGGAGAAGTTTCGGGCGAAGTTGTCGGAACGATCGATCTGCTGCCGACGTTTGCCGGAATTGCGGGTGCAGCCCTGCCTGAGCGAACGATTGATGGCAAAGACATCTCAGACCTGATGTTCGGCAAGCTCGATGCAGCGACACCGCATGACGTCTTCTATCACTACGATGGAGGCAACCGTCTGATGGCAGTGCGCAGTGGCAAATGGAAGCTGATGTTCCCCCAGACGTACAACTCACCGCGTCCCGGCAAGGGCGGCATTCCGGGCAAAGGGCAACGAATGATCCTGGAGTTGTCGCTGTTCGATCTGGAAAACGACATCGGCGAAACGACGAATCTCGCCGACGCACACCCCAGGATCGTTGAGCGTCTTAAACAGCACGCAGACGAAATGCGAAAGGATCTGGGCGAAGGCAAGGACGCAGGTCCGGGGCGGCGGCCCCTGGGGTAATCATAGGTTGACCGACAAGAGGATATCAGGTTCAGCAATGGATGTTCGTTCGCACAACCGCGCGGCATGGGACCGGAACGTTTGGCTTGGTCTTTCACCCCTGTTCCAATTGCTTCGCGTCAGACGTCAATCCTGTCTGGCAGGAATGTATGAAGATAGATATGCCGAAACGGAATGCGATCCGATCTCCCGGTACACGGCAACACTCATTGCCACACGGGCATTTAAGCAATGAAAGCGTGAGCGTGTCTCACGGAGTTTCGGAAGCGACGCTGCGGGAGGGGGGACGTGCGATTGCCCTGCCCGCGTCGGCTACAGCACCTCTACCGTGCCTTCGACAACGCGAATGAACTGGTTTGGAGCAAGCGATTCAAACACCTCAGTCTGATCGCTTGTTGGCCAATAGACTTTCAGACGTTGGACTCGGTCTGCCTGACCCAGACCAGTGAATTTTCGCAATGGATTGCAGCCGAAATTGTCACCACTGCTGATACGACGGTGAATGGATCGCTCACTGCCGTTTTCTGTGATAACCACTCGGATCCGCGCCCCGATAGCGCTGCGGTTGGACGTTGTGCCAACCAGGTGGACGCTCAGCCAGTTGTTTCCAAATCCGGGGTTTACATAGAGAGCATCGTTAAAGCGGTCGCTGATGTAGGCGCCTCCCATCTGCATGTAGACGTCCTGGTCGCCATCGTTGTCCACGTCGGCGAACGAAAATCCGTGGCTTTTCTGCAGATGGCCAGAACCGCCGGCCATTGTCACATTGGTGAAAGACTGTCCCTGCCGATTCAGGAACATTACGTTAGGGAAAATCTCAGAGTAAGGAAGTCTCCCGTACCAAGGTAAAAGTCAAGAAAGCCATCACTGTTGAGATCCCCGAAGTTGGCACCCATTGGCAATGTGGCGTATGTCAGGCCTGCTTCCCTTGAGACATTCTGGAAAGACCCCGTTCCGTTGCCGTTGTAAAGGGCCATCAGTTCCAACTGGGCTTCCTTCTGATACTGCCGAACAACCGGCGAGACCCCCTGAAGGTCGTCGCTCAGCCCAAACGGATTCAAACTCAGAATTCCAGACGTGCCGTTTGAACAGCTGACGAAGAGATCCAGGTGGCCGTCGTTGTTATGGTCCCAGAACCATGTGGCGAAACTTGTGACAGGTCGTTGAACGCCAGCTGCCTCTGCAACGTCCGTAAATGTTTCATCACCCTTATTGCGGTAGAGTCTGTTCATACCTGCTACGGATACGAATAGATCGGGATAGCGGTCGTCATTGTAATCTCCCCAGACGGCTCCCATGACGAACATCTCTTCGCTCAACCCCACGGCTCGGCTGACATCAGTAGAACCAGCCTGTCCATCGTTCCGAAACAACTGCGTCGGAGCCGATATCCGGTCGTCAGATTCGTTGCCGACGTAGAGGTCCGGGTCTCCATCATTGTCAAAGTCGGCCCAGACAGCCGACTTGCAGGGCCATGCATCATTACCAAGGCCAACATCGAACGTAACGTCCGTGAGTTTTCCGGCATCGTTTCTGAGCAGTGAGTTGGGTTCGCGTCCTTCGTCGCCAGGCCATGCTCCACGACAGACGAAGATGTCAATATCTCCATCGTTGTCGTAGTCTGCGTGTACAAGATTCAGGCCCCCGAAGATCCCTGTCAATCCGGCCTGATCGGTGCGTTCTGTAAAGTCTCCGTCACCGTTGTTTTGAAAGTACTGCATTTGGGCGGTGGGATCGTAACTTGATGTAACGATATCAAGGTGACCGTCCCCATCAAAGTCGTCGACGATTGCTCCGCCGCTAAGATTGTAAGTGTCCAGACCAAGATCAGGATAGACATTTCGAAATCGCGGAAACTCGACATCTGACTCAAAGAATTCCGGTGGCACAAGGTGCTCTTCAGGCACTTTCGCGGGATATTCGCCAAGTGTCATGTAGGCGATATTGAGTAGCGACCGAGCAGCTTCATGGACACGAACCTGCTCGATTTTGTCTTCTGTCGGATGTGCGAGAACGTCCGTAAAACAATCAATCGCTTTTCGAGAGCCAGTCTGTTTGGTGTGAATTCCGGCACCACGAATCGGGACGATACAGCTGTCTGACGAATACTGAGCACAACAATTCTGAGTTTCACCAAGGCGGAAGTAAGCCGTGCCGACGGTAAACAGAAGCCGGTTTCTGAACATCTGCCTGACTTTCGCATCCGGGTGAGAAACTCGCTGAAAAGATTCTCGTGCAATCTCAAGGTGTCGGATCGCCACCTCGACATTGTTCATATTGAGTTCCTCCTGCCCCAGTTCGGAATGGAGAAACACCACCCGGAACGGGTCAGAATCAGAACGCAATCCGGCCACTTCACTTCGAAGCTGCCGAACTCGATCGTTCCCCAGCAAAGGATGGCTGCGCCGCGACGTCTGAGCAATCTGACTGAGCACGCCCAGCATTTTCTTGTGGCTCTCGGGGACTTCCGAGCGTGGATTGAGAGTGTTCGGGCGGCCTGAAGCTGTCCCACTCGAGGAATTATCCGGAAGGTGTCCGTCTTACTCGTTGTTTGTCTGACATCCAGCCAGGACGCAACACACCGCGCAGGAAACGACAACTATCCCGACTCTCTTGATCACCCTTGCAAAACAACACTTCATGTTTGATACCCACGACATGCCACGGCACAGAAAGAACAACGATGGTTCAGTTATGGTACTCTAAACCTGTGCAACTGCGAATAGAAACGGGACGTAGCTAATGGTGCGAAGCACGAATGCTGCTTTTTGAAATCCGATGATACTGGCGACTCGTGCAGTTGCCCGCGCTGCCTCCTCAAACACGTTGACGACCATAACGGCATGCCACCGGGCCCTGAATCTGTTGAATGCGAGTAGTTCATGGCAGGAATGGTCGTCAGTCCTCTGTTGGGGCAGGTGTGGCAAAGTTAAAATAGCTTGCGATCCCGCACGGTGGCGATGCCACCGGCAGAAGTGGGTTCACAATCGGCACGCCACAGCCCAATGCGAATAGGGGCATCCAGCGTTGCAGAATCTGCACGACTGAATCATGATTCCACTATGTTTGAGCGCATCTTTCGGCTAACTGACCACGACACGACCATCCTGCGGGAGATTCTGGCGGGGATTACAACGTTCCTGACGATGTCCTACATCCTCGTCGTTCAACCCAACGTGCTGTCTCAGGACTTTCTTGGCAATCCGACGGGTCTTGAGCCAGGTGCCATCCTTCTGGCAACCTGTCTCGCCAGCGCCCTGGCGACTGGTGCAATGGGACTGTATGCCAGGTTGCCCGTAGCTCTGGCGCCGGGCATGGGACAGAATTTTTTCTTTGTCTCCGTCATGATGGCAATGAGTTCACAGCAGCTCCCCGGCGAACCCTGGCAGGCGGCGTTGGGAATCGTGTTCGTGTCAGGAATCTTATTCGTTGGGGTCACACTTCTGGGCCTCCGCGCGATAATCCTTGATGTGATGAGTTCCAGCATGCGCAGCGCGATCGTCGTGGGCATCGGCTTGTTTGTCGCGTTCATCGGCCTGCAGAATGCAAAGATAGTTGTCGCTGCGCCAACTCTGGTCTCCCTGAATGCACCGGGTCTGTTGAGTGTCGACTCGGCAATATTCTGGACCGGCTTCCTCACAATACTGGTGTTGAAGGTGCGAGGAGTACCCGGCAGCATGTTGATTGGAATTGCCGTCGCAGCGACCGCGGCGTGGGCCAGTGGCCAGATCAGTATTGACCGTGTCTTTGGCTGGCCCGAGTTCAGTCAGCATGCCGCGCTGCAGCTTGATTTTCGTGCGGCCTTCACATTCAGTGGCATGTCCTACGTAGCCGTTTTTCTGTTCATGGATATTTTCGACACGACAGGAACTTTGATCGGAGTGTCGCAGCAGGCACGACTGCTGAAAGATGGCCAGTTACCCCGGATGCGAGAAGCAATGCTGGCTGATTCGGGGGGCACCGTCGTCGGGGCCTGCCTGGGAACCAGCACTGTTACCAGCTACATCGAAAGCGTGGCCGGTGTTGAGCAGGGGGGGCGAACAGGGCTGACTGCTGTTACGGTCGCAGTTCTGTTTCTCATGGCAATCGGGTTCAGCCCGCTAATCGTCTCTCTGGGAGGATACGCGCCAATCACGGCGCCGGCACTGGTGGTTGTCGGGGCGATGATGTTTTGCGGCGTGCAGTCTATTGACTGGTCCGATGAGACGGAGGCGGTCCCGGCGTTTCTGCTGATTCTGGGGATTCCGATTTTCTTCTCTATCGCTGACGGTATCGCACTCGGACTGATTGTCTGGCCCATTCTCAAAATCGTACGCGGCCGACGAGCAGAAGTGCCAACCGCATCTCTGGTAATCGCTGCTGTCATCGTCGTGTACTTTGTAGCAGTACGGGTCCACATTTGACGTAGAGCATACTGCACTACATTCACTCCAACGGCAGATGCGGCTATCTGGTCACGAGACGTGGGCGGCTGGATTCTGTAGACTTCCGGCTGATACAGTTTCTATTCTCCCTGGACCAACGGAAATGAATCAGGAAAGTCCCGGTCTTTCACAGGACTCTGAGCCCAAGCTGAAGTACTCGTTCTGGGCGGGCGCGTTGCTGATACGCGGTTCGGTGACACCCCGAGTCCTGCCGAACATTCTTGTTTTTGGGCTGATCGCGTTTATCGTCGTGCTTGCCCAGGAGGTGGTCACACATAAGTGGGGCAACAACCTTGCGATCCCCGTCGGCCCTTTTGAGGCTGTTGGCGCCGTGCTGGGGCTGTTGCTGGTACTACGAACCAGTTCTGGTTACGACCGTTGGTGGGAAGCCCGAAAACTGTGGGGCGGCATTGTAAATCAGTGTCGTACTCTTGGCACTCAGGCTGTCAGCTATGTTCCCAATGCCAGCGGATGGCAGCGACGGTTCATTCGACTGACGGCGGCTCTGCCCTACGTTATCCGAGACAACCTGCGCGGGCGAAAGGAATCACCAGAGCTGAATCGACTGCTTGGTGAGGACTCAAAACGTATTGCTGCTGTCAAGCATGGTCCAGGCGTCATCTTCCTTGAACTGTCCAACATACTGAAGGAGGCCATTGACAAAGACTTACACCCAATGGCCTTTCGAAGTATGGAAGAAAATCGGGGCGAACTGCTTAATCACGTAGGCGGCTGTGAACGTATCAGAACGACGCCGCTGGCGCGTTCTTCGGCGACTCAGGTGAAGCGATTTATTTTTCTGTTTCTCGTTTCACTGCCATTCGCCCTGTTGCGTCAGTTCCAATTTGGAGACTTCGCCACCACGGTAATGGACATGCAGTTTTCGACCGGCATTTTTATGGTGCCGATGTTTGTCATGTTGGTTTCATATCCTCTGCTGTCCCTGGACCGCATTGGAATGGAACTGCAGAACCCTTTTGATCCACGACGCCTTGACCACCTTCCGCTTGACCGAATCTGCGAAACCATCGAACGGAATTTGATAGAGATCCTGGACGTCGAATCTCTCGACCACGAAGACGCCGATGCGGAAACACTTGACCTGGGAAGAAAAACCAGGCATCCGTTCGCCTCTGAAACATATATCTCGTGACGTCGTCGACCGTCCGCAGTTATACGACTTCCGACGGAGTGCGATTGCACTATCAGCACTGGCCCGCAACGGGGAAAATCCGGGGCGTCGTTGTGGCTCTGCACGGGATTCAAAGTCACTCCGGCTGGTACGAATACTCGTCGCAACAGATGGCAGAGGCGGGATTTGAAGTGTACTTTGCGGATCGGCGAGGCTCCGGACGGAATGAATTGCGTCGTGGGCATGCTGATCATGGTGAACGACTGCTGAATGACGTTCGACAGCTTGTACGACTTGTCCACCGCGAACATCCTGCCGTTCCTCTGTCGCTGTTGGGACTCAGTTGGGGCGGCAAGATCGCGGCCGCCGTGGCATCAACCTCGCCCGATTCCATAGATTCTCTGGTGCTGCTCTACCCTGGCCTGGCACCGCGAATCCGCCCCACATGGTGGCAGGCGTTACAGTTGAAGTTTGCCCGACATCACGACGTGCGGCACAGGCCAGTAACAATTCCACTGGAGGACCCACGGTTGCTGACAGCGGATCCGGAACACCAGAACTTTGTCAACAACGATCCTCTGGCGCTGCGAGTTGTGACAAGTGGATTTCTGAATTCGGGGCATGACCTGGACGAAATCGTACGCAGACACGCGGATCGAATTCACCACCCAACGCTGCTGATGCTGGCCGGACGCGATCAGATTATCGACAATTCGAAGACGAAACAGGTGGCAGAATCATTTTCCACCAGACATCTGACGACGGTGTGTTATCCGGACGCTCAGCACACTCTGGAATTCGAAACTGTCCGGGACGAATTTGTCAGCGATCTAATCCGTTGGCTGCGACAGGACCGTTAAAGGGGGGCGATATCACAGAGCGACCATCTCTCGACAGCGAGCAATATCAGCAACAATCTGCGTGGTCAGGGACTTCGCGTCTTTGAAAGGATGAAGCCTTCTGATCTCAGACACCAGGTCAACAGAGAACGCTTCTTTATACAGGTCGCCGGTGAAATCCAGGACATGGCATTCGACCTTGTGTGACTGGTCGGAAAATGTCGGATTCGGACCAATACTGACGGCCACGCGGTAGAATGTGCTCCCTATCTCGGTGACGCCGGCATACACACCGTCCGCCGGCAACATGACCCCAATCGCGGCGATATTTGCCGTCGGAACCCCAAGCTCACGCCCTCGACCGGCGCCGCGAACAACGTTGCCTGATATCGAGTAAGGATGTCCCAGTAGTTCCACAGCGCTCGCGAGTTTCCCGTCAGACAGCAAATGACGGATCATGGTCGAGGAGATCATTTGCTGATCGGTCAGAATCGGCGCGATGACTGTCAGCTCAATATCGTTTTCATCGCAGAATCCCCCCAGAACGGCGACATCACCGGCACGGTCCTTTCCAAAACGAAAATCCGGCCCCTCGACAATTCCAACGGCATGTAACTGGTCACGGATGACCGAACAAAAAAAATGCTCGGGGGTCATGTCCAGCAGAGCAGAAGTTACGGGAAGCACAACAACTTCGTCCGCCCCGTAAGTCTGCAGCAGCCGCTTTCGCTGATTCACGGTCGACAGGCGCGGCAAAATGACTTCCGGCCTCAGCACACTCAATGGGTGCGGGTCAAACGTAACAACTACAGTTGGCAGCGAACGTTGATCCGCCCGCTGACAAACAGCTGACAGCATGGACTGGTGCCCGCGATGGACACCGTCAAAATTGCCAATGGTGACGATCCCACCCGTGGCAGATACTTGTACGAACGCTTCGGACGGCATCATTCAGACCGCTCTTGCCTTCTGGTCCCACCGCCCGCCCTGTTGTCCGGATGCTCACAACTGTGATGACAGGACAATGGACGTTGCCGTCGGGAATGATCAACCCGCCATCGGGGCCATCTGACGGCCACCGCGGCGTTCGACTGTACTCCGATTGTTAATACAGAAGAGACCCGGTCCTTTGCAAGGACCGGGTCTCAATGAATCTAATCGCATCGCCGTTGACGCCGCTGGCTACTCCAGCTTCTCAAGCACAGTATCAATCAGCTTATACTCCTTTGCCTCTTCGGCAGTCATGAAGTTATCGCGATCGGTGTCCTCTTCGATCTTCGTCAGCGTCTGGCCGGTGTGTTTCAGCAGGATTTCGTTCATCCGCTGCTTGACTCTCAACACTTCCGTGGCATGAATTTCGAGTTCGGTTGCAGTGCCTTCGTAGCCCGCGAGCGGCTGATGAATCATGATGCGTGCGTTCGGCAGAGCGTGCCTCTTGCCGGCGGCACCGGCAGTCAGCAGAACAGCGCCCATACTGGCTGCCTGGCCGATGCAGTACGTCGCGACATCGCAGGTGATGTACTGCATGGTGTCGTAGATGGCCATGCCAGCGGTGATGGAACCACCGGGTGAGTTAATGTAGAAGTGGATATCCGCTTTCGGATCATCAAACTGCAGAAACAGCAGCTGAGCGACGATGCTGTTGGAAGCATCGTCGTTGACACCGCTGCCCAGAAGCACAATTCTGTCCTTCAGCAATCGGCTGTAAATATCCATCGCGCGTTCGTCGCGCCCATTTTTTTCCACAACATACGGAACTAAGGTCGTCATATCAGAATCCACCCGGCGTGTGAGATAATTGGCGATAGCGGTGCTGGCAGTTACTTCTTGTTCTTCGAGGTCTTCTCAAGAATCTCGTCCACCAGCCCGTACTCCTTCGACTGAACAGCCGTCAGATAGTGATCACGCTGAGTGTCGGCAGCGATCTTATCCACAGGTTGTCCCGTGTGACCGGCGAGCATCTCGTTCAGCAGTTCGCGGGTTTCGATGATATCCTTAGCCTGAATTTCGATGTCCGAAACCTGACCGCCGACCTGTCCGTGCGGCTGATGAATCATCATCTTGGAGTGCTTCAGGGCGAAACGTTTTTTCGCCGTGCCACCAGCCACAAGAATCGCTCCTCCGCTGGCTGCCAGTCCGACGCAATACGTGGCGACATCGCATTCCATAAACTGCATGATGTCGTAGATCGCTAACGTTGCCGTCACCGAGCCACCGGGTGAATTCACATACAGGTGAATATCCTGATGGCGATTCTCAGACTGCAGATACAGCATCTTCATCACGATCAGATTGGCACTGCCATCGTGAATTGGACCATCCAGAAAGATGATGCGATTGTCAAGCAACAGGTCGCCCACCGTCATCTGACGTTGAGCCTGATAGTCACGAGCTGCCATTGGCGAGTACTCGGAACGCAGATCCTTCATTTGTTTTTCCTGTCCTCAAGTGCTGTCCTGATTCTCTCCGTTTCAGCGAATCAGGCGATCCAATCTAGTCCTTCGTCGTATCGTCAACCAGGCTGGAAACCATATTGCCGCAAATGGCAAAGGCGACTGACGCTACGTTGTCTTCAACAGACGGTTTGCGGTCGACATCTTCAAACGATGCGTTCTCAAGAATGAAGTCGATTGCTTTCCGTTCACGCAGTTGAGCTTCCATGTTTTCAATCATGCCATTCTTAACCATTCGGGCACGAACACGCCGCAGTGGCTCACCACTTTGGAAGGACATCATCATCAGTTCCTGATCGATGTCCGCCTGCTCACACTCGATGTTTTCCTTCGTGGCAATTCTGTCCAGGACAAAATGCTCTTTGAGAGCTTTGCGAGTGTTTTCAATGGCGTTCTGGCGGATTTCGTTTTCGCGGGCAGAAATCTGTTCGCGAGTAAATCCTGCCTGAGTCATTTCGAGGATCTCGCGGCGCAACGCGTTTTCGGTCTGCTGTTCGACCAGTGATTCCGGCAGATCCCAATCAGCTGATTCAGTAATCTTTTCCAGAACCTGTTCGCGAGCCGTCTGACGCTGCTGGTATTCCACCTGCCGCTGCAACGAAGCGCGGATTTGTTCGTCCAGGTCATCCTGAGTTTCACAATCAAACTGATCGAGGAACTCTTTATCCATGGCGGGCAGAATGTGTTCCCGAACTTCCTTCACCGTCAGCGTAACGTCCACCTTTTCGCCACGCATTTCCACAACGGTGGACTGCAACGAGATGATGACTTCCGTCGTCTTTGCATCGCCGGCGGAAACGCCGGTCATCAGTGATTCAAAGTCTTCGGCAACAGCATCCTGGAATCGCAGAGTTGGACGCAGCCGTAGAGGGACTCCCTCGTTTTCGCGAATCTCTTTTCCGTCGTGCGTAAATGTCAGGTCACACAGCAAAGAATCACCGCTTTCCGCAGCACGATCGACCTTGCCGGGCTTGGAATAGGATTCGATGAACTGATGTTTGAACGCGGTGAATTCTTCCTCCGTCACGTCTCCTGACGGACGATCGATCACAAATCCCGTGTAGTCGGGCACGTCGAATTCCGGCCGCACCTCGACGTCGAATTCGTAGCTGAAGTCGCCAGTGTCCGGAATGTCCAGACTGTCGACATCAATGTCTGGCTGGTTAATCGGATCGATGTCGTTGTCTTCCGACATTTGCTCCAGACTCTGCAGCAGCACCTTCTGCTTGACCTGGTCTGACAGCTCGCTCTTAAATCGCTTTTGCAGCAGCGAACGCGGCACGTGACCCTGACGAAAACCGGGGACTTCGGCCTGGTCCGAAAACTCATCAAGACACTCGTTCCGGAGCGTCTTAATGTCAGATTCCGAAACCGTCACCGCCACATGCTTGCGACAGGGACCGACGGGCTTGACCTCGACAGTCAGATTCAGCTTTTGCTGTTCGTCAGAACCGCCGTCTTCTGGTGCATTTTCGACAGCAGTCGCTGCAGCATCAGATGCGTCAACATCTTCACCTTCAGCAGTCATTTCTTACCCTTTTGGGATTTTGAGAACCTACACCCACCGCATCTGGAAGTGAGGTTAGGCCAAAAAAAAAGAGCGGATGAAGGGAGTCGAACCCTCGACAGCCACGTTGGCAACGTGGTGCTCTACCACTGAGCTACATCCGCAAAAGCAACGTT
>JAAERP010000444.1 GCA_024230215.1 Fuerstiella sp. | reverse complement strand
GACCGTCACTGAGACGCTGCAGATCCTCGATGCGTCGTTCCACACCGACTACGCAGTTGGTGAAGACGTGATCGCGGCCGAGGCACAAAGTCATTTGCAAAGTGCCTTTGCCAAGGCTGAAAAGCAGATTTTCTACGGGACTGTTTCACCTGGCGACGCAGCAGGCTTCAACGGCTTGCTGAACAGTGCTGAACTTAATGGCTTGTCTGACGACATGGTCATCAGTGCTGGCGGTTCGACTTCAAGCGTGCAGTCGAGCGTTTTCTTGCTGCGTGCGACACCTGACGCCACCGGCATTGCATCAGTCATCGGCAACGATGGCGAGATCAGCATTGGTGCCAGGTACGCTTCGATGGTTGCTGGCTCAACTGGATCGTATGACGCCTGGGTCACCCCGATAATCAGTTACATGGCATTGCAGCTTGGCAGCAAGTTTTCTGCGGGCCGAATCTGCAACGTTGAGTCTGCTTTGACCGATGCAAACATCTACGACGCCTTGTCGCAGTTCCCTGCATCGCTGCAGCCAAACATGATCTGCATGAACCGGGCGAGCCTTAAGTTGTTGCGAGCAAGCCGAACGTCCACCAACGCTACCGGGGCACCTGCACCGCGACCCACCGAGGTTGAGGGCATCCCGATTATCGTAACTGACCAGATCGTGCAGACCGAGGCAGTTGTTTCCTAATGTCTTTGCTTGATACCGCACTGTCTGCACACGTCACGACGTTGAACACGGCGGCAGGCCAGACGATCACGTACAAACGCGGCACGGCAACTGTGTCGCTAACGGCGGTCGTTGGTCAGTCGCAGTTTGAGGACGTCACGTCAACCGGCGAGATTCGCCAGTTGTCGAAGACGGTTGACTGGATCGTTGCACCATCGGCACTCGTGCTAGATGGCAGCGTGACAGTACCGCAGCGGGGCGATCAGATCAGCAAAGCAGATGGAAGCACGTATGACGTATTGCCAGGGACTGAAGGAACAGCCTGGCAGTACAGCGATGGACGGCAAGCATTACTACGAATCCACACGGTGAAACGTGTCGCGAGCTAGTGCCCTGCGTGATGCAGTGATAACGGAACTAACGACCAGACTCTCAACCTACACGGTAGAGGCGTTTGTCGTTCCGCATTACACACGCGAGGAACTGACCAGCGGCGCAAAGATCGCAGTGCGGATCGCAGAGCGAGAAGTTGAGATTGACCAGGGGCCAGACGTTCGCAATATCGCGATCGAGGTTGGTGTGGTCGGCGTGACGCCGGCTTTGTCTGGTGCTGTCTCAAGTGCGCATCGCTCTCAGGAGGTCGCAGCGTGCGACGTGTTTGACGGACTCATGGAAACGATCATCGGTTACTGGTCGCCAAACGGACCTTTGTCCAAGTGCGGCCTGGCCGATCACCGCTTTTTATCAATAGAACAGACGGTCAACTTTGACCCGCAGAAACTTTTTAACGACGGCATCTGGTTGTCGTTGATTCGACTTAATTACCAAGACGCCGAAGACCAATAAAGGGCAAAGACAATGGCAACTGATCTGGAAAAAGGAGCGTTTGCAGGCAAGGATACCTACCTGTATTACAACTCTGCAACCTACGCATCACCGACTTGGGTTGAGATGGTGCGCGCCCGCAACGTGCAAGTCACACGCGGTGCGGCTACGACCGAGGTTGAGTTTCACGGTGCTAGCACTACCGGAAATATCCACGGTTACTCAAGCTTCAGCGGGTCGTTTGAATACGTTAAGCGGCTCGGAACTGACGCCGTTTTTGCTGCGTTGGAAGCAGCACGTGACAACAAAACCATCGTTGACATCATCCACCTCAACGGACCCGAAACGGTCACGAGTCCAACGGATGCGTCGAAGGGTTGGCGGGCACCGGTGATTCTTGGCGAGTTCAGCGAAACATCAAACGGCAGTGATGGCGTTACTGTCACGATTCCGTTTGTGAAAGCTGACGCGTACACCTCAGCCGGTGCAGCGGTTAACGAGGCAGCGTACACCGGAACGCAGAACTGATGAGCGTTCCAATAACATGCGGCGAACTAGCAGACCTTGCAGCACTGTTGCCAGCGGGCGACATGTGCGACTGGTGCAACCTATCAGCGACAGGGCCACGTTCGCAGGTTGTTTTTGCAGACAGCGATATGCTCTCGCGTTGTCGCGATGCTGCTGGTTCGCCTAAACCAAAGAGAGCAAAAAAGAAAGAGAGCGAAGAGTGCAAAGTTTCAAAGACAACGAAGGAACAACCTGGAACATAGCGTTGACGCTGGGCAAAGTCCGGCAGCTACGCGAAAAGCTAGGGCTCGATCTGCTCGACTCACAGCATCATTTGCAGGTGCTTAACAGTCTGACAGACCGCTTGGCGTTTGTTTTTTTATTGGTTGAGGAACAAGCAAAAGAACGCGAAGTTGACGCTGAAGCGTTGGAGTTGCGTTTGTGTGGCGACGGCATTGCAACCTCTGCAAGCGTCGCTTTTTGCGAGGAGCTTGAATCTTTTTTCCAAAGGTTCGGTCAGCAAGTTCAAGCACGTCTGACGCGAACCAGCATCGAAACAATGGAACGAGCGAACCGACGGTTGGACGAGCTTATCGACAGTGGGAAAGTCGATTCAATGTTGAAAGATGCGACGAAAGAGATGGAAGCAATGATGCTGGGCAGCGATGGCAGTGGGTTGTCGAGCTAGCAGCGTTAGCCAGGCTAGACCCCTGGCCGCTAACAATTCGCGAGCTTGCGTACGCGGCGGACAAATTACAAGAAGCACAATGGGATCACACGGCAGAACTGCTTTCAATGCAAGCTAACCTGCACGCAGAGGGCAAGTATCAGCGAAACCAGTTTCATCCAATGCGGCACGCGGCGAAAACAAACCTTGACGATCCGGCAGCAACCTACAGGCGACTGGTAGCAAAAAATGGCACTTAAATTCGACATCACGATGAAGGTGCAAAAGGCTTTGCTGGACGTCTCAAAGGTCAGCAATGGTTTTGACAAAGAAAAGCGACGCGCCACGATCAAAGGTTTGGCGTTTGTTCGCAAGCGGGCACGGTCATCGCTGCGGCGTCGAAAAAAAGTAAGCGAGCCAGGCAGTCCGCCAAGCGTTCACGCAAAAGGTCGTGGACTCAAAACCATTCTTTTTGAGTACGACAACCGCACAGGCGGCGGTCGCGTTGGGCCAGTAAAACTTGATGGCACAAACAGGCTTGTTATCAATGAAAAAACCGCTGCCAGCACGCAAGAGTTTGGCGGCAAGGTGCGTTTGCGTCAGGTGCCGCGCAAAGGAAGAAAACGCCAACCGCCCCGCACCGTGCGTTTCCACGCCCGTCCATTTATGGGGCCGGCATTAGAAAAAGAGGTTGCCGAGGGCAACATT
>JAAERP010000443.1 GCA_024230215.1 Fuerstiella sp. | reverse complement strand
GACACGGCATCAATCGAGGCGGCAGCGGCAGCCCTGAAGGCTATCGGTGGTGGCACTTTGTTCTTTCCGCACGGGACCTATGTCGTCGCGGCCATGGACCTAGTGAACATGAACAACTGCCTAATCGACCTGGGTGGTTCTACGCTGACCACCACAGATGCCAACACGACTTGGCTAGTACGTCTTCGCACGTCGAACAACTGCAAGGTCATCAACGGAGTGTTCGAGGGTAACCGTCAGGGCCGAGCTCTGAGCTCTCCACTAGGCGGCGTTAACCCGCACAACTTGTTTGTCCGGGGTGGCTCGAACATCGTCATTGAGAACGTGGAATCTAACAATGCTGTAGGTGATGGGTTCTATGTCGTAGGCGAGGTGACCGACAACAATACTACTCACCCCAACATCGACTTCATCAGCTGTCACGCAGCAACAAACTACCGCCAGGGCCTATCCTTCATCGAGTGGACAACTGCCAACGTGGTAGGCGGATCCTTCAACGGACAGACCGGCGGAGATCCCCAGTCTGGCATCGATATCGAACCCAACAACGCCAGTGCACTGATCGACGGGGCTCTAGTCTATGTGTCTGGAGCTGAGTTTAAGAGCAACGTGCACCGAGGAATCCTGACCTCTGGAACACCGGCGTCGGGCAGTATCACTCTAGTGGTATCGGGGTGCGTGTTCTCTGGCAACGCAAACAATGCAATCGAGACAGTCCATGACCTAGTCGTATCCGACTGCGTGTTTGTGGACTGTAATGGAAGCGACGTAGCTGCCATCCAGCAGAACTCCGGAACCGGGACAGCCACAAAGACTATTGTCACAGGTTGCCAATTCACGGACTGCGAGAAGTATGGCGGACGTAGAAGACCTGAGAAAACCACAGTCATAAGCGACTGCATCGTGCGTAATTCTAAGGGGCTCGTGGCAGCGGACAATGGAAACCTGGTTGTGTCAGGTCGTATTGTTGAAAGTCCGACCACAACAGCTATCACACTG
>JAAERP010000442.1 GCA_024230215.1 Fuerstiella sp. | reverse complement strand
TACAACAGCCAGGCCAAAGAAGTGGTGATTGGAGGATTCAAAAACCTCTACACCGCCACCGGTGAGCTGTTCTTCAAACCATGGGCCCCAACGCAGTTTCTTGGTGCCCTGACCCGGGTGAACCCGAAATTCCTGGCCACCTGGCAGGACCATCTATCCGAGCCGATTCGCGACATCAACCGCCCCCATGCGGTGCATGAACTCGACGAGAACCTGCTGATCGATGCGTTCTATCCCCTGACGCTGTTCAACACCGGGGGCGTCAACCAACGCCGCCTCTGCACGAACGGCTGGATTTCCCTCTGCCTCTTTGATGCGATCGCCCGTGCGTCGAATCCTTCAGCACGGCTGTGGTCGGCGGGGTTCAGTATGTCGGCGTCGTATGTCTTCGAATCCTGCGACGCGCTCTACTTCCACGATTACCCCTTTGAAAAGACCGGGCTCGAACTGAGAATCGCCGACGGCAGCCTGACCAGCATCGGCTCCACAGAATCAGTGATTCCCGAAGCC
>JAAERP010000441.1 GCA_024230215.1 Fuerstiella sp. | reverse complement strand
TGTTGGCGAACTTGAAGGCTTCGCCAGAACGGTGGAAAGGGCTGCCATGGCTCGTTCGCCGGATGGCCAATTGTGCGCGTCCGGCGACCCGTATGGAGATGCGTATGTGTGGGACGCGAAGACACACAAGCGGCTTTGCGAACTCGACCTGGGCCATCGCGAAGGAGTCCGTTGTAAGGCCTGCTGCGTCTGCTTTTCTCCGGACGGAAAGTTGCTGGCATCCAGCGATCTGGCCGGTGTGATTCGCCTCTGGCCGCTCAATGCCGACGGCACACACCCAGGTCACGACTTCGACAGCACGAACGAGTGGCCTCCCTATTTTCAGGGGCATTCTTCCCGCGCCTGGTCGCTCGATTTTTCACCCGACGGCACCCGACTGATATCGACCAGCAATGACGGCAATGTCCGCTGCTGGAGTGGAAGCGAGCCAATAAGACAGCACATCAGTGGGACGGGGCCCCTGACGAATGAAATGGCCTTTATGTCCTCGGAAGGAAATCTGATTATTGCTGAAAACGATAAGATCCAAACATGGAATCGGCAGACAGACAAAACCGTCCCATTTGGTACATCCTTCGACGAACGAGCGTTTTCTGTGGCTGTTTCTCCGAATGGCCAGACGTGCGTCACAGGGCATGCCGCAGGAATCATTCGCATCTGGAGCTGCCGCACGGAGCGCATTACAAGGACGCTGACGGGCCATGCAGGCAACATTGAACGGATCACGTTTTCGCCCGACGGCCAGCTGCTGGCCACTGGCAGCTGGGACGGCACAGCCAGACTCTGGGACATGGTTTCCGGGGAGGAACTGGCCGTTTTTCACATGCCGCCCCACTGCTATGACGTCGCCTTTTCTCCCAACGGCCGCGTGCTGGCGTTTTCATCAGAAAGCGACGC
Source organism: Fuerstiella sp. (assembly GCA_024230215.1). GTDB lineage: Bacteria > Planctomycetota > Planctomycetia > Planctomycetales > Planctomycetaceae > Fuerstiella. Next base: position 19,058 of record JAAERP010000441.1, on the reverse strand, counting down.
AACGCTGTTTGACGTCGCTTCGCGACGACGCCTGCATCTGTTGCAAGGCCACCGGTCGTCGGCCGAATGTGTCGTGTTTTCTCCCGACGGAAAAACGCTGGCAACTGGCAGCGCCGATCGCACCATCCGCCTGTGGAGCGTGGACACGGGTGAAGTGCTACACGAGATTGCGGCTCACCGAGATGGAGTCCTTTCACTGACATTTTCTCCCGATGGCCAAACGATCGCCAGTGGCGGTCGACAGGGAACGATTGCTTTTTCCCACGTTGAGACCGGGCGGGTTCTATTGGATACAAAGGTGGGCAACGCAAAAATCTTCGAGCTGCAGTTTTCGCCAGACGGCCAGAGCCTTGCGGTAATGGCCAGTGGTAATGGCCAGTGGGACAGGCCAGTGGGACAGGCGTCACCCTGCTGCATGCCCCGCGACTTGAAACGACCCAATAGCCAAACCCGGTCGACGGACAACCGACATCTGAGCGTTGACTGAAAGGAATCACCGCCGAGACCTAACGGCACGACCACTCAACCGTTTCGGCTGGGCCGTCTGTTCATGGTTCGTAGACTGGGTCGTGACGCAGCAATCTTCTATCTCTGCAGATTTCCGGGTCTCGACCCAGCCTACATGATGTTCTGCACTGCGCATGATGAATTACTTAGAAGCCGTGGGCCTGACGGGCTGAAACTTCAAACAGACCACGTGTGATGGTCACCACTGACTGATACACTGACGGTGGTCCGACCGCATCGGTGTCACACGTAATCGAAAGGACAGCAGCGATGATTTCCAAACGACTTCTGCAGATGTGCGTCGTGCCCTTAAGTCTGTTGTTGACCGGTTGGGCACAGGACGACGCTGCAAAGTCTGACGTGGGATTGTCCGGCGAGAAGACACTCACCGTGGCGGTCGTGTCGCCGAAATGCCTGTTCGGCGACCCCGAGGCAAATCTCAAACACTTCACTGAACTTGCCGAACAGGCAGTCGCCAGGCAGGCACGGTTGATCTGCTTCCCCGAACTGGCATTGGTCAGCTATTCGACAGGAAAAGAAGTTCTTGAAGCGGCTGAAGAGATTCCCGGTCCGACCACGAAAAAGCTGGCAGCAGTCGCCCGCCGGCTGAGTGTATTCATCTCGGTTGGTATGGCCGAACGGGACGGCGACGAGCATCATATCGCACAGATCCTGGTCGGCCCGGAAGGATACCTGGGCAAGTACCGCAAGCATCATCCGACCGGACCGGAACAGTCCTGCGGATTCGCGCCCGGACAGTCGTTCCCGACGTGGGATGTCGACGGGTTTCGACTGGGCATCCTGATCTGTTTTGATGGCCGTCATCCGGACACGCTGGAAGCCATGAAACAGGCGGGTGTCGACATCATCCATCATCCGCACGGAAACAATGTCGGCGGCCTTGGGCGAGAAGCCGAAGAATGGACGCGCAGCAAGATGGTCTATTTCGTCCCCCGGGCCGTGCAGTCCCGAGCGTACATGCTGGTCAACAATTCAGCGGAAGACACACGGCAACCCAATGGCGCTATGAAGTACTCCAGCGGCGCGCCGGTGATCGACCCGCTGGGGCAGGTCGTCACACGAACGACGCAGCAGGATCGCCGTGAAAAAATGGTATTGGCCACGCTGAAAAAACCACAGCAGCTGATTCCCGAAGGCGAATTGCAGCGATTGCGCACCGCCGACGATGCCTTTGACAGGCGGTTCCAGCCGAACGTGTCGCAGTGACACTTCAATGCACACCCTGTCGTCCGCGGCAGAATGTGTGCGCTGTTAATCAGTCGTCAGATGATGGTGTGTCGCTGCCGCCGATTCCTCCCGCCAGCGCAACGGACGCCGCGGCTGCATTGAAGTAGCCGGCCGAATCAGTCAATCCGCTGATGTCCTGTTCGCTCACGGCCGCAGAACCCGAACCGCTGGCGCGTTGGATCGTTTGGGAAGCGTCTTCCAGCTTCTGACGCAGTGACGACAACTGAGACTCAAACTTCGATCCCTTCGTTTCTTCTTCGATGCGGTCCAGAAAGCACGAAACTTCTCCTGCCTTTCCCGCAGGCACCGCACCGCTGTCGCGTAGTCCGGCAGCCACCTCTTCCATGCAGCTGGCCACCTGAGTCAGCCATTGGCTGGCTTCAAGATTTCGCATTCCTTCCGGCCCAATCGCGTCCTGAACCATGCCTGCGAATCCACCGAGAACCGACTTCAGCGCATCCATGCCCTTACCAAGAGCGTCGCCGACATCTCCTTCGAAAGAGAAATTGATTTCCTGCTCCGGATCTGTTTCCGACTGGTCGCCTGCGTTACCACCCTTGTCACTCATTAACTTGTCTCCGAACTGAATACGTTTCCGATTTTGAATCTGATCCGGACCTGGCATGTCGTGGCTGACGCCCGGAGCCGCATTCCGGCAGTTCATGGCCATTCTGAACCAGAGCCGCCGCCTACAGCGTTTCACACTGACTTGTGGCCGCGGAAAATACTTTTCAATAGCAGTTTGGATGCTCCCACGAGCCAGTATCGCCCACGACAATAAGTAAACTGCTCTCACTGCTTTTGAGTAGCCGTTACTTGCGACGATGACTTCAACGTCCTGGTCGCTGTCCGGACTGCATGCGATATCGTAACAATCCTGGACACGCCGTGTATCTGACTGTTAACCAATTAGCTGTTCGGTAATCGTTTTTATCGCAATTGGCTGGTGATGCCCTGGTACGATCGTTCCACCCGGCACGTTTCGGCTGATCAGACTCAGGATGGCAGATAGGTCACTGGGTGAATCAACGACTCCCTACGGACCGGTGACGGGCTCGTGCGGCCACACACGGTTGGCGATTCCTGGCCATTGGCGGCAAAGACGTCAGGGTCGCCGTCGCCGTCCACATCTCCGACAGCCAGTCCTTTGGAGTCACTGTTTCCGAACCACTGAATGTGTTCCAGGAAACGCCCCGAGTCGTCGCCTCCGCATTTGGACAGGTCCTCAGGAATTATCATACAGATTTCGGCTTCCCCTACCTGTGAGGCTTCCCGGATGCACGTGTTCCAATCAGCGACACGGCTCCGGCGATGGCATGACCAGAAACGCAGGCGAACAAGCCGCAACAGCGCTTCCCTCGGTCACACCAATACCAGTACTCCGCCAAAGCGCGGCCCGCTGGGCACGCGGTTAAACGAATCACAGGCATTGGGTCGTTCGTTTAACCGCGAGGGCAACGCCCCGCGCTCAACCAGGAGGACGGCACCACGTGGGCCGGAACGAGCGAACGCAACCTGGTTCGCTGCGCAGTTCGTTACTTCTGCGGAGCTTTCTTTCTCTGGGTGCGAGCCTTTCTCCTGACCTGCGCCGGAGGCTCGGTGACCTTGTAGTCGGCCTTCAGGCGTTGAAGCTCTTCTTTCAGAGCGGCGATAATCGCGGCGTTCCGGGGCTTATTGTAGGTATTGTTCATTTCCGCGGGATCGTTTTCGAGATCGTAGAACTCCCACTCTTCGCCATTGGGCACGTCCAAACCGTAGAAACGAATCAGCTTGTAACGCTTTCCGGTCACGCCTTCGTGACGACGAACACTGTGGACGGCGGGATATTCGTAGTAATTGTAGTACAGGCTGGAGCGCCAATCCGCCGGCGTCTGGCCCTTGAGCAGCGGCACAAGGCTCTTGCCCTGCATGTCGTCCGGAATTGCCGCGCCGGCAAGATCCAGGAACGTTTCGGCGAAGTCGATGTTCTGCACGAGGTCGGTGTTCACGGAACCCGGCTTGATCCTGCCGGGCCAGCGGGCGATCAGCGGCGTGCGGAACGATTCTTCGTACATGAAACGCTTGTCAAACCAGCCATGCTCGCCCATATAGAATCCCTGATCGGACGAATACATGACAATTGTATTGTCCTCCAGATCCATCTGTTTGAGCGTCTGGAGGACGCGGCCGATGTTTTCATCAACGCCCCATGTGCAGCGCATGAAGTCTTTCATATAGGTCTGGTATTTCCAACGCACGAGATCCTTGCCCTGCGGTTTGTTTTCGGCGAACCATTTGGCGCGTTTAGCGAAGCGAGGATTGTCGACCCAGCGACCTTCCACCTTCAGGTCGTTTCCCAGGGTCATGGTTTTTTCGATGCTCATGTCCTGCAGACGGGCGGCCGTACCGCGGTTCAGGTAGGTATCGAACAGATTATCCGGTTCTGGAATATCGATATCCTCGTACTTCGCCATGTGGCGGTCCGCCGGATCCCAATTGCGGTGCGGCGCCTTGTGGTGGATCATCAACATGAAGGGTTTGTCTTCGTCGCGCTTGTTCTGGAGCCAGTCGAGCGCCCGATCGGTGACCACGTCAGAAACATACTCGCCAGCATACCTGGTCCTGCCCTCTTCGGTAATGAACTCCGGATCGTAGTATTTCCCCTGCCCCGGCAGCACTTCCCAATAGTCGAAGCCCTGCATGTTGCCATCCAGATGGATCTTGCCCACCATCACGGTCTGGTAGCCGGTCTTCCGGAGAATCTTCTGGAACTGCTGCTGGTCGTGATCGAACCCGCCGCGGCCGTTGTCGTATTTCCCATTCAGGTGGCTGTGCTTTCCTGTCAGCAACGTGGCCCGACTCGGCCCGCAGATGGAGTTGCCGACATAGGCACGGTCGAACCGCATGCCCTCAAGTGCCAAACGATCGATGTTCGGCGACGGGTTCAACGACGCCAGACGTCCTCCATAGGCTCCGATCGTCTGGTACGAATGATCGTCCGAGAAAATCCAAACGATGTTCGGTTTCTCCGCGGCAGCAAGTACAGACGCTGAGAAGACAAACAGCGTCAATAGGGGAAGCAGTAGCAAGCGAGTCATTGTCATGACTTTCAGTGGAAGTTCAGAATGGTGTCGTATTTGTTCGTTAGTGCGTTCCAGTTGGGGGCAGCAGTGGTTATTGGATCCTGCTGCCGCGCGACAGACGCGTCCCAGCCAAAGAACACGGCCTTCCCATGTAGCCGGGACGATTCACGAGGTCCGGCAACTGTACGGGCCGCAGATTTCCTCCGGATTCTTCAGGCGGTCTTCATCCGTGCAAATCCGTGGCCATCTGTGGCTACATGATTGTGCAATTGTATTCAGTAAACAAGTCGGTTGAACGATCGAGTGTTTCCAGGGAGAGCCTGAGCTGCAAACTCCGGGCAATGCAGTACAGTGTTAGTGGATTGAGCCGTTCAATAACTGATTCATCTGGTCGAAACGAAAAATGAGAATAAGACTCCTTGCCGCTTCACTCGCACTAACAGTGGCCTCCACCGTTAATGCCGAGTCCTTTCTTGTTGAACGCGGCCAACCGCGTGCAGAGATCGTAATTGCCGAGGATCCGCCGCGCACGACTCGGCTGGCGGCCCGCGAGCTGCAGACGTATGTCGAGAGAATATCCGGTGCAAAGCTGAACATTGTGACTTCGGCCAGCGGGACGGTTCCCGTAACGGTCTACGTCGGGCGCAGTGTTCACACAGAGAAACTCAGGGTGACCGCCGATGGGTTGAAACACGGCGCGTATCGCATTGTCTCCGGTGATGACTGGCTGGTCCTTATCGGTGATGACACAAACTTCGTGCCTATTGAGCCGTGGCCGAGGGGCAATCACGACATCGCCAGCGGAAGGATGCAGACAGCATGGGATGAGATTACCGGCAAGCAATGGGGATACATGCACAAGCAACTCCACAAGCACTACTCCGGACCCGATTCGCTGTTTGGCACGCCGCGCGAGCAAACGACGGACAGTGAGGGCAACATCAACGTGTGGACCTACGATGAACGCGGGTCCTTCAATGCGGTGTGCGGCTTTCTGCGCGGCCTCGGAGTGCGCTGGTACATGCCTGGGGCTGTGGGAGAGATTGTGCCGCAGAGGAAGTCGATTGCGCTGCCCGACATTGACGAAACTGTACGGCCGGATTTTCCGATGCGCATTCTCAATTTTCGCCCCGGCGTTTATGGACGTGATGTCATGATGTGGGGCTTTCGGCTGGGTGTGCGGCAGCCATACGGACGACAGGCCGCACACGGACTGCACGGGATGACGGACAACGAACGGACACTCAGCAACCATCCCGACTGGTTCGCGCTGTACGGCGGCAAACGTCACAATCAGCCAAACGTCAGGAACAACCAGTTATGCTATTCGAATGAGGAACTGTTTCAGGAGGCGGTCCAGTTCGCGCGAATGCAGCTGGATCACTACAAAATGGACGTGGTGTCGATTATGCCGCCGGACGGCTACACCGCCATCTGTCAGTGCAGGAAATGCGAAGGAAAGGAGTCTCCCAATCTCGGTTCTCGCGGCATGTTGTCGAACTACGTCTGGGATTTTGTGAATCGAGTTGCAAAGGAAGTGGGCAGGACGCACCCGGACAGGAAGATCTCGAACTGTGCGTACGGGATTTACACCGAGCCGCCTTCCAACATTGAAAAGCTGGAGCCCAACGTTCAGGTCATCATCGTCGGCGGCCGCCGGCCGTTGTCGGACCAGCGAGATGACCTGCGCCGGTTGCGTGCAGCATGGCAGAAGAAGACGGACAACCCGGTGGAGATCTTTGAGAATTATCCGTTTACAGGACGCGGGTTCTATTTGCCTGCGTACTTCCCGCGACTGCTGGGCGAGAGCATCAACGAAACCAAGGGGCAGTCGCGCGGCGAAGACATCTGGATCACGATGGACTTCAAGCAGGATGCCATTGGGTACAACCACTTCCTGCTCTACTTCACGGCTCGCATGTATTGGGGCGGAAAGAACCAGGATGCGGGGGCTCTTTTCGACCAGTACGTCGAAGAGTTTTATGGGCCGGCGTCCACCGAAATGGCGAAGTTCTTTTCTTATTGTGAGCAGCACTGGCGCGAAATGGAGAAAGATGGTGAACAAGCCAGTCACGCTCTGGAGCTGTTTGCGAAAGCCAGGGACGCCGCCCAAAATGATTCTATTTACGGCCAGCGGGTCCAGTTGGTCGACAACTACCTCAACGGTCTGCGTAACAAAGCAGTACAACTCGCACAGAAACGCGGCAAGGTTCCGAAACTTCGGCTCGTCAGCGGTGTCGAACAACGTGGTGAGATTGTGGTTGATGGGAAGCTCGATGACGGCCCGTGGGTCAACATTCCTGCTGCGTCCGTCGGTCGGCTGCGCGAACTGCAGACCGGTCGACTGCCGACATACGGGACGCGATTCATGGCGGAGTGGATCGGCAACGATCTGTACTTTGCAATTCGCTGCGATGAACGTCCTGAAGAGAAGGTCAATATCGCTACTGAGAAGAATGGGGATCAGGCCATCTGGTATGGCGATGCCATCGAAATCGAAATCGCAACCGACTCACACAGCTACTATCAAGTTGCCGTCAACCCCGCCGGCGCACTGGTCGATCTCGACCGCGGCGCATCCAGGAATCAGTGGTTCAACTGGTCGTCAAAGGCCGAAGTCGCCACCAAAATCGGGGACGATCATTGGACCGCCGAGATTCGTATCCCCGTCACACAGGATGAAAACGATCCGCTCCATCAGGTCATCGGCCGCAAACCGACTCAGAGCCTGCCGTGGTTCGTAAACGTCTGCCGCCAGCGGGTTCGCGACAACGCGTCAGAGTTCTCTGCGTTTTCACCCACCGGTGAAAGAGGGTTTCACGTTCCGATGAAGTTCGCTCACTTTTACGCCGGGCAGTCGCACACGTTTCCTGCTGACCCGACGGTCAACGACTACATTCCTGACAGTCGGGCGGCTGCGGAACTGTTTCGCGGACGAAAGTGGCAGGATGCACTCGCGGCCTATCTGGAAATCAGCAAAGTCCCTAAGACGACCGACTTCCAGAAATCCGTTGCGATTCAACAGGCGGCACGTTGTGCCAGCGGTCTGAACGACTTTGAGCAGGCGGATGGATTTGCCGGCCGGATTCCGGTCGAATCTATTGCAACGACGACGCGAATGCAGATTCTCGCAGCGCAGCGTAAGTGGGCAGAGATCGTTAGGGAATACGGGGCCGATGAACTGAATCACTGGCCGTTCTGGCAGGTTGGTGAAGGTGCGTTCGTACGAGGAAAAGCACATTACTTTACAAAGGATGGCGAGAGGGCCGACTCGGATCTTCAGGTGGCATTGAAAGGCACTCCGGACACGCGGATCCAGCTTAGCATCCGCACGATGATTGCGCACAACCGAGAGATCAACCTTAACGACAGACTCGGCGCGCTGTCAGTCTATCTGGAGAACGTCGAAGGCAAGGACCGCATCGGTGGCGCGGACGAATTCCGCAGCGTCGAACGTGCTGCGGCCATTCTGACAAAGCAGGGAAGAATCGCTGAAGCGCTCGGCCTGTTCGACGTGATCGACTTTGAAAAACAAACGGGATTCTGGCTGCACGAAATGCTGGTTTCCAAAGGCAGCACGCTGATGGCTGCCGGTCGGAAGGATGAAGCAAGGATTGTGTATCGCCGAGTACTTTCAAGTAATTCCGCGTCGGACGCCCACAGGGAAGTTTCCGAAAAGGCGATCAGGCAATTGGACAGGGAATAGTACGCACCAGGATTTCGAATCCTGCGACGACCACTCGAGCATTGGACATCGGTTCGTCAACAAAGCGATCCCCCGGAAACTGTGATTGCATTCTTCAAGGAACAGTTTCAGACGGGGAATCGCCATTAGCCGGCCCGCGTTGTTCGGACGAGACAGCGGCGTTGATGTCACGAAGACTCTGACTGATCGCGCCGGTCAGTAGTGAGGATGTTGTGCCAATCCACAGAAACGTGAATCCTTTCGCTCGAAGGGCTGCAGCGTCAGTACCGGCCCACACTTTCTTGTTGGCAGCATCCGCGGCCGCTTTAACTCGCTGCACCGCGGACAGGAACTTTTCGTCGTCCGGTTCCCAGCAGCAACCCAGATCGGCGGAAAGGTCATAGGGGCCCAGCCCGAGAGCCGTCACGAACGGATGAGCAGCCAGCGGCGCGGCATTGTTCACACCAACCAGCGATTCGATCTGTGGAATCACGATGAAGTGCTCTTCGAACTCCGACTTCCACGTTTCGTACTGGTAATTGTCAATCCAGTAGTTGCCCATGCCTCCTGGCCGGCGCCTGCCGCGAGGTGGCATCAGTGCGGCCTGCTGAACCTGATCGATTTGATCCGTCGATTCCACACATGGCAGCAGCAATCCGCACGGCCCCATGTCCATCGCCCGCCGTATAACTGACGCTTCGCACGAAACCGTACGCATCATGACGGGAAAGCTGGCCAGACGACCAACCTGACAGATTTGGCTGACCAGTTCGTCTGAAAAATGGCCGTGTTCTCGATCAATGATGAGGTAATCCAGGCCGCTACTCTGGCAAATCTCTACGAGCAACGGCCATGCCTGATCGGTCGCCATCAACCCAACAACAGGTTCGTCGGTGGCCAGCCTGGCCTTCAATTGGGCTGCGGGCTCTAACATACAGTGAATGACCTTTGAATTTTTTGCTGGATTGTTGCGTGTCGGACATGCGTGACTGACTGATTTTGTGGGAATGTCGATAACATTGAAAGCGCGTCGGCGAAGCCCGGACACGGCAAGGAAGACAATGAGCGATCATGTCTGCCAAATGCGGACGATGCTGAAGAATCGGCAACCGCAAAAGCTCTCGCCTTAAGGCGTGGACGAACCGGTGGCTTGCGACATTGGCCACGATCGCCGTTCGCTTCCGCCGAGAACAACGGGGATTCTGCCAGCATTTGCCACAGTAGCCGGGAATTATCGTTACCAAACAGCAATTTCGGCTATTTGCAGGCAGATAGTAACTTCTCAACAACCCGACATGGACAAGACAGTATGCGACGTCGTGACTTCCTGTATCGTACTTCTGCCGTTCTTGCAGCGGCTGCCGTGCCAAACTGTTTGCTGGCCGCCAACTCCAGCAACTCGACCCGCATACCGTTAGGGCTTGACGGTCATTCCATGCGAGGCATGAAGTGGAAGGCGACGCAACAGATCGAATTCGCCGCGGAACAGCGGCTCGACGCAGTGCTGTTGAACAGCCTGAACTACTTCGAGAGCCTTGAAGAATCACATTTGCTCAAGCTGAAACAGTTGGCCGACAGGCACGAGATGCGAATCTACATGGGTGCCGGCGGCATTTGTGAGAATGGCGCGAAGTTCTCCGACAAGTGGGGCAATGCCGAGTCAATGCTGGCGACGGGAATTCGTGTTGCCAAAACCGTTGGTTCGCCTGTGGTCAATGTTCGAATCGGCAGCATCGATGACCGCTTTCTTGAGGGTGGCATCCAGCCGCGAATCGATGAGGCCGTGCGGGTCCTGAAAGCTTCCAGCCAACGCGCGAAAGACGCTGGCGTGAAGTTTGGTTTCGAGAATCACGCGGCCGATCTTCGGTCCGAGGAATTGCTCGCACTGGTCAATGAAGTGGGCACGGATGTATGCGGCGTCATGCTGGATCCGGGCAACGGCCTGTGGGCCATGGAAGATCCGATGAAGCATCTGGAAACGCTGGCACCGCACGTGGTCTGCAACAGTCTGCGTGACTACACGGTTTGGGAATCGGAAGAAGGAGCAACGTTTCAGTGGAGGGCTGTCGGCGATGGCCTGATGGATGTTCCGGCCTATGTGCAGCGATTGTCTGAGGCGAATCCCGGCATGCCAGTGTTTGTCGAATCGATCTCCAACTCCAATCGACCGATTCCCTTCCTGACAAAGGAGCACTGGAAAGGTTATCCAAACCTGAAGGCGACAAACATCGTGGACTTTCTCGCTCTCTGTCGACGTGGTCAGGCCAGCGAAATCGATATGCCAGCGACGGATATGGATCAAAAGGAATTCGACCGGCAGCATCAGCGAGCGGAATTCCTGAAGAGCATCGCGTACCTGCGACAGCACTGTGGCGCAGGACTGAAGCCAGGCGGCAATTGAATTGTCTGATTGCAGCGAAACTCGCCGTCGGTGTGTGTCACACGGACGTGTAGCGGGGCCGGCGAGCAACTTTGCAGCTGAACGATGTCGGAAGTTCTGTAGGGCAGGACCTGTTGTTTGGTAGGGACACATGGGTGTCCTGCCGACAATCGACGCGCCAGGACAGGTCCTGGCCTACAGATGAGCGATTGTTCCCGGTAGAGTGAGTTCTGGCTGCTGAAATCAAAATTGAAGAACAACAAGGACAATATGAGTTCTGAAGCTGCATCGACGCCGCAACCCACCGCTGATCGCGATGCATCAGGATTCCCGCTGCTGCTGTTGTGCTTCTTTCTGTCCGGATTGGCGGCTTTGCTGTACCAGACTGCATGGATGCGGCAGTTCGCGATCGTCTTCGGCACGTCCGAACTGGCGATTGCGACGGTCCTGTCGGCTTACATGGCCGGTCTGGCCATTGGGGCGTGGCTGGCCGGACGCTTTCAGCACCGCGTTCGACGTCCACTTCTGGCCTACGGAATTCTTGAGTTTCTGATTGCCGCCGGAGCGTTGCTGGTGCCGTGGGGGTTGGCTGCCGCACGATCGCTGATGGTCGGAACGATTGGTGGACAGTCACAGCCGCCGGACGCCGGAGGCTGGGTGCAGCCCGCGATCTACGTGGTGACAACCTTTGTCATTCTGTTTGTTCCCACGGCATGTATGGGTGCCACACTGCCGTTGCTGGCGCGTCACGCGGTGCTTCGAAAAGAACAGATCGGCAGTCGCATCGGGCTGCTGTACGCAATCAACACGTTGGGAGCCGTCGTCGGCACGATTCTGGCGGCCTTTGTCTTGTTGCCGGCAGTGGGTTTATTCAAAACGACGTGCTGTGGTGTTGTTGTCAACATCCTTGTGTTTATGGTGGCCGCATGGCTGGGAGTGCAGAATACGGCAACGTCCGCAGCGTCGCACCAGAGGACCACGGACACGGACGATGTTCCGCTCTGGTTTCGGGGCGTGGGCCTGATCATGCCGATGATGCTGGTCTCGGGCTTCGTGTCATTCACGTATGAAGTTTTGTGGGCCCGATTGCTGGGGCATTTGATCGGCGGCAGCCTGCACGGTTTCGCTACGATGCTGGCCACATTTCTTGTCGGAATCACTGCCGGAAGTGCGATCGCCTCGCGGTTCGCACGGTCCCGCACGTCATCGCTGATCGGACTGGCCGTCGCGCAGGCGGGAGCAGCCGTGATGTCGATGGTGATGTATGAAGTCATCGACTGGCTGCCGGCATGGCGGGTGAGCACGGGAACTTCCGACGTCGTCGATCCCATTCGAAACGCGCTGCGCTGCTCGCTCAGTCTTCTGCCGTCAACGTTGTGCATCGGTGCGACCTTTCCATTTGCAGTGCGCGCGGTTTCGGATGACCCGGCTCAGGCGGCTGCTAATTCGGCTCGGATCTATTCGTGGAACACGATCGGCGGGGTGAGCGGCGCTCTGCTGGCCGCCTTTCTTGTGATTCCGGAACTCGGTTTTTCCGGTACGGCGCGGCTGGCGGTCTTCACCAATCTTGCTCTTGCCGCAGGCACGCTGTACCTGCTGGTGCCCGGCCTCGCGCGGCGGGTCGCGATTGCGGTCGTGCTGATCACTGTTGGTCTGGCATACCAACCGGGACCACCGCTGCACATTCTCGGTTCATCACCGTTTGCTGCGCACGTCGACCTGAAGCCGCCCGTATATCTGGGCATCGGCCGGTCATCCACAGTTCGCATCACCACAAAATCGCCGCAGGCCTGGACGTTGACGAACAACGGATTGACGGAAGCCGGCTTCACCAGCCGTGGAGCACCTCCGGACCACGACGTTCACTTGTGGTTGTCGGCGCTTCCGACGATTGCCCGGCCCCAGGCAGAATCGATGCTCGTCATTGGCTTTGGCAGCGGGACGGTGGTTCAGACGATTCCTGATTTCATCAGGGAAATCGACGTCATTGAACTCGAACCTCTGGTGATCGAAGCCAGCCGCAAAATGGCCGATCGCCGGGCTTACGATCCATTGAGCGACGGCCGCATCAATATCATCAACAACGACGCGCGTGGTGCTTTGGCGCTGACCGACCGGAAATACGACATCATCATTTCGCAGCCATCGCATCCCTGGACCGCTGGCGCGTCGCATCTGTACACACGCGAGTTTCTGGAAATGGTGTCGGACCATCTGCAGCCGGACGGCATTTTTCTGCAGTGGATGGGGACCTACCTGATCGACGACGCTCTGTTTCAGATTCTCGGGCAGACAGTGCTGGACGTGTTTCCACACGTCCGCATGTATCAGCCGAATGGTTCCGAACTGATGTTTCTGGCATCGCATTCCGAGATTCATCCGGAGCGCCGGCTCGCCGAGATCGGTAAACCGCCTGAGGACTTCCCGGTACTGTATCAGCGTGCCGGGCTGACTGGTGCGTGTGACCTGGCCGCAGTGTTGATGATGAACACAGACGCATTGAAAAGGGCAGTGGGAGACGCTCCGGTCAACACCGACGATCATAACCGCCTGGCATTCGGTACAACTCACCATGAAGACACGAAAAAAAACATCGCGCTCGACGATTTGCTGCGTTCCCACGACATCCTGCTGGACCCTGCCAGCGATCTGCGGAGGGGAAGCCTTCGGCTGCTTCCGCCATTGGTGGTCGAAAGCATCACGTGGCAGCATTCCGTCGAACGCGCCGAGGCCTACGCAGGGACACTTTCCGATCCGGTTGATCAGTTGACGGTGCAGGGCATACTGCTCATGAACCGGGGGGAAGCCAACGAAGCCGCGGTCAGATTCTTTCGCGCCTGGGAGATTGACAATTCCAACAGTGACGCCGGATTTTTGTTTTGCAACATGGCGCGCAGCTCATTGGCAAAATCCGTCCCCGAACAGTTTCAGACGATCATGGACAGCCTGCCCGACGACGACGCGGTGGTACTGGAGGCCGTGCTGGCCGTTGAACGTGGTGAATACGATCGCGCCGCGGAACTGGACGACCAGCTGGCTCGCGTTTCTCCCGAGAAAACCTGCTACTCGCATGCGGTGCGCATACGTGCTGTTCATCGAGTCAGGATCGGGCAGCGCGACGGAATTCCCGAACTGGGTGCTGAAGCGATCGCGATTGCCGACCGGGCACTGACCATCGCACCGCGCCCAGGTACGGCGATGCTGCGATTTGAGGCGGCTGTTCTGTGCAACGACGTTGCTGTTGCCCTGGAAACAGCAACGACGATGGCCATGAAAATTCACACGGGCAAACGAGAAATAGGCGACGTAGTGGCAATTCTGGAAAAACTTGATGAACTGAAGTTGGGTAATGAGTCTGAACGCGAACATCTGGCTCGTGTTATGAACATCTACGGGGCAGAAAATGTGAAAACGTCCACAACGCAGCCGTTGGACTAGCGCTTTGTCAGAACCAGGTTCCAGGGTTGGCGAGGGAAACGGGGTCAGGAACAGGGGCGAAACCCGAAGTAAACGCAGGTCAGGACCTGTCCAGACAATGATGATGGCCGCGCCAGGTCAGGCCCTGGCCTACACAGCCTCGGGTGAACATCCATTCCCCAGGGTCGTGATACGCCGGAAATTCCATATCCGACAAAACTCACCGTAACCGACCCCGTGTTTCGGCTATTCTGTGATAGCAAAGAGAAAGGATCCGCAACCCATGTCAGACTCGCAGTTGCCATTCATTCAGTTGCTTACGTCTCATCAAGCGCGGCTGTATGCCTATGTTTTGTCATTGGTGGCTGACGTTGATCAGGCCAGCGACATCATGCAGGAAACAAACACCGTCCTGTGGGTAAAATCCTCCGAATTTGAGATGGGGACAAATTTTGCCGCCTGGATGCGGAAGATCGCGTTTTATCAGGTGATGGCGTACCGAAAGAAGCTGGCACGAGAGTGTATCGTGTTTGACGATTCGCTGGTTGGACAACTGGCAGAAGCAGCGTCTGAACGGGACGAGACGATGGAAGGACGCAGAGCCGTCGTTCGCCAGTGCCTTTCCCAGATGAACGATCGCCATCGTGAGTTGATCCGGGCTCGCTATCAGGACGGCTTTGCCCTGGCAGATATCGCCGCAGCCATGAATCGCAAGACAAACGCAATCAAGCAGTCATTGTTTCGCGCCCGAACAATACTGATCGCGTGTGTTCGAAACAAAACGCAGGAGGCGGGACAATGACGACATGGAATGTTGACGATGAATTCCGGGAACTCCTGGAAGAGTTTCTGGACGGCCAGCTCGACGAGAGCGCACGGCAGCGTTTGAGGAATCGGCTGCACGATGACGCGGATGCACAGCAGCTGTACCTGGAGCTGTGCGAGGCGCACGCAGCGCTCACATGGGAGCACGGCATGATTCTGACAGATGCCGCCCCGAAACCTGCAGCATCGGCGTCACCATCGCCCTCATCGTCGCGAAGGCTGCGTGTGACGTCGGCCGTCGGCATGCTGGTCGCAACACTTCTGATCGTGCTGGCCTGGCCTGGCCCGGAGAACAGGGAGCCGCCCCTGACCAAAGGGGAGATCGTCGCAACGCTGACCAATCGCATTGATGCGGTGCTCACCAGAGGACAAACCGCCTGGAGCGATAACAAGCTTCGCATCGGCGAATATAATCTCGAACGCGGGTTAATGGAATTTGAGCTTGAGTCAGGGGTTACTGTCATCGTCGAAGCCCCCTCGCTGCTTGAGTTCCGGAGTGAGGACTACCTAGTCCTCCATTCCGGCCGACTTTCTGCCAACGTGCCTCCGGAAGGGGTTGGGTTTACAGTTGAGACGCCCGAAGCGGAAGTGGTTGATTTTGGTACGGAGTTTTCGGTCGAGGCCAGCGCCGGAAAGAGCGAGGTTCATGTGTTCGCAGGACTCGTCAGCGTCCGACCAAAGGCAGCGGACGGAGGCGATATTGCGGAATCGGTCGAATTGCGTACCGCTCAGGCGGTTCGTATTGCAGAAACGAACAGCCAGCCGGCAGGTATCGATCTGGCGACAGATCGCTTCATTCGAAGCATTAAAGAGACGGAATGGGTCTATCCAAAATTGGTAAGGCGATGGAAACCGGTGGCCTACTATCGCATGGCGATCCAGACACTGGGGCTGGCGTGCACTTCGGGGGAAGAACCATTTGATTATCTGCCGGAATACGCCGGCGAAGTGCTCAAGGGTACGGGCCAAAAGCCTCCCTATGCGCCGGGACGCATCGGCATGGCACTAAGAATCGGTGAGCAGTCGCTTGGTCGCGGTGGGATGATTCCAACGGCCCCACCTCTGCCAGGGGACGCGTTTTCGATCGCTGTCTGGGTTCGCCTCGCAAGTCGTCCCGTCGGAGCCATCGTCGTGACCGATTTCGACGGGGCTGCGTGCGGACGGTATTCGTTGCAGCTTGATCCCGTTGCCGGCCACTTGCAGGCGGTTGTTCGCACAGAAGGCGAGTCACTGGTCGAGGTGGTTGAGCCTGACGAATTGTCGTTGAATGAGTGGCATCATGTGGTCCTGGTCTGCGACGGCCAGTCCCTGACAATGTTCCGCAATGGCCGGGTCGTTGCCTCCACGCCCTGTGGGCAGATGGCGCCCGCATGCGACGAAGCGTGTTGGATTGGGACGGCCAGCGGCGGTCGCAATCTGTGGGACGGCCTGATTGATGAACTTGCGTTCTTTGACCGTGCTCTGACAAACAAGCAGGTCAAGGTGCTGTACGACGCGGTCGAAGACCTGCCGGTGGGTAATCCCTGACAGCGAATCTGTCACTATTTCAGCAAACGCTGAAAATTGCCGTAACGATAAAACAATTACCGCTATCAATATGTGGTCATTGAGAAAACGTAATTTTTGGTCTTCAAAGTTCACACACTCTACCAAGGAAAATGACATGTTATTCCGTCAACGCCCCCAGGGTGGTCGCGTTCGAGGTTTCACGCTGATTGAATTGCTGGTGGTGATCGCAATTATTGCCATCCTGATCGCCCTGCTGTTGCCGGCCGTCCAGCAAGCACGTGAAGCGGCCCGCCGCACGCAGTGCAAGAACAACCTCAAGCAAATCGGCCTGGCAATCCACAACTACCACGACGTCCACAGTCGCTTTCCGATTGTCCATCAATACAACGGCATTTGGGACAGCAATCCCACCAGGGGTGGAAATGGATTCAGCTGGACCGCATTTATCCTGCCGTTCATTGACCAGGCTCCACTCTACAATTCGTTTGACTTCAATTACCCCTTGTCAAATTCCGGTATCCCCCAATCGGTTGAAAATGCTCGCTTGGCAGGGACCGCTCAGACCAGCTTCAATTGCCCTTCGAATCCCGGCAAGCTTGCTCGGCGCACAGGCGGCGGGGTTGGACGCATCGACAATCATGCGACCACCAATTACAAAGCGAATATTGGATCGTTTAGCGGAGTTGGACACCGTCCCAACGAAGAAGCACGATGGAACGGGTTTGGTGCCCGGGACAACTCAGGATCGTGGAGGTTCAGAGACTTCACGGATGGCACGTCAAATACGATCGCCGTTGGTGAGATTTCAAAACTGATCTCAAACGCCGGGTCATTGTACGGTCGGTGCAACAACCGAGGATATGCGAGAGGCCAGACGAACGACATCATCTACACCGGGCAGTTTGTCATGAACCCACCGCCTAGCGCAAACGGGACGATCAGGGCTCGTTCGGCCAGTAGCTCGCACATCGGAGGTGCCCAATTCACCTTCATGGACGGAAGTGTCCACTTCATCAGCGAAAACATCGATCACACCGCTCGAGCATGGATGGGCAACTACGCGATGGGCTCCCAGACTTGTTTCGACCAGCAGAACGGCGGCGTTGGGTTTGGGATCTATCAACGGCTGCATGCCCGGAATGACAACCTTGTCATCGGCGAATACTAAGCCGTACGGCTCATGACGAGTCGAATTGGCATAGAAGCGGTTTGATAAGCTGATCGCTCTTGCTGCGTGGCGGGGGAGTTCGCATCGCGAGCCCCCTCTCCGGGGATCGTGGCGTCTGGCCGTGTATTGGGGCACTCGCCGGAACAGAGGTCCTTGGGCTGACCCAGTCCGCTCGACTGCAGACACCCAGGATTGCTTTTGAAAAAATCTTCTATCGTGAAGCGAACCCAGAATCTACTTCATATTAATCCTCAAATTGGAGATCTACTGTGCGGAGTTGGATTTGTTTAGCACTGCCTGCTGTGATGTTGCTCGGTTGTGGTGGCGGGAGCGGAGTCGATACGTCTGGTGTTCATGGGACAGTCACCATGGATGGCCAGCCACTGGCAAATGCGTATTTGGAGTTTGTTTTGGCAGGCAGTCGTCCCGCCTACGGAAAGACTGACTCAAGCGGAAATTACACTCTCGAATACACTGCCAGCCAGACTGGTGCTGTACCGGGGGAGTACACAGTCCGCATCACGACAGGGGATGAAGCGAACATTGGGGTCGATGGTGAAGAAATTGCGGCCGTGAAAGAATCCGTCCCGAATAGGTACAACACCGAGACGACGCTGACGTTCAACGTGAAGGACGGGGAGAGCAATGTCGCTGACTTTGAGCTCACGTCTGAGGGTGATATTGATGTCGTGGAAGTCGGAGAAGACGAGAACTAAACCAGCCACGGGTTTGCTCTGGTAATCTGGTGGCAATGACAGGCGTCATTGCCACCGACTGAAAGTTCAACAACCACTGTCCGGATACGTCTGTTCTTGTGAGCGGCATGGCGCTAGCCGCCGGTTATGGGCCGTGTTTTCACCCGCGGCTGGCGCGTTAGGGCTCAATGTTTCAGGTATCTGGAAATCGGCCATCGTGCCGTTTGCGACAATTCCGACAACGATCTTTCCGTTCCTGGCGATCCGCAGGCGTTGATTGTTTTCAACCCCGACTTTGAATTATTGGCAGGATGATTTTGCGCGCCGAGAAGAACATTGCCGGTCAACAGATTCCTGGTGCGAACGAAAGAACGCCGCAACAAAACTTCATTCATGAAACGTCAGAAAATGCCTTTACCTGTGAGCGGCATGGCGCTAGCCGCCGGTGATTGGCGGTGTTTTTACCCGCGGCTAGTGCTTTGTTACAGGCAAAAGTCAGGGTGGGAGCATTCCCCGGAAAAGGGGGTCAGGTACCAAAAATGCAAAGCACCCTTCGGGCCGT
>JAAERP010000440.1 GCA_024230215.1 Fuerstiella sp. | reverse complement strand
TGACCTATGGCCGCGATTCACGTGTCTTGATAGCAGAATGGCTACCCCCATGAGCCAGAACCGATTCCCCTATTTCGTAAACTGCTCTAGTGCTTTGTCACAGGCAAAAGTCAGGGGGGAAGCATTCCCCGGAAAAGGGGGTCAGGTACCAAAAATGCAAAGCACCCTTCGGGCCGTTCCGGTTTTTGGTACCTGACCCCGTTTTCCTCGCCAACCTTAAAACCTGGCTGTGACAATGCACTAATCGGCGAGGCCGAATCGCACAATGCACCACAGCGCCTGCAATCCGTCCCTCCAGCCAATGTGTTTTCCTTCCGCATAGGTGCGACCGGAATAGCTGATGGACATTTCGTAAATGCGGTAGTGTCGTCGCGCAACGCGGGCGGTAATCTCCGGTTCAAAGCCGAACCGATTCTGCACGAGCTTTGGGGTCAGCTCGTCAATAACATTCCGACGGAAGACCTTGTAGCAGGTCTCCATGTCTGTCAGGTTGAGGTTTGTGAAGCAGTTCGACATCACTGTCAGAAACTTGTTGCCCAGGTAGTGCCAGTAATACAGCACTCGGTGAGCCTGATCACCCAGGAAACGACTTCCGTATACGACGTCAGCTCGGTCTTCGATAATTGGTTTCAGCAATCGCAGATACTCGCTGGGATCGTATTCCAGGTCAGCGTCCTGAATGATCACAATGTCGCCTGTGACGTTCTGGAAGCCCGTCCTGAGAGCGGCACCTTTGCCTTTGTTGACGTCATGGAAGCACGTACGAATCTGGTTGAAGTCATTGTCGGCCGCTTCTGATTCCAACTCCATCATGATGTCGCGTGAACCGTCACAGCTGCAGTCGTCGACCAGAATCAGTTCCTTGCGAATCGGCACCTCGCGGACGCGATCCACCAGATTGCGCAGGGTTTTTTCTTCGTTGTACACGGGAATGACCACGGACAGACGCTGATCCTCTGGAATCGCGTACAGCCCCAGTTGGCGGCACGCGGCTTCGCCAAGCGTGTTCTTCTGCGTCTCGTACCACTGAGGCGACCAGGGGCGCGGGTTGCTGTTTCGTGTTTCTTCCGTCATTCCGAGTTCTCAAATGGGTCAGCCGTTGATTACGCCAAAGAATTAATTGTGTCGACTGTCTGCTGCCTGATCGCGAACCAGTCCAACCAATCGAACAAGCCGCTCCCGAGAATTTCCGGCAAACAGAATGGAACCGGAGCGAACCGGCTGTCCTCCAACCGACATCGGACTGGTGACGATCATGTTTACGTTTTCCCGGGCTGGTTGCGTCAGACCTTTTTGAACACTGTTGCAGAACCGCGAAAAATCGGGCGCGGCAAAGTGACACCATGCCCCATATTGAAACGATTGCAGTGACGAACGCAATTGTAGGGCAAGCCGCCCCATCGTAAAGCGGGCATTGATATCGTTGCACATTCGCAGTGCCTGACAGCCATCCGGCAGGCGAAAACGGAAACAGTCGATCCCAATCGGCCCGAAATATCCGGCGGCCGCCGCAGCCTGGCACACCGAAACACCGTGCGTCACCGCCGACCGCCAGTCATTCGCCAGCAGGTCATCGCGAGAAATCAGGCTGCCCTGATAGCGGCCCACGTGATCGTTCAATAGACCGCTTACGCTCACCAATTGGATGACGCACTCGGACTCGGCGACCGGTGAATCCGGTGGAATGATCTCAAACTGCAGACCACACTCTTCGTCCGATTGAATCCACGGTTCCAGATAGACGCCACCTGGCTGAGCCAGGTATTTCTCAAGCCAGCCTCGCTGCTGAGCATTCAACGCTGTTCCGTTGGCCAGCAATCGGTTGCGGCCAGCGTGGCTGATCTGCGGTTTGGCCACCCAACGCAGAAAACTGAAGCGTTCCAGTTGCCGCACGCCACGTTCCCATTCAGTGAAGTCGCGACAGATCACGCCAAAGTTGTCGCCGCCAAAGGGCAACAATCCATTATTATCACATTCAACAGCATCGAACTTAGCGCTGAAGCTACGTGAGTTGACGTAGGTGACTGCCTCGGGCGTCGGAACCTCAGTGGGCGACATCCGGGAATGCGAAGCTGCGCGACGAGTCTGTTCCGTCCATCCCCACGGAATGATGCACTGCTGAACACCGGTGCCGCCAGATTCTGAACGACGGACGAAGGTGGCATGCGCCAGGCATTCCGGAACGGTTGCCGGCATGGCGTCATCGTTCACCTGCACAAGGTCTCCGTCATTGGCAAGCAGACCGAAGAGCGGGGCCAGTTCGTTCAATACCCGATTTGTCTGGCCGGACATCTGCCGCGGCCGCCCCGCGAGATCATCTTCGAAATCCAGATTGGGTACTAAGAGGTTCATGACGTGGAATTGTTGGAGAACGAAGGCTGCAAGAAAGTCGCGGCTGAGGTGGACCGCATTCTGTTCTCGTTCTGGACTGGCTCAGCGACGATGTGCGGTCGCAGCCAACGCTTTCAAAAAAGGCTGATCAGCTGGAAGACAAAAATTGCCGCCCCGATGGATAACTTCGCCAGCATGCCGATCATACGACCGCTCATGGCCGCCGTTCCGATTTCCGTTCGCAGAGTCGGCTCCGTGCCTTTCCACGCCTCGCCCATCCATGCTCCGACAAAGGCACCGACAGCGGCACCGGCGATAGCTCCGATTGCAGTGCCGATGACCGGAACGGGAATCACAAACGCGCCCGCGACGCTTCCCACCATGGACAGCGCCAGTGACAGCAGCAGCGCACGACGACTGGCTCCCTTTTTCGCTGCCTTGGCGGAACCGGTGAACATTTCAACGATTTCGCCAACAACAGCCAGAACCACGACCACGACCAGCGTCGTCCAGTCAGGGCCGGTTGTAGTTCCGGCCGTCAGCAGAAACAGGCACAGCGTGCCGACCATGATCCAATTGCCCGGCAGCATCAGCATATTTGCAGCTACGCAGGCCACGTTGGCCGTGATCAGGATTGTGGCAGCGAACCAGTAATACATAACCGGACTCAAGAGCGAATGGGTGAAGCTGAGCCCAATATAGTCGATTCAATCTGTTACTTCGACTACCTCGGTTGTAGACGTGATAGTACTCACCGACTGCGAATTCTGTCGTTCGTCGTGACATGGGTGAGGGCCCGTGCCTGAGTGTTCCAGGACGCGTTAGCCAGAGCCCCGGTGTTCAAAAAAAAGACCGGGTCTCTTTGTGTGCTCAGATGGTTTCAATCACCAGCGAAGCAGATCGTGTTCCGTCAAAAGCAGTGACAATGACTGTTGTACCGCGTTCAATGTCTACAAACCCGGCGACGTGGACTGCTCCGCTGCTTTCGCTGCGCGTGCCTCGAATAGGAGTGCCGTTGACTGAAGTGAATCGAACGTCGGCGTTCGGCAGTGTGTCGATCGGTGGCAGCTGACTGTTCGGTCGCCGACCGGTCTGGCTGGTGACGGTTTCCAACGGACCTCCACCGCGGACGACATCATCGGGCGCGTCGATCATGTTGCGCAACCGCAAACCGATGACCGGGTCCGCCGGACGAGGATCGAATTCCATTTGCAGAAAGTTCCAGTAGAACGGAGCTCCCGCAGCGTGGCTGTTGAGTTCTGGATCGGCGTGAGTCTTGTGATACAGAGCATGCACTTCCAGATCGCGACCATCGAAGTCTTTCATCTGCGGACCAAATCCGGGAATCACGGCACGGCCTCCGCTGCGACCGATCGGACCGAAGCTGCATTCGATGACGCCGTGTTCCACATTCTTCATGAGGCAACCGTTATGGACGTCGCCATACACGGTGACGACGCCGTCTCGTGAACCAAGCAGTTCCAGCACGCGGTCGGCTCCGGCTTTAACCCAACCCGCGTAGTCTGCTGTCACTCGATCTCGCTGATCGAAGGGGCCTTTGATGTGCGTAGCTGCCCCGCCTTTCCAGTTTGTGCCTGTCCAGACGGTGTGCATGCCGTTGATGCCGGTCAGACAGATCAGGCGACTGCTGTCAGTGGTGACCAGTTCCTGCAGCCACGCGAATTGTTCTTCACCCAGCAGGCTGCGAGTTGGATCCTTGCGGTCATAGAGATTATGAAACGCGCCCCAGCCGGCATCGTCCCACATATCGGTGTCCTGGCTGCTGCGCCAGAGTCGGGAATCGAGAATGACGAAGGTGAAATCCCGATTCGGCATCTTCCATGCTCGCCATTTCTTCGGGTTAGCCAGCGGATCGGCTTCTTCGTCACCAGTCGTCAGGTGATGGACAATCTGAAAATTTCGCCGCATGTATTCGACGTCCTGGCCGAGTCCTTTCACTCTGCGGATGGCCAGTTGTTCCGGGCCTTTGACGTCATCCATGCCGTAGTCGTGATCGCCAGGATTGATGACATTCCAGTGCCGCATCATCTGCCAGCGACTTGTGGGACCACAGATACTTTGAGTTATGATCTTGTAGGCGTCATCAGTGCTGGGTGGGTACAGCACCAGTTCCATGTACCAGACGTCGTCTTCCCAGACCATGACCTGAAAATCGTAGTCCTCAAGGTGTTTGTAAGCTCCGGTGGTCGGCTGGTCCCGTACCTGCCAGTCGTCGCCTCCACCCAGAATCTTCCAGCCGTCTTTTGTCTGCTGCTGCAAACCACTGGTGATGGCGTGACAACTGAGACCGCACAATCTGTACGGCGCACGCAGTTGCGGCAGTCGGCCGACGTAGCTGCCACTTGATGGAACATCGCCTACCAGTCCCGTGCCAGGTCCGCAGGCGTCCGTACCGATGCGAGTGTCGGGCGTGACGTCAACGCCGTCCTTCCATACTGTGAAGAACAGAGTTTTCTCTGCGGGATTGTCCGGAAGTGTCGCGGGGATCACGGCCGTGTTGCGTCGCCATTCGTGGTTGACGATGTTCCTGCGGCCAGCGACGGCGACTCGCTGCCAACCACCTGCGGGATTTGGCGAATCGGCAATGCGCAGTTCCGCCGTCGTTCCATCGGCAGCAAACAGCCCGACAAACCGGCACTGCCATTTGCCGTCGACCAGTTTGAGTGTATCGCCCAGCGGATAACAGGCGTAGCAGTCCAGCTTCGGCGTGCTGAGCGGTTCATTCGTCCCGGGTTTGACGTCAAAGCTGTTGATCTCAAAATCAATGAGACCTCGAGCAGCCACGCCGACATATCCACCCACGAATCGCTGAGGGATGTCTTGCCGGATTGTGGTTTCTGACCCGTTTGCCGCGATCCCAACGGACACTTCTGTCTGGCCTTCGCTGACAGGCCGCACCCTCACCGTCATCTTCACCTGATCCCCCGATCTTAGCTTTAGGTTCGCATCGACCTTTGCTGAAATATTCCGACCGGAGCCTTGCTGGTTTTTTCGACTACGACCGGGCGGGACAATCTGCAACGTGTTGTCATCGCACCAGACGATGCGAACGGCGTTATTGATTTTGCCGTAGCTTTCCAGCAGGTTCTTCGCACCAATGGCAATCCTCATGCGGCCGTAGCCGTCCTGGTACATCTTCCAGTTCGGGTCGTCTCCGTCAGAAACTGCTGTTCGCGGTGCACGGTATGTGAACACGGCTTCGATGCTGTATTCCCCGACCAGCTTCCAGTCTCGCCGATAGATGATTCCATCGGGCAGGGACGGATCGTATTCCGTCTGCATCAATCCGCCTTTTGTGGCCGAATGAAAAGGAAATCCGGTGCTGCGCGCTCGATCACCGACGTTGGTCAGCCGTCTTCGCAGGGCACCGTCTTTGATCTGCCAGTAACCGGGGTTCAGCGATTCCCATTCGTGCGAGTAAACCAGCGAATCCTTAACAGCGAGTGATTTTTGAGCGACGGCAACCGGGGCCGCCTGCGTGACTTTCGTAACTGTCAGAGCAGCAGCAGCAGCGGCGGAGGATTCAAGGAATTCCCGGCGACGGATCGGTTCGTTTGCCATGTCGGTTGGTTTCGTAGAAGGGGGCTTACACGTAGAGATCCGGAGATTATCTCCGGGCCGCATTCAGTTTCCAACTGAGTCAGCCTCAAGCGGTGTAACCGGGGTCTTCCAGTTGAGTCCTTTGCCACTGAGTTTGCCCAGGTCGTCCTCGGACCTCTGGACTATTCGAATGCGGTGAAAATATTGAGTAGTGCAGAGGCCTGAAGACCACCGGGATGAACCGGGTGGCGACGCAGTCGACGAATGCCTACGCCTTCTTCGCTGTCAGCTGACAGATGCGGATGTGGCCGTCGTAGTGAGTCGTGGCGACCAGCAGGCCGTTGGGATGCAGGGCCATGTCGCGGACGGTGTCTTTTAGCTTGAGTTTGTGGAAGGGCTTCTCTTCGGCCTGCCTGAAGAAGACCAGGTATCCACCTCCACTGCCCCCGGCACCACAGATTTCGCTGCCATCGGCCAGAAACTTTGTTCGCCAGCCGATGCCCTTGATGCCGTCCGCGGGTTGTGCGCGAACTCTTTCGCCTGTTGCCCAGTCGAACAGCAAGACCAGCGGTTCGTTGACGGCTCCCAATGGATTGGTGGCTTTGTGCAGGCCGGTGCAGGCCAGAACTTCACCGTCCGGGCTCAGCGAAATATCTCGCACACCGCCGTAGTTGACCTGCTGACCTGCGTTGTACGAATGCAGATCTTTGGCTTCGAAGCTGCGGATGAGTTTTCCCGTCGATACTTCCCATTGATTTACCACACCCGCCAGGTCACCGGACAGCAGCATGTCTTCCTGAGGGTGAAAGAACACGCTGTACACGTTATTGGCGTGGCCTGCGAGTTCTTTCACAGGTTCGCCGTCGGCCGACCAGAGCTTCACGAGGTTGTCATTGCCGCCCGACGCGATCAGGCCCGTGCTGTGTTGCACGTCCAGAGCTCGCACCCAGCCTTTGTGGGCGACGACGGTACGAACAGGCGCTGGTTTTTCATCGGCCGTGTTCCAGAAGATGATCCGGTCATCGCAGCCAGCAGAGATACAGGTTTGACCGTCAGCAGAAAACGTAAAGTCACGAACCCAGCTGTCGTGCGCTTCCCACGCGATCTTCTCGCCGGATTCCACGTTCCAGCGTTGCAACGTGTAGTCTTCTGAACTGGAGAACAGAAACCGTCCGAGTGGATCGAAACGACAGGCCACCATGGGCTTACCGTGCTTCCACTCATGCAGCACGTGAGTTTGTTTTGTGTCGAGACTCATGGCGACTGGCGTCTTTCACAATCCGTCTTCCACGGTCTATTCGAGCTACCGCTCGGAATCCGATGGTCCACTCCCGTTGGTCGCTCCAGGTATGTGGCAGTTTGCCTTTCGGTATGACTTCTTACATCTTGCGAGAATCTTGCTGGAGCGACAACGGAGCGTTTCCGAGTGTTAGCTCGCATCGGCTGCGGGCCGCCCCGCCCCGCATCAGGAAATCAATTCGCTGATCGGGCCACGAGAAGGGTCGGCAATGGGCATGTCGCGACCACCGATATCGAAGGAACCGTTCGACTCCATTCCCACTGCTGACAGATATGTGTGAAACAGGTCACCATGTTCCACCGAACGTTCTGACACTT
This sequence comes from Fuerstiella sp., assembly GCA_024230215.1. GTDB lineage: Bacteria > Planctomycetota > Planctomycetia > Planctomycetales > Planctomycetaceae > Fuerstiella. The sequence goes on along the minus strand of JAAERP010000440.1, from coordinate 58,644 downwards.
CCGTGCCGTTGGCGTTGGTCGCCCCAATGATGGCCCCAGGCTGTATCTTTGCTCCACCCACGCAGACTGACCATGCCTTTCCCCAATGATCCCGGCCGTAGCGGGCATTGATCTTCGGAGTGCGTCCAAACTCCGACATGACGACCACCAGAGTGGTCTCCATCATGCCTCGTTCATGCAGATCGCCGATCAGCGCCGAGAACGCCCGGTCGAATTCACCCAGCTGCTCAAGATGGAAGTTGAAGTTTTCGTTGTGTGTGTCGTAATTCGAGTGTGACACCTGCACAAAGGGGATGCCGTTTTCCAGCAGGCGACGAGCCATCAGACAGTGTTTGCCCAGCTGTGAATCACCATACCGTTCTTTTTCGGAGCCAGGTTCCTTTTCGACATCAAAGACATCCCGCCGCTCCATGAGCTGCCTGGCCTGCTCGAAACTTTGCGTATACACGTCGGTTTCTGCGGTCCGACGCAGCTGGGCAAAGCGTTCGTTGGCTTTCTGACGGAACTTGTTTCTGAGAATGTCAACGTCTTCCGTCAGGTTGGACGGTCGTGATGAGTTGGCCGGCGGTTTCCCGTTGATACCGATGCTGGCGTACTTCGGCCCCAGATAGGCGGAGTCAGTTCCGCGCGACCCGCCGCCGATCTTGATGTGACCGGGCAGAGGATTGTCGGCTCGTTCGAGTCCTTTCGCGCAGACGGCTCCCAGATGCGGGTAGACCACGCCGGGCATCTGGTTGCGTCCGAAGGTCATCTGGTAACGACCTTTGCCATGATCGCCGTTTTTCGTGTCGATGCTGCGGACCAGAGATAGCTTGTCCATATGGACAGCCGTCTGGGGCAGGAGTTCCGAAATGTGCATCCCGGGGACGGCGGTGGGGATGGATCGGAAGGGGCCGCCGGTGTCCGTTTTGGGTTTAGGATCCCAGCTTTCCAACTGGCTTAGTCCGCCGGACATGAACATTACCAGCACACGCATCTGCTTGCGTTCAAGTGCTGCGGCTGCTGCGGGATTGGTGAGGGCACCCAGGCCGCCAACGACAAAACCGCCGGCGACCGAACCGAGAAACTGTCGCCGAGCAAGCGTATGCTCAGGCGACTGGCAAGCGTATCCTGCTTTCATGGTCATATCCTTTTCGGAAACGAATCAGAGTCCCGGTCTCCTGAAGAGACACAGACTCTAAGGAAGGAACCTAGTGCTGGAAACGAAACTCAGCGGACGTCATCAAAGCCCATGCCAGTTCCTGAACGGCTTCTGTTTTCTTATCTCCGCGTGCCGCCAGATACTCCGACACGTCCGTTATCTCATCTGCCGTCGGCTTGCGAACAAGGGTCGACAGGTAGAGTTCGTCTGCAACACCGTCAGGAGTTTCAATTTTGAGCAGCCGTCCCGTCAGGTTTTCGCCGGATGGAGCCAGCCACGTTCGAATCTGACTGCCATTGGCGAACAGCAGGGCCTGATCAACAGTTGCGAAGAAGTCGTCCTGAGGCTGCCCCTGTTCAGCGGCAAATAATTTCACAAAGCCGGCCACCGCCTCAGTGAGCGACACGACAGCTGCCGCTTCAGCATCGGTCTGCCGTTGTGCCAGCAGTGCCGCGTCCGATTTCTGTTCTTCCGTCAGCGGCTTGTCCTTGTTGAGTTTCGCCAGCTCCGCGATCACCTGACGTTCGATCTGTCCGGACGCCTGCAGTATGCTCCATGTCAATTGTTCGGGCGTGAGGCATTCGACAGTCGCCACGTGAAACTGCCGAGTTGACTGTTCAATCACAGAGGCATCCGCTTCGGTCTTTGTGGTCAACAACGTCGCGACCGCGGTTTGCAATTCGGCTTTTTTCTTGTCAGCTGTGGCAGCCTGCTGGCGGGCCACCTCAGCCTGCTGTTTTGCCGCATCAGTCTTTTCCTGCATTTCAGCCACCGTCTGCCCGGCCGTTTCCATTTCTGTAGATGCGGCATTCAGTTGAGTGTTGGTTTCGCTCATCGCCGCCACAAGCCGCGTCGTGGATTTCCCAAGTTCTGTGGCCATCCCCGTGAGCGATTCATCCTGCAGCACAGCTGCTGCTGACGTCGCACTCTTCAGTGCAGAAGCCAGAGCATCGCTGGCTTGTTGCTGCTGCTGGATCAGCCCGGTGAGCTTTATCTTCGTTTGCTGTGCATTGGTCTGCTTCGTTGCTGCCTCGGTCATCGTCTTCGCGGCGGCAGCCATTTGTTTTTCCGACGACGTGACGGTCTGGACGGCAACTTTGTATTCTTGCGCGACGTCGGCGACGGCGGTTTGTGTGGCCGGCAATCTTGACACCGCATCCGCCTGCCGAATCAGATTCTGCAGATACTCGACTTCGTGATCACGATGCGTCACCAGAATGTACGCCTGCTGTGATTCCTTAAATGCCTTGACCATTGCCGCACGATGTTGTCGCAGCGGGGGCTGAAGAGGAGTGTACTTGTCTCGTTCTGTCTTTTCCGCTGTCCGGGCCTTCGTTAATACGTCGTTTGCAGCCGTGGAGGCCTTTACGGCTGCGTCGAGAGCCTGCCGCAGTTTCGTTACTTCAACAGTGCTGCCGACAGATCGCGTTTTCAATACTGCAACCGTCGCCGCAAGATCTTTGGGCGAATCAAGCAGGTTTGTAGCGGCACTGGCACTGTTCAAAGCTTCCGTCACGGCCGCAGCGAACGCCTGTTTCGCGTCGAGGGCGGCTTTCTTCGTCTGTTGCGCTGCCACTGCATCATCACGTTTCTTTGCTGCTGCAGTCGCCGCCGTACGAACTTTGGCCAATGCTGCTCGCTGAGGTTCGGCCGACGCCAGAGCAGCGTCAAGTTGCTCCAGTGCTGCTTGTGCCTCGTCTTCTTTCTCAAGAGTCAGATCGTTGGCCGTCGCACGCAGTAGCTGAAGTTGCTTGATTGTGGCGTCCAGTGCAGCGACTTCGACGGACTGGGGCCGGGTGAACTGATGCGACCGCTGGTACACGTCCGTGAGTGCAAGTTCACGCAGGAATGGTTTCAGCTGAAAATTCATCGCCGCGAATTCGTCCGCCAGCAAAGTCATCAGTTCCGGATGCGACGGTGGATTCATTGAATGATGCATGTCCACCGGATGGACCAGTCCTCGCCCCATCATCATGGCCCACAATCGATTGGCGATATTACGGCGGAAGTAATGATTGCTACCGCTTGCGATGAACTCCGCCAGTTTGGCCCGTCGGCTGTACATGGGAACTCCGGCAACTGTTTTCGCGGGACGCGTCCTGAATTCGTCTCCGGCCTCAAAAACAGGCTCCGTCACTTCCATTTCGCCAGGCATACGAGGCGACGTGAAGGCTTCCCGACTGGTGAAGACAGACTTGAACGGTGACTGGCCGTCGGCGGCTTCCGCGATGACCGCCGGTTTTTTCTTGTCCGGCTGGAACAGCGAGGAACGGCTGACGAACGAATACAGCCCGTAGTAGTCTTCCTGTTTGTAGTCGTCGACATTGGGGTGGTCGTGACATTGAGCACACTGCAGATCCATCCCGAAATACATGCGACCGATTTCACGCGTCAGCAGATTCGGTTCGACATCGCGTTCCAGCAGGAAGGCGGCCGCAGCCCGATTGGCCCCCGAAGTGTCCGCCGTAATCAGCTCTGCCGCGAGTTGATGAAACGGCTTGTCCTGTTCGAAGGATGCCCTCAGCCAGGCTCGAAAATCGTCACTCTTCACGTGCTTGCCGCCACGACGTTCCATCAGCATGACGTCAAACGTCGTTGCCAGATGCCCCGAGATCTCTTTGGACGCGATTAACTGATCGATCAGCTGCGTTCTGCGATTCTCCGGCGGACTGGCAAGGTACGCTCGGACTTCCTCGATTGCCGGAATACGACCATTCAGGTCCAGGTAGGCTCGCCGCGCGAAGTTCAGGTCGTCGGCTTTGTCCGCAATCGGGCCGACAGCCGTCGCGTAGAACGCCTGATCGATTCGGCGATGAAGTGGTTCATCAGCAGCAGTCGGGTACGCTGCGGCTGTCAAGAAGACAACCAGCAACAGGTGATGCCGTACTGAGCGCACAGATGCGTGCATGGTGAGACTCGCATCAAAAAGACTGGTGCGAGCAAAGGACGGAAACGCTCGCAACGGCGGAAGGTGACGGTTTCGCTGCCTGAAAGTGTACCCCACGGCGTGACGTCAGGTCAAATACGTTCGGGGTTGCCTGACACATATGGCAGACGGAATGTGTGGGATATAACGCGACCTGTGCATTGTCGACGATGGTCAACGAATCAGGTTCAACAAGGCAGGTTGCGAGTGTTTTCCCAAGGCGCCAGCGTCACAGTCGAAATCCAGGGACCGATTCGAAACGGTGGCCTACTGCAGTTCGCCTCTGCGGAATGGATGATAATTTCATCGAAGATGCAGTATAGAACGAGGTAAAAACTCTTATCGTTCGCTCTCGGTTGGTCCGGTACGCGTTGCGTTCCCTGAATCATCATTCATGGATTCTCGGGGCGAAACGCCGTAATATCCTGGCTCTGACCGAATCCACTTCGACGACCGCCACATGCGACAGAAATATTCTCAATTGTCCATTTTCCTGCGACAACAAATCGCAATAAACAGGCTCGCGATGTTGCTGGCGACCATCGCTGCATCTGCGACTGTTGGCGCCAATGTCGAGGAGATCGACCTCGCAACTGCCAATGAACGCACTGTGCGCGTCGCTACGTTCAACGTCAGCCTGAATCGGCGCGACGCCGGGGAACTACTGAGTGATCTAAGCAAGGGTAGTCAGCAGGCTCGTCAGGTTGCCGCCATCCTGAGAACTGTGCGTCCTGACGTCGTTCTGCTGAACGAGTTTGACTTCGATGAATCAGGCGAAGCGTTAAGAGTGTTTCAACAGCAGTATCTGGAAGCGGATCCGGGGCCTGGCAGCGTTGCCCCGCTAAAGTATCCCCATTCGTTCACGGCACTCGTCAACACCGGTGTGCCCAGCGGAGTGGATTTCAACAATGACGGTAAAACGGACGGCCCGACCGATGCTCTTGGCTTTGGGTGGTTTCCCGGCCAGTACGGGATGGTGATTCTGTCCCGATTTCCGATCGACAGAAACAGCGTGCGAACCTTTCGACGGCTGTTGTGGAAGAATCTTCCTGCAGCAGCCGTGCCTGTCGATCCGGTGTCAGGCAAAAGATGGTACTCGACGTCCGCATGGAATACGCTGCCATTGTCCTCAAAGAGTCACTGGGACGTCCCGGTCATCGTCGCCGGTCAGCGGCTGCATTTACTGGCAGCACACCCAACACCTCCGGCGTTTGACGGCCCGGAAGACCGCAACGGGCGACGCAATCATGACGAAATTCGTTTGTGGGCCGAGTACATTTCGCCCGGCGACAAACCGTGGTTGCTTGACGACAAGGGTGTCGCTGGTGGTCTGCCGCATGGTCGTAGTTTCGTCATTCTCGGCGACCTGAACGCAGATCCCGTCGACGGCGACAGTTATAGCACCGCCATCAATCAGCTGCTGCAACATCCTCGAGTCAACGGAGATTTTACGCCGGGCAGCGATGGGGCCATCGCTGCCGCAGCAGCTCAGGGCCGCGCGAATCTGCGGCACAGGGGATCCTCGCGATATGACACCGGCGATTTTTCGGACAGTGTCGTTGGGAATCTGCGAATCGATTATGTGTTGCCGAGCAATGACGTGGCAATTAAGAAGGGGGCCGTCTTCTGGCCAGCTCCCGGAGACGATCACTTCGATATTGCCAACTGTTCGGATCATCATCTGGTCTGGCTGGACTTGATGTTGCCCTCGGTGAGTAAATAGCTTTGCGTGATTCAGATTGGAATAGTTTCGAGATTCCGGCTCAGGAATCTGATGCAAACCTCGACTTTGCCGATGAGTTCTTCGATCGACGTGCAGGTGTGGTTTCTCGTGACATTAGCATGCATGTGTTTCCATACGCGTTCGATGCGATTGTGCCGTGGACAGTATGGTGGCAGGAGGTGCAGCGTAATTCGGTCGTTCAGTGTATCGAGTGCCAGCCGCGTTAGTTTGCTGTTGTGAATCGAGTCGTTGTCAGGAATCAGATGAATGTGTGCGGCGTCCGGGTAGTCGTGCTCGGTTAGCAGCCCGTCCGAACACGTCGGTTCTTGTGAGCGGTACGGCGCTAAGCCGCCGGTTATTGGCAGTGTTCTCACCCGCGGCTAGCGCCTTGCGGCTCACTGTTTCAGGTAACCGGACACGCTGCTGGTGCTCTGTCACAGCCAGGTTTCAGGGTTGGCGAGGAAAACGGGATCCTTGCTCCAATGTGTCGGTCAGGACAACAGTTTCACCCTGTGCTGTTACATAATAGCCTTCGCTGTTTGTAAGAACGGCAACTGCGTCTTTCGTATCAACCTTGAGTACAAAGATCCTTTCGCTGTCAGGATTCGTTTCATCTGGTATGCCGATCCGGTTCTTTCTTATTCCCGGATAGCGGCTGTTGGAATCGTCGCTGCCGGATAGAAACGCCGGGAGTCTCTTTACTCCGTATGCTCTGCGTTTCGCAGTCACGACTCCGACGCCGAATTCTGCTAGATCCAGAAAATTGCCTTCGGTGTTGTCAGGTCCTTGTCCTCCCGTCGCGTGCACCGCGGTGTAGGCGAACCGCACTTTATTCCCCGGCGCCAGGATATTCGGTTCTGTCGTAGACTGCCCATGCGCTGTTGCCGGTGGTGTATTCTCTAGCAAATAGCTCTTTGTCGTCACCACCACCGGCCGCATCGTCGGCACCCAGATCGGTAATGGTCAGTTTCAGTGTGTCATCACCGTTGCGACCGCGGTGAGCAAACGAGAACTCAATCACGGCGCCTGGTTTGATCCCTGTTGAATCCTGATAAAGAGTTCCCTCTTCCCTCGCGTTGAGCTCCACGAATTGGTTGCCGTCAAACGCCTTGATCCCCAGGAAGCCTGTCGACCAGATCTCGAACAACTTGTTCGTGGTCTTCCACCCTGGGATTGTCTCGCGAAATTCGAAAGAGCCCTTCCGCACTTCCGGTTGCTCAAAGCTGGGGTTGGTCGATTCGTTGCCGCGTGGGAGTTTGAGAGATTCCTTGACGACCATCGCGAGGTGGCGCTCAAGGTCGAGTTCTTGCTGCTCAAACTGCGATTCCAGTTCTTGATATGACAAATGCAGACCATCGTAACACACAACCTGATCAGGATCGTTCTTCATCAGCAAAGCAAAATGAAATGTAGCCGCGTACCAGTTTTTTGCCGTGGTGGCTGCTGTCGCTTGCTCTTGATGCCACGCTGGATCAAATCGGGCCTTTGCGTCGCGGTAGGTTTTCTCGCGTGGCGTGTTCTTATATTCGATATCAATCAGGATCAGGTTATTCCTGTCGCCATTGATTAGCCAGCGTCCGTCAGGTGAAACCAGTGTGTGCGTGGCGGGTGGATTCCAGGTTGCGTCCGCGACGCGTTTTTTGGTTACCAAATCCCATAATAGTCGTTCATTTTTTGACTCCGAATAGATCTGGCGACCGTCATCACTAAAGCTGAAATGGATGACGGTGTCGGTGTGCCCGCTCAACCATGTCGCTTCATGTTCTGTTGCCGCGTCAAAGAACTTGATGATTCCGTTGTCCGTGCCTACAGCGATCCGACGGCCGTCGGGACTGAATGCAACAGCACGCAATGTCTGGGAATCGACATCGATGTCGGTAAGCTCTCGACCGGTTTGAGTATCCCACAGTTTCAGCGCATGGTCGAAGCCTGTCGATGCAATCCGCTTTCCGTCCGGACTGAACACGACTCCCATCACTCCCGCCGCATGTCCTTTCATTTGCAGGATCTCGTTGCCGGATTGCGTGTCCCATATTCGAATCGTGTGATCACTGCTTGACGATGCGATCTTTTTGCCATCCGGACTAAACGCAATGCCGGCGACGTTGAACTGATGCCCGCCCAGCGACATGATCTCTCGCCCCGATTGCGTGTCCCAGAACCTGATCGTTAAGTCTTCGCAGGCTGATACAACGCGTGTCCCATCCGGACTAAAGGCAACGCTGTTGACCCGTCCTGTGTGCCCTCTTAGCGTTGTGATCTCTTCACCCGAATCCGTATCCCAGAGTTTGACTGTTTGGTCCCAGCTTCCCGAAACAAGGCGCTTGCTGTCGGGATCAAAGGCAACTCCGCAAATCCTGTTCTCATGCCCCTCAAATGAACGCAGCTCCGCACCCGTTTGCCCGTCCAGCAACCTCACTTTGTTGTCGTCGCCGCCGAAAGCGACGTATGCGTCATTCGGGCTAAAGGCGACACAAGCCGTCCCGGGCGATCCGGCATTGTCAAAACCGTTCACCCTGATGATTTCCAGGCCTGATGTAACATCCCACAATTTGAAAGTACGATCTGTACTCACCGATGCGAGACGTGCGGCATCATTACTGAATGCTATTCCGGAAACCATATTCTTGTGCGCTCGAATGGACATCGTTTTCTTTCCCGTCCGCACGTCCCAGAACCTGAGTGTTTTGTCTCCGCCAACCGACGCTAATCGCGCGCCGTCGGGACTGAAAGCGACGCCTCGGACCGTCTCACCATGTCCAGCCAGCGCCATGATTTCAGAGCCGGAACGGACATCCCAGACTCGAATCTGACGGTCTTTCTCTCCGGTTGATGCGATTCGAGTGCCATCCGGGCTGAAGCACAAATCCCGAATCCACCCTCCCCTTCCAATTCCAGTCCAGATTGTCTGAGTGAGTGCGGCGTCCCATAGCGTGACGGTGTCGAAGCTTGCTGCTGCGATGTGTTTTCCGTCGGGGCTGAAGGCAATGCTCGTCGTCGCATAGTTCGATCTGGTGTACCGAACTGACGGCGGTCTCGCATTACGGTCCCGCCTCACGAGTTCCTGACCCGTTGCGACGTTCCAAAGAACGATTGCTGAATCGCCACAGGATACCAATCGATTGCCGTCAGGACTCAACGCAACGTCCGCTACGGGTTCACCATGTTCAAAGGTGGAGATTTCCCGCCCGGAGCGTGTGTCCCACAGTTTGACGGTGGCGTCCCGACTCGCTGAAACAAGTTGTTCGCCGTTGGGACTGAACGCGAGTCCGACAACATCGTCCTTATGCCCCTCGAGCGTTGCGATTGTTTGACCCGACCTGGCATCCCAGATCCTGAGTATTCTGTCACTGCCCGCTGAAGCGATACGAGTTCCATCGGGGCTGAAGACAACTTCGTCGATCGCTCCTTGATGTCCCCACAGCGTGTTGAGTTCCTGCCCCGTATTCGCATCCCAGAGTTTAATTCCGGCATCACCACTCCCCGTCACGACTCGTGTGCCGTCGGGGCTAAAGGCAACGCCTCGTACCTCCTTCCAGTGCCCGTGACACGTGAAGCCACTTCCTTCGAATTGCCGATTACAAATATTCCATTCAAAGCTGTCGCGGTACTCTGACGGGATCTCGCGAAGCAGGTCTCTGGCATCACGCGCTCGTCCGGCATCCCAGCGAGCGATCGCAAGCTGGAGTTTGGCGGTCGCTTCGGAATCACGTGCACGCCTGGCCTCGGCAGCCGCCAGATTCTCTGCTTTAACGGCGCGCTGTTTATTCGATTCAGCTTTGCTCTTTTCCGCCAGCGCCACCCGTTCGCTGTCTTTTGCCTTCCCGCGTTCGTCTTCTGCTTCGCGGGTCTTGTCTTCCGCGAGTTCGGTTTTCTCGTTCGCTCGAATCAGTCCGTAAGTCGTGCCGGCGATCCCAGCAAGCAGCGCCACACCAATCGCAAGCAGGGCGGCAACAAGTCCGCGATTTCGGCTTGTAAACTTCTGAAGCTGATACCACGTCGATGGTGGCCGGGCATGGACGGTTTCGCCAGTAAGATAGTTGGACAGGTCCTTGCCCAGATCATTCGCAGTTTGATACCTGCGGTCGGGGTCTTTCTCCAGGGCCTTCATCACGACCCAGTCGAGTTCCCCCCGCAGAAGTTGCTGGAGTCTTGCAGGATGAAGTCTTCGCAAGTCGCTGACTGCCGAACTCACCTCGATGGATGACGAACTCAATCGGTTGCTGGGGCGCGGCGGCTCTTCTTCCCGGATAATTTCGAGAACCTTCAACAGAGCGTTCTTCCCCAGGGTTTCCTTATCCACTGGAGTAGAACCCGTCAGCAGCTCGTACAGCATGACGCCCAGCGAGTAGACGTCCGTCCGAGTGTCGACATCCTCAGCATCCACTCCTTTCAGCTCGGCCTGTTCGGGTGACATGTACTGAACCGTACCAACGACCTTGCCGAATTCCGTCTGCATCGTCATGTCAGTCAGCTGGAATTCCTGGGCGACCGCTTTCGCCAGACCGAAGTCGATGACCTTGGGAACCGCTTCGCCGTCGATGACCGTCACCAGCACGTTGGACGGCTTCAGATCGCGATGAATAATTCCTTTTTGGTGCGCGTGCTGAACGGCTTTGCAAACCGGGACAGCTTCAGTCGTTCGTCCACACTCAGTTTGTTGTCATCGCAGTACTGAGTGATCGGGATTCCATCGACCAGTTCCATCACAAAGTACGGACGATCGTCGTTCGTGGTGCCGGCATCAAGAACACGGGCGATGTTGGCATGATCCATCATCGCCAGCGCCTGTTTTTCGGCCGCAAACCGGGCAATCACGTCCTTCGACGTCAATTCCGCCTTGATCAGCTTAAGAGCAACCCGACGCCTGACCGGCTGGTGCTGCTCAGCCAGCCAAACGATTCCCATCCCACCGCGGCCAACTTCTTCAATCAGTCGAAAGTTGCCGATGTCGGCGGGAACCGAGTCCGCGAAGGAACTGATCTCTATTCCTGTTCCAATTTGAGTCGTATCGTCACTGCGAAACACGTTGGTGATGACGTCGTCGTCGTCAGGAAATCGTTCCGCATAATCCTGAGCCGCTGGTTGGTCATTCTGCTGTGCACGGTATTCGAGCTCCATCGACAGAAGCTCGGCCAGCAGACTCTTCCGGGCAGACTCCGGAGCACTCGTCAGAAAATCTTCAATGCGCGGACTGGTACCATTTACCAGCTCCCGATCAAATCGATCACACAGGTCATCGACCACAGACAGTTGTTGATCAGTCAACGGCTGGTAAACAGGATTCCTTAACGACGGGTCATTCATTGAATTAGAACCAAACAGCGCGGTTGTTGATGTAGACGGACCAGGGATGATTCGATCGTGCCGTAGCGGCGCAGACCTCAGAGGACCAGGCCTACAGCATGTTGACTCAAACAGGTGGGACAAATCGTCCAAAATTCCGGCACCGTAACAGTTTGCCTGATACGGCCTGGAAACCACATGAATAATCCTGGACAGCGCTCTCGTCCACCTTAATGGTCAAACAGTGAAAGACTCCGACAGGCTTTGTAGCAGCAAAGCTGCGGCAGCACTTAGCCGTGGGTGTCAACCCACGGAATGAGAACAACATGAACAGGAAAGCCGTGAAACGGCGACAGCAATTCCATCGACGACCGCTGCCGCCGTTTCACGGCTTTGGCCATTATTGATCTTTCTTCTTCCGTGTGGGAGTCACAGGCGTGACGGAGATCGCGACGGGGCTGGGCGACGACCACGTGAGCATCGACGGTGCAACGTTCAGCCAGTCAGTCGCCATTGGCTCCGGGGCCGGTGACGACGAGGTGAGCGTGTTGAGATCGACCATGTCCGCCGATCTGAGCATCTACACAACGACAGGCGACGATAGCATCCAAATCGCCGGATCGACGATCGGGGGCAATTTAAAAGCCTTTGTCGGCGACGGCGATGACGTGGTCAACCTGGCCGGTGGAAGTGTGGCGGGCGACGTGACTGTGTCCGGATGGTACGGAAACGACGGCAGCCTGATCGAAAACGAAACGATTGACGGCAACGTGACGCTGCGAGCCCGCGGCGGCGACGCCGGAAACGACTTCGGCAATCTGCCGACTGACGACAACGACCTCTGGGATGTGGATGGTAACGGAACGGTGACTCCACTTACGGACGGATTGTTGAACATTCGCTATCTCGCCGGCTTCAGCGGCCCCGTACTTGTTGAAGGTGCGCTTGGTGAAAACGCGACACGGACTGACCCGGATCTGATCGAATCGTATCGTAACTTCCTGTGGTTCGACACTGAAGGGAACTTTCCCGCAGGTCAGTCACTCCCGTTAACGGTCTTTACCGCTACCTTCCTAACGTCTGCCTCCTTTGATGGGGCAAATGTCAGTTTTACGTCAACGCCACTTTCCGGCTTCGATTTCACAACAACACCAGCCCAAATAAATCTGTCGGCCAGTCCGCTTTCCGGCAATGTGGACGGCGACACGGACTTTGATGCCAATGATTCATTCCTGATGCACCTTGTGAATCTATCGGGAACTGACGCTCAGGTTGATCAGTCCAAGGGTAGCAGTCCACTGACGGCGGCAGAGATTCGTTTAGCCATCAGCCAGCTGGCAGCGGCGGGAGATGTCGACGGCGACGGAGATTTCGACGCCAACGATTCCTTCCTGATCCACCTTGTGAAACTATCGGGAACTGATGCTCAGGTCGATCAGTCCAAGGGTGCCAGCCCGCTGGACGCAGCTCAGATCCGAGCCAGAATCAACGCTCTGACACCCACGACGACCGCGTCCGTTTCTGCTGAGAGTTCTGAAGTGTTGCAGGCCGTCCGGGCAGGTGATCCGGAAAGGACTGAGGTTGTCGCTGCCGAAACCATCGATGTTATTGAAACGCTCGACTTAAAACGAAAATGAAGTTGCTGACGCAATCGAGGAAGCCATGTCGGAAGTTGCCCCAGAGACCTTTGACAACGGCTTGTTCACGGCTGCAGATTCAAGCGATCAGTCCACTGCACTCGTCGCCGACGACGACTCCGCCGCAGAATTCGCTGCAGAATTCGCTGCGGAGGATTTCCGAGAATGGATCGACGCCATCTGACGGCGTTTGATGTTCCGTCCAGGGGGGGGCATTTTCCTGGACGGCAGGACAACGAAAAACCACAGTCCACAACATCTTCACTGGTCAGTCGTCGAGCGACATCAGTCGCAGGACACTCACGAGTGAACTCAGAGGCAGCCCCCTGTTCCGAAGGCCGGGACGCTCCCCACTGCTGACAGCCAATACGTGAGACCGTCCTCGGATTCCCGGACGCATGTTCCCCAGCCCGTTGCATATCGTTAATATCGCGCCATGCACCGCAACATCATGCTGACAATTGCCTACGAGGGGACAAACTATCGTGGCTGGCAGATTCAACCGAACGGACTGACTGTTCAGGAGTGCGTCGAACGTGCGACTGAAAAGCTAACGGGTACTCGCTGCAACGTCCTATGCGCGGGGCGAACGGATTCCGGTGTACATGCTCTGGGTCAGGTGGCCAGCTTCCGCACGGATTCCACGATTCCGGCGACACAGTTTCGTCGAGGGCTGCAGCGGTTTCTGCCCGAGGATATTGCAATTGTCCAGACGCGGGCGGTTTCTGACGAGTTTCACGCCACCTACTCGGCTGTCAGAAAGAGATACCGCTATCTGATTTTTGACGGTCCTGTCCAGCCTCCGTTCATGCGAAATCTGGTCCACAGGTCACGGCGAATGCTGAATGTGGCCGCCATGCAGAAAGCTCTGCCAAACCTGCTGGGGACGCACGACTTTCGCTGTTTCGAAACAAATTACCCGAATAAGGCGACCAGCATTCGTACAGTTATGGAAGCAACGCTGCAACGCGTGCCGCACTGGTCCTTGTGGACGCCTGCGTCTGTCCAGAACGCGACATCGATTCAGAACGCGACATCGATTGAGGAAGATACTGGTTTGCATGCCCGAAGCGACAGCTTGGGGCACAACGCTGCGAAGGGGCACTGCTGGCAGCCGACGGACGCAAGGCCGCATGAAGATCCGACATCGCCTGTGATCTGTTTCGAAATCATGGCCGATGGATTTCTATACAACATGGTGCGGGCAATCGTTGGAACGTTGCTACGAATCGGTACTGGTGCGGAGTCGCCGGAATACATGGCGGCCGTCGTGGCATCCATGGATCGTGGTCAAGCCGGTTGTACGGCAACGCCGGAAGGACTGTACCTTGTTCACGTCGACTATCCTGAGGAGTTGCTTGTAGCCTGAAGGGGTGATCTTTTTCAGCAGTTCCTGTTGCCCATTCGAATCGTGCTGTCCCATAAATATTTCCTCGACCGTTCGACATCCGACGGTCTATTCCGCTAGCCGCGCCTCATGCGAACCGCCCACATTATCACGCGACTGATCATCGGCGGAGCGCAGGAGAACACTCTGTTCAATGTTGACGACCAGCACCATCTCCACAAAGACGACGTCTGCCTGATCACCGGTCCCGGCCTTGGCCCGGAGGGTACCCTGGAGCAACGAGCCATTGACCGCGGCCTTGACCTTCGTGTGTTGCCGCAGCTGCGCCGCAGCCTGCATCCCGTGCGAGACACAAAGTGCTTCTTTGCACTGAAACGGATGTTGAGAGATTACCAGCCGGACATCGTTCATACTCACAGTTCCAAGGCCGGCATTCTGGGGCGGCGCGCTGCCTGGGACCTGGCGATCCCGTGTGTGCACAGCATTCACGGAGCCGCGTTTCATTTCGGCCAACCCGCTGTTCTTCAGAATGCCTACCGGCTGGCGGAAAAAACAGCCGACCGGTGGTGCCAGCATTTCATCACCGTGTGCGATGCTATGTCGCAGCAATACCTTGCAGCCGGGATTGGCACGCCTGACAAGTACACAACGGTTTTCAGTGGAATGGACGTCAATGCGTTTCTGCAGCCGTCGCGGTCGCCCGCTGAGATCCGTCAGGAACTTGGTATCAATGATTCGCACGTTGTTGTTGGCAAGATCGCCCGGCTTTTCAATCTGAAGGGCCACGAATACCTCATCGAAGCGGCTCCCGCGATTGTCGCAGAAGTTCCAAACGTGCGGTTCCTGTTTGTAGGCGACGGAACACTGAGAATTCAGTTCGAAAACCGAATCGACGAATTGGGCCTCAGCGAGCACTTTATCTTTGCCGGACTCGTACCGCCTGATCAGGTAACCAACTACATCCATGCGATGGACGTGGTCGCTCATACCAGCGTCTGGGAAGGACTCGCCCGCGTCCTGCCTCAGGCGCTCATCTGCGGAAAGCCGGTCGTCAGCTACGACATCGATGGTGCCCCTGAGGTTTGTATCGATGGCGAAACCGGCTATTTGGTTCCCGCCAGGTCGATCGAACCGCTAGCAGCAGCGATCGTCAAACTTGCCAGTGACGCGGCGCTGCGAGAACGGCTTGGAGCCAGCGGTCGAGAACGATTTGCCTCGCAGTTCTGCCACGAATTCATGACAGAACGCGTCCGCGAAGTCTACCAGCGAGTGTTGAGTGACGCGTGAAAGGGTGCGCACGTCACACGTCTTGATGTCATTGGTCGGTGGAAAACGACGGACTGGCCAACACACTTCATCTCAATACGCCGGAGTCCGTACGTCACGGCGTCGCCGGGCCCAGCAGTCCATCAATTCGGTTGGCCTGTATGGCATCCAGTGGTGCGACGCTCCCGCCCATGGCAACTCCAAATTCAGACCACAACTCTGCGTTTGTCTTGCCGACGTATTCGTCAGGCAGTCCGGATCGAGCGGACGCGAACGGAATATAGTCGGCCGCCTGCTCTTCAAAATACAGTCGCTGGTTCACAAACAGACCATAGTTGAGAGTGACAGAATCATTCAGGAAAGCCTGGCTGGGTGACAGGTCACCCGACAGCATTTGCACGTCGTAGCGATCTCGACTTGTGTAGATTTCCGGCGGGAACAGATCAAACACGATTGGTCCGGTAATCAGAATGGACCGGGAACCGTCGTCCACCTTGCCAATCTGAATGTTGATGAGATTTTTGAAGTAACCGCCTTCGACGACATTGTTTCCTCGTTCCGGCAACAGCAATCCGTAACGGTACCCTTCCACGTGAAGATTCCTGTAGAGAATGTCTGACGTCCAACGATTCTGATGCATGCCGCGATGCTCCGGAGACGCAAAGTCGTTGATGATGGTGATGTTCACCAGGTCGGTTTGCTGGGTGTACGGAATCGTGAATCCGACATGGTTATTCCAGAACAGCAGATCGCTGGCTTCGGCGCGAGCCTCATGTTCAGCCTTCCAGAGTTGGTAGCGCACGTGACCGCCCGTGTCGTTCCCGTAAGCGATGTTATTGCGAAAGTTCTCAATGGGGACGTCGCGAACGTCGATGAAGTCTTCTCCGTTGGCAATTGCCGGATCAGAGAGATTCGACGTGCGGAACCTGACTTCGCCGTGGACCGGATCTTCAAGTCCTTTCGTGTAGAAGATGATTCCATGCTTGCCCTGGCCGCTGGCCACGTTACGTTCCACTGTGACGCCCGGTCCCTGGAACCAGAACCCATCACCCTGATGACCGAAGTCCTGGATGTCCTCGCGAAAGATCGGTTCACTTTCGCCTGAACCCACTGAGTAGATGGCGATGTTGTCGATGAACGTCCCGATCTCGTCGCCAGCTTCGGTCACGAAAGCCGCTCCGCCAACGTTGTAGGCGACGTTCGATGTAAAGTCCACAAAGCTACCATGGTTGACGAATCCCCATCCGGGATCTCCGACGACCGCACTTCCATGAACAAGTGATGGATTGCCGTCGTTCATCGTCCCGTTGTGATGAAAGTGGACGGAGTATCGAGCACGTTGATTGGTTCCCGTTCCGGCGACCAGCTGTCCGTTTTCGTCGAGCACGGAATCGTCAATGCGCACAAGCTTGTTTGTACGCCCCAATCCGTAGAATCCGCCGTAGCGAACATCGACGTTGCGGGTGTGCATAAACATCGTATGACCGCGATGCGTGAGCGCCAGGTTTTCTGATTCAATGACCGCGTTTCGCGTTGTGTTCGCCACATGAACGGCAATGTCTGCTTTAGGTGGCACGTGGTCATAAATCAGTTAATCAACGACCAGCAGCACGTCTCCGGTCGTCACGTCGCTGACAATGTCCAGAATCGTCCGCACTTCTTCTCTTCGGACAGCCGTCTGAGTGTCGGCAATGACAATCTGGTCGCCAACGTTCCAGCCAGCTGGTATTGCTGTCAGCTGAATGGACGTATCACCGGCGCGGGGAGCACGAGCCATTTCCACAAAGCTGGCTGTTTCCGTACCGTGAATCCTGATTGCGCCCTGTACGATCAGGCCGCGGCTGAGTGCTCCTGGATCCCACACGCGATCAATCGCACCGCGGTCCGCAATTTTCAGCCGGGCTGTGACGCCCGGCTCGATCGGCGCGGTCACTGTGCCCATTTCGAACAGGCCGATTGATGTGACCACCACGGTGTCGGCTCGCAGTTGAGAATCCTGGCTGGAGGAAAAGAGCAGTGTTCCGTCGACTCGAAGTGTGCGAATTATTGCCGTTTCGAGAGAATCAACGGTGACTGTCAGGCCCTCACGGATCCAGACATTCGCGTTCTCGCCGGGAACTACTCCACCGTACCAGGTGGACGCATCAGACCATGCCCCCGATGAAATCGCAGAATGTGTGACTGCGGCATAATCGACGAGTGCCAAAGCCGCCAGATACTCATCCCGCATGGAGTGATTATGGAAATGGGGCAGGGTTGGCTCCGGCGGCGTCACGATGATCGTCGCGGCGACCTGCTGCGAAGTCGTTCCGTCACTGGCCGAATACGTAAAACTGTCGGTGCCGATAAACGCGGCGTTCGGAGTGTACTCGAACGAACCATTCGCATTGAACACGATTGTGCCGTCAGTTGTACCGCTGACAAGCGATGCGGTGATCGCAGCTCCTTCAGCGTCTGAGTCATTCGCCAGAACTCCATCGGCCGCTGCGACGTTGAGCACCGAGTCGAAAACCACACTGTAGGAATCGGCAACCGCTGTGGGAGCATCGTTGACTGCGGTCACAGTGAGACTGACCGTCGCAGGAATGCTGTCATCGATGCCATCGGAAGCTCGATAGGTAAAGCTGTCAGTTCCGTTGAAGTCCTCATCGGGGCTATATGTAATTGCCCCATTGACATTGACGGTCGCAGCGCCGTTTTCCGGTTGCGTGACGATCGACGGAGTCAGTAGCTGTCCGTCGGCATCTGTGTCGTTTGCCAGAACATCGATAATGATGTCGGTGTCTTCGTCTGTTGTCGTCGAATCGGGATTGGCAAGGGGCACGTTGTTCGGCGGTGCGACGGTGATCGATACGGTCGCGGCGTTGCTCGACAGTACTCCATCAGTCGCTGTGTACGTGAAGCTGTCACCACCGAGAAAGTCCGTGTCGGGCGTGTAAGTCACCGTGCCGCTGGCGTTCACGATGACCTGGCCGTTTGATGGATTGCTGACGATCTGATCGAATGAAAGTATGTCTCCGTTGGCATCGGTGTCATTGCTCAGGACGCTGATGATCATGGCAGTGTTGATTTCCGTGGAAGCAGAATCGGCGTTTGCCACGGGAGCGACGTTTTCTGACGGGCTGCTGACAAAGAGGCCATTGATATAGTTTTCAATGTTGGAATAACCGTCCCCGTCGGCATCCAGCGCGCTGTCGTCCACGGCGGAGTTCAGCCCCTGACTTGCCTCCCAGCTGTCGGGCATTCCGTCTCCATCCAGGTCGGGGAGCGGTGTTCCCGCGACGTATGTCTGCCAGCCACCTCGTTCGTTCTGCGAGTCGATAACGCCGCCACTTCGACTGACCACTTCGCCAAGGATTCTTACATCAACGCTGTCGTGGAACGGCAGTGTTGCTCCCACGTCGTCCAGCACGGCCGAATACACATCCTGTGCCGTATGGACCGTGCTAAGTGGCGAATCGAACTGTTTGACCAAGGCGCGGTAGCTGGGAGGAGTGGCATCGGACCAACCGGGGGCATAACGCACGATCAGGTCATCTTCACTGTCCGTGTCTCTTGCCTCGTTGCTGTCGACGTTCCGCGTCTGGCCAGGGATGGGATCGACGTAATTACCTGACACATAGATACGTGTTCCCGCATCGATGCTACCGTTCGTGAACTGGATGTCCCGATCGGCCGAATCAGCCCCCGGCCTGAAGTAGTTGTTAAGCACATGGACCACGTTTTCGTGATCGCTGATCTTGACCGGTCCGTCACCCCAGTTGTAGATAACGTTGTTGACGACTTCGGCACCGACGATCCCTGAGATTCGTGGGTTTCTATCCTGATTGTGAGCCAGCAGATTGTGATGGAACGACACGTTTGTGCCGTCTCTGCCAAGCAATGCCCCCATGCTGTGAGGTCCTGGGCTACTGTCGCCTTCGTCGATGTGGATGCTGTTTTCCAGGGCCTCGGCGGTGATGCTTCGCTGGATCGTGATGTCGCGCGTCTTAAGGCTCTTCCCGCTGGCTGTCCACGTTGAGATGTTCTCGTCAACACCCCAGGCAACAGACGAGTGATCCACCACGACGTTGTAAACATCGGTGGTAGCGTACGACGTGGAAATGGTGATACCGTCGCGCGACGTCGAGGGTGAGCCATCGGCGAGATCGCCAACCCGAAATCGCACGTTGCGGATGATGACGTCGTGCGTCGCTACGATCAGCGGGGCGCTGCGAATGGCAATGCCGTCACCCGGAGCCGTCTGTCCGGCGATCGTAACAAAAGGGTCTCTGATTTTGATGCTGTCGGACAGCGTGATCAGTCCGCCAGTGTCGAACACAACGATGCGCGGCCCGGAAACGTTTTCCAACGCGTCCCGCAGGCTGCCCGGTCCGGAGTCGTTCGTGTTGGTGACTTTGATCACCGCACCGCCGCGTCCTCCGATCGTCTCTGTGCCAAATCCTTCGGCACCAGGAAAAGCAGGAAGTGCGATCGGTTCCGCCGGCGCCACTACGATCGTCACCGTTGCCTGTGTCGAAGTCGTGCCGTCGGAAGCTGAATAGGTAAAACTGTCGGTTCCATCGAAGAGGGTGTCTGGTGTGTAGTTGAACGAGCCGTTCTCGTTAAGCACGAGCGTTCCATCGGAAGGGCCGGTCACCAAAGAAGCGGTCAGGGTGTCGCCATCAACGTCCGAGTCATTGGCCAGAACTCCGGAGCTCGCCGGGACGTTGAGTACTGCTTCGAAGTTGGTGGCGAATGAGTCGATAACGACATTTGGAGCATCATTAACTGCGGTCACCGTGAGACTGACCTTCGCGACGGCGCTGTTTGTCGTGCCGTCAAAGACACGATAGGTGAAACTTTCGCTTCCGTTGAAGTTGGCTTTGGGAGTGTATGTGATCGTCCCGTTGGCATTGACCCTGGTCGTTCCCTTTGCAGGTTGCGAAACGATTGACGGAGTCAGTGAGTCACTATCGGCATCAGAATCATTCGCCAGCACGTCGATTGTGATTGCCGTATCCTCGCTGGTCGTGGCTAAATCGTCCAGAGCCACAGGGGCTGTGTTTGCCGGTGGCAGACCATGAGACGTGTATTCCACGATCAGCTTTGGACGATCCGTCACTGACGACTTTTCAGAGGAACTGAAGCCGACTCCGTTAGTGCCGGTTGGCAGGAACGCCCAACCAAGATTGGCCGCCGGGTTGTCCGACCACAACTGCAGACTGGAAGTGACATCGACAAGGACGTGATTGCTGTTTTCTATTACCGTCACCTGTGGATCGAGTGACGTACCCACGTCGGTCCCCGCCAATCCGTTAACGAGCGAGTTCCAGGTGTCATCCTCCGACCAGGCCGCCAGCAGGTGATGCAGAGTTGGATCGTGTCCGGGATTACTCACGTCAAGATCGAGTGTCGCCGACTTGATTGTCGAGCCAGCTGCGATCTGTCCGGCTCGGTGGCCAAAGATGTCTTCAAATCGCATGAACGTTTGCTCGACACCTGAATCACCATCGATCTCCAGGGAACTGTAGGTCCCAAAATTCTTATCTGGTCTGCTGCCGTCGATCCATGTATCAACAGTTCCGGTATAGTCGTCAATGCCGTCCTGATATGCCGCTGCAAATATTGGCGGGCTCACTGTAACAGTTGCGATTGCGGTATTACTAAACTGCGAGCCGTCAGTCGCCATGTATGTAAAACTGTCGGTGCCGACAAAGTCCGGTTCGGGCGTGTACGTCACGGTGCCGTCGCTTTCAACGCTGGCCTGGCCGTGCGACGGTTCACCGACGATCAGATCGCCGGAACTTGGATGGATGGCGACAGAAAGCATGTCTCCGTTGGCGTCCGAATCGTTGTTCAACACGTTAAACGTCACTTCTGTTTCGATTTCAGTCGCAACAGAATCGTCGTTTGCCACCGGCGCGAAATTGACCACAGCAACGCTCTCGTCAGTCGTTACGTTCAACCTGGGCCGAACGGAATGGTCCGAATATTCTGAGGATCTGAAACCGACCCCGTTCGTACCTGTCGGCAGAAACGCCCACCCCAGATTCAACGTCGGATCGTTCGACCATTCCTGAAGACTGGATTTAACATCGATTGAGACAAAGCCCTTTGCTCCCGAGAACGATGCGTCCGGTACGGCAACGACGTCGCTGCTGATCTGCAATCCATGATTGAGTGAGCTCCATGTGTCCGCTTCTGACCACTCGGTCAGCAACCTGTGCATGTTGGGATCGTGTCCTCTGTTGGACACATAGATTTCGAGCGTGGCTGACTTGATCGCCGAGCCGGCAGGAATTTGCCCGACACTGTTGCCGAAAATGTCTTCAAACCTCAGGAGAGTCTGTTCGACGCCGGAATTTCCGTCGATTTCCAAAGTACTGGACGCCCCGTAGTTCTTACTCGAGCGGCTTCCGTCGATCCATGTGTCAACAGTTCCCGCATAACCGTCAACGCCATTGACCAGAGAAATTGACGATAGCAGACATCGCGTTTCAAGCACATCCAGTTCCGCGGCAGGAGCGCCAACGCTCGCACTTCGTCGTCTCCGCTTTTGAGTGCTTCTGCGTGGGATGTTGGCGCGCAACGAGAACAGCCATGATCGAAAATACATGTACGAATTCCACGAATCAGAAGGGAGCAAAAATCGGGAAGTGTGTTAACGTGATTGACTCAAAGGTGCTGTCACCGATGCCCAGGTGCGGCCGATTCGCACCTCATCGATGCGTTGTTCGTACTGTTGAGCGCCGAAGTGAATTGTTGCGATCGCGAGTTCTCGGGAGGCGAGAGATTCACAACCGATGAGTGTCCAGTCATAGGGCTCACGCACTGTCAGCGGTTCGTCCCGGTCGAGTACACGAACCAGAACCTGACCGGGCAGGTCGCGGCTGCAGACGATCTTCCCAACCAGCAGATACGGCTGGCCGGTCGGCATTGGGACGGCCGTGCGGATACCGGTCTGCTGGAACAGGATGGAAATCGCGTGCGAGTTCGAGTAGACACCGACAGCCAATTCTTCTCGTTGCCCCCGCGGTTTCAGCTGTCGCAGTTCGCGCGGAAAATCCGGTCGCAGAATGAACATGAACGCATAGGGCGCATCGGGGATCGCTTCCAGCGGCGTGCCGGAGTCAAACTCAAAAAGAAGACTGAAGTAATAGACACCGTCCTGATCAAGACGCAGCGGTGTTGCCAGGGACCGATGAAGTCCTGCCCGTGTCAATCCGCGTTCGATTGACGGAAACTCAAGCATGCCCGGAAGTCCGGATTCTTCACCGTGCGAGGCCAGACCCTGAATTGTGTTGATCAGAGGAATAACATTCGGCTGTTCCACCTCAGATCGACCTCCGAATTCCCAGCTGCCTGACCATCCAGCCCCACCATTGGCCAGGTCGGATGAGATCGCCAACGAATCGTCATAGCTGAACGTTTCGTACGTCAACAGATCATTCGTATCGTCAACAGAAGGCGAAGCGTCAGGGATTTGGCGAACAAAATCTTCGGTCGCGAGAGAGATCAATGCATCAGTTTCCTGCCCATTTGTCGAATATCGTCGAGCTTCACCGGCCAGCAGGCGGTCGGTGGCGCCAAACTGATCGCTGCGCAGAACTTCTCCCTCAAACACATGAATTTCCTCTGAATCGGGTGCCACCGAAACAGCGTACTCGGTGCCAATATCAATCAATCGGACTGCAGGAGTCGACAGATCGAAAATGCTTGTTGCGTCGCCCTTGAAGACAAGTTTTCCCGACAGTAATTGTGCCGCGGAACGTGCAATAATTCTGAGCTCCGCAGGCCCTTCAAGCGTGAGCGTGGCGCCCGTGTCAAACGCGATCTCGGCAACACCCTGGTCAAGAGCCAACGTTCCGGATGCCAGTCGCTGGCCTTCCAGAAACGGCATCGTGGTTTCCTGCCACTGGCAATCCACCGATCGGCGCAGCGTCGCGACATACTCAAGCGTTCCGCTGGAATCGACCGATTCGTAAACGAATGGGACGCCTGCCGATGAAGAAGGGCCTTCCGGCCGACGAGTCAAACCGTGATCGATGATTAACGTCAGGACGACGGCTATCAACGACACGATGCCATATCGCAGGACACCTGGCAATCGCCCAGGTGTTCGCCGGTTGAGCAGGATATCTGCTTCCACACGTTGCGGGTTCTTTGACCTGGTAGCGGGCAGCACATCGTCTTCGATAGCCGTGCGCTGCAGTCGACGTCGCAATTCCGCATGCAGCGAAGCTCGCTCAGTCAGTCGCTGAACATGTGCTGGATCCTGTTCCAGCCACAGATTTAGTTGTGACCGTTCCTCTTCCGACAATTCGCCATCCAGGTAACGATCCAGTGTGTCATCCTTCACGATGCGTCCTCCATTGACAGGCGTTTTTGAATGCAGTCGCCGAGCGCATTGCGGATTCGGATGAGAGAAACACGCACCGAATCGGCCGTCAATGCGACCGCCTCCGAGATATTTTCCGTGGGCAGTTCATGAATGTAACGCAGATCAAGCAGTTGTCGTGATCGTGCCGGCAACCGGTTCAGGCACTGCTCAAGTGCTTCGCGTCGAACGCTCATCGTGACTTCTCGCGCGGATATCGCGTCGGCCAACTGTTGCAGCACTTCCTCTGAGAATACGATTTTTTGTCGCCCTCGTTGACGATAAAAATCAATGACTCGCGACCTGGCGATCCACAGAATCCAACCGAGAAATGGTCGTGTCGAATCGTACTCGTCAAAGCGACCGGCCGCATTAAGAGCGATCTGCTGTACAACATCTTCTGCGTCATGGAAGCCAGGAATCGATGCGAAGACGTACGTCGAGACAGAGGACTCTGACTCCAGCCAGTGCCGCGTGAATTGTTCCCGTGTTCTAACGTCGCTGCATTCGCTGTTCATGTTCCGCATTTTTCCACAGGCAATATGCCGCTGCAGTCGCAGATTTGTTAACAGGAAATTGGGCCAAATCTGATAACAAATGGAAGATATTCTGATTGGTGGTCGAATCCTGCCATGCCACAAAGGTCGTTTTGACCTGTCAACACGCTCCGTCACGAAAAGGCCTGAATTCTTCACCGACAGCGTATCGTGCTGAATTGTGGCCGTGAAGAACGTGGTCCGGCACAGGAAACGGGCGTGTCTACACGCCGGGACATCTCACGAGAATC
Organism: Fuerstiella sp.; assembly: GCA_024230215.1. Taxonomy (GTDB): domain Bacteria; phylum Planctomycetota; class Planctomycetia; order Planctomycetales; family Planctomycetaceae; genus Fuerstiella. The sequence goes on along the minus strand of JAAERP010000440.1, from coordinate 34,171 downwards.
AGCAAACCGCCTGAACCTGCCGGGGATCAGGAGACCTGGCGTGAACGCCTGACTATTCGGTGCGGAGATTGCTGCATGGATGCAACAAAGTCAGCCGATAGAAGCTGGATTGCGGAAACGCGGACTCAGCCGCTGCAGAAGATCAGGGCACGCAGGAAGCCACCTGGAACAACTGATCGCCCGCATTGCTGAACAGCAGACGTGGAGACGTGCCTGGCAGCGGGTGATTGGCGCAGAGAACAACGCCTGAACACGACGGATTCGGACCTGGTGAACGGGCCGGAATCCTGTCCCGACGGGATCGCCCTGATGAGACAGATGTCAGACAATGTTACATCAAGCCGCAGCCGAAGGCCGTGTTGCTGTAATCCTGATGACCGACTGCGGATTTCGGCAGGGCGATGAGGATCAGTCCGACGAACTATCCATGCTTCCGCAGGCAGATTTCTGCCTGCACAATTCACCGAAAGTCAGCCGCCAGCGACAGAAGCACTACGAAGCGCGTGTGGCAATGTCGCTGATGACGAAGTAGTGACAGATGCTGCCCAGAATCACAAGCACGTGCCACACGCTGTGGAAGTAACGCACTCGTGTATCATTCAACAGAAACACGACGCCCAGAAGATAACAGCTGAAGCCAGCCAGAATCCAGACAAAGGAGTCGCCCGCGTATTGCAATAGTCGCGGCCCCGCGAACAGTGGCAGTGCAGCTGTGGTTGCGTAGAACCAGACTGAGACCATCTCTGTTTTTGTGACCCGAAGTTTCAGATAGACCCCAACACCCGCCATCACCCAGATCAGCAGCAACGGCACGTTCCACCATCCGTCGCGACAGGCGAACAGGCTGAGGGGAGTGTAAGTTGCCGCCATCACTGTAAAGATGGCGATTTGGTCCAGGGTGCGAAACCGGGTGCGATGCGGATCGGTGTCGTACGAATGAGACAGCGTGGATGCTGCGTACAACACCACCAATGCGATGGCGTAGATCCAGCAACCAGCAGTCAGCCAGGCGTCTATTCCCGTGTTGGTCAATAGTCGTACGGCACCGGCGATGCTTAGAGCCAGTCCTGCCCCATGCGTCAGCTGATTCAGAGTCTCCTCTGAAATGCTGGGAACGAGAGAATCTTTCGTATTGGTCTGCGCACTCCCAGTCGCGGGAGTCAACATTTCCTGTACTAATACTCGTTCGACGCCCGCATATCCGAGCGGATTCCGCTCCAGACTGCGTCCCTGCACTGTTTCTGCCATTGCAATCCCTGCCAATGAAACAAATCCGGACCTGATGTCTGCCCTTGTCGGTATCTATCGGTCCTGCACGGCCAATCCATTGGTCGTGCGCGAGAAATCCTGATTCTACCGACCTGCTGAGGTAGTGATCGCCCGAATTTCCGTCGCGACGCAGACAACAGAGGGATGATGGATCACTAAAGGTCAGAAAACGGCAGAAACTGCCGGTTGATATCTCCAATTGTGATCTTCTCACACGGCGACTGGCTGTCCCGTGCGATCAGACGCTGTTGCGTGAATACTGCGATGTGGTCCGGGCAGTGCGGAACTGTCTTGATGTTCCGCGGCATTGTTGTTCAACACTGCGGAACTCTGGCGCGGCGCAAACAAAGGGCCGCCCCGGAAAACCCGAGCGGCCCGTAGAAGCGATGACGATCGACCAGCCTCGCTTGTCAGCAGTAACTTCCGGAATGCCGTTCAAACGCAGTGAATGCTGCATCCCGGATGTCTGTGTCCATCAGCCCACACTCTTCACCGTGGTGACGATCTCCGCTGCTACCTTGTATGGATCAGCATTCGATGCCGGACGACGATCTTCCAGCCAGCCCTTCCAGCCGGAATCAACAGTCGCAACCGGAATTCGGATTGAGGCTCCACGGTCCGAAATACCGTAGCTGAACTTGTCAATCGACTGAGTTTCGTGAAGTCCGGTCAGACGCTTGTCGTTGTCGTGACCGTAGACGCTGATGTGTTCCTGGATACGCGGCTCAAATGCCTGACAGATCTTGTCGTACGTTTCCTTTTGTCCAGCTTCGCGAAGAGCTGTGTTGGAAAAGTTGGCGTGCATGCCGGATCCGTTCCAATCGGTGGGGCCGAGCGGTTTTGGATGCCAGTTGATTGCCAGACCGTACTTTTCTGCAGTGCGTTCGCACAGGTAACGAGCGATCCACGTTTCGTCGCCGGCTCGTGCGGCACCTTTAGCAAAGGTCTGAAACTCCCATTGCCCGGCGGCAACTTCGCCATTGATTCCTTCGACGTTGATGCCCGCTTCCAGACACATTTCCAGGTGTTCTTCCACGATCTCACGACCGTAGGCGTTCTTTGCTCCGACAGAGCAATAGTACGGACCCTGAGGCCCCGGGTAACCGCCGGGTGGGAAGCCAAGTGGGAGATTATGTTCCGGATCCCACAGGAAGTATTCCTGCTCAAACCCGAACCAGAAATCGTCGTCGTCGTCGTCGATCGTCGCTCGGCCATTCGATTCGTGAGCAGAACCATCGGCGTTCAGCACTTCCGCCATGACCAGCCACCCGTTGCCCAGACGGCCCGGATCCGGAAATAATGCAACCGGTTTCAAAAGACAGTCGGATGACCCGCCTTCAGCCTGTTCGGTCGAACTGCCGTCGAACGCCCACATCGGACAATCTTCGAGTTTTCCGCTAAAGTTGTCGACGACCTTCGTCTTGCCACGGAGATTCTGAGTGGGCTTGTATCCGTCCAGCCAGATGTACTCCAGTTTTGCTTTCGCCATGCCTGTTAACTCCTCCGAATTACACTTTCACTGCCGCAAACCAACGCGACACATCGCGGTGTGCTCTGCCTGATGCGGGTTCGGCTTTCCGTCCTGTGGGGTGATGAGTGGCATCAAACGTTGATGCCCGCAGATGAAAAACCGGGAAATTCTCATCATCCCCCTGCGGCCAGACCTGAGATGAAGCACAAGCTCCTTGTCTGCTCGCAGCATGAGCACTTTTGCTGAATCCTTCAGCAGGCTGACGGACCTGATTCGTCACCAACCTTCTGAGAACCGGTATACCGCATAGATTGTGCCAAACAAAGCAACCGGGACGAATTCGGATTCAGAAACTGCGGCTCCGCATCGTGGCGGGCGGTGACACCCTGATTCAGTCCCAAAAGCGGCGACGAGCCCGCAAATCTTCAGCGGAGAGGACTTCTGGCTGGCCGTGCAACGGACGGCCCGAGTTGCCGCACAGAATCAACGACAAGGCGGTTTTCAGCTGAACGAAGTAACGTCAACCCAGCACCAAACGTCCGCGAGGGCGCCTCAAGCGACCCGTTGATGTTGTGGCCCTGGGAGGCTGTCCGGATACCTGAAACAGTGAGCCGCAAGGCGCTAGCCGCGGGTGAAAACAGTACCAATCACCGGCGGCTAGCGCCTTGCCGCTCACTCAAACGGACGTATTTGGACAACCTCCCTGGTGGGGGGACAGGCCTTCTTCCCGGGCGTTACTGCCGCTACTCGGCAGAGCTCGGTGGCTTCCTTTTTACGTCCTTCACCCGCATTTTGTCGCGATTCATGAAGTGCGGGCGACGCCCACCGGGCAACGTACTTTCGGAAGGCTGTCCGGTTTGGGGTTCGGCACCGTCGCTCAGCAGCATTTTGACAATATCATGACGATGGAGCAAACCGACGATGTCTCCCGCGTGGTCGAGTACAGGAATAACTTCGTGGCAGGATGAGCGAAATAGGTGCAGTATGCCGCCAATCTCCGCATCCTGCCGAACGGATTCCACGTGTCGAGACAGAATCTGAGATACGTTGGCGTCTCGGGAGGAGATCGACATCAACTCGCGGATGACGGCCGATTCCGGGATCACGCCGACCAGTTGCCCTGAGGTATTTTTGGCGACCAGAACGGAATAACCGTTGGTCACAAGAAGCTCAGCGGCGTCACGCAGTCGAATCGTCTCCGAAACGACGGCCTGAGGACAATTCCGCATGAGTTCAGACACGCGAAGCTGTTGCATCAGGAGAACTCTCCAGCACGATACTTTCGAGACACAATGTGTCGCCCACGGACAGCGTCACACGCTGTGGGTCTGAAATAAGCCTAGTACCAAATCGCCCCGACTGTCGGACCGGACGATCCTTCCTTCAGCAAAGAACCGCACATCTCCAGACGCTGCGCTGTCCTCTGCTGCTCGTATCGGTTCTGCCAGGGAATACCTGTAGTGGACGCACGAGGATTGCGTCAGTCCCTGACGGATTGTCCGTTGTATTCTGCGTGACTGGCATGTTTAGACATCCGCACTTCTATTCCCAACGATTGCTGCTACTCTTGCACCTCTGGACTCCAGCCCGGTGCACGGTGCCGGATGGATGGCCCGCATGACAACGTTGTTCACAGGCCTGCAAAACAACATCCGGAAAGCGTGTTCATGAAAGCGAAGGTGTTGCTGGTTGCTGTTTTCTGGGGGCTTACCCAGCCCATTCAGTCCGCTACCATCTCGGAATGCCAGGAGATGCTTCGCGTGGGCGACTACGTGCAGTGCCTGGATGCAGCCACGGAACAGATTGAGGGCCGAAGGTACGGCGAAGAATGGCCGATCCTGAAGGCCACTGCCGAAACGGAACTGGGACGATATCTGCAGGCCGCTGCGACGATCGACGCCGGCATCGTGCGATACTCGTGGAGCATTCGGCTGCGGATGCTGGCTTACGATACGGCGTTGTTGCTGGGAGATCGTCAGAAATCGGAACGAATGCTCGATGAGATCAATCAGCTGGCCACTGGCGCCCCATGGCGGTACACCGATGCTGACGACCTTGTCTCACTCGGGCGAGCGGCCATCAGGCTGGGAGCCGACCCTAAGGACGTGCTGGAAGGATTTTTCGACCGGGCGACACGAAACTACAAGACTCGGCCGGACGGGTTTATCGCGGCGGCCCAATTGGCCATGGATAAAGGCGACGCTGCGCTGGCTGCGGAGATCATGCAGCCAGCGGCGAAACAGTTCCCGGACAACCCGGATGTGCTTTTCCTGCTTGCCGAATCGATCTCGTCAGCGTCGGCTCAGGAAGCGTCCGCGCTGTTCCAGCAGATTTTGAACATCAATCCCAACTACGCGAAGGCGCTGCAGAAACTCGCCGAAGGGCAGATCGATGCGGAAGACTATGTCGATGCCGAACGCACTCTCGCGAAGATCCACGCGATCAATCCCTGGCACCCCAGAGCACATGCTCTACAGGCGGTCATCCACCATCTGCAGAATCGTCCGGTTGAAGAAGCCAGAAGTCGCAGTCGTGGGCTCGCGTTTTCCGATGCCTCACCCGTCGTTGACCACGTCATCGGAGAAAAACTGTCCCGCAAATACCGCTTTGCAGAAGGCGCCGCATACCAGCAGGTGGCAATGGCCATTGACCCGTTGTTCGTGCCCGCGAAAACTCAATTGTGCCAGGACTTACTGCGTCTGGGCCAGGACGAAGCCGGCTGGCGGATGGCGGAAGCGGCTCAGAAACAGGACACCTACAGCACGTCTCTGTTTAATCTGATGCAGTTGAAGGACAGCCTGGACGATTTTCAGACACTGACAAATGAGCGGTTCATCATCCGTATGAATCGCCACGAAGCGATTGTGTACGGTGGCCGAGTCGAAGCTCTGCTGAACCGCGCCTTTGAGGCATTGTCAGAACGCTACGGTTACACGCCGTCAGAACCGGTTGTCGTCGAAATCTTTGATCGCCCCGATGATTTTGCAGTCAGGACTTTTGGCATCCCGGATGTCGCTGGATTCCTGGGCGTCTGCTTCGGCAAACTCATCACCGCCAACAGCCCGGCGTCGCAGCGAAACAGTCCCAGTAACTGGGAATCTGTGCTGTGGCACGAGTTCTGCCATGTCATCACGCTGCAGATGACGAATAACAGAATTCCACGATGGCTGAGCGAAGGGATCTCGGTCTATGAAGAACGCCGCACGGACGTTCGCTGGGGGCAATCGATGACACCCGGATTTCGGGAACGCGTTAAGGCTGGCAACGTGACACCAGTTAGCCAGCTGAGCAGCGCATTTCTGCATGCTGAATCCGGCGAAGACCTGAACTTCGCCTACTACGAGTCGTCAATGGTCGTGGAATTCATCGTCGAACAACACGGCTTTGAGGCGCTGGTCCACATCCTGAATGATCTGCAGAATGGATTTATCATCAACGATGCACTGGAACGCCGAGCCGGCGGGCTGACAGAACTGGATGCTGCATTTGCCGAATATCTGTCCGGTGTTGCGGACAGCTACGCGAAGGACGTCGAATTTTCGATTGAGACTGACGGTGAGAACGAACCGGACTTAGAGGCTTTGCAGGAAAATCCTCGTCACTACACAGCCGGGCTGAGTGCTGCGGCAGCCCTGATTCGAACGAAACAACTGGACGCTGCGGAGGAAAGATTGCTGCAACTGATCAAACTATTTCCGGAAGACACCAGTGTCAACGGGGCCAGAAGGATTCTGGCAGTGATCTATAAGCGACAGGAAAAGACAGAGCAACAGGCAGAGCTTCTGACCGAACATCTGCAGCGGTCTGGCGACGACGTGGAAGCCGCCATCGAATTGCTGTCGCTGCAGGTGACGGCTGAAAAATGGCCGCAGGCACTGAAAACCAGTCATCTTGTCATGGCCATCGATCCTCTGCAGCCACAGGTGTTACGCCAGATTCACACGGTCGCAGCGGCATTGAAGAATGATCCGTTGGCGATTGACATTCTGAGCGGACTGCTGGAACTGGAACCTGCGGACGCTGCTCGCACGCACTTCCTGCTCGCGCAGATTCTGAAGAATGAGGATGCGGAACAGTCCAGACGTCACGTGCTGCTGGCGCTGGAACAGGCTCCCCGCTACCGAGCTGCTCACAAGCTGCTGTTGGATCTGGTCGATACAGAGTCAACGCCGCGTTGACAGTCATTTATCCCACACGATTTTCCCTTTGCCGCCAACTTCGATGGTGTGCGGGGCCATTGATTCATCCTTCCTGTCTGGCCGAACCACTATTGGGCAGACCGTGGGCATTTGCGGGACGTCCAGGAAACCCGGCTCCGTTTGCTTCTCAGCGACCAGTCAGTTCGGGAACATGACAGCGTGACGTTTGTCGCCCAACTGTGCGGATCCAAGGTACCCGCACGATTCATCGAACGAAAGAAGACCATTGGCCAGTTCAACCAGCCTCCTCCGACTGCATCCCCACGACAACGTTGCCGTTGCAAAGGAATATCTGCCCGAAGGTGAAGCCGTGCTGTCAGGTGACAAAACGGTAGTGCCACTCGCCGCCATACCGCAAGGGCACAAGGTTGCGATCGCTGCCATCGATCAGGGAGCTCCAATCGTGAAGTACGGTCAGACGATCGGCTATGCCGGGGGAAACATTAATGTCGGTGACTGGGTGCACGTTCATAATGTTGAGGCGACAAAACCCGGACTGGACTATGCCTTTTCAACCGAACTTCACGAACCGCCACGACCAGCAACGGAACGGTGCTTCGACGGTTATCGACGTCCGAATGGCTCGGCCGGCACTCGAAACTACGTCGCCGTGATCAGCACAGTGAATTGCTCGGCAACAACAGCCAGGTACGTCGCCAAAGAACTGACGGAAACCGATCTGTCGGCATACCCAAACATCGATGGAGTGGTGGCTTTTGTGCATAAGGAAGGCTGTGCGCTGGCATTCAACAGTGAAGATCATAAACAGCTGAACCGCACCATGGCGGGATTTGCGAAACATCCCAACATTGTCGCCTGCCTTGTTCTTGGTCTGGGATGTGAAACGGCTCAGGCCGCTGTGCTGGAACGGGACCACGGTCTGGTGCAACTGGGCGGCATCAGGAAGACTGACGAGCCACCGCCGATGGTGCTGAACATTCAGGAGGTCGGAGGCGTTCGAAAGACGGTCGAGAAAGCCGTCGGTGTTCTGCGAGACCTGCTGCCGCTGGCCAACGATGTCGCCCGCGAACCAATCCCGATCAGTGAACTGAAGATTGCGATGGAATGCGGCGGAAGCGATGGCAACAGCGGCATTACTGCGAATCCGGCCGTCGGCGTTGCCAGTGACCTGCTGGTCGCTCACGGCGCCACAACAATACTCTCAGAAACGACCGAACTGTACGGTGCGGAACATCTGCTGACTCGGCGAGCGATCACTCCGGAAGTGGGCGAACAACTACTGGAACGAATTCGCTGGTGGGAAGACTACGCCGGACGATACGACGCATCCATCGACAACAACCCGTCCGTCGGCAACAAGAACGGAGGACTCACCACCATTTTCGAAAAGTCGCTGGGGGCCGTATCAAAAGGTGGCACGTCTCCGCTTCGTGCGGTCTACCAATACGCCGAACCGATTACAGAAAAGGGATTCGTCATCATGGACAGTCCGGGCTTCGATCCGGCGTCGATTACAGGAAAGGTCGCCAGCGGTGCTCAGGTTGTTGTCTTCACCACCGGTCGTGGCAGTTGCTTTGGCTGCAAGCCATCCCCAACGATCAAGGTGGCCACGAACACGCCGATGTTCAACCGGATGAAAGACGACATGGATATCAACGCGGGTGTGATTCTGGACGGCAGCAGCACCGAAGAGGTCGGCGAACAGATCTTCGAACGCATCATCGCCACTGCCAGCGGTCAGCAGACACTAAGTGAAGCTCAGGGCATCGGCGACGAAGAATTCTGCCCCTGGTTTCCCGGTCCCATCTTTTGACCGACTTCGTCGGCTTGTGCGAGCTGCCGCTCTGAGGAGTGACGCTGGTGGGCAGAAGCCCGCAGGACAGTTCAAGCTACGAACGACCTCTGGGATGTGGCGACGGCGGAATCAGTGATGCTAAAGTGCGCCGGGGATTCAATACGGTCTGTGAGTGCCGCGTTGGTGGCCGCACGAGTGTGAAATTGAGTGGCTTGACGCCAATTCCAGGATTCTGCCCGATTCGGGTCTAATATTTGTGAGGACGGCCCCGGATCGAGGACTCCCTATAATGAAGACCGGCGTTGTCTGCCTGTTTTTTGGAGGCCCTGTCCTGAACGATCCGATGCGACCACCGGAAACTCGTCACAGCCTGATCGTCCGCCTGAAGAACCAGCGAAACGACCTCGCATGGACGGAATTTGTCTGCGCTTACGAACCTTTTCTGATGAGGCTTGTACGAAAGCAGGGAACGCCCGATCGGTATGTGGCGGATGTGACTCAGCAGTTGCTGATGACGATCGCGAAGTCGGTTGATGGCTGGCAGCCCGACGGCAAGGCCGCCTCGTTTCGGCGATGGCTGGGATGCGTCGCTCGCAATGTCGTAATCAGGTTCATGACGAGTGAGCGGAAACAAATCACGGGACAGGGAGGCTCAGAGTTCCTGATGCTGATTGAGGAGATTACGGATACTTCGATCGACGCTGAACAGGTCAAACAGTACGAACAGGAACTGATTCTGTGGGCGGCAGAGCTGGTCCGGGGAGAGTTTCGCGAAAACTCGTGGCGAGCGTTCTGGGAAACAGAAACCGAAGGACGGTCGGTGGCGGAAGTGTCGCGGGATTTGGGGGTCAGTACTGGCAGCATCTATATGTCTCGCAGCCGCGTTTTCGCTCGAATTCGGCATCGCGTCAGGGAGGTGCTTGTCGATGACGACTAGACCGACGAATCACTGTGACCGAATCCTCCTTCGCCGCTCACTGGATGACCAGCTTGGCGAGAAGGATGAAGAGTCGTTATCAGCCCATCTTTGTGAGTGTGACGCCTGTCGGCACGAGTTGCAGGAACTTGCGGGCCGACCGGCAGCGTGGACTCAGGTCAGGGCGACATTGAAAGCGGCGACTGCGTCGGGTGGATCGAACCTGTCTGGTGCTGGCAGCGGCTCCACTGACGATCGTGAATTGGCGACGGACTTTGCGGTCGAATGTCTCGAGCCGTCCACTTTGCCGGATTCCATTGGCCGACTCGGTGAAATTGAGGTTCAGGAGATAATTGGCCACGGCGGCATGGGAGTCGTACTCAAGGGCTATCAACCCGAACTGAAGCGGCTCGTTGCCGTCAAGGTTCTTGCACCGCAACTGGCGGTCAGTGCTGCAGCCCGCAGACGGTTTGCGCGCGAAGCTCAAGCTACCGCTGCGATTCTGCACCCGAACGTGATGCCGATTCTGACGGTCGATTCCAGCGGCCGTCTGCCGCACATCGTGATGCCGTACGTGTCGTGTGAATCACTACAACAACGGATCGATGCCGCGGGTACGCTGGATCTGGTGGACATCCTGCGCATTGGCATGCAGACGGCCAATGGACTTGCGGCCGCACATGCTCAGGGCCTGGTGCACCGTGATGTGAAGCCGGCGAATATCCTGCTGGAGATAGGCGTCGAGAAAGTGATGCTTACAGACTTCGGCCTCGCGCGAGCCATCGACGACGCCAGTATCACCCGCACCGGTGTCATCGCCGGGACACCGCTGTATATGTCTCCCGAACAATCACGCGGTGAAGCGGTTGACGCGCGCAGCGATCAGTTCAGTCTGGGAAGCGTTCTTTACACCCTGGCCACGGGACGAACACCTTTCCGCGCCGAATCGACGTATGGCATTCTGCGCCGACTGACGGATGACACGCCGCGTCCGGTACGTGAGATTTCGCCGCAGCTTCCCGTATGGTTTGACATGATCGTGCACAGGCTGCTGGCGAAGCAGCCGGAACATCGATACACAAGTGCTTCTGAGGTCGCTCGGGTTCTGGAGGGCTGTCTGGCACACCTGCAGCAGCCTGCCACGGTGCCGCTTCCCGAATGCTGTCGTGCCGTGGCGGTCCGTCGACGAAGGCTCAACTTGTCGATTGTTGCAGTGATCGTGACGGGTGTTGTTCTGCTGTCCGGCATTGCGTGGCTGTCTTCGATCGCCCCTCAGCAAACTGCGGACGGCAACAGTACTCCGGACACCCTGTCGGCACCCCTGGCCCCCCTCAGTGGTCATCGCGAGGCTACAGAAGAGACTCCCGTCTCCAGCCACCTTGTCGATTGGAATGGCGGCGAAGATGTACTTTCTCCCGTCCGTAGTGATCTGGACGAGTGGAGCGAACAGACGAAGCAACTCTGGCCTCCATCCGTCCCGGTCACGAAAGGCGTTCAATGATACGGCCGAAGCGAGACACTGCGTGCATACGACAGCATCGTCCCCGGGGAGCAAATGCGATGATACGATTCCTGACAACCACGGCCACCCTGTTCTGCACCCTCACGGCTGCATTCTGCTGGTCAGAAACACCATCGACCGCCGGCCTGACGGGACCAGACGATGAAGTAATCACTACGGTGGGGGCTGAAAAATCGATTGTACAGAGAATCAATCGTGCTCAATCACCCGCGACCCCGGTCCAGACGACCCAGGCCCGCCTGGCCGATTCGCCGTTGAACTCAAACCCTGGCAAGCCACTGCCGCCGGACGACATCGAGGAATCTCCTGTCGTTGATGATGTGCCGCCAATGCGGAAACCCGCACGATCGGAGTCATCAACGCAAAACGACGACTGGAAAGGCCCAGGGGCCACGTTCTCAATGCCCGTCGGATTTCGTCAACAGCATGCGCAATTGAAGCATGCACAGCTGACCCTAAAGAAGCTGAAGACGACGCATGGCGATCTGCACCCTTCCGTGAAGGAGCAGGAATCCGTAATCCAGTCACTGGAATCAACTCTGGGAGCCCGGATGGAAGTGTTCGACATTCTTAGTTTCACGCGTTCGGAACTGGTAGAACGAAAAGACGCCGTGAAGGCGGAGCACGGCCAGTTGCACCCTGAAGTCGCGCGACTGGATGCACTGCTGGCATTGTTGGATAAACGCATTGAGGCGATCGAAGAGGCTGTTCCGGAGAAATCCTCTGCGACGAGCATGTCGAATCTCTCAAAAGACGCCGAAAACGAGATTAAGGTGTTCGCGCTCAAAAACTGCGATGCCCGTGCGGCCGCAGATTTGCTGCGGGAACTCATTGCAGACAAGTCTTTTCGGCCCGGTGTCGACGAACGAACCAATTCACTAGTCGTCACTGGAACTGCGGAGCAGCTTAAAACTGTTGAAGTCCTGCTGCTGAAACTCGACAAGGCCAGCGCGAAGGAGTTGCCGGGGCCCGGTGTTCAGCTGGACCAGATCACCAGGTTGTTGGAAAAAGGTTATCACACAGACGCTCACGTGAGACGGGCTGAGGCTGACACTGCAGATGTCCGGAAACGAACAGGTCAGTTGCCCGACGATGGAAATGCAGTCATCGACACCCAGGCTGATGGGCTGGAAGATGAACTGCGGCGTGCAGACATTGGCATCCCCGCCAATGAGCTGCAACAGCAGGTTGCCCAACTGCGAAAGGACTATGAATCTGCAGACCAGCAGGCTCATCAACTGGCTAATTCACTCAGGAAATCGCCGGACAGCGCGATAAAAGCGAAACTGCGAAGCACCGTACAGCAGGCCTTTTCGCTCCGCCAGAGTCTGCTGCGAGCGGAACTGATGGAGATGCAGGCTCGACTACTTCAGACGCAGCGTTCCATCAACACGCGTGAACGGATCGCAGATCAGATCGTGGATAGTCGTGTCGAAGACTTGCTGAACCCGCAGTTGGAATGGGAGAGTTCCAGCATCCCGAACCAGCAGTCGCTGACGACGAACGATTCGTCCAGGGCCTCCTTTCCAGGTTTGAATCAGATGGCCACAGACGCAACTGGCGTCTTCGCTCCGGTCGCGGAACGTTTCTCCGGCTTACATCAGCCTCATGCCCTGGGAATTGTGTACAGCGACGATTCGGCAGTTCCCGAAGATCTGCCTCAGCAATTCCGTAGCGGATTGCGGATCGGCGGGGTCGATGTCGGACTTGCCGCCGAAAAAGGTGGCCTGAAGAAAGGCGACATTCTGGTCGGACTGGGAAACTGGCAAACCGCCTGTGCAGATGACCTGAAAGCTGTCCTCAGGAAAGGGCTGCCTGGTGCAGTTCCCTATTACATTGTGCGAGACGGATCGGTGCGCAGGGGGCATGTCCGCCCTGATGGTTCGGAACCGCCAGCCGCCGAGGCCAGTCAGCCCTTCAACCAGCCACCACCACTGATCAGTCCGGCGGACGTCGACCTGGCTCTGGTCTACCCGATGGTGACGCTGGATAGCCTCCAGGGTTCGTGGGAAGTGAAACAAATCCAGCCAATCATGCACGCCCAATGGAACATAAGGATTCAGGGACAAGCAATCGCATCCGAGGGATCAACGGAACTGTCCCCCCTTCTTAAAGGCGAGCTTGAGCTGGGCGACAAGGGTGCGCCGCAGCCCGTTGATTTTGTGGACTTCATCGTAAACGGTGGCCATGATTCAGGAGAACTGAATGACGTGAAGATTCCCAGACTGCAAGGCATCGTTCAGCAGGATTCGGGGATCATTCGGATTGCCTTCGAGGCGAATCACCCAGAGCGGCGACCTGGCGGTTTCGATGCGTCCTCTCTGCTGACGGTCTGGGAACTGCGGCGCCCCGGCACTTCCACTGCGTCGGCGACCAGCGAACTCGAAGGAGAGTGGCATCGGGTGCCGTTTCAGGGGACGTCCATTGCTGCAGGCGGCAGAGACAGCACGATTCGCCCGTACAACAGGACGTTCCGAGGGGACCGTTCCATAGTGGAATGGTCAGGTGGAGGGCACGAATGTCGCATCCAGTTGAATCCGGAAGCTAAGACCATCTGGTACTTTTCAGACGAAGAAGATGGCTCTTTCTTTGAGGATCACTACGAGTTGAAAGGGGACCAGCTCTTCCTTCGTGATGCGCCGGAACACGAACCCAAAGTCTTCGAACGCGGTCACGTTCGTATTCCAAACGTCGTGCCGACTGTCACATCGCAGCAACAAACCCTGTGGCGATCGGCTGTCGTCGAGATCATTGTCTCTGGAATACATGATGAGGAATCCGGTGATCCAGGGCCGATCGGTTTCGGAGTCGTCGTCCAGGCCGATGGTACGCTGGTGTCACATCTGAGCGGCGACTGGAGCAGCACCATCAGGGATTGGCCGAACATCAATGCTCAGTTCGATGATGGCAGCAAGATCCCGCTGCAGGTCGTTGAAGTGAGTTCCGACATTGTGATCCTGCGGCCAAAGAATAAGGTCAACCTCAATCACCACTTCTCGCTCTCCATACGACCACCTGAAATTGGTGATGAAGTCAACATCGGCCAGATGGCTGTCCCGACGCTGGACAACGGTGACGTGTACAGCCTTGTCGCCACGAACGCGACTCTGTCTCAAACCGATCGTCACGTTGCCGGGCGAGGCAGTACCGTCTGGCAGCTTGCATCCACGGGACGAATACCGAATTCCCGCTGCCTTCCCGTCCTGTCCGGCAACGGCAGGCTCCTGGCGATCACAATGGTCGACACCGGAGGACTGCTTCTGGCGATCTCGGCCGGGCAACTCCGGGAGATGTTCCCCGGGATATTCGACGCGAATCCTTCAACAGATATTGCACCCACAGAATCTCCGTAGTGCTTTGTCACAGGCGAAAGTCAGGGTGGAAACATTCCCCGGAAAAGGGGGTCAGGTGCTGCGTGTTTGTCGGCAGCGGCAGTTGATTGTCCTTCGGCTGATTAACCCAGACGATCGACGGCTGCGAGGGTAGCCTGGTCTTCTTTTTCGATCTATCCTGTGCACTGGTTTGGAGCCAGGCAACCGTGAGTAGGATGCAGGTGACAAAGACAATAGACTTGCTGAACATGATTGGAAGGCGAGAGGGTCATGGACTAAAGCCAGGTAGGTCAGGACCTGTCCTGACGATGTTCGGGCGCGTCACAACAGGTCGGCCTACGACTGCCCGAAGAAGACTCCCGATCCTTTACCGGACTCATGGACCAAAGCAAGAAATGACACAGAATGATAGCGTCAACGTGCCTCAACCGGTGAAAGCCACCGTCATCATATGGCTGCGTCTGATGCGGCTGCCGACGGTCTTTACAGCGCTGACAAACGTTTTGTGTGGCTTCATTGTCAGCAGTTCAGAACGAAGTCTGCCCGACATTCTGGCGTTGAGACATTTCTGGATGTTACTTCTGTCCAGCGCTGGATTATATCTGGGTGGCATGGTGCTGAACGACGTGTTCGACGTCGCACTGGATTCACAGGAACGCCCGGAACGGCCCATTCCGTCAGGTCGAATCTCAAAGAGGTCAGCTGCGATATTCGGAAGTATGCTGATGTTGACTGGTGTCGCAGCAGCATGGCTGGCGGGAATTCTTGCCGAAACAGAACCTGTGGCGGTCTGCATGGCCCTGATTCTGGCCGCCGCCGTGGTGTTGTACGATGCGGTTCTGAAGAATACTGCTGCCGGCCCGTTTGGCATGGCCACCTGTCGCTTCCTGAACATTATGTTGGGGGCCGGTTGCGCAGGAAGCTGGGACACGGTTTGGTCAGGTCCACAGGTCGTGATCGCAGCTGCACTCGCGGTGTATGTATTCGGCGTGACATGGTTTGCTCGCAATGAAGCAGGTGACTCTTCCAGATTCGCACTGGGTGCAGGATTGGCAATCGCGTTGACAGGCATTGGCATCAACGCCTGGACGGCGCTGCAGGTGATGTTGGAGAAACCATCTGCCATGGGAGCGGTCATTGCCCTGTGTCTGATTGCCGCGAATGTGGGACTTCGGTGCGTGCGAGCCATCCACTTGAATCAGTCCATGTTGCTGCAGAAAACAGTCGGTTTTATGCTGTTGAACATTATCTTCATCGATGCCGCCATGGTCTTCTGCATGACGGGCAGCAGCCGACTGGCCAGTCTGGTTGTAATCCTTGTGATACCCGCGACACTCATGAAACGCGTTATCCCGATGTCGTGAGGAGAGCAGTTTACGAAATGACGGAACCGGTTCTGGCTCGTGGGGGCAGCCGTTCTGCCATCAAGACACGTGAACCGCGGCCATGAGTCAGCAGAATTCGCTGCAATTGGTAAGGAGTGCCATAAAGAACATCATGACAACGTCTGATGACAATCCATTTCGTGCCCCGCAATCGGAATTCGAACCGGTTGAAAGCAGATTCCAGCCGAAGCTGCGACGACTTCGTGTCTGTCTTGGTCTGCAATGCACGACCATCGCTGTGGGCGTTGCCGCTGCGCTGTACGACATTGAAAGTATTGTCGTCACGGGCGGGGTTTTGTCGCTGTTTGGCGTGTTGACGGCATTCTTCGGCGGGCGACGCCAGTTCGCAGACGCTATTGCGTTCGGACTCTCGGGGCCTGCCATTTCGTTGTTCTGTTTCGGGCTGATCTTTCTGCTCAGCTGGTCACCGGCAGATGCCCAGCGCCCCGTGTCGATGATTGCCGTCGTGTATACGACATGCGCACTTCCACTCGGCCTGTATGTGTGGACCAGAACAGCGTCTGACAGTTTTGCCGCAGCGAATGAGGAACAGTCTAATGGTTTTTTGATTTCGAATGATGGTCATCATGAACCGACCAATACTGCACAAGGCGAATCCGTTACAGTTCACGTCCACAGTCGTTCTGACGATTCGAAGGCAATCCGCCCGGACATGGGTGCGGCAAATGAATCTTCATACGGAAATATTGATTCCCGTGACTGAAATCGGGCACACCGATTTTGAAAGTGCTCCAGCCCGGATGTGATTTTATGAATCGTGATGTTGTCACAGAAATTGCTCGCAGTTCAACATTGCGGAATGTCAGTCTGTATGCAGTGGCAACGGCTGCCTATGCCGTGGTCGCCGTGTGGGCGAAAACGCAGTCTGCCTATGGTGAGTTCATTACGCTGCCGTCGGACCTGCATGCTGCATTCACGCTGGTTCTGGGCTGGCTGCTGGTCTTCCGCACGAACTCATCCTTCTCGAGGTGGTGGGAAGCTCGCAAACTGTGGGGAACTCTGGTCAACATCAGTCGCAACATGGCCATCAAAGTGGCTGATCTGTGCAAGGCCGGTGACGACGAACTGAACAAGTTCCGCATTGAAATCGTGGCCTTCGCCTATGGGCTGAAAGACCACCTTCGCGAGGGAGCCAACCTGCAGAAACTGGAGGGCTTCGAAGCGTGCAACGATCACCCTTCACACGTACCTTCGTATCTGATCACTCGCATGTACGAAGAACTTGGGTCATGGAAATCAGACGGTTTTATCGACGGCGATGACCTGCGAGTTCTCGACGCGGAAGCGCGACTGTTTCTGGACATTTGTGGCGGCTGTGAACGAATCCGGAATACTCGAATCGTTCGATCCTATCGCACATTTGCCAGGCAATGTGTCGGGCTGTACCTGATTACTTTTCCGTGGGGCATCGTGGACAGTTTCCGCTGGTGGACTGTTCCCCTGACGGGCATCGTGGCGTATTTCATGTTGGGCCTTGAAACCGTGGCGGAACATGTCGAAGAACCGTTCGGCTACGACGAAGATGATCTCGACCTGGACGGTCTTTGCAAAACGATCGAGGTTTCCGTTCAGGAGGTGTTCGACCGCCGACTGGCCCGCAAAGCGGAAACGCCGGTGGTGCGTTGAAGTTGTGCGCTGACTGGCTACCGGTTGCGTGATTTGGGGCCGCTGACGAATTCGTTACCGAGAAGAAAAAAACGAAGCATCGTCTCCTTCGCCGATGTCACGCCAATGCGAGGCGATTTGCTGATTCGAAACTCATTGCCTGTTGCGTCAGCGGCCACCCACAGACGCTGTTGTCTGGTCAGATCCCATCCGTCCAGATCGCGACCAATACCGAATGCTTCACACAGCCTCGCTGGACCTCGACACAGATCCCGCGTTGTGAATGTTCCGCGGCGCTGTTCCATCAGTCGAGTGCCAGACACAGGCTCAACGGCCCGGATCAGTACCGCAGATGCCACGTTGTCCGGTTCCGTGACGATGTTGAAACACTGACGCGCATGAATTGTGTACACGTAAGCTCGCCCCGGCGGGCCAAACATACTGGCATTCTTACGATTGATTCCCCTGGCCGAATGCGACGCAGAATCTCCCTTTGCCAGGTAGGCCTCCGTCTCCACGATCCGCCCGACGGTCAGCCCCTGCCGACTTCGGCGGTACAACAGCATTCCAGGTAACTCGCGAGCAACCGTTGCGACATCACGAGTGAAGAAGTCCTGTGGGATTGACCGCGTGTGCCGGCTCATTTCAGTCCGCCAAACTGACGAACAGCTTCGTAAGCCACTGTGTTCATCGTGCTGGCCAGATTCAGACTGCGAACAAGGCCTGTCATGGGAAGCTTCAGTTTGTGTGCCGGAAACTCGTTCAAAATGGATGGCGGCAATCCCCGGGACTCACTGCCAAACAGCAAGATGTCGCCTTTGCGGAATTCCGCATCCCAGACCATTTGAGTGGCAGTTTTTGTCAGATACCATACAGACGAATCCGGCAGCCGCTGTTGGACTTCCGGCCAGCTATCGACGGCTTCCCAATCAAGGTGCTGCCAGTAATCCATCCCGGCTCGCTTGAGATACCGGTCATCCAACTTGTAACCGAGTGGGCGAATCAGCCACAGCTTTGCCCCGATGGCAACGCATGTGCGACCGATGTTGCCGGTGTTCTGAGGAATCTCGGGCTGGTAGAGAACGACGTTCAGGACGGGGGACGACATTAAAGCAGTTTTCGAAAAGATGTGGTCGTTCGGGCTCGTGGGAACCATCCGTAGCAGGCCGGAAAACGTTTTTCGCGGCCACAAGTCAGCGTAATACGCTGTAGCAGTGCTGATTCGTGAAAAGATGTGGCAATTGATTCGCGTTCAGTAACCAACGGGAGCGATTCGTTTGATTCGAGCGTGTATTTCTGTGGCCTGGAATACCAGTCCGGTCAGGCCGATATTGGCTGAACAGCGTGATAAGAGCGAAATCTGCCTGGATGTGCACGTGGTCTGCAAGTTCTAAGCAAGAAAGACACTGACTCCCACAACCGTGACTGTGCAGACCAATTCGAAAAATGCTCTATTCTTAACGTATTCGAATTGTCGACTTCAACATTCGCACCAAATGAGAACGAAAGATTACCAATGAACCGTGAAAATGTTGCTGAACTTGAGGCAGACTGCGAACAGGCACTGCGACTGATTGTGGAAGCCTACTTCGAAGAATTCCCCCAACGGGTTGTTCACCTGATGGCAAAAGCCGCAGTGGCTGTGCTGGAAGCAGTCGTCGAAGAAGACGAATGAATTGCGACAGGACGAAGCTACTCCGCGCCGCTGAGCCTCATCGATACTCACCTGCATCGCTGATTGTGTCTGATCGAGGATTAGCAAACGTAGCGGGCAGAATCCCGGCTGCTCGATACCAGCGCGTCGCCTACGTCGCTATTATCGAACGAAGTTCGTCCTGAGACTGACTTCCCGCCTGTTCCCGATCGCTGTCCGGAGATCATCATGTTTGCTGTCGCTCGCCGTTTTTTGTTGCCCGTTCTTCTGTTGGTGGTCGCTCTTCTACCCACATGTCGCGTCTGCCCCGCCGCAGATCGGCCCAACGTGATCTTCATCCTGGCAGACGATCTGGGATACCGCGAACTTGGCAGCTTTGGCCAGAAACTGATCAGGACGCCAAACATCGATCGCCTGGCGGAACAGGGCATGCGGCTGACGCAGCACTACTGTGGCAACGCCGTGTGTGCGCCGTCTCGGTGTGTCTTGATGACGGCCAAACATCCCGGACACGCTTACATCCGCAGCAACAAAGCCACACCACCGGAAGGACAGTGGCCCATTCCGGATGCAGAAGTGACCTGGGGAGAATTGATGCAGCAGGAAGGATACGTCACGGGAGCCTTCGGGAAATGGGGGCTGGGCGGGCCGGATTCGTGCGGCCAGCCACTGGGCCAGGGTTTCAACCGTTTCTTTGGCTATCTGTGCCAAAGTCACGCTCATAGCTACTATCCGTCCTATCTTCGCAGCGATATGGGCACGGTGGAGCTGAACAACAATCCACCGATCCCCGGGCACGCCAGCCTGGCGAAGGGAGCGAACAAATCCGATCCGAAGAGTTACGATCCGTTCAAGGGCACCGACTACGCTCCGGATCGTATCAATGAACAGGTCCTGGAATTTATCAGGTCCAACAGAAACGAGCCGTTCTTCTGCTACTATCCAACTGTGATTCCTCACGTCGCGCTGCATGTACCGGACGAGGAACTGAAACCCTATCTGGAACTCGGCTGGAAGGATCCTCCGTTCACTCGCGAAGGTGGATACGGCTACACGCCTCACTTCACTCCACGCGCCGCTTATTCTGCCATGATTACCCGCATGGATCGCTA
This sequence comes from Fuerstiella sp., assembly GCA_024230215.1. Lineage (GTDB taxonomy): Bacteria > Planctomycetota > Planctomycetia > Planctomycetales > Planctomycetaceae > Fuerstiella. Next base: position 13,929 of record JAAERP010000440.1, on the reverse strand, counting down.
TGTCGGCAACGTGTTAAATCTGCTCGACGACCTGGGTCTCAGCGACAACACATTGGTTGTTTTCAGTTCCGACAACGGCACGACTCATCTTGGTCAGGAAGTCGACTACGAATTCTTCAACAGTGTCGGAGAGCTGCGTGGCTTGAAAGGTTCTCTGTACGAAGGCGGCGTGCGAGTCCCAACCGTTGTGCGCTGGCCCGGCAAGGTAAAAGCCGGGTCTGAAAACGATCGCGTCAGCGGGTTCGAGGATTGGATGCCCACGGTACTGGAGGCGATCAACGCAAAAACGAAAGCTCCGGCAGAGACCGACGGCATTAGCCTGTTGCCCACACTGCTTGGTCAGGATCAGGCAGCGCGACCGTTTCTGTACCGTGAATTCACCGGCTACGGCGGACAACAGACCATTCGTATGGGCGATTGGAAAGCCGTGCGGCAAGACCTGGGCAAAGGTAAAATCAAGACGGAGCTGTACAACATCGCATCAGATATCAGCGAGAAACACGATGTCGCAGCAGACCATCCGGATATTGTTGCCCGGCTGGAATCCATGATGGCTAAGCAACACGTGCCATCGGACGTCTTTCCGCTGAAAGCTCTGGACGCAACGCGTTAGGACACGTCTGTTTTGGTGATCGGCACGGCACCAGGCGCCGAGGATTGGCTGTGTCTTCAGCCGCGGATAGCGCTTTGCGGCTCACTGTTTCAGGCGTCCTTTTGGCGTTCTGGACATTGGCATTTTGCGGCGCGCTGAATTATCGAAACGTGTACGTGTCTTAGGGGCAACCCACGGCATCGTCTTCGAGCGGCAGCTCGCATCCGCTGGCGGTCGGCACCGCCCGGTCAGTGCCGCCTCAGAAGGGTGGGCTGTCGTCTTCGAACAGGCTGGTCAAAGTGGGACGAGCCGGCTGCCCGTCGAATGTGTCGTCCTCTTCATCGCCACCGATGTGTTCCTCAACCAGTTTCTCGCCTGGTTCTGCCTGCATTTCGAACAGAAAGCGCGAACAGATTGACTCTCGTCGTTTGCCCCATTTCATTCGCGTCTTGGCTCGGGTGAGTGTGAGATGGTCCATGGCTCGCGTCACACCGACGTAGGCCAGACGTCGTTCTTCAGCGATATCTTTTTCCAGATCGCTTTCGACACTGCGCTTGTGTGGCAGCAGACCTTCTTCCATGCCCACCAGATAGACACGCGGGAATTCCAGCCCTTTCGCTGAATGCAGTGTCATCAGGCGAACAGCGTTGTCGGCCAGCTCAGAATCCTTGTCGTTCTGATCGTCTCGGTCCATCAGTGCTGTGGTTTCGAGAAATCCCTCCAGCGAGGGCTTGTTCGTTTTCTCGATATACTGCCCGATGGAATTCACCAGGTCCTGGATCACGGTTTTCCGCTGCTCCGCCTGAGTCTCGTCCTTGTACTGGCGGTCAATTTCTCCGTCGTAGTTGATTGTTTTCAACAATCGCCGAACGGTCTCTGCCAGTTGCTGCGGCTGTTCCAGCATTTCTTTGCGAAACCGTATCAGCAGATTTCTAAAATCACTGAGCGCCGCCTGGGCCTGCTTTGGCACTGTGCCGGCGGCGATTGCTTCCGGGACGACTTCCCACAGGCTTTTCCCACGTGACACAGCCAATTGAACCAGTTTTTCGGTGGTTGACGCGCCGATACCGCGAGTCGGCGTGTTGATGATTCGCAGCAGAGATACTTCGTCGCGCGGTGCCGACAGCGTCTTCAGATAAGCCAGCACATCCCGAATTTCCTTGCGATCAAAGAATGACTGCCCGCCCAGAAGAACGTAGGGCACGTTCAGTCGCCGCATTTCTGTTTCAAACAGTCGGGGCTGTTCGTTAGTGCGGAACAGAATGGCGACGTCTTTGGGGCGGACACCGAGTTCCGTGATCAGATACGAGATCTCCTGAACGACGCTTTCGGATTCCAGCGTTTCATCTTCGTAAGCCAGGATTCGGATCGGTGAGCCATCGTGTTTGTGTGCAATCAGCTTCTTATCGTGTCGGTGGCGGTTGTGCTTCACCAGGCGGTTGGCATATTCGACAATCAGGTCCGTACAGCGGTAGTTGTTTTCCAGACGAAAGGTCCGCGTATCGGAAAAGTACCCACCGAAATTCAGAATATGCTGCACCTCTGCACCGCGCCAACCGTAGATGGACTGGTCGTCGTCACCAACAACACAAATATTCTGATGGCCGCGGACGAGACTTTCCACCAACTGAAACTGAACGCCGTTGGTGTCCTGATACTCGTCAACCTGAACGTGGTCGAACCTCGATTGATGCTTCTGCAGGATTTCCGGGAACTCTTCGAACAGCCGACTGGTCAGCAGCAGCAGATCATCAAAATCGACAGCTCCTGATGCTCGCAGCTGTTTTTGATACCGTCGATACGCCATCGCGGCCAGAAAGTCGAAGTCTGCTTCGACATGGTCGCTGGCCCGATTCTCTGTAATGCCGGACATTTTCCAGCGGCTGATGCGATTCAGCAGGTCGCTGGGTTTCATGGCCTTATCGCCCAGGCGGATCTCTCGCAACGCCGTCCGAGCTGCCGATTCCTGGTCACCGCGGTCGTAGATCACAAAGGCCTTCGGGTAACCGAGGGCATTGATGTCTTCTCGCAGAACCCGCACACAATACGCGTGAAATGTTGAAACGACTGGCTTCTGTCGCAGACGTGAGCCTAACAGCGAGAGAGCTCGTTCCCGCATTTCCTTTGAGGCTTTGTTGGTGAACGTCACCGAGAGAATGCGGTCCGGCCGAATGCCGTGGCGGATGAGATTGGCCATCCGATACGTGATAACGCGCGTCTTTCCCGTCCCCGCCCCAGCCAGCACCAGCATTGGCCCGGAAAGCGTTTCAACCGCTTCTCGCTGAGGTGTATTGAGGGAGGAAAGATCGAGCATGATGTTTGGAAAGATAGAAGCCTGGAAAGAAATTATTCGACCGCGTGTCCAATTCGACAACGCAGGTTTCCTGTTCATTTCAACCCGAAGCGTAAGCGAGGTGACAGGTTGTGTCGATCGCCTCGCTTAGGCTTCGGGTTGGGAAAAACACTGGATAAGCGAAACCAGTGGCGCTGTCTAACTAATTGCCCGTCAGTGACGCGTCGTACGCGCGGCCCGTTGGGCACGCGGTTAAACGACGGCAGCCACCTGCCACGCGACAGCGCGGGGCGGGAGGCTATCGGACTATGAGAAAATTCGCAACCGGCTGTTCACGCTGCTCGTCACCCGGACAAAAAGAATGGTTGAAACTTTGTAGCGGGTTATTACTCTGTCGCTCGCCTATTGTGTCGCTGTTGTATGAACAGCGTCAGATTGTCATTAACGAATGGATTCTTCCCAAAATCAATGTCAGCGTATCCGAAAGATCTGGATCTGGGCTGGAGACGTCGTCTGCGGTCACGTGTGCTGAGGTGGTATGGCCAAAACGGTCGCACACTGCCGTGGCGGAAATCGGCCGATCCGTATCGTATCTGGATCAGTGAGATCATGCTGCAGCAGACAACCGTCGCTGCAGTTGTGCCGTACTTTGAACGATTTATTGAACGTTTTCCCGATGTGCATCGCCTCGCTGAGGCCGAACAGGGCCAGGTATTGCGTCTGTGGGAAGGGCTTGGATATTACAGCCGTGCCCGGAATCTGCACAAAGCTGCGGGGGTTGTCGTTCATGAAATGGATGGCCGATTTCCGGAATCGGCAGAAGAACTGAAACAGCTGCCCGGCATCGGACCGTACACCGCGGGAGCGATTTCGTCATTCGCATTTAATCAGCCGGCAGCGATTCTGGAAGCCAACACTCTGCGGCTGTATTCGCGACTGATCGAACTGGACATTGATCCTCGAGGAACGGAAGGTCAGAAGAAGCTCTGGAAATTCGCGGGTTGGATCGTGTCACGCAGGCGGGCGGCCGAATTCAATCAGGCAGTGATGGATATTGGTTCGCAGGTATGCCGTCCCGTTGATCCGAATTGTCCTACATGTCCGCTGATGCCCTCGTGCAGATCCTACGAAGCCGGGCGGCAATCCGAGATTCCTCTGGAGAAGCCGAAACCGCAGATCACCGACGTCACCGAAGTGTCAGTTGCCGTGAAGAAAGGCGGGCGGTTCCTGTTGCGTCAACGAGCGGAAAATGAACGCTGGGCGGGCCTGTGGGATTTTGTGCGGTTTGAAGTTCGTGATGCGGATGTGGCAAACGTACAGATGCCGGAACGTCGTCGCACCAGGGTCACGGCAGCTCTGCCCGGTCAGCGAAGCCTGTTTGCCGACGATGATGCAAAGTCATTGCCGCGGCTGCCGATTTCACTCAGCGAACGAGTGAATGAACTTACGGGAACGATCGTTACGTTGTATGAACCAATCATCGAAATAGAACACGCTGTGACTCGATATAGAATCCGACTTCTGTGCCTTGTGTGTGACTTTGACCACGGACGTCTGAAGCAGGGGGCCGGCTATCAGTGGTGTTCGCGGAATCAGTTGCGCTCACTGCCGCTCTCCACGACAGGTCGCCGCTTTGCTCAGTTGCTGGATTCCTGCAGATAGTGCGGATGATTTTCCGGAGCTTTGCTTGGGTTGTTTCCGAATAGAGTTTCAACGATGCGAGAGTAGTTTCGGACTCGGGCAATGTAGCTGGTATTCTCCTTGAAATCACCGCCCACAAACGTCACAAATCTGCGACTGAAAAATCCACCCTGGCACGTGGTGATCATTTTCTGAACAGATGTGTTTCGGGTGGCAATATAGAATACGTCCACCATCCGCTGCACGGTTCTTTCATGCCGCCGCATGTCCTTCTCGTACTGCGCGAACAACGATGAGTCGATTTTGGAGCCTTTCGGTCGTGACATAATCGCGTCGGCCACCACCTCGGCGGACTTCATGGCAAGGTGAACGCCGGATGAGTAACACGGATCGATAAAATAGGCGGAATCACCAACAGCCACCCAGCCATCGCCAGTGAGCGCCTCCGACGAATTGCCCATGTTGCCCGTCACGATTACGTCGGAAATCCGATGGCGGTCCGGTGTCATCCCTTCATTCAGCAATGGGTTTTCGGCAACCAGACGATCCAATAGTTCCGTGGGCGTCATGCCCGAGTTTCTGAAGCGTTCAACAGTCAGGACGGTTCCTACGGAAAAACGATCGTCTGGCAGCCGCAATAGCCATGTCCAGCCGTCGTAAAACATCTGCCCGATAAACCATCCGGCTTTTACGTCGTCACGAGTCGGCCGTGCGGCATACTGAGCATAGATGCCCATGCGATGGGGTTCGGCAAGTCTGCGGATTCGCAACTTTGAGGGAATAATGGCCCGCAGGCCCGACGCATCAATCACTACCTTGCCGAAGACTTCGGACTCGACGCCTGCTTCGTCGCGACACCGTAGTCCGGTGACGCGTTTGTCTTCGAAGATGACATCGGTCACTTCCGATCCGAAACGGACATCGGCTCCCGCTTCAATCGACCGGTCGATCAGAATCCTGTCAAACGTTGAACGTTCGACAAGGTACGAATAGGGATTCTGTTTGAACGATGCCTTGCGGTCGGACTTCGCGAAATCACCGGGAACTTCTTCATCACCGTACAGCCATTTGCCGCCGGGTTTCAGAATAAATGCACTGCGAATCGCTTCGTGAACTCCCAGACGCTCAAAAATGCTGACAGTGGCTGGCAGCAATGATTCTCCGATGTGAAATCTGGGGAAGTGGTCCTTTTCAAGCACAACAACGTCAAATCCCTGCGACGCCAGCAGCGTTGCCACCGTGCTGCCAGCCGGGCCACCACCAAGTACCACAACGTCGTGTTGCTTCATTTGTCCCGCTCAATCGTGAAATCGTGAAATCGTTCTGTCGTTGACTGAAGTTTCGTGACCACGGGAGTGCCAATCCAGCCCCAATCGTCAGTTCGCAGGGGCTGAGGCACCGGGCTGGTCAGAGTTTCTTAACGTATGCGTAGTACGCTCCAAATTTTTCACCGGACGCTGTCGTGAACAGCCCTGTCATGCGTGTCTTTCCTTTCTTTAACGTCACGTTAAAGACAACTTCCGTCGCATCCGGGGCGACGTCAGCCTTCGCCAGGACATCGCCGATTCGCAGAGATGCTTTGGTGGGGTTGATCGACTCACCAGGTTGAGTGCGGTAGGCCCTGGCTCCGGGCACTTCAGCCCCAGGGGCCAGAGATGCGTTGATTTTCAGGTTCGCAGTTTCCGGCCATCGCCGCAATCGCACTTCGTAGTCGCCAGTCGCGTGTACCAGCACGTTCCAGAATCCTGTGTGGCCGTCACCGTTCACTGCTTTACGAATATGGCCCTGATTCCAGGGGGTCGATTGGGTTGTGATCCAGTCATGGGATGTCAGGCGAGCGGGGTTGCCGGCCGGATGTCCCAGGTAAATGGCTGTGTCGTTACTGAAAGACGGCAGCAATTCTTCCCACCACGCGTCGTAGAATTCAGTCAGTCGCTTAACAACCCTGGGATGGCCGGAAGCGACGTCCGATTCCTGTCCGGCATCCACTCTGATGTCGTAGAGTTCTTTCCCATTGATCAGACGCCACTGCGAAGTCATCACGGAGCTCTTTCTCCATTTGATCGGATCTTTCACTCGTTGAGAATCTGTCACCAGAATGCGATCCGGCCAGTCGACGTCATTTGTCGGGTTCAGCATGGCAGCGATGCTGGTGCCGTCGAATCTGACGCCGTCGGGCGGAGCAACATCGCACAGGTCAATCAGCGTGGGCAGCACATCAACGTGTGCCGTGATGGGTTTCACGTCATACCCCCCCGTGAGCTTTCCTTCCGGCCAATAGACGAAGAATGGCACTCGATGGCCGCCGTCGTATTCGCTGCCCTTGCCTGCTCGCATGCCCGCATTGAAAGTACGCCAACCTGAAGACGATCCGTTGTCCGTTGTGAAGATGAAGATCGTATTATCGGTCAGCCCTTCATCCGCAAGGAACGCTCGCATCCTGCCAACGTTGTCGTCAATGTTGGCGATCATTCCGTAGAAGTTCTGCAGGCCGACGTTTTCTACGCTGGCGTAAGGTGCGGCCGATTCTTCCGGGGCATGCATCGGACCGTGGGGAGCGTTGGTGGCGATGTACGCAAGGAACGGTTTATCAGCCTTCTTTGAAGCTTTAATGAATCGCTTCGCGTAGTCGAAGAAGACGTCAGTACAGAACCCTTTGACCGGTTCGGGTGTGCCGTTGTGCCAATAGCTGCCATCAAAGTACGCGTTGTCCCAATAGTCGGGAGTCTGACCGACTCCGCCACCGCCGTGTCGCATGACTTCGGTATAGCCCCGATCTTCCGGCCGATACGGGTAGTTGTCACCAAGATGCCACTTGCCAAACATCCCGGTCGCGTAGCCGGCGTCTTTAAACACCTGCCCCATTGTCACTTCGTTTTCACGCAGCATGGAACGCCCCATGATCGTGTGCCACACTCCCGTGCGGTTCGTCCAGTGTCCCGTCAGAAAGGCACAGCGAGTCGGCGAACACGTCGGTGCAACGTGGTAATCCGTCAGTCGCACGGATTCCGAGTGCAGGTCATCAATCTGTGGCGTCTTCAGGATTGGGTTGCCGTGGCAGGAAAGATCGCCGTAGCCCTGGTCGTCGGTAATGACAATGACAACGTTCGGTTTGCTGGCTGCTGCAACGACCGGAAAAAACAGCAGCAAAGCGACCATAGATCGCACAACACGGGAAATCGAGGGCATCGAAAGAAGCTCCGCTGATGGGGAATATTGCAAGGTTGGCAATGTTTGAAATGGAAATACCCGGCAACACGATATCACGTCAGATTCTTCAGGCAATACAAGGCGTTCAATTGTTGGGGCTTCGTGAAAAGATGCTGATTTGCCGTGCAATAAAATCACTTCGGCCATACCTTTCTCAATGGTCGAAACTCGCGACGGCCACGGCTACAATGTTTATCATGAGCACACAACGTGGCCGAAACTTTTCTGACAATCCGAAGTTGCTGTGTGAGCACCGATGCGAATCCAGGTGAAACGAGAAGATCTGAAGCTCGACGAAGTTCTGTGCCAGCACTGTACCGGAAAGTGCTGTCGCTACTTCGCCCTGCCCCTGGAAACGCCGAAGATCCAGGACGACTACGACCACATTCGCTGGTACATGATGCACGGTTCGGTCAGCGTATTTGTTGACGATGGCAGCTGGTACATCATGGTGCATGCGGATTGCCAACACCTGCAGCCGGACAACATGTGTGGCGCATACGATACTCGTCCGGGGATCTGTCGGTCCTATACAACGGACGATTGCGAATATGACAGCGACGCGGCTTACGATCAGCTGTTCGAAACGCCGGAACAGATCCGGGAGTACGCTCACGCCGTGCTGCCACCGAAACCCCGTCGGACGGCCAATGATCCGGTGAACCTGCCGGTCATCGGCGGGTAAGTTTTCGATGAAGATTGCCATCATCACCGCAGGGGGAGCCGGAATGTTCTGTGGGTCCTGCATGCAGGACAACACTCTGGCGCGAACTCTGAGGCTGGCCGGGGAAGACGCGATTCTGGTGCCGACGTACACGCCGATCCGCGTGGACGAGGACGATGTCAGTGCTGACCGCGTGTTCATGGGAGGCGTGAATGTCTACCTTGATTCAAAACTGCCCGGTTGGGGACGTCTGCCGCGGTGGATGACTCAGTGGCTGGACCGACCGAATATGATTCGCCGGCTCACCCGTTTGGGTGGGGACACAGAAGCGTCGAAGCTTGGTGCATTGACGCTGGACATGCTGCAGGGAACGGCGGGGCCACAGCGTCGAGAAGTTGTTGAATTGGTGGACTATCTTTGTAACAACCTGCGCCCCGACGTCATTCTGTTCAGCAACGCACTGCTGTCGGGAGTCCTTTCTGAACTGCGGCCTCGGTTCAGCGGAAAAATTCTCTGCCTGCTGCAGGGCGACGATGTCTTTCTGGATGGCTTGAGCAGTCGCTGGAAAGCCCCGGTCTTTACCCAGCTGCGGCAAAACTGCCAGGCCTTCGACGGATTCCTGACTCATAGTCGCTACTACAGCGAGTTCATGAGCGAATACCTGCAATTGCCCGATCAGAAATTCCGCCGGATCCCGTTGACGATCGATGTGTCGGATCACCCCGCGCTGTTGTCTGCAGCCGCCGACAATACAAACGACGAAGAAACTGCCCGGCCATTTCGTGTTGGCTACTTTGCCAGGGTTTGTCCGGAGAAGGGCGCACAGAATCTGTTGGCGGCGGCCACAGAGATCCTGCCGGATTTGCCGCATGCTGAAATTGCAATCGCCGGCTACCTGCCCGATCAGCACAGGAGGTGGTTTCATCGTCTGTTGCAGAAGGCACAACAAAGGCTTCCGAACCGAATTCACTGGCTTGGCAGCCCGGACGAGCGGCCAGACAAATTTCGGATCATCAGCAGCTTTGATGTATTGTGCGTGCCGACCGAGTACAACGAACCAAAAGGGCTGTATGTATTGGAAGCGGGACTTTGCGGCGTTCCGGCGCTACTTCCCGCGCATGGTGCTTTTCCGGAAATGATCGCAGCGGTGAAGCATGGGGCAACATACGATCGCGCCGACACCACGGGACTTTCACTGGCTCTAAGGTCCGTCGTGTCAGCGGGCAGACAACCGGCGAGCGACCTGCCCGACCGAGTCAAAGAAAGATTCGGCATGGCCGCCACTGGACCATCGCTGGTGGAAGCGATTACCTCGATGTAAGAATGCACGGGACGTGACAGGATCATTCAGATTGTCGATGGCGCGGCAATGGGGGGAGTGTTGTCAAGATACATTTGCTGCCACAGCTCCAGACACAACAGATTCCACAGCCGGTAGGCGTGGTCAAACTGACCGGACGTGTGCTGATCCACCAACTGCTGAACCGTACCGGCATTCAGTAAACCACGGTCCCGACATCGTGACGACAACAGCACATCGTGCAACAATGGCTTCAGTTCGTTGCGGAACCAGTGGTCGATCGGTACACCGAACCCCATTTTTTTTCGGGTTTGAATATCGGGCGGAATCAGATCGCTGAACGTTTCGGTCAAAACAAGCTTGCCCTGCTTCAAGCTCTGCTTTACGCCGATTGGCATCCGTGCGGCCAGTTCCACAACCTTGTGATCGAGCATCGGGCTGCGACATTCCAGTCCAACATGCATGCTGGCGATGTCCACCTTGGTCAGCAGATCGCCCGGCAGATAGGTTTCCACGTCAACTGCTGTAGTGCGAGTCACAAAGTCACGATCAGGAAACATGCGATACGCATCCAGAATGGCGGCTGCCGGGTCGGCCTGCTTTGAATATGCAAACAGATCGTCACTGGTTACCTGACGCAACGGGCTGCGATTGAAGATGCTGATCCAGTTCAGGTACCGTTCTTCTGAGTTTTGCCCCAGTGTTTCCAACAGCCGTTTGGCTCGACGGCGAAACGACTTCTGTCGGGGATCGCCGGGTATCAAAGTGGCAAACGCTGCTGCCATACGCCGGGACCAGCGCGGCACGAAGTCCGTCATCGACGCGATCCTGACGGCTCGGTAGCGATCATAACCGCAGAACAGTTCGTCGCCTGCGTCTCCCGTCAACGCCACCGTGACATGTTCACGAGTCATCTGTGACAGGTACATGGTCGGGATCGCCGAACTGTCGCTGAACGGTTCGTCGTAGTGCCAGATCAGCTTTGGCAGCATACTGATTGCGTCCGGTTCAACGACCGCTTCATGATGATCAGTGCCCTGCATCTTTGAAGCCTGTCGCGCGTATGCCCGTTCATCAAAGGCTGCCACCGGGAACCCGATCGAAAACGTCTGAACCGGTCGATCCAGTTGCTGCTGCATCAAACCGGTCACGATCGTTGAGTCGATTCCTCCGGAAAGAAACGCGCCCAGCGGCACGTCGCTGCGCAGCCGCAGGCGCACGGCTTCGGTCATTTCATGACGCAGCTCTTCGCGCCAGTCGTCAATGGCAGATTTCGACAGGTCAGGTTCATCGTACGGCGGCGTCCAGTATCGTTCGATACGGAAATCACCGTCCTTCAGGATGGCCATGGATGCGGGGGGCAATCGTCGAAACCCATCCAGCATCGAATGCGGGGCAGGGACGTATTGCAGCGTCAGGTATCTCAGTACGGACCGCCGGTCGAGTTGTCGAGCAATCCCTGGAATCTGCAGCAAAGCCTTCAATTCGCTCGCAAACGCAAAACGCCCGTCTTCCATACGGTAGAAAAACGGCTTCTGCCCCATTCGGTCGCGCACAGCAACCAGCTGCTGTTCGCGAGAATCCCACAGGACCAACGCAAACATGCCGCGCAGATGATTAACGAAGTCCAGACCGTACTGTTCGTACAAATGCACGATAACTTCGGTGTCGCCTTCCGTGCGAAACTGATGTCCGGCAGCCAGTAGAGATTCCCTCAGTTCACGGTAATTGTAGATCTCGCCGTTAAAGACAATCTGTACAGAGCCGTCTTCATTTCCGAGCGGCTGGGCACTTCCGGCGACATCAATGATCGAGAGACGGCGATGTCCCAACGCCACACCCGGACGACGATCTGCAGTTTGGTCGATCAGAAGATGACCTTCTGCGTCGGGGCCGCGATGCTGGATCGCATCGGTCATCCGCTGCAGGATTTCGTGAGAAATCCGTTTTTCAACCTGCCACCAGACTGCCCCTGCGATCCCACACACTGCACTATGTTCCAATCAACAATTTAGAAAGTCTCAGACCGCCAACGAATGAACCCGCCATCTTTGAAGCGACCGGTAGAACCTCGCCTGCAGCTTCCGAGCCTCAGTTCCAATCGGCTTGCGGGGCCGTCCCACATTAAGAACAAACGTCCTGGTACAAATCGACATGTCGCTGCACCATCTGTTCAATGCTGTGACGTTCAGCGATGAGATTGAACCCAGCCGTTCCCAGTCGTTCGGCCAGCTCGGCACTTTCCAGGACCCGCTTCAACGCCATCATTATTGCCGCACCGTCACCATGATTGAACAGAAGACCCGTTTGCTCGTGTTCCACAAGCTCCCGATTGCTGGGAATGTCGCTGGCCACAACAGGAACCGCCGATGCCATCGCTTCCATCATGCTGTTTGACATCCCCTCGAACGAGCTGGGAAGGCAAAACACGTCGAATTGTCTTGTCAAAGAAGCTGCGTCCGTTCGGTGCCCCAGAAAAATGATTCTGTCGCGGCAGCCGAAGCTCTGTGCCAGCTCTGCCAGTTGATCACGTACCGGGCCTTTCCCGACCAGCACCAGGTAGACGTTGTCGATGACCTGGTAAAGCAGTTGAATCGCCCAGACAAGATCCGACAGACACTTTTGCGGAGCCAGGCGTCCGACGAATCCGATGACCCTGGCGTCAGCGGGCAAACCGACTTCTTCGCGAAGCGTCGGACCCGCCGGCCTGGCTGCCACAGCCGACGGGAGCGGCTGCCCATTTGGAATCACCGTTATCAGATTGTGCGGCACGCCTGCTTTCGTTGCGTAGAAGTCGGCTACACTTTCTGAGTTGGCGGTCATGGCCAGCATCCGGCCGGACAGCCATCGGTCCGTTCGCAGCTGCCAGCCGCTCTTCCACGAATCAACGCATCGTTCGGATACAATGATCCTGCTCGATTTTGGCGCGATGCCTGGCAGCCGAACGTAGCTATTTGCTGAGAACAGGAACGACTGAATAATGTCCGGCTGCAGTTGGTGCAGACGTCTGCGAAGTCGGAAATACGTCAACGGGTCAAAGCGAAACCGTTTCTTGAGGACATCGACGTGAACCCCGGCACGCTTCAATTCCTGGGCATAAAATCCACCACGATTCAGAGCGATGACGCTGACTTCAATCTCGGATTGCAGCAGGCGGCCAGCCAGCATCGCGAGTTGTCGCTCGGCTCCGGATTGATCGAGTGTTGGAATGACGTAAGTGACTCGGATTAGGGACTTTCTCCAAACGCGGTCAGTTCTGCTTGAAAGCCGGAAGATAGTCTGCCGCCCGCAAAAAAAGGAGGTGTTTCGGAGAGACGAAGTCGTCTTCGAGTGACGAAACCCGAAAACGTTGGGGTTTTCAGTTTGTCGGCAACCCCCTTGGGCAACTGCTCTGTTTACGGGTGGCGTGCTCGCAGTCGACACGAAAACTACGAAATTTGGCTCGACGCAGTTTGAGGTGTTTTCCGGACGCGTCTGTGATTGGCAGCGAATCGGGGGCGACCGCCATTTGTGCGGTAAGGCGGCGCGCAGGAGCAGCCAGGTGATGGTCTGTTGTTCCTGGGTTACATTGACGGGGGTTGGGAACGGGCGGGCGTCTGTGAAGCCACGTTCCCTGAATTGTCCATCGCGGGGCTCTCTGGTTTACACCACGTGGTCGCGGCCAGGGGCCGGCCTTGAACCCTGATTGTGCCGTAAGTCATGTCACTCACATACTTTGCAAAAATGTGCGGTAATGCCGTTATACTTCCTGCAGTGCTGCATTAATGCGTTCTCGCCATGCAGCACGCCGACGGAAGGGCAGGTTGCCGCGGCGGAGAATGAGAACTTCCCAGAAATGGTCCAAAGTGGCGCTATCGTGTTTTGTCGTCATATTGGTGGCCTCGACACTTGCTTCCGGGGCCGCGTTCTTCTCATAGTCCCTGTGCGTCAGGTGCCGCGATCACGGCGCCGATTTATTAGTTTGGCACATAGGATGATTGAGCACTGAAAATCATCAAAGACTCGTAGTTGGTATTCCGATTTGAATTGTCATCGATTCGGTTGACGATCAGTGGGAATCGTCCATAATTCGCGGTCTTCGGCCGGTGCGGGGCCGATACTCACAAACAGAAACGCGTTTTGCCGATCAAAACGTTGCTTTTGCGGATGTAGCTCAGTGGTAGAGCACCACGTTGCCAACGTGGCTGTCGAGGGTTCGACTCCCTTCATCCGCTCTTTTTTTTTGGCCT
>JAAERP010000439.1 GCA_024230215.1 Fuerstiella sp. | reverse complement strand
CTTCACCCAACTCGCGTTTGGCAAAGATCGCAGCGCGGAAGGACACGGAACTCGAATTGGACACAATGACAAATCGGCTTGACAAAGTGACAGCCTTGATTCCGCACAACCCGGAAGAGTCGCTGTTCCTGGCCCAGCTGTCGATGCTCGCTGACGATTCCACGCTGACGATCCAGAATTTCCGTCCCGGCCGCCCCGAAGAGAACGACCGAGTCCAGCGGATCCGCGTCCAGCTGACCGGTGAAGGGTCGTACGAAGGCATTTGTAAGTTCCTGGATGGCCTGCGGTCGTTGCCCCGACTCACACATGTTTCAAAGTTGCAGATTGATCCAATCACGGTGTCCGGCACCTATCCGTTGGACATGGAGCTATCAATCTTCTTTGCGGCTGGTTCCGACAGTGCAGCTACAAAGGTGGCAATCAATGACTAACACCGCCAGCAGGAATAACAAACTCAAGATCGTGATGATCCCCGTCCTGGGGTTTCTGCTGCTGTATGCCGTGATGGGGGGTGAGGACACCACGGGCCCGCCGGCGATCGAGCTGGCAGGGCGCCCCGGTGCAGGTTCAACGGTCCACAGACCGAGCACAGGTCGCCGACACAGTGACCGCACCGTCTCCTGGCCCGAGCGGTCATTGGAGACGATTGTCGGGCACAACCCATTCGAACTGACCGACGCTCGGGCGATCCTCGACGCTGAGTTTCTAAAATATGGCATTACGGAAGTACCCCCAATGACGGTAGTCGATTCGACCGATTTTTTGGAATACTTCGCTGAAAGGGCAGGCGCGGATGGCGGATCGGATTTGTCAGCCGCTGGTGCGTTGAAGTCCGCTGAACACCGCCGAATGGAAATCGCCGCTGAATCTAATGTGGACATCGCCGCAGAGGCTCGGCGGGCTCGAATCTCAGATCTTCAAAAACGAATCAAGACACTGCAGGACACACCCGTCACCATGATCATGACCACCGATCGTGGCACATCGGCCCTTCTTGGCGAACGGACTATCGCCGAAGGAGAGGTGCTGGAAGACGGAATACGCGCTGTCTCCATCGGTCGAGACGGAGTCACGTTTGAAATCGTCGACAACCCCGGAACCCAGTGACTCCAGTGTCTTTCGGACATCAACACTCCGCATAAGGCTGAATCTCTCATGGCGGCTGAATTACCACTTCCTGATGCCATCAGGCACCTGATGGAAAAACGCATCACGGCGCCCCGTCGCGAAGAAATGCGAAACGATGAAGAGTCTGCCGAAATCGCCGCGGGCCAGGCAGAAGCACAGCGGACCGGGCCGGAGCGGCGTGCAAGCGGACGGCGACTGGAAGAGTGAAAACTGGCTGAGACAATGCGCCCGCGCACTTGAGTGCTGGTCCTCCAGCGGTGTGGCGCGATCCGGTTTCAGCAGCCGTTTCAAAGGTATTGGAAACCCGTGCCGGCGATCACTCACCGCGAGTGGTCTGAAATTTCTCGCCAGGATGTGCATTCCTGCGTGCAATTGAACGCCAGCGGGCTACTGGATTCGTGGGAAATCGGCGATTCAATGCGGCTCGCAGCGAATTCGACACGGGCAGGTCACAGGGGCCGACGGTGTGCGGCGTGGTCTGGAAAGCGGGAACGGGAGCAGAAACCCCGATATCCATACTCATCTGAAGTACCAGGGAACCCACGTTCAATTGGTCCATCCGGGGGCCGAGACGGGCCTGCGAGCTGTTTTGACTGAGTCTGAAGCACCCTGGATCACCCTGGGGAGAGAGGCCACATGGAGACCTGATATGAGAAACCCGTAACTCACAGGGCCGATCGGGTTTACACCAATTCTCAAACCCGATATATCTTCGCAACTGCAGTTCGGAGCGACTGGTTCCGAAAGCGATGCTAACATCTGACATCGTACCCTGGATCTGCGCGCCAAGATTGAAATACGCACCCGAGGAGACTTAAGTGGCTGTCGAAGAGAAAGTAATCGGAATTGTCAGCGATCAGCTGGATACGCCGAAGGAAGATATTGCTCGTGAGAGTTCGTTTGTGGACGATCTGAAGGCAGATTCGCTCGACATCGTTGAGCTTGTAATGGCTCTTGAAGACGAGTTTGACATCAAGATCCCGGATGAAGACTACGACAAGATCAAAACCGTCGGCGATGTGATCAGTTATGTTGAGGCAAAGTCCTGAGTGATGTCCCGTCGCAGGGTTGTTGTCACGGGTACGGCAGTCGTCACCGCGCTCGGATATGACCTTTCCGAGGTCTGGACACGAGTTTGCAACGGCCAAAGCGGAGTCACCCTGGTGCAGCGATTCGACTGCAGCCAGTTTCGTGTGCGCATTGGTGGCGAGATCAAGGACTTCGACGCCCTCGCTGAGCTGAAGATCGAAAGCAAAGTGGTCCGCCGTATGGACCGCTTTGCTCAGTTTGCAATCGTTGCCGCGGATAGGGCCATTCGGCAGAGCGGCATCGACTTTTCAAAGCTCGACCCCTACCGCTGTGGAGTTCTGATCGGTAGCGGGGTCGGGGGGCTGGACGAACTTGAGAACCAGCACTCTCTTCTGTTTGACCGTGGGCCGGAACGCGTTTCTGCATTCATGATTCCCAAAATCATGATCAACTCTGCCAGCGGCAACGTGTCGATGCATTGGGGGCTGCGCGGCCCGAGTTCGGCGGTGGCGACAGCATGTGCGTCAGGCGCTCAGGCCATCGGCAATGCCTACCGAATGATTCAGTCCGGCATGGCTGACGTCATGGTGACCGGGGGATCAGAAGCGCCTCTGACGCCGCTGGGTATTGCCGGGTTTGCTCGGATGAATGCGGTTTCTCAGCGAAACCAGACGCCGGAACTTGCCAGCCGTCCATTTGATCGGGATCGGGACGGCTTTGTGATGGCCGAAGGAGCCGGCATGCTGCTGATTGAGGAACTGGAGACAGCCAGGCGGCGAGGTGCTGTGATTCTGGCGGAAGTCGTTGGCTATGGCCTGTCATCCGATGGAACTCACATGACGGCCCCGGACGAAACGGGGACGGCCGCGGCTCGGGCCATACATGCAGCTTTGCAGGACGCTGAACTAAACGTCGAGCAGGTCGATTACATCAATGCCCACGGTACGGGAACTCCACTGGGGGACCGAGCAGAGTCTCTGGCCATCCGTGCGGTGTTCGCTGATCAGACCGGCAACGTCACGGTGTCCAGTACAAAAGGACAGCTGGGCCATTTGCTGGGAGCCTCAGGCGGTGTTGAATCGGCTTTCTGTGTGAAGGCGATTGAAACACAGACCGCTCCGCCAACCGCCAACCTCAGAGCGGTCGACGATGGATGTGATCTGAACCTCGTACAGGGTGCGGCCCGGGACATGCCCATTCGCATCGCCATGAAAAACAGCTTTGCCTTCGGCGGTCACAACGCGTGCCTGATTTTCGCAGCACTCGATTGAGATGACCCTGAGGCCGGGATGCTCGTTGGACTGTTGATCGTGTTCTTCGTTATTCAGGCAGTCGTCCAAAGGCGTTCGTGAGCACGTTAAAACTCATTCAGGATTTCGCTGCCATGACGTGTGCCAAGACCCTGCCAGATGCGTTGATCGATGTTCTCCGAAATCGTACGGGCGGATCCATCGACCAGAGCGGCCTGAACGGTCCCTGAATGGTGGCTGCGTGACGTGACAATAGCGTAGCTCGGGCGTCCGTTGACGCCGTCTTTTCCTTCCTGCCAGGAGTTGTAGTCGCAGGCGGGGAGCGTTGTCGTACCGTCGAAGCAGGACGTAGCGGTGTTTGGCGGCATTGTTGTTGTGATGCCGTGATGATGAACACGACCGTCGGGCCATTCCGTATGTCCGGTGGTCTTGAACTGGACACCGCTGGCAATGACTGTTTCAGCTTCACCAACTGTTTGGGGGGCAGTCGTCGTTGGAGGTCCATCATTGCGTCGGTACGGTGTCCACGCTTTGACTTCTGCAACCATGAGCGTGTTGCTGGTACCGTCGGTAAAGGCCGCCATGCGGAGCTTTGCGTTCGGATAGAAGGCACCATCGCCGCCCTTGCCGGTCCTGGGATCGTAGACAAACCACGTCCCGAAACTAAAGCCGTAGTTGGTCGGATACAGCGTCGGACGCCCGGCACCAGGATCGCGGGCAATGTCACTCAGCGGGTCACTGGGACATGCATAAACGGGGATCTTCAGTCCGTCGATAGCCTGTTGAAAATCCCACGCCACTGTCAGATCGACAGAGTTATAGAGACTGCCCTGGTCAAGAAACGGCAGGATCCGACCATGGACGCCCCAGCTTCCGTTGTTCCCGGTGGACACAACGGTCCCGTCAACACAGGCGCTCGGTGGCAGCACCGTCGCAATGTCCACGTAATTGTGGACCGCCAGAGCAATCTGCTTCAGATTATTCCGACACTGGGTCCGCCGCGCCGCTTCCCGTGCCTGTTGCACAGCTGGCAACACTAGCGCGATCAATACTGCAATAATGGCAATCACCACCAGTAGTTCGATCAACGTAAATGCACGCCTTAGCGGCCTGGAGGACATTAGAGCAGTTTCCCTTTCCTGAACCGTTCCGGCTTGTGGGCAGGCCGCGGTGAAGTCATGTCTCGCCGGGGCTCGGAACTGTTCAGCGGTTTCGGAGTGTCCGCTCCCAACGGCCCGCACGGCGTCCCGCCTTAGAACTCGCCGATGACGTTTCCGTCATTACGCTGACCGACGTTCCGCCATGTGTTAAGGTCAATGTTGTCACTAATGCTGCGGCACGAACCATCGGCCAGCAGCGACTGGACGACACCCATGTGCCAGCTTCGAGAAGTTACGGCGGCATACGTTGCCCCGGTGCAGGTCTTGTCCTCACGGCACGATGTGTAATCACCCTCAAGGCTGGCGCCACCAGGAACCACGACCTGAGAGTTTGGTGGAAGAGTCACGGTCATGCCGGTTTGATGAACGCGACCATCAACCCATTCTGTGTGGCCCGAGTTTGACTTGTTGCTGCCACCGGCTGCGATCAGGGCTTCCACATCCGCGGCTGTCGCGGGAATCGTTGCGGTGCCGGCACTGCCGTCTCGATTATAAGGAGTAAATGCCTTCACTTCAGAAAAGCACAGTGTGTTACTCATCCCGTCTGTAAAGTCCCGAGGGCCAAACCGTGAGTTCGGTGCAAAGGCCCCGTCACCGCCACGACCAAGAACGTTCTGCCAAACTCTCCAGGTTCCTCCATTGAAGCCGTAGTTGACAGGATAGTGAATCGCAGCGCCGGTTCCGCTGTCGATACGCTGCATGTCATTCACTTCACTTGGACAAAGAAACCCAGCAATTCGCTGAGTAGCAATTCCGTCGTTCACCCCGCTCGGATCCTCATAGGAAAGCGACAGATCCACCTGATTGTAGAGATTCGCTTCCTCCAGATACGGCAGAATTCGGGCGTGAATGGACCACTCGCCACCCGGCGTTCCACTTGAGGTTCCCAGACCGTCCGAAACGAATGAGGGCGGAAATACCCTAAACACATCCAGATAATTGTGAAGTGCGAGCCCAATCTGTTTCAGGTTGTTTTTGCACTGAGTACGTCGGGCGGCTTCACGAGCCTGCTGGACGGCAGGCAGCAACAGGCCAATCAGGATTGCGATGATCGCAATCACGACCAGTAGCTCAATTAGCGTAAAGCCTTTGTTGCGAAGACGTTGCGTGGATTTCATTGCATGGTCCTATTCAAAAAGGAGTTCAGAGGAAAGCGCCCCTTCAGGAGGAAGGCGGCTGGCTCCGAGCGTGGCTGGCTGTGCAATGACGCAAACTGGCTGGCTTTGGCTGCGGTGTATTGACACTGAGATTCAGTCTCAGTATGTTACTTATTCTGTCGGTGGGATCAAGATGCATGCGATCGACAGTTTCTGTTTTTTTTAAATGCGGGAAGACACTGCTGAGAAGCAGTCTCGACCGTCTTGCTCATTGGGCCTGATTCGTGACCACCGCCGAGAATGATCAATCGGATTCCCATCCCACTGCACGCAAGCACGATCAACGTCCCAGTGAAGTCAGTTTTGACCAGCTTTCCCAGGGCCTGAAAGAGGTTGTGATCGAACACGACGGCAAGCTCTATCGTCTGCGGCTCACTCGAAAGGGCGGATTGATTCTGAACTAGCGCCTCTTTGAAGGCGAACGCTCCAGTGTGCTGTCATTAAGTAAAGTGCCTTCTGGCATATTCCGTTGGTCCACCGTTTCCATTCGATCCGCTGTCAAATTATGTCTAAAACAACATTATCCCGTGCTGCGTCTGGTACCTATCGCTGCATCGACGTCGCTGGCAAGGGAGAACAAGCCATCCGCCTGAAGCGCATGGGAATCTGCAGTGGGCGTCGCATCTCTGTCGTTCAAACCGGCGATCCCATGATTCTGCGCGTTGTTGGGGCACGCGTTGGGCTTTCGCGCGAACTGGCAGGCACAGTGATGGTGGACGGCAATGGGGTGAACGCAGGTCGCCGGCCGAGCGTATCGGGAATCGGAGACAATCGTGACTGAGGTGGGTCACGAATCAGATGCGTCTGGCCAATCGACCGTTCCCGTGAGTTCAGACAGTACCACGGTAGCTTTGGTTGGTAACCCAAACACCGGTAAGACGACGCTGTTCAACAGGTTGACCGGACTTCGTGCCAGGACGGCCAACTTTCCCGGTATCACGGTCGACTTAAGAAGAGGGCGGGTAACGCTATGCAGTGGCCCGACCGACGTAGTGGACTTTCCTGGACTCTACAGTTTGAATGCGGTGAGTCCGGAAGAGCAGGTAACGGCCAACGCCCTGGCAGGGAAGCTTGCCAGCACGCCAGTCCCGGATGCCGTTGTGCTTGTACTGGATGCCACGAATATTGAACGAAATCTGGTTCTCGCCAGTGAGGTGCTGGATCTGCGGCTTCCGACCGTTGTTGCCCTGAATCAATTTGATGCAGCACGAGCGGCGGACATCAGGATTGACGTCTCGAAGCTATCGCACGACTTGAAGTGTCGGGTCGTTCCGGTGAGCGCACGGACTGGCGAAGGACTGAACACGCTTCGTGCGGCTGTGGATGAAACGCTTTCCGGTACACTGCCGATTGTTGCGCAGGATCATCAGTCCTGTACTGTTGGGTGTACAGGCTGCACCTTTGCGGCCCGCTTCGACTGGGCCGAAAGTGTTTCCAACGCAAATGTTGAGGTGCCGCCGACCCAGGGACGCCGTACCGACGCGATTGACGGCATTCTGACAAGACCCATCGTTGGTTTCGTCGCGTTTCTAAGTGTCATGCTGGCCGTTTTTTACCTGATCTTTTCGCTGGCCAGCATTCCGATGGACATGGTCGACATTGCGTTTGGTGCATTAGGTGCCTATGCGGAACGCTTTATTCCCCAGGGTCCTGTGTCTCCCGGTTTGTGGTTTGGCGCTGTGTTCTGCCTGGCGATGAGCCTTTTCGCAGCCGGTTACGCGGCCGCCGGCATATCGTGGAGTCGAACCAGCGGCGTTGTGGCCATTGCCGTTGCCGCTGTCGTATCGCTGCTGCCCGTTGAGGATTTTCGCAGCCTGTTGGTTGATGGGGTGATCGGCGGAGTTGGTGGCGTTGTGATTTTTCTGCCGCAAATCTGCATTCTGTTCTTCTTCATCTCATTGCTGGAAGACAGCGGCTACATGGCTCGGGCCGCCTTCGTGATGGAGCGACTGATGCAGTTTGTGGGGTTGCCCGGCAAGGCGTTTGTACCGATGCTGTCGGCTCATGCGTGCGCCATTCCCGGGATCATGGCAGCTCGAGTTATCGAAAACTGGCGTGATCGTCTGGTCACAATACTTGTGTTGCCGCTGTTGACCTGCTCCGCTCGACTGCCCGTCTACACAATGATTGCGGCGTTGCTCTTCAGTGGCTCACCCTTCAACGCGGCGCTGGTTTTTGTCGGGGCTTACGTTTTGGGAATTGCGGCCGCACTATTTTCTGCGTGGTGTCTGAAGAAGACGATTCTGCGTGGTGACCCGATTCCGCTGGTGATTGAACTGCCCGCTTATCGCGTCCCCAGTCTGCGAAACGCATTTGCCACAGTCATCGATCGCGGCACGGTGTTTGTGCGTCAGGCAGGCACAGTGATCCTGTTGATTTCAGTGATTCTGTGGGCGCTGGCGACATATCCGAAACTACCGGTCTCGGACACAGCGCAAGCAGCTTCCGAGCAATCGACTGCTAAGGAATCTGTCGCACAGGAAGCGCTGGCTTATTCGTTTGCGGGCCGGGCCGGTCAACTGTTCGAGCCGGTCTTCCGGCCCCTCGGCTTTGACTGGAAGATCAATGTCGGTGTTATCACGTCTTTTGCGGCCCGGGAAGTTGTGGTCTCGACGCTCGCCATTGTTTACGGCATCGGAGAAGACTCGGCCGAAGATGAAGCCACTCTTGTCGAGACGCTGCGCCGTCAAAAGAGACCGGACGGAAGCCCGGTGTTCACGAAGGCCACAGGATTCAGCCTGCTGGTCTTTTTTGTGCTGGCAATGCAGTGCCTGCCGACTCAGGCTGTAACCAAACGCGAGACGGGCTCATGGAAATGGGCCGTTTTCCAGCTCGTCTACATGTCAGCGATGGCCTATGTGGCCGCATTGGTTACATTTCAGTCCTGCACGGCACTGGGAATCTGACGAGAACGGAATTCGTCTGGATGTGCACGCGAACAACGTGTTTTGGTGAAGAAACGCTGGTTCCAGGGCCGGAAGCGTGCAGACCGTTCGAGAAACGTTCAACAGCGACTTACCCCGAGCGTGGTGGCGACTGACGCATTCCAGGCTGAGTAAACCGCAGGCCCGCAAGCCAGAACGGTTCACGAAAAAAGCAAACTGCTCTAAACAGATCAATTGTCAGACATGTCCAAAGACAACAGAACAGCTCGGAAGATCAAGCCGCAGACACTTCGTGGATTTCGCGACTTTCTACCGAACCAGATGATGGCCCGTGAACATTTGATCGACACGGCTCGGTCGGTGTACCGCAGCTATGGGTTCGCCCCTATTGACACGCCGGCATTGGAATATGCCGAGGTATTGCTGGGGAAGGGCGGCGACGAGTCTGACAAGCAGGTCTTTCGATTTACGGATCAGGGCGACCGTGATGTTGCCATGCGTTTCGATCTGACGGTACCGCTGGCGCGATATTCGGCACAGCACATTCAGGAACTTGGAACTCCTTTCCGCAGGTATCACATCGGTGCGGTCTGGCGGGGCGAACGGCCGGCTCGTGGTCGGTATCGAGAGTTTATGCAGTGCGACTTCGATACGATCGGCAGCGACAGCAATGCGGCTGACATCGAAACGTTGATGGTCATCAACGACTTGTTTGAACGCATCGGTATCGAACGGTTCACGATGCGGGTGAACAACCGATTGGTTCTGAACGGACTGCTGGCCATGAACGGTCTGGAAGATCAGGCGTCGGGGATTCTTCGATCGCTGGACAAGCTGGATAAGATCGGACGCGACAAGGTCGTGGACGAAATGATGGAAAAGGTCGGCATCAGCAGGGAACAGGCCGGTAGTGTGCTCGACATGGCCCAGCTGCAGGGTAGTCCTTTGGAGATCATGTCGTCGCTTGAAGGAATGCTCTCCGGAAACGAAGTCGGTGAACTCGGGCTGGCCAATCTGCGCGAACTGTTCCAGACCGTCAGCGATTGCGGTCTGCCGGAGGGACGAGTGGTTCTGGACGTGTCCATCGCGCGAGGACTGGACTACTACACCGGTACAATCTACGAAACGTTTCTGGGCGATCTTCCGGGAATCGGCAGCGTGTGCTCCGGAGGGCGCTACGATAATCTGGCCCAAAAATTCACGTCACAGAAACTTCCTGGGGTCGGTGCCAGCCTGGGAGTCGATCGTATGCTGGCGGCGATGGAAGAACTCGGCATGACAGAAACGGCTGCCACGCCGGCTCCTGTACTTGTCACGATGTTCGCAAGAGACCGGGCCGGCAGCTACATCGCCATGGCTCGCCGGCTGCGTGCGGCGGGAATCGGTGTCGAGGTCTTTCCTGATGCCAAAGGAATTGGCAAGCAGATGAAATATGCGGACCGAAAAGGCTTCAAGGTGGCGCTGATTGCTGGCGGTGACGAATTTGACGCGGGGAACTGGCAGATCAAAGGTCTTGCCGATGGTTCGCAGCAGACCGTCGCGGACAATGATGTCGTCGACGTGGTGAAGTCTCTGCTGGCAACCGACATACCGGTCATTCCATAGATCCAGGGCAAGGCAACCGACATGAAGCGACCACGCAGCGGAGGCGGATGGAAGGCCATCGGGTACAGCATGAGGCTGGCTGGTCGAGTCGGCTGGTGGAAAACGTGGAAGGCGATGCGGTCGAAGAATGCCTGCAAGGCCTGCGCGGTTGGCATGGGCGGGCAACGTGGCGGCATGGTCAACGAGGGCGGCTACTTTCCTGAGGTCTGCAAGAAGTCGTTTCAGGCTATGGCGTCGGACCTGCAGGGCGCTATTTCATCAGCCTTCTGGCAGCGGAATGACATTCACAAGCTGAGAGGCATGACGTCTCGGCAACTGGAACATAGTGGTCGCATTGTCGAACCGGTGTTGCTGGAAAAGGGAAGTTCCAACTTTTGTCCCATCGACTGGGATGAGGCTCTGCAGCGAATGGCAGATGGAATGCAGTCGGCCGGCCCCGAACGCAGTTTTTTCTACGCCAGCGGTCGGTCCTCCAACGAAGCGGGTTTCCTGCTGCAGTTGATGACACGTTTGTTCGGAACAAACTATGTCAACAACTGCAGCTACTATTGCCACCAGGCCAGCGGAGTTGGTCTGGGCTCCAGTATTGGTACTGGCGCGGGCACCGTTCGTCTGGATGACCTGAAACACACGGACCTGTACATTCTGATTGGTGCCAATCCATCCTCGAATCATCCACGTCTGATGCGGGCCTTGATGGAGATTCGTCGTCGCGGCGGGAAGGTCGTTGTTGTCAATCCGGTTAAGGAACTGGGATTGATGAACTTTCGAATTCCCAGCGACGTGAAAAGTCTGCTGTTTGGTTCCGAAATCGCGAGCAGTTACGTGCAACCACACATCGGTGGCGACATGGCGTGGCTACTGGGAGTTGCGAAGGAAATTCTGGATCGTGGTTGCCAGGACCAGTCGTTTCTCGACCAGCACACCGAAGGATTTGAAGAGTTCCGTCGCCAGGCCGCAGCAGCATCGTGGGACGACATCGTCGCCGGCAGCGGTGTTTCCCGGGAACAGATTCAGCAGATCGCAGAGCATTACATTGCTGCAAAGAACGTCGTCATCGGCTGGTGCATGGGAATTACTCACCACCTGCACGGGACGAATAGCGTGCAGATGATCGCCAACGTAGCGCTGTTGCGAGGAATGGTCGGGCGACGCAAAGCCGGTGTGATGCCAATTCGCGGGCATAGTAACGTACAGGGGCTGGGTTCCGTAGGCGTAACTCCTGCGCTGAAGACGGCGCTGCTGCAGAAGGTGGAGGAGCGGCTGGGGATCAAAGTCCCCACGAGCCCTGGCTATGACACTATGGCCTGTATGAATGCCGCTCACCGTGGCGAGATGGATTTTTCGCTGTGCCTTGGTGGCAACCTGTATGGCAGCAATCCCAATCTGAAGTACGCTGAGGAAAGCATGAGTCGCCTGAAGACGCTGGTCTACATGTCGACCACGTTGAACACCGGCCACGCCTGGGGACGAGGCCAGGAGACATTGATTCTTCCGGTGCTGCCTCGTGATGAAGAGCCGCAGCCCACAACTCAGGAATCCATGTTCAGCTACGTACGGTTGAGTAACGGCGGTGCGGCGCGATTTGAAGGGCCGCGCAGTGAGGTGTCTGTTCTGTCAGATGTTGCTCAGCGTGTCTTCGGGCCCGACGGTGGCATTGATTTTGAACGGCTGAAGAGCCATGCCGCGCTGCGAGAACTTATAGGCGAGCTGGTGCCGGGCTACGAGAAGATGACCGGTATCAATGACACCATGCAGGAATTCCACGTCACGGGGCGTGCGATCGAGGACTACAAATTTCCAACAGTAAGCGGCAAAGCCCGGTTTCACTCGCCGCCCCTGCCGGAGAGAGTTTTTGCAGAGGACGAATTTCGTCTGATGACCGTGCGTTCGGAAGGACAGTTCAACAGTGTTGTCTACGAAGAGGAAGATCTGTATCGCGGCCAGGAGCGGCGCGATGTCGTCCTGATGAATGCGGACGACATCCGGCGAATTGGTCTTCAGGTCGATCAGCACGTCCGCGTAAAAAGCGAGACCGGAGAATTGCGGATGCTGCTTGTGCGCGAGTACGATGTTCGAGCAGGCAACGTGCTGATGTATTATCCGGAAGCCAACGTATTGGTGCCGCACAGCGTCGATCCGTTGTCAAAGACACCGGGTTTCAAGAGCGCGAAAGTGACCATTCACGCAGAACGGGCAGTTGTTGCATGACCGACGCCGAAAGCCAGCAGGGGCCATGCAAACAGCCCACGATCCGTCAGGTTCCACGAATTCACATTGTGGGGCGTAAGAATTCCGGCAAGACGACTTTGGTCTGTGACCTGGTCCGCGAGTTGACTCGCCTGGGACGCAGGGTGGCGACGATAAAGCACACTCATCACAACCACGAACTCGACACGCCTGGAAAGGACTCGCACAAACACCGGGAATCCGGGGCCGCCGGTGTTGGGATTCTGTCCTCGCAGATGACCGCCGCCTTCGTTCCTGTGTCGCGCGACGAAGACGAAGAAACACGCTACGCCCGATTCAACATCATGTTTAATGACTGCGACCTGATCGTCGTGGAAGGCGATCTGAGCACGGTAGCTACGAAGATCGAAGTCTGGCGGAGTACGGTGAGCGAGGCTCCATACGCGACTATCGATAAGAGCATCAGCATCGTGGTGACCGACGATCCTGTGGAATCGGTGCCGGTGGTCTGGCCGCGAGCTAACGTCGCGGAGCTTGCTCGCAGAGTGGCTGCCATGTAGGGCAGGCAGCCTTCACTACGAAACGAACCACCGCGCATAGAAACGGCTTCAAAGAAGACTCTCTTTGAAGCCGTGGTGTGTCGGATTGACGTAGACGAATTATTTGGCTGACGGACATTGTCCATCAGTTTCCGCCATGGACGTCTTCTGCTCTGTAATCACAGGCCACTGGGATGCCATTTCGGCATTGAGTTCAGTGTAACCGGCCCACTGCTCGGGAAGGTTGTCTTCATGGAAAATCGCTTCGACCGGACACTCCGGCACGCACGCTTCGCAGTCGATGCACTCTTCCGGATGAATCACCAGAATGGCTTCGCCCTCATAAAAACACTCGACCGGACACACAACAACGCAGTCTGTGTACTTACAGTTGAAACATGGTTCAGCGACGATGTGAGTCATTTCACTACCTTTCCGAGGAATTATCAAATCCACCGCAGACGCACGAGACGTGCCTTGGTGGTGCGAGTTGCCAGTCAGGACCCGTGTGTTATAGAAAACGACCAGTGGGAACCTATCAGCGCAGACAGGAATGGTGCAAGTCGCACCTTTATGTCTGGCGTTTTACGTCATTGATGTCGACAATTTCCATCTCATCTTCCTTCCCAAAACGGCCTGAGACGAATTGAGACGGAATCTCGATGAGTTAATGGTAAGGAAGCGGCGACAAACTCCTGTGGGGCTCGCGTTGGGTGCGCAAAGTTTGAGGATAAAGCCTCGTTTCAGTGCCTAAAATGGGGTCTGAAGTAAGGAAATGTTGCCCCCAGGTGCCCGCTGCGGCACAATACAGACATGTTGGGTCCAGCCAGATCTGATTGGTACGTTTTGCCAGATTTGAGGCAGTGTTATCTCATAATTTGTATCTCTCGGCGTATGAAAGGATAGCCACCATTCCGATGGTGGCACGATTCAGCGGTCGAAGCGATCGCTGTGAGTCTCGGAAAATCGGATCCCGCACTGATGCCATTGACCGAAAAAGATCGTGAACTCATCAACAATCTGCTGTCCGGCACGCCCGGATCGTGGAATGCGTTCATCGATCGATACTCTGGTTTGATTGTCCAGGTCATCAGGCATACCGCTCACGCTCACAGTCTGAAGCTGTCGGGCGAGGACGTCGATGATCTGACTGCTGATGTGTTCGCCACGCTGCTGGAACGAAACATGGGCGCGATCCGCGGATTTCGGGGGCGAAGTTCGTTCGCAACTTATCTTACCGTTGTTATACGCCGCGTGCTGTTGCGGAAACTGACGCAGAGACGTTACCTGCAGGCCCTCGGACACGTGCAGGCTCATCAGTCCAGCATCAATGAAGCGTCCGATGGTGATGCCGTTCGTCGTGTTGATGCCAGGGACGAAGTTGATTCACTGATGCAACGCCTGCCGGAATCGTTGCGAACTGTGTTGCGTCTATTCTACCTGGACGGCAAGACGTACCGTGAAATCAGCCAGCGAGTGGGCAGGCCTGTCAACTCCATTGGCCCCATGATCGCCCGTGCCCGCCAAATGCTGAAGGATTCGTCCCGACCCACGTCGTAGAATCTAACGACGCAGTGCCAGCGGAAAGAGTCCCGGTCTCTCGGCAACTCACCTGCAGCGATGCTGTATTCAGCGACCACATCCTGTACAGCGCTGAATTCTGACTCGCAGAGAACGGGACTTGCGCGAATTGCATTTCGCTTTTACCGCAGTCGTCTTTTGCTATCGTATTGGATGAACGGAGGCTTCACCCGTTTCTTCATCGCATACAAGACCGGAACATCGCATGAGCCACGCTGAATCCCAAACGATCGATCTCAATCGAAGAAGCTTTCTGGCAGCGGCTGCCGCATTCACCGCTTCGGCGTCAGTTCACGCAGACAGCAACGACGAATACGGCCCGAATGCCGCCCCCGTCCGTTATCCGGATCACAGGATCGTGACCATTGATGACCGTTTTGCGAAACTGAAACTTGGCAACACACCCATTCAACGACTGTATCACAGCAGGAACATGCTGTGGGCGGAAGGGCCTGCATGGAACGGCGTCGGCAGGTATCTGGTCTGGAGCGACATCCCGAACAACGTGCAGCATCGGTGGCTTGAGGAAGATGGTCACGTCAGCACGTTTCGCTATCCGTCCAACAACAGCAATGGTAACACTTTCGACTTTCATGGACGTCAGATTTCGTTTGAACATCTGACTCGCAGCGTCGCCCGTTACGAATACGACGGCAGTCGCACAGTGCTGGCAAATTCATTCAACGGCAGGTCGCTTAACGGGCCCAACGATGGAGTGGTTCATCCCAACGGAGATCTGTGGTTCAGCGATCCCGGCTACGGAGCTCTGATGGACTACGAAGGTCGCAACGCGAACAATGATTCGGTGCAACCGTACCAGAAGGAAGCGATCTACCGCATCGAAGCCGGCACGGGCAAATTGTTCCAGATGACGGACGAAATCTTCAAACCCAACGGCGTCTGCTTCTCGCCGGACTACACGAAACTATACGCGGCCGACACGGGCGCTTCTCATTACGACAATGCGAAGGAAGAAATTCGTGTGTGGGACATCGTGGACGAAAAAAAACTGGCGAACGGAAGACGCTTCGCCTCGATGGACCTGGAATTGAATGGCGAAACTGTTGCAGGTTTCGCCGACGGCATTCGCGCGGACACCGCGGGAAATATCTGGGCCAGCGCCGGGTGGGTCGGACAGGGATACGACGGAGTTCATGTCTTCGGGCACGAAGACGGTGAACGCATCGGACAGATTCTGCTTCCCGAAATCTGCAGCAACGTCTGCTTTGGTGGCACGAAACGCAATCGTCTGTTCATGACAGGAAGTCAGTCGTTGTACGCCGTGTACGTCAACATCAGTGGCGCTCATATTACATAGACAGGCAATTCTCGACCGTGAAGCACCAGCTCTGCTGGTGAGCACTCATGAGGTCTTGCCGTTTCTGATATGACCAGGCACCACAGACAGGCGTGATTGTCAAACGCACGGGCTCACTCACTCGCTCGCGCTCATAGCTTGTATTGTGGCCCCTTTCAGAAGCGTTTCTCATACCGCTGGCTTTGATTCCCGCCGCTTTGTCTGCTACACCAACTGAAGGGTAGAGGCGAAAGCCGTGTTACTCGGAACATCGTCCAGACTCTCGTCCAAATTCAAATCCACTTTGGTCCGGTGGCCGGCATCAGGACGAGTAATTTCGATGTCTCGGGGTGCGTCGATGCCGATCTGAACTCGATTCGTGCCGACACTCAGGATCGTGATCGAGATGTTCAATTCAGGAATCAGAATCTGTTCCTGCAGTTTTCGTGATAGTACCAGCATTTTCAGGCCTCCTTGTGATCGTGAGAAAGTTGTGGTTGACAGTTAACGGCAAGTGCGTGCCAAAAAAAACGCATCCAGTGCATTGTCACAGCCAGGTTTTAGGGTTGGCGAGGAAAACGGGGTCAGGTACCAAAAACCGGAACGGCCCGAAGGGTGCTTTGCATTTTTGGTACCTGACCCCCTTTTCCGGCGAATCCTTCCACCCTGACTTT
>JAAERP010000438.1 GCA_024230215.1 Fuerstiella sp. | reverse complement strand
AGGTGGCGAGTCAGACGTGTCAACCGAATGGTCGGACTCTGTGCAAATATGTACAGCAAACAATGGAATCAATATTGGAAGTAGCTCGTCGCCTGAAATACCGTAATCCTTGAGCGCACCCTGAATGGCAGTAACTGTCGAAAACATTTGTGCCTCATTAAACAATTGAGTACAAACCACTTGTCGGTCTACGGTCTCGTCAACCGGATCCTGGCAATTTGAATGCACATAGGAATAGTAATTTCCCTCATACCGTGCGCCAAGTGTGTATTGAATCTGTCTGAAGTGGCTCGCACACATTGCCATAAGCAGAACTGAGTGTGCACATGCGTGTACCCCATGCACACCGTCACACGAGAGTTTCCTGAGTTTTGGTCGGCTGGCGTTGATGCACTGTGATCAAGCCGCCAAACGTGGCGTTTCCGCTGAGAACGATCTGAAAATCCGCGACTACCGCATGATCGAGTCCATCGTCGGCGCGCCTGACTCAGAGTGGCGGCATAAGAACGTCGCAGGAATCCTGGCGTGCGGCGACAGCGGTCATGAGGTAGCTTTTACCTTAGAGCGATTAGCGGTAGGTTATACAGACTTCCGTCGCTGACCCGAGACAGCGAGGAAGTCGAATCAAGTTGTTGATCGCCACGAACATGCACAATACGCAGGGACATTTTCCCAGGAGCCTCACAACGGCTGACTTTCCCCAGTCCTGAACGTTCGCAATGTCAAAACAATATAATGACGATGACCAGCGAATGATTCGCCTGCAGGAAGGCGATCCGAATGCGTTCGACGACGTCGTGGACACATGGGAAGGGCCGCTTTACCGATTTTTTTTCCGCAATACCCGCGACGCTCAACGATCTGAAGACCTGGTTCAGGAAACAATGCTTCGGCTGTACCGAAAGGCATGGGACTACGTGCCGACCGGACGGTTCAAGGGTTGGCTGTTTCGCGTCGCCAGGAATCTTCTGATTGACAGTGTTCGACGGGCGTCCCATGACGCCCTGATTCGACGAGTAACCGTCACCGCATCCGCTGACGGCGAAGCGGTCGACCTGTTGAGCCTGATGCCTGGAGACGAAGTCCCCGCCGAGGCGAAAGTCTCGCAGCAGGAAGTCGTTGCCGCTGTACATGAATTACTGAACGAGCTGCCGGAAGAACAACGCCAGACATTCCTGCTTCACCATTTCGATTCGCTCACTCTGTCGGAAGTTGCAGACGCAATGAGCACGACATTACCAACGGCAAAAAGCCGGCTGCGGCTGGCCAAAGAAAAACTCCGTTACCATTTAACCTGTCGAGGTTTCGCTGAGGAAACTGTTTCGGAAATGAGTTGATCCGTCAGCCGGAATCCTTCGTTTCGCCGCAAGCAGGGTTTAGCGGCACATTAAACTCCCTCATTTCTTTCCATGACGACGCTCTGACATTTTCCTGAAACGGGATAGTCCACGCTGTCCATTTCTGCGTAAGAGAAACTGAACATGCCTCACTTCAGCCGCCTGACCGACATTGTGACCTGCAGTCTGACCGAAATCCTGGAGTCCTCTGAAGACCCCGCCGCAACATTGCGGGAAGTGGTGGAAGAAATGGAGGAAGGCCTGGCGAGTGCGCGCCGGGTTGCTCGGACGTCAGGTTCCAACCGTAATCGCCTGAAGGAAGAAATTGCCAGCCATTCGGTTCAACTGAATGAATGGCTGGAAAAGGCAAAAGCATCGCTGTCCGCTGGTGACGAAACTGCGGCGCGCGAATCCCTGACGCGAAAAGTCGAAATCGAGGACCTGATTGAAGGGCTGACGCCGGAACTCGAAGCCGCCAATTCCACATGGCAAAACATGCTGCGAATTCAGAAGGCGCTGGAGGCCAGACATTCTGAAGCAGTTCGTCGAATGACGGAATTGACGGGAGAGACTCCGCCGGCCCGTCTGGAATCAGAAACAGCGGTGCATGCGATAACTCAGTCTCAGCAGGAAAAAAGTACCGAAGTGGAGGCCGAACTGGAGGCACTTCGAAGACAGCTGGGAAATTGACAACACTCACCTGAATGAATGTGCGTCGGATCTGAATCGTCTCAAACACCCACTGGCGTGTGAAGGGTTGGTTAAGGAGCACATGGTCACGCAGACAATATCTGTTGACATCAGTGCAATCAGAAACAGATTGCTGAGGGCTCTTTCTGCTGATCACGCAACTTGACTCAGGTTATCCCCCCGGGAATCATTCACAGAAGAAGATGATGTCCACTGCTGCACCCGAATCGTGTCACCATCGTCTGGTCAAGACGCGCATTATTGCCACGATGGGACCGGCCTGTAAGGATGCAGAGACGATCCGGCAACTGATCCTTGAGGGCGTGGACATTTTTCGTCTGAACTTCGCCCACGGCACTCACGAATGGCTGGATGACGTCCTTCATCAAATCCGTGCCATTTCAGACGAATTGAAGATCCCGGTCGGCGTGCTCGGTGATCTATCCGGCCCGAAAATTCGGCTTGGCCGGATTCGCGGGGACGAGTTGATGTGCAGCGAACAGAGCACAATTCGCTTTGTTCACAGTCGTGAGTCGGATGAGCCTCATGATTTGACGTGTACGTATGAAAAGCTGATCGATGATGTTGGCCTCGGTGACCGCATTCTGTTGGCTGATGGTACCGTGGGACTGGTGGTGACGGGCAAGGCTGAAGATGGTCAGTCGATAACATGTGTGGTGGCGGAACCTGGCATTATTCGCAGTAAGCAGGGCGTCAACCTGCCCGGCGTTGCTCTAAGTACGCCCTGCGTCACACAGAAGGATGAAGAGGATCTCGCATGGGCACTTGAACGGCAGGTTGATTTCATTGGCCTCAGTTTTGTTCGCAGTGCCGACGACATCACGCAGTTGAAAAGCATGATCGATCGACGGAATCCGAAGACGCTACCGATCGTGGTGGCGAAGATCGAAAAGACTGAAGCAATCGCGGACCTTGATCGCATTCTGGAAGTGACCGACGCCGTCATGGTTGCTCGAGGAGATCTTGGCGTGGAAGCCGAGATCAGTCGCGTTCCCATTCTGCAGAAGGAGATCATTCGTCGCTGCAATCAGGAACGGATCCCGGTAATCACGGCCACTCAAATGCTCGACAGCATGACGACCAGTGACCTGCCGACCCGTGCCGAAGTCAGCGATGTCGCGAACGCCGTGATCGACGGAACCGACGCCGTCATGCTTTCGGGAGAAACCGCCATCGGCAGGCATCCGATCACCTGCGTTCGAATGATGCAGAAGATCGTTCACCAATCTGAGCCCTTTGTGATCGGTCGTGGAGTCGAGGATCCACACACTGACGAATCACGCCGTGCTAATCCGATCACTGAGGCTGTTTCACTGGGGGCGACCGTGGTCGCAAACAGCCTGGATGCGGACCTGATCGTGGTGGCAACGGATTCCGGCCGCACAGCTCTGGCGTTGTCCGGGCAACGAGGCAGAGTTCCGATCCTTGCCGTCACGCATCGGCAGGACATTGTGCGCCGACTGTGCCTCTATTGGGGAGTGACCTCCATTCAAAGCACGCTGGTTCGACAGTCAGCGGACGCTCTGCTGCAATTTGTGGTTCAATGGGGACTGGACCATCGCGTTTTGAAGTCAGGTCAGAAGATCGTTGTGGTCGGTCACACAAACTGGCTGGGCGACGGCCACGATCTAATGATGGTACACGTCGTTCCGTAGTAGCCGGATGTGCGTTTCACCAATGCAAACACTACCCCAAATGGACATTGACGATTTCCGTCCGCTACCTTATCCGCTACGCTTTATGGACAGTTTGGCTCGATTCCAGAACGTTTTCACCTGTTCGTGGTCGGCCTTCAGGACGTGAGAATATCGCTCCAACGTCACTTGCGAGTTCTCATGCCCCAGCACTTCCGTGACGACTGCGAGTGACACCCCAGTAACGGAATGTGCAGCCACGATCTGCGTGGAGAGTCCCGCATACGGAAGAGGAATCATGACAGAAGATGATGCCAGCCCGTCTTCATCGGGTGAAATTGATCGCATTCTGGTGGACTATTTCCGACGCATTGATGCTGGCGAACAGATCAGCGTCGAAAAGTTCGTGGCCGAACATCCTGATCATGCTGCCACACTATCTGATCTGCTGCACGCGGAAGCCGAGATACGTGCTCGTGGCGATGCTGACGACGATCCAACCGATCCGCGACACACGCCAACCGTGGTCGGTGTCAGCTCGGACACCACAGCTCATTCCCCGGATTCCGTGCTGCGCTATTTCGGCGATTACGAATTGCTGGAAGAGATTGCTCGTGGGGGCAACGCGCTGCGATTCGCATGCGCTACCTTGAAAGTCTGCCTCTGGGCGAAATCAGCGAAGTCATGGGCCGCAGCGAAGAAGCGGAGCCGTCGTCCCACGCGGTCGGCCCTGTACAGCGAAACTCACTGCAGGGTGCGGGATGCCGAAGTCCTGAAGGTCACAGGTCAGAGAAACTTACGCGGCTCGATTCGCAAAGTGGCGTACCCCAAACAGGGAAGTCAGCGAAACACAGCATGATCGAACACCGTTACCTGTCGGCCGAATTCTTCTCTGGCGGACAGGGTTCGATTCTTTGGACACCCTCGTCGCAGAATCTTCTGTCCGCATAGCTCTTTTGTGTTGATCGACAGAGCGTCATCAGTTCATCGACCATCGTCAGCACAGCGAGCCAATCACAATCATGCTCATCATCGGTCTCCTTTCTAATATCAGCAGCCACCGTCTCGATTTCACGAATTCCGCCGTGAGCCGCGGTGGTTTCCAGCCTGGCCACCAGGGCCCTTATGCCGACCTCGTCCTGATCGTCGACAGCCTCTGCAAGACGTTCAATCTGCAGGCCAAACTGCAGGACGACCTGCTTCGATGTGACTGGCAGCAGAATTGATTCGTAATGCTCCATGACCGAGATAAAGTGTTCTACCAGCTCCGGATCAAACTGACTGCCCGAGCAGCGTCGAAGCTCTTTGAATGCCTCCTCTGGTGGGCAGCCGGTGCGATAGACGGATCCGGACACCATAGCATCATAGGCGTCCGCGATGGATACGATTCTGGCACCGATCGGTATGTCCCTTCCCTTTGGAATGTTCGGTGCATCGGCGCTGCCGCCGTAAGCGGCGTCGCGGAAACGCACAATGTCAACGAACTGCTGGTTCGAGAAGGACGCTTCAAGAATCTCTGGGCCGATGCGGTCGTGTAGCCTCATGACTTCCCACTCTTCAGGCGTAAGCGCGCCAGGTTTGAGTAGTATTGCGTCCGGCACCCCGATCTTCCCGATGTCGTGCAGCAGTGCTGCAGTTTCCAGTACATACGTCTGTTTCGACGACAATAGTCCGGATGCCGTCGCCACGCAGATCTCGGCGACGCGCGTACTGTGGGCCGCTGTTGCTGCGTCACGATAAGCAAGTGCAGAAAGTAAAGATGCCACAGCCGGGTATGGAATTGATGAGTCGTTCGGGGAAACGCCCGACACTTCTGCATTTTCGCGTTCGTCGCGCGCAGTGTCGGGGGCTTCGTCCCACCGGACCACCTGGTTTCTCCCACCCCGCTTTGCGATGTAGAGACATTTGTCTGCCTGATCAAGAAGCTCCTGAGGATCCGCCGCCCCAAGGTCAATCGACGACACTCCGAAGCTTGCCGTCACGGACAGTTTTTCGAATTCAAGTTCCTCAACGGCACGTCGAGCCCGCTCGGCCACCTGTTGCGCACTTTCAGTGTCCGTCTCCGGAAGAAGCATGCAGAATTCTTCTCCACCAAAACGACACACGACATCTGATTCACGGGCTGTCTCCTGAATTGTCTGGGCAACGCGTCGCAGCACCTCGTCTCCGGTGCTGTGGCCATGATTGTCATTGACAGACTTAAAATGGTCGATGTCAAGCATGAAGCAACTTAACGCGTGGTGATGACGCTTTGCCCCGGCCCACTGTTTGTCAAATAATTCGAAGAACATGCGTCGATTCAGGCAGCCTGTCAGCGGGTCACGCGTCGCCAGATACTGAAGCTCGCCGTTTTGCTTCGTCAGTTCATCGCGTGACGATTTCAGTGCGGTCAGGGTGCTGCTCAGTACTTCACGCTGCTCTTCAAGGGGGGTAATATCATCGAAGCTGGCAATTGTGCCCCTTCTTTCTCCGTCATCACCCATAATCGCAGAAGCATTGACAAAGTAAGTGCGACGGTTGTCGCCCCGAGCCAACTGCATTCGTATGCCGTCAGATGACGAATCAACCACTTGCCATCGCACACCTGGCGATCCCGCTTCACCCTCCCACGGCAGTTCATCGATATGGTGTCCGAGCAGTTCATGGTCAGTCTTGCCAACGTAATTCCTGAACTTGTCGTTGGCCAGTACGATTTTCTGGTCGTTGTCCAACACGACAACACCTTCAGCAAACGTGTCAAGCGTAGAGCGAACGTGCAGCGGGACCGATCTGGCCGGGTCGAGATATTTGAAGGTACGTGACAGATACATTCGAAACAGCGGCCCGTTCACGCAAACCATAAACACTCCCAGAATAACCAGCGGGTACTCGGTAAGTGTCGCAAACAGCCCCTTGTCATGCGCGAAACTAACTTCAACGGCGGCCCATGTCTGTTCACCGTTTTTGATGGGAACGTAGCAGTTCTCTCGTGTCGACGGCGCATTCGGTTCCAGATGCCAGTGTTGATCGTGGTCACCAATCTGAAGAAGAACGGCTCCATCCTGTTTTCGAATGCACGCTGACAGGATTTCCGGGTAACGCGAGATCGTAGCCGCAAACATCTTTTGCAGCGTCTCATCGTGCTGATGCTGGACGAGCAGCGACGACGTCACTGCCAGACTCTCGCAAATAACAGCTTTGCGGCGAATTTCGGCGTGTTTCGGGCTCGGAATAATATCGAACAGACTGGCAAGTGTCAGAGTGAATGTCGACAGAAGCAGGAACTTCAACGCCAATCGGCTGGCAACAGAAACCGGCCGCCCTTTACGAACAAACATATTCGTTTCCTCCGCAGCGTAGACGTGGAGTCACGAAGCGTGCCGTAAACACGAAGTTCCGTTGTAAAGTGCACATGCACAACATCCAATGGACGAACGTACGTTGCATCAGAGCATCATCTTTCGCTTCTTTATGTTGTGACCCCATAATGCCGCCGTGGCACGTCAGGCACGCGCGGGCATTTCGATTGTTGCGGGTGTTTCAATTGTTGGGGATGCACCGTTTTTGACAATGCTGACGCCGACATGATAGTTCTGGCCGTCAGAAGTGCAGTGTCTGACACGTGCGACCGCGTCTACATTTTTTCCGTTCTGTGTTGTGAACTGAATCCGAATGTGACGGGCAGTGATCAGGTCACCGCACGTGAATTCTGCTTCCGTGTCCGAAACATCTCGTGTGAACGCCTGCACAACGTTGTTCTGAATATGATACTGATCGTCCAGGGGCAGTATCGTTGCAGGACGATTCGATTCGTCCACAAGGTCCGCCAGCGACTTGTTACTGCGCGCGATTGGTCGTTCTTCTGTCAGCCTGCCCAAGGCACGTGCGTCGAGCACAGGAATCGGGTCCACGACCGCCCATGCAGGAGTCGACGTTGACAGCATTGTCAGAAAGTATCCGGCCCGCAATGACCAAAACAAGAATCCGGCAGACATCGCTCCGGCTGTCAAAACAAGATTCCCAGCAGCCAGTTCAAAGAAGTAATCGTGACTCTCCATGTCTTCAATTAACATGTCCAGCTCACCGAATATCGAAGTGGCTTCGAATACAGGTGTTGCCGGAAACGGCACCGGGCTGGAAATGACAACACGAACAAATTCAGCTGCATCATGCTCACGGTAGAAAGCTGTTCGTGGCACGAAATCACTTATCCGCATTGCTTCTGTAGGTTCGTCCTCGAACTCAACCAGACTCAGAAACGCCAGGTCTGTCACTGATTCTTCACGCTGAAACGAATGCTGTTCCTGGGGCGATACATGCTCCGTCGCGGAAACTGGCGTTACGGTCTCGGGGAGCGGGTGAACTTCGAGCTCTTCCGTTGCGGTGGTGTCGTCTGTGTCGTCAATATCCGGGTCCGGGTCCGGGTCCGGGTCCGGCGGTGTCAGTGGCCCGGTTGCCTCCACCGTCACTACGACAGTTGCAGCACTTGACAGGTCTGTTCCGTCGCTGACCACGTATGTAAACGAGTCGATCCCTGAGAATCCTGCCGCAGGAGTATACTCAAATGCCCCGTCTGCCGTCAGAGAAAGAGTGCCGTCGGCTGGTGCAGAAATCCAGGCCACGCTCAACGTGTCGCCTTCTGTATCGACGTCGTTTGCCAGTATCTCGGACGGGTTGAAAATGAGTGTGTCGACATTGTTAACGCTGAAACTGTCCGAGGCTGCCACCGGTGCATCATTATCGGCCGCCACATCGACAGCCATTGTGTACGTACTGACGCTGTCCCCGGTGCCATCGTTGACACTGAATCCAAAACTGTCGTAGCTGGTCCCGTTGGCGTCAGCGACCGGGACAAACTGCAGATTGCCCGCGTCGATGTCGGCTTTGGTGATCACCTGGTTCAGGGCCACGTCCACGCTGCTTAGCTGCAAAGCGCCGACCGTTTCGAGTGTCGTGATCTTGACGCTCGCCAACGCGTCGCCGTCGAGGTCTGAGCAGTTGAAGTCGACCGCCGTGAAGGTGTAGGTGGTGTCTTCGTTCGTGGCGACCGTGTTATTGGCCGCAGTCGGCAGATCGTTGACGGCACCGATATCGACGTTCACGGTGCCGAAGTCGATGTTGGTCCCGCCGCCGGTGCCCGTGTTGCCGTTATCGTTAACGTTGACCTGGATCGTATCGGCGTCGTTTCCGTTGGTGTGCGGTGTGCCGTGCAGGTAGGTGATGTTGCTGGCCGTGTTGAGATAGTTATTCAGGTCGGTCAGGCTGCCGGTCAGTGTTCGCGCAGTGCTGGTGCCGCCGATGGTGATGCCGGTGCCCGCTGCGGCCAAGAGATTCCCGCCGGTGCTGGTGGTCAGCGTCACGGTAATATTGCCGCTTGCCGCATCGATATCACTTAGATCGATGGCTGAGAGATCGACGTTGCTCGACACGTCTTCGGTGACTGCGATGTCGGTTGGCAGCGAACCGCCATTGGTCGGGTCGTCGTTGGTCGCCGTAATATTGATCGTCTGGCTGTTGGTGCCTTCTTCCGAGGTTCCATCGCCGGTGAGCCCCGGATCGGTGCCGGTGTTGCCGGCGTCGTTGACCGTCACGGTAAACGTCGTCGAGGCCGAGGGTGTGTCGCTGCTGTTCAGATACGTGATCGTGCCGGTGCTGGAGTCATCGAGTAGGCTGTTGATCTGGGCGATCGTCCCCGAGACGACCACCGTACCGCTGCCGTTGCCCGAATCGATCGTCACGCCCGAGTCACCAATCACAACCGTGATGGCTCCTTCGCCGACGCTGAGCGTGGCCGTTGCGCCGCTGCCCGCTTCGTCCACGTCGCTGACACTGAAGCCGGTCCCCTCGATCGACAGGCCAACCTGTTCGGTCGCACCAAGGGCACTGCCTGGGGCGCTGACAACGGGGGCATCGTTGACTGCCGTGAGATTGATTTGAACGGTATCGATATCCTGCTGGGCACCGCCACTGCCAGTGTTGCCCAGATCGTTGGTGGTTACGGTCAGCGTATCGGCGGCCGTGCCGACCACGTCGGTATTGCCGGTATAGGTCAGCGATGCCAGGGTAGCGTTGATGTCGGTGGTCGACCCCTGGATCGCCAAGTCGCCGCTGCCGTTGGCACCCGCCGAGATCGTGGCGCTGCCCGAGAGGGTCACGTTCACGATGCCGGCCGACACTTGCAGTCGCGTCGTCAGGTTGGCGACACCCGCATCGCTGTCGGCGACGCTGATGCCGCTGATCCCGGTCGTGGTTTCTTCGGCGATTGTCTGCGTGCCGGGGACCGTGTTCACCGGGGCATTGTTGACCGCACCGATATCGACGTTCGTTGTCCCGAAGTCGATGTTCGTGCCGCCGCCGGTGCCGGTATTGCCATTGTCATTGACGTTGATCTGGATCGTGTCGGCGTTATCGCCGTTGGTTCCGGGCGTGCCGTGCTGGTAAAGGATATTGGTTGCGGTGTTCAGGTAATTATTCAGATCGGTCAGGCTGCCGGTCAGGGTTCGGACCGTGCTGGTGCCGCCAACGGTGATGCCCGTTCCCGGCAACGCATTCAGATTGCCACCAGTGGCCGTGGTCAGCGTCAGCGTCAAACTGCCGGAACCGGCGTCCACATCGCTGAGGTCGATTGCTGACAAGTCAACATTGCTCGACACATCCTGGGTGACCGCGATGTCGGTCGGTAGCGATCCGCCATTGGTCGGGTCGTCGTTGACCGCCGTTACACTAATCGTCGCCGTCTCGCTGATGTCAGTGTTGGTATCCGCTCCACCACCATTGTCGGTCACGGTATGCAAAGTCACCGTGCGGGCTGTGGTGGATGGGTTCTGATCGGAGGCGTCGATACCGTAGGTGATGTTTTCCAGCACCAACTCGGCGGCTGCGGCATTAGTGCTGCCGGCGAAGGTGATCGTTACTACACCGGTGGCCTGGGTGTAGCTGTAACTGTGGCCGCCGGTGATCGCGCCGCTGCTGTCACTGCCGAGCCCGGTGATCGCCGTGCCGTTGATGGTCAGGGTATCGGTGTTCTCAATGCCGCCGGCGATCGTTAGTTGGGCCGAGGCAATATCATCGCCCGTTTCAATCGCGTCGATCGTGACTGTGCTGAAGACTGCGCCCGAGGTCACATCCGTATTCTCGGTCAATGTGTCGTTTGCCGCACTGGCTGCGAGCGTCGGTTCGTCGTTGACCGGATCCACATTGACGGTCGAGACGATGCTGGGCGCGCCGGTATCGTCTCCGCCGTTGGCCGTGCCGCCGCTGTCGACAATCTGAGTGATCGTCACGACCCGGTTGGCGTCGGTCGGGTCCTGGCTGTTGTTCTGATAGGTGGCCCCGTTGATGTCCGCTTCGACATTGGCCGTGCTGGCGGTCCCGCCACTCAAGGTAACCGTCGCCGTGGAGCCGGCTACCGAGACACTGTAGCTAAAATCGGTGGTACTGCCGGACTCCAGATCGTCCAGGGTGATGGTCGTGCCATCGATGGTGATCTGCTCGTTGCCCGTATTGGTGACGGTAAAGGTGAGGCCGGTGATGGTCTGACCGGCTTCCACGGTCGAGACCGATGCGCCACTAAACAGTCCGGCCGCCGCGCCGCCTTCGTTGAAGGTCGGGTTGGAGCCCGTGGCGCTCAGCGTCGGTTCGTCGTTGACCGCAGTGACGGTAACTGTGGTACTGCCGGTTGCCTGCAGCGGTACACCGGCGTCTCCATCGTCGAAGCTCCAGTCGATCTGGGCTGTGGCCGGTGTGTCGTCAGAGCTGTTGGCGTAGGTGATCTGGCGGAGGATGTTGTCGACGTCGGTGGAGGTCGGTGTCTGCCCGTTGGCGTTAGTGAAGGTGATGACCAGTTGGCCAGGTGTGGTGGTGATGTTGAAGCTGGCGATGGTGGCGCCGGCTTTCTGAAGGACCGTGCCGCCGACCAGCGTGATGCCGTTGCCATCGGAGAATGAGAAGACGTCGTCGGTGGAAATGCCGCCATTGCGCGCCAGCGTGACACTGGCACCGTTATAATTGCCATTGCCGCCATTGAGTGCATCAAGTTCGATATCGCTGATATCGACGTCGGCATCCAGCACCACCGCCGCGCCGTCTTCGATAAAGGTGGGTGCACCGTCGAGGGTGGTAACCGCCGTGTTCTCATACCAGGCGATCGTGTCGTCACTAAACGACGCTGAGAGTATATCTAAGTCGCCATCGCCGTCCATATCTCCCGTTGTAATCCATTTTGCTTGATCAGCACCTGAGGTAACGAGGTGTTCGGTGAAAGTTTCGCTGCCATCGTTTTCGTACCAGACAATTGAGAAGTCAATATACGCTGCCAAGAGCACATCCAAGTCGCCATCGCCATCCATATCCGCCGTCGTCACCGAGCGGGCACCCTCGGAGTATACGGCTCCTGCGGTGACAAGGTGCTGGGTGAAGCCCTGGCTTCCGTCGTTCTCATACCAAGCGACTGTGTCGTCAAGTGACGATGCTGAGAGCACATCCAAGTCACCATCGCCATCTATATCTGCTGTGGTCACTGATTGGGCGCCATTGGCCCCTGTGGTGATTACGTGTTCGGTGAAGCCTTCGCTTCCGTCGTTTTCATACCAGGCAATCTTGTCGTCGTTATAGGACGCTGAGAGCACGTCTATATCACCATCACCATCCACATCCGCCGTGGTTATGGATTTGACTTTATCCGCCCCTGTGCTGATATCATGCTTGCTGAAGTTCTGGCTGCCGTCGTTTTCATACCAGGTGACCGTGTCATCTGTTTGTGATGCCGATAGCACGTCCATATCGCCATCACCATCCACATCCGCGGTGGTTACCACTAGAGCGCCATTGGCTCCTGTGGTAATGGTGTGTTCAGTGAAATTCTCGGCTCCATCGTTCTCATACCAAGCGACTTTGTTGTCACTAAACGATGCCGAGAGTATGTCCATATCGCCATCACCATCTACATCAGCCGCAGTTACCGATATAACGGCATCAGCATTGGTGCTGACGACATGAGTTGCGATGAAACTTCCGCTGCCGTCATTTTCGTACCAAGCGATCTGATCAATGTTTTGATCAGCTGAAAGCACATCCGGGTCGCCATCGCCATCGATATCCATCGCGACTGTCGAGCTAGCCCCATCAGCTCCCGTGGTAATGGTGTGGGTGGTGAAGCTTGCAGTGTCGAAGTTGGGTGCATCATTGACTGCCGTAATGGTAACAGTGGTG
Source organism: Fuerstiella sp. (assembly GCA_024230215.1). Taxonomy (GTDB): domain Bacteria; phylum Planctomycetota; class Planctomycetia; order Planctomycetales; family Planctomycetaceae; genus Fuerstiella. The sequence continues at coordinate 50,154 of JAAERP010000438.1, read as the reverse complement.
CTGCCAAGTGCCTGCAATGCGCCGCCTGTACCCTGGCTGCCGGTGTTGCCGTCATCAAAAGCCCAGTCGATTTGGGTCGATGCCGGGGGGGTGTCGGAGCTGTTGGCGTAGATGATCTGTTGCAGGATGTGATCGACGTCGGCCGAGGTCGGTGTCTGGCCATTGGCATTAGTAAAGGTGATCTTCAACTCACCCGGGATGGTGGTGGTGTCGAAGATGGCGATGGTCGCACCACTCTTTTGCAGCACGGTCTTGTTCAGGGAGGTGGAAGTCTCCAGGGTGATGCCGTTGCCATCAGAGAACGAGAAGACATCGTCGGTGGAGACGCCGCCGTTGCGAACCAGAGTTACGCTGGCACCGTCGTAATCACCGTTGCTGCTGTTCAGTGCATCGAGTTCGACGTCGCTGACGACAACGTCGGCGTCCAATACCACCGCAGCACCGTCCTCAGTAAACGTGGGTGTGCCGTTTAGGTTTGTGAACGAAGGCTCGTCATTGACCGCCGTGACGTTGATTGATGCCGTATCGGTCGCGCTGGAGTAGGCTGTCGTTCCACCGTTTGTCGACGTATCGACCCCCGTCGTGCCGTTGGCGGTGCCGTATGCCTGGTCCCATGCTCGGAAAGTCAACGCGCTGGCGATCGTTCCGTCGTAGTTGGAGTTAGCCTGGAAGTAGATTCGCGTGCTGGCGTCGGCTGCCAGGAGGCGGGCCGAACCATTGCTGACAGCACCCAGCGAGTTCCAGTTCGTGCCGCCGTTGGTCGAGTAATGCCATGTGCCGTTCGTCGTGTCGGCGGCGGTGACGGCAATGCCAGTCACGGCACTGGTGTCCGCATCGGTCACGTTGTCCTGGCCGCCTGCTGGTGGATTCAGATCAGCAAAGTCCGAGATCAGCGTGCCAACAACACCGCTTGGCGCACCTGAATCTTCCAACACGGCGTTCAAGGTCACTGCTGTGTCGCTCAACACGGGTGCAGCGTTCGCCTTCTTGATCGAAACGCCGCCAGCAGCCCACTTGTGGCTCGAACCGACGGACCATGAAGTGACGACGGAAGCTGCGCCCGCTTCCGTGCTGCCAGCGCCGTTGGTCTTGTCCGTGAAGAGGTCCCAACGTTCGGTTTGTCCGGCGCCGGGGCTGAAGTTCCAGTTGCTACTGTCGTCGAACGCAGCCACGCCAAAGACGATTTCGTCAGCAGCGGAACTCACCGTCGCCGACGGGCTGGAAGAGTCACCCTGTGCCGAGGCAAAGCTTCCTACGGCCGTCGTCTGATTGACGCCGGTGAACGTCATCACGCCGATCGTCGCACCCTCATGACTGGTTCCACTGATATTGACCACAACATTGTGCGTGCCGGTCACCGGCGCGACGAGTTTCCAGATTTCAACTCGCGCTGTCGCGGTGTCTGAGTTATCTCTGGCCCCGACAAGTGTGAGGCTGGTGCCGTTGTAGGTGACCGAGCTGACACTATCGCCCTTGTCTTCACCGAACGAGATCCCCACCAGCATCAGTCGGTCGCTGCCAGAAGTCGTGTGAGAAATGGTGTCGCTGCTGTTTCCCTTTGCAACCGTGCCGGTGGAGGTGGCATCGACGGCGACGTTCAGCAGATGGCCCCAGTTCTGTTGTACGTCCTGACTGAACGCCACTTCGGTTTCAATTTGGCCCGCCGTATATTCCAAGTCCCAATCGGCGCCGAAGATGGCATGCCCCGTATCGTCCGTGCTGGCCGCGACGTCGGCGCCGGTCAACGTGCTGAGCGAATCGACCAGAAGCTGTCCGTCGGAGCTGGCAGCCATAGAACAGCCATAGAACAGCAGGTCCGCATCTGCAGAGAGAGCACTCCCCCACGCGGAAATCTCGCTGGCGTATCCGCCGAGACTGTCGAAATCGAGCCACGTTTCGCCGAGCTTGACTCGCCCGTCCGTACTATGCGAGACGATGTGAATCGCGTCGAGACCCGTACGCCCTTCGAGCGTCTCGGCAATCTGCTCGACGCCGTCTCGGCTTGAATCCAACAGCACGATCTGTGCCTCCGGATCGATGCCCGCCATGAGCGTCTCGTAATCGTCGACGGCCGTGTCCAGGAAGACAATTTCGTTGGCCAGCGATCGGGTAGTATCTTCAGAATCTGTAGCAGAGAATTCGTCAGGCGAATTCACCAGTAGATTATCCAGCAGCATCAGAGCCGCGTCCGTCGTTGCCAACGGCTGTGATGTGGGGGATTCATGGTCCCGGGTGGTCTGTTCAGCAATGTCACCGTTTGTTGCTGATTCGGATTCGCCGACGGCCGTATCCTGTTGCATCAGGTCTGCGTCCAACGCAGCAACGAGCGCCATCGGAGTCGCGCTCATCAGCACGCGGCTCTCGAGCGCAACCAGATTAACTGGATCGCCCCCTCGTTCTTCCGCTTGGAGCGCACGCTTCATCGCCGCAGCAATTTCTGCGCAGCTAAGACGGACTCGAAATATTAAATTACGGAACCTCATCGCGTCCAGGTGCAGTCAGTGACTGACCTATCCCCTCTGAATGCCCTCCCCTGAGGGCGACACTTTCGCTGGAACCACCAACAGTTCAGCTCTGGAAAACCATACCCCCCCCTGCAAACACGTGTTGCAAAAAATCAACAGCATCCTAATGCCGCTCCGCCGGGATCAGGCGGAATGGGCATGGTGTAACGTTTGTCCGGATACCTGCATGCGGGTATGTCCTGATGATATGCAGCTAAGTCAAAGCCGTCGTGGACGGACCGAAGCTGCCTGCTGGCGTAACCTTACCGCGATGACCGGTGCCAGCCGGAAGCAACCAGAGCGGCGAAGGAGGTGACAAATTCGTTGAAGTACTCTGTGTAAAGGTCACCTCGGGTGATCGAGCGAACATGCAGGCCGAAACGTGAGTGAACGCTGAGCAGGCCCCGAAAAGGTGCGTTGCGGAAGCCGACCCAGCCGGCTTTTGGGGAAGGACAACGTCAATGCACCGGCGTGAGCTGACACCTTCACAATGTAGAGATGTTGAAACAGAATCGGTGTCGTCCCTACGTAGGCGATTCGGCTCAGAATTGGCAACTGAGAGCTTCTCAGCGATCAAATGATGCCTGAGAGGTTGCAGCGACACCTCAGTTGGGGGCTTTTGACAACCATGTCACTGCGGCGAGAAAACACTTCGGTCACAATCCGAACCGTTGACACTCTGCAGGTCACATTCAGTCGGTCACTGGGCATCCAAGAATCACCGGTAAGGCCGAGCGTGAAGAGTACGGATGCGTATACGTATGCGGCACCGAATCATTCTAACCGGCAATTCGTTAAGCGGATTAGATCCGGTTGAGTGCTGTGACCAAAAGGACGGCTCGTCTCGCTGGTGCCGATGAGCGTCGACTACTTTCGTTGCATCATTGTTCTTTCATTATCGCTTGTTGCTTCCCTTGAGGCTGGCGAGCCATGTGATGAGGTCACGAAGCTCCTCGCGTGTCAGGGAATTGGTGAAGCCGGATGGCATGGCGGTGCCTTTGTTGACGCGGTCTTCGATTGTGTCAGCGCGGATCTCGCGGACTTTGCCGGTGGCGAGATCACGCAGTCCGACCGTGCCGTCAGTTTCTGACGTCAAGTAGCCTGAGAGGACTCGGCCATCGTCGGTCAGAATGGTCGACATCTTGTAGCCTTCCTTGATCTGACGCTTCGGCCAGATGACCGCTTCGACGATTAACTGCAGTGGCAGCCCCGCCGCAACGGCGGTCAGGTTCGGTCCCTTCGGATACGCGTTCGTGGGTTGAGTCACGTTCTGAACCTGATGGCACGCCGTGCAGTTGGTGAGCGACGACAGAAAGACCTGTTTGCCGGCGGCAGCATCGCCGGATTGACGGACTTCCTCAATCAGTGACCGCACAAGTGCTTCGTCGTATGCGATGGGCTGGCCCTGTTTGATACCAATACGTGCTTTCAGGGCGTTGACCAGCTCTGCGTCGTCGTGACCGGATGCACTGAGCCAGCGACTGATCAGTTTTGCGTTGTCGGCGGACAGATCGCCGTCGTTGAGGGCTGTTGCCATCGCTTGGGCGCCGCCGCGACGGTTCATGATGATACTCAGCACGGGGCCAAACGATTTGGCGTTTTTGATTTCAGCGAGCAGTTCGTGCCCGGCAACTGCTGCCGTCTTGATATCCTGACGGGCGGTCGCTTCCAGTGCAGCAAGGTAAACCGTTGGAGAGGCGTCACCTGAGATCAACGGCTGGAATTCTTTGACCGCAATATCAGGTACCAGCTCAGCAAGCGACAGGATCGCGGCGGCTTGAGTCTGCTCGTCCAACTCGCCGCCGACAATGGGTTTCAATTGCGGAATAAGTTGACGCTGCTTCCAGAGTCCAGCCAAGCGAGCCGCTGAAGCGCGGACTCCTTTATTATCGCTTGTGAGCAGTTCCGCCAACTGTCTATCAACGGCACCCGCCGGGGAGACTCGACGTCCTTCAGCAATCGCCGGAAGCGACGTGAATAGTCTCGGATCGCGCAACGCGTGACGAAAGACACTGCCAAGGTCGCTCGCCGTGCCAACGCGGGCGAGTAGCTGCAATAGCTCGCTCCGACAGTCGGCTGAGATCTCTGGTGACTCAATCAGACGGCGGACCTGACCGGCCACGTCTTTTCCGCCGTATGCTCGCAGCACGTAAATCAAGCCGGCGGGATTGTCAAATTCAAGCTGGCCCTGATTCAATGCAGGCTGCCATTGTGGAGCCAGTGCGTGCACGGTTTGCGTAAGTGCGTAGTTGGTAAATCGGTCCATGGGACGGTCCACGGCTTTTGCAGCGACCGCCATTGACTTAGCCGAATGAATGTCGCTACAGGCGACAATTGCTTCCAGTCGGACTCGGGCGTTTTGGTCAGCCGCACTTTGTTTGAGCAATTCCAGCGGCGACTCAAGACGGTCGTGCCAGCGACCAGCGACGCGCGTGGCGTACGCCCGGGCGCGGTAGTTCTTTGCTTTGAGCAGACCTTCCAGCAGAGACCGGTTGATGACCTCATGCGACTCAAAGACGCCGATCGCTTCGTAAAGATGATGCTCCACATTCGGGTCGCTTTGATCAAGTGTTTCCAGCCAGTTGGTGACGGCCGGAATGACTTTGTCCTTCGGCAAATCTGCAAGCTGTCGTTTGGCTTGATAACGGACGTAGCGCCAGTCGGACTTCAGTTGTTCGCACAGCTCGGTCGCATTCATCTTCGACAGATCAGGGGCTTTCGCCAGCGGGCGGCCCTTCGCGGTGACCCGCCAGATGCGACCGTGTGTCTTGTCACGATCGGGATGCCGGAACGATGCCTGATAGTGACCGATGATCGGATTGAACCAGTCCGCGATGTAGATCGCTCCGTCGGGGCCGATACGGATATCGACGGGACGAAACGCGTTGTGCGATGAGGTTACCAGATTAGGCTGCAAGGATAGTCGATGTCCGGAGCTATCAACTTCCCTGGTGAGACGGTTGACGTCGCGAGCAAAGTAACCGGCGATCAACATCTCGCCCTGAATGTCGTCAGGCAGATGCGGCGACTCGGCAAATTCGATGATCATCGATTTAATCCGCGTCCCGCCGATCGCCATATTACCGCCCCAGTAACTGGAAATTCGGTCGGAACTGACCATGGTCGGCAGCAGTTCCCCAATGGTCGTCCCGTTACTTTTCACAAATGGTTCACCCCAATTGCCAAACGCGATGCCCCACGGATTTCCGCCGCCGCTGGTTCGTCGAAAACCATGCAGCTGAAGCCGCTTTGGCCTCAAACGCCACGATCCGTGTTCATCCAGCCGGCTGATGCCCCAGGGTGTTTCGACTCGTGAGAACGAATGCAGCCCCTGACAAAACAGCAGTTCGCCCCCCGGACTCCAGGTCAACGAGTTGATGTTCTGATGGGTGTCACCGGTGCCGAATCCGGTAAGCAGCACGCGGCGCGTGTCGGCCTTTTCGTCCCCATCAGTGTCCCGTAGATGAAGCAGGTCGTTTCCCTGACCGACATACGCGCCGCCGTGTCCCAACGCAAAGCCCGTCGGCATGTTCAGTCCTTCGGCGAAGACGGTGGTTTTGTCAGCGCGACCGTCGCCGTTGGTGTCGGTCAGAATCAGAAGTTTGTCGTTCGGCACGTCCACTGGCTTCAACTGCGGGTAGGCCGCTGTCACCAGCACCCAGAGTCTTCCAGCGGGATCCCACGTCATGCAGACGGGATTGGCCACACCGTCCGTTTCATCGGCGAACAGACTCGCTTCGTAACCATCAAGCAGGGTAAACGATTTCAACTCGGTCTCGACCGAGTTGTCAGCCTCTGGGCTGGAGACAGACCGGGCCGCGTGCACCTTGCGAGCATCCTGTGCGTTGGCACCTCCAGTAAAAACCGAGGCGGAAAACAGAAATAGCAGCAGAGCAGAAATATTGCAGGCATGGGAGCTCATTGTTTACTCATTTCAATTCGGTTCAGCGGTTGGCTGTGTTGGTGTGGTGTTCAGCTGCGTCTGACAAAAGCGGCTTGATGTCGCTTCCAAAATCAACCTTTTTCGGCTCGTCTGCCGAAACCTGCGGCTCTTCGCCGTGGACAATACCGCCGATAATAAAGAACAGCGCCAGTAGTGCCGGCAACCAGGATTGAGCAGTGTGAACGTGGCGCGAGTGAATGAAGCCAGGCCTCATTGTTGGTTTCCTTGCTTGGCGTTGCCTGCGTCTCGATCCAGGTTCTGCTGGATCCATTTCGCAAGAGTGCCGCTGCCACGTCCATAACCGCCCGGCAGTACACGCAGATCGCGAGTCTGCCGCAGCGGCGGCGCGCCCCAATGTTCGGGATAGGCCTTGCCGTTGGGCGACTTGTGTATTTTCTGCGGTCTCGCTGCGGATTCGTTATTCGTTGTCGCTACGGACAAGTTCTGAATCTGTTGCTCCGCCTCTTCGATGCCCGGCAAGGCGATTTGCAGTTCTACGGGGAACCAACGTTTCGATGGGTTGGTGTGATCGCGACTGCTGGCTGTTGACTGACGGTTTCCGTACAGAAACGCCCAGTTGGTCGGACGCCAGTAGCGGAACCAGAGATCGTTCTTCTGCCCGATTGCCCGTCGCAGTTTCTCCGCCGTTTCCGGTAAGAGCGTCTCGGCTGTTTCATGCATCCGAATAGGGGCAACTCGATCCGTGAACCCAAGTTGCGATGCGAATGCCTGAGCTGCATACCAGTGTCCGTCGGGAGAAAGATGCAGTCCGTTGCTCGAATGCTCTTTCGGTAAACCTTCGGATCGAAGTGCGGTGAAGAGATCCACGACCGGCAGGCGTCTCTTGCGGCCGATCGCTCGAATGGCTTCTGCGTAGACGGCAAGCGATTCATTCCTCTTATCAATATTCAGTTCAAGATTTAACGGGTTGCTGAATGGAACAGGAGTGACGAGCACAAGCCGTTTCGTGTAGTCGGTGAACTGATCGAGGTGTTGTGAGTACGCTGCCGCGAACTCCTCGACACGATCCGGTCCGTCGAGCGACTCGGTCTGCCCCATCCAGAACAACACGATGTCTGCATTGATACGGCTGCGACCGTCAATCTCGCCGTAGTCCGGCTTATTCGCTGCGTAGAAATTGCGTGGGCGTTGCTGCATGTAGACCGTGTCAGCCTGCCACGCAAGGTTTCGCAGATGAACTTTGTGTTGCGAGTGCGCGGCAGTGAGCAACGTTTCAAGATACCCGTTCCGGATTGTCCCCAGGGCATTCGTACTGCCGACAATGGCGATCGTTTGATCTGAATTGATGGCGAACCCATCCTCAAGTGCGGGCACAGGACTCCTGGGAAGAATCAAAGGCCGAAGCAGTGGTGGAGCCTCGGCGACCAGTGGAGCGGTCGGCTTCGGAGGCGTGGTTGGGTTCTTAAGTTCACCCAACCCGATGTCTTTCAAGTGGACTCCGGCTTGAAAATGCCATGGCCCGGCAAGAGAAAGTCTGGTCCCGCTGCCGGTCAGTTTCATCTGACTGGCTGGCCCGCTGAAGCCACCCGAATAACCGTGGTCGATCACCCGCACCACAATGACGTTTCGACCTGCCTTCACCAATGTGCCGGGCACCTTGTATGTACGTGCGGCGGTCCAGAAACCAGGCGTCTCAATCCCGCCGACAAGTCCGCCGTTGAAGAACGTCATGTCCATGTCATCGATGGGTCCAAGTCCCAGCACGAGGTCTTTACCAACGCTCGCGGCGGGGACATCCACCGTTCTTCGGAACCAGACTGTTCCATCAAAACTCTCAAGTTGCTTGATCCCTTTCCGCTCGTAATGGCCGGGCAGAGTCATGGTCTTCCAGGTCGCGTCATCAAAGGCGGCATCAAACCACTTCCCCTTGATGCCCGGGTCGTTGGCGTCCACCTTTTCGCGCCAGGCAATCACTTCCGCGCTCCATCCTTTTTTCGGACCCATCAGATCGGCCTGCCTGTTGAGCGCCGCGATATCCGGGCCCGGTGCCAAGTGCCAGAGATTGGCCAGCGAGATTTTGTCGTCGCCCAGTTGCAGCAAGAGTTGCTCTGGCTCCCCGGCGATGCCGCCTGACGAACCAAGATCCATGACTCGCACGGCAATGACGTTCCTGCCCGGCTTCAGCACGTCGGCATCAACCGGATACTTTCGCACGGTGTAGTGATGGCCGGGAGATTCATACGCGCCGACCCGCGTGCCATTCACCCACGCAACATCCATATCATCGATCTGACCGAGATGGAGCGTTGCGGCGGCGTTGGCCTGCTTGGCGGAGAGTTCAACCGTCTTGCGAAACCAGACAACTCCGTCGAAGCGGGGCAACGCTGCGGTATCAAAATGGCCCGGCAGTTTCATCGTCTTCCATTGAATGTGGTCGAAGTCAGGCTTCGACCACGCTTCATTCTGTGACCCGGGATCGACAGCGGCGATCCATTTCGGCCAACGAACTGCTGAGACTGGCGCAGGTGCGATTGCGACAGGAGCAGCCTTAACGGGTGCTGGCTCCGCAATTATGGTCAACTTCGAAATCAGTTCTTTTTCACTTAGACCAGCCAACTCAATCTTCGGATTTCGTGTGAGCGTCGGATTGCGATAGCGAACTGTTTGCGGCGGTCCGCTGTGGATCTGGAAAGCGATTTTCCCAGACGGTTCGCCCTTCGGGTCTTCGACGGCCACGCAGAGCTTGCCGTTGATGGCGGTCCAAATGCGATGCCCAATCGCAAGGATCTCATACTTGTTCCAGTCGCCGGGCTTCACTGCGCCTGTCGCGTTGTCATTCCAATCGAGTTTCCCACGACCATGCTCGTGATACAGCTTGCCCCACACACCCGAGCCCGCGTCGGCCTGATAACCGACCGCCTGCCCGTGTTCGTTGATGGGTTTCGAGCGAAACTGAATTCCCGCGTTGCGATTGTCAAGAGTCAGTTTCACCTCGACAGACAGATAGAAGTCCCGGACTTCAACATCCGACCAGATAAATTCGTTCTTCGGCACGTCTTTGTCGGAATGCCCAACAATCGCACCGTCTTTCACCGACCAATAACCGTCGTTGCCCTTCCAGCCGGCCAGGTCTTTGCCGTTGAAGAAATTCACATCTTCGGCATTAACAGAACTTATCCCGACGCCAGGCAGCAGGGCGCTAAGCAGCAGTGCTTGAGTCAGACTGAACGTGTTCATGTTCGTTTTCTCTTGGTACCGGATTCACGAAGGACCAGGGGCTTTCTGCATCTTCACCACTGTCGTGCCTTACAACCACCGACAGAGCGATCCTCCTGACGGTATTAGCCGTCAACAGGAGAAGATCAGACAACATTCCGAAAACTTCCAGGTTCTGTCTAACGAATTGGCTAGATAGCAGGTACTTGTTTACCGGGGCTGATAGTGAAGTGAGGGCTGGTTTCGTGGCGGTCAGGTTCAGTTTCAGAAAGTCGAGCGGGTTGATGGCTTGCTGAGTGGCGGTGACGAGGACAGTCATCAGGATGAATTGCACTTCGGCTCCGGTCCAGGTTCGGTTGCCGCCTCAGACTTTGCGGTTGACGACCGCCGGGCGGATGGCGTGCCCGGCACGCCAGTTGGTGGCATCAACGGCCGGGTCGCGGAGGAACGTGAACAGGTCGTCGAGATGGTTCTCCAGGTGTCTGGCCAGTCGTTCGTTGGCGGCGTGCGATTTGATCGGCGCAACGAGTCGTCGCTGCCTGTTGTGACCCGGCCGGCCAGCACACGCAGGCCGTGTGCGGTCAGCTCTTTCTGCTTGAAACGATCGCGGGGGGCATCAAGGGCCGCTCCCACTTGCCAACAATCCCCCGCTTCAATCGGCTGCGCTAGTGGTAACGTCCCGTCAGCAGGCCGTACCGCGACGGCGAACAGACGCCCGAAGTACTGTGAGCATCCATGAACGACATGCCATCGGAAGCCAGTCGGTCCAGATGGGGAGTCTCTAATCCGAGCTTGTCGTTAAACGCTCCAACGGAATCAATCCCCATGTCATCTGCAAAGACCAGCACAATGTTGGGAGACTTCGTCTCGGCGTGGGCGAACGCCCAATTGAAGACAATGACGAGAAGAGTAAGTAGTTGCGACTTGAGGTTTTCGACGACCATTATGCAGACCTTCGTCTGGAGTATCTGATGGAACGCCCCTTATGGCGATGAGGCATCCGTTATGGCAAGGCAGAATGGTGGTGCCTTGCCGTTACCCTGGTCGTCCACCACCTCGACGATCATGTTCGACAATTCGGTGGCTGCGACGCATCCCGATGCCAGGAATGCCAACGCCCAGCAGTACTGACGGAAGCGCGATTCTCATGGCCCCTACTCGCCGCCACGCGCCTTCACGTTGTCACTGTTGTGAATCGGGCTCGTCATTCGACTTGCTGGCGGGGCTCCTGGAGTAGGTCTCTCCGGGATGCTCAAAGAGAAATCGGACGGCCTGCTCGTCGAGCGCGCGACCGTAGAACTGGACGTCGTCGATCTTCCCACCAAGAAACTGTTTCTGTTGTGCGTGATTGGCGACAAGGAATCCGAGATAGGCGTGCGTCGGCTGATCAACGTCAATCGGAGCTCGTAGGCGCGTGGTGATGACTTCCCCGTGTGACCGCGGTGTGATCAGCGCTCTTCCATCACGATAAATGGTCACCGTTCCGCCACTGACTGAGACGGCGATATGATACCAGCGACCACGTTCCCAGTCCGACACGCGTGCGCGGATGTGGTCGAACCGGTCGCCCTTCTGCCAGCCGTAGTAAAGCCAGTTGCCTTGCAGTTCGAACTGCACGCGATCGCGGGGTGTTCCATCTGACACGGAAAACACGATGTCGTTCGCGTCGCAAACCCAGGCCGTCAACGTATAGGCGGTTGTGTCGGTCAGTACGGGAATGTGCTGGCTCAAATCGACAAACCCGCGATTCCCCAGATCCAACGCACGCCCGACTTTGCCTTCCATCGAACTGTCTTGAGTATTTCGATTGAGGGTTCCGTGCAACCCGTTTCCCGAAGCATCGGCGACATGGCCATCACCGCCGATGTCATCCAGATTCCAGTGTGCCAGCAGTCCAGAGGTGTCCTGGTGTCTGGGATCGAGTGCCTTGCCTTCAATTCTGACTACGTCACCCTCTGCGTTTACAACCGCAGATCGCCCTGCGGCGAGTGATTGAATTCGGTTCGATGTCCCTTCGCTGATCGAGAACTCGGCTCCCCCCAGTGACTGAAATGATGAGAACCTGGCAAGCGAAATTGTCAGCTCAGCGAAGAGCAAACAGTTTGCCATCAGCGAGTTCATTCACACCCTCGTTCAGAGCAAAGCGTTCCGGACGAGGTGATGCGACACGTAAGTCTGGGGCCGAGCCCAGTTAACCCCGACAGCCCTCGTTCACGCGTCGGGTTGCCAGGACTCACAATCAGCACAGCTCGCCGCATTGATTTGTGGCTAGCACTTCCCGGAAACTCATACGTTTGATCGCTCGTTCAAAAGACGACCCTTTCTTGCTCACCGGTCGTCTACCTCTACGGGGCTTCGTCGATTCGACTTTGGAACGGCGAACGTAATCGGTTAGGCTGGAGCCGCCGGGCGTCCCGGCAAATGAACACAGACGATTCCCCAATGGCAAGAGCAACCATGCGTACTTTACTCACTCTCCTTGCCCTGCTGCCGGCTCAACTGGCCGCGCTGCAGGCTGCCGATAACCCGGGCGAACTGGTGTTGTCTCCTGACTTCCGCGTCAGCAGGCAGAGTCAGATGCCGTGTCCTGCAACACATTCCGGTCTGCGATTCGTGAAGCACGAATATCCCAGGCACAACGCCATTGAATGGCAGGTGTGTCTTCAGGTCCCAGCTGGTGGAGAATCGCCGCTCTACGAGGACCTGATGTCGGGGGACTTCGTAGTGCACTTTCCTTCTGACACACCGCTGACCCTGCATTGGAGCAAGGGCAGCCACTCGGAGGTCACGGACTTTCAGCCGCGCGTGGACTTACTCGGCGAAGCGCAGCCCTTAACGCTGGAGTCCTTCGGTGGGCGTTCGTCGGACGGCGCGATGCCCTACTTCAACGTCGCGAGCGAGGACGGAGGGCTGATCGTTGCCGTCGGATGGCCGGGCGACTGGAAGGCATCCTTTGAACGCCTTGCGAACGGCAAAGTGCGCGTCACGGCCGGTTTGAAACGCTCTCGCTTCAAACTGCGCTCGGGGGAAGCGGTGCGGTTGCCGTCGGTGCTGGTGATGAGCTATCGCGGCCCGTGGCTCAGTGGGCAAAACCTGTTCCGTCGCCTGATGCTGGAGCAATTCTCGCCGAAGAGTCGTAAGCCCATGGACTTGATGCCGGTCGCCGCGAGCGTCCACGGCATGTTCGCCTTCAACGCCACTACGGAAAAGAAACTCACCGAGCTGGCCGCTCACATCGCGGCGCTGAAGCTGCCGCTGGACACGTTTTGGCTGGATGCCGGATGGAATCAAGGCGGCTTTCCTCGTGGGCAAGGAAATCCCCATTCCGATCCAGATCGCTTCCCGCACGGCTTGAGACAAGTGGGGGCTGCTGTGAACGGGGCCGGCATGCGATTCCTTGTGTGGTTCGAGCCCGAGCGCGCCATGCCCGATACCTGGCTGGACCGCCAGCGACCGGCCTGGCTTCTCGCGCCGAGTGGTACGCCAAACGAATTGCGCTACATGGAGAAAGACGGGTTCCGTTTGCTCGATCTTGGCAACGCCGAGGCTCGCCGGTGGGCCCTGGACAGCATTTCCCGCCACATTCGCGAGGCGGACGTCGCTGTGTATCGTCAGGACTTCAACCAATACCCGGCGTTCTTCTGGCATACCGATGAACCGGCCGATGAAGTTGGCCTGCGCGAAGTGCGTCATGTCAACGGGCTTTACGAATTGCTCGATGAACTTGCGAGGCGCCATCCCGGGCTCGTCCTCGACAACTGCGCGAGTGGCGGCCGTCGCCTCGATTTCGAGATGATGCGCCGATCCGTCGTGTTGTGGCGCAGCGACAGTTGCTGGGATGCGGGGTCGTTCCCTCGAAACGTGCAAGCGATGACCCACGGCCTCTCCCTCTGGCTGCCGTTGCACGGGCTCGGAGCACGTACCTCCGACGACGTGGCTCTGCGCAGCGGCATGGGCGCATGTGCCTCCTTTGCGATGAACTTCCATGACCCAGAAGTTGTGGCCGCTCTCCGCGAGCATCTGAATCGCTACCTAAAGGTGCGGCCGCTCTTCACAGCGGACTTCTATCCGCTGACCGAGTGGAGTGATGATCCTGCAAAATGGCTCGCCTTTCAGTTTCACGATCCTGCCCAAGGCGAAGGCATCGTGCAGGCGTTCTGCAGTGAAGATACACCACTCGGCAGTCATAGGCTGACGTTGCACGGCCTCGATCCAAAAAAGCGATACACCGTTACTGACTGGGATGCCCCAGCCGCCAAGATGAAGCGGAGCGGCTCGGAACTCAGCAATGTCGGGATCGTAGCTCGGGCTGACGGCGTCAACCGAGCCGCGGTATTCCACTACACTCCCGATCCGTAGACCAGTATCACTTCTGTTCGTGCGCTGAAACATGATGGCCTATCAGTCAAAACGGCAGCAGCATGTGCGAAAGCCCGTCGCCGGCGGACTCCGGTGGGAATCGTTTTCGATGACGATCTGTAGTAGGGACCGGGCAGGAGCATCGGTGGGCTTCCCGTCCGGGATCAATCGGTCTTCTCAGGCCCGCTCCTTAAGAAGCCGGGGGCCGCTGTCCCATCAAACGACCGTTTGATCGGAATTCGCATGGGATGGGAAGATCGGCTAGAATCAGCGAATTGAGTGCCCATCAAAGGATGGTCTTTCGGGACTCGATCTGGTGGCAGCCGAGCCTGGCTTCGGCCTCGCCTTTCGGGGGGCACCTTACGATCCACCGAGTATCGAGGTACCGAAGATGAGCAAGAATCGGACAAGCGGCATCGTTCTATCCATCATCGTGATAGCGACGTTGATGATCGCCATGAACGCTGGCCGAGCGGCCAAGGCATCGGACCGGTATCTCGCGCTCGTCCGACGAAATGCCGACTATATGATCGAGCATGGTCGCGACACGTACGGCTCCGAGCATTCGCCGCTGTTCGCTGCCGCGCTGAATCCAGCAACCGGCCAGGTGTTTGAGAAGATGCCCCCTTCGCTGAGCGGGCTGCGTAACGGCGACCGCGTGTTCGACGGTGCCAATCCGATGCTCGATCTGAACTTCTACCAGGTGCTGTACGCCTTGAGCGAGATCACCAGTGAACCAAAGTATGCCGCCGAAGCCGACGTCGCCTTGAAATGGTTCTGTGAAAACTGCCAGAGTCCCAAGGGGCTCTTCGCCTGGGGTGAACATCAAGGCTGGAACTTCCGAAGTGAAAGCCCCAGCAAGCCCGAAGGTCCGCATGAGTTCTTTCGTCCCTGGGTTCTGAGCGATCGCACATCGCAACTGGCTCCCGAGGCGTTCGGTTGCTTCGCCACCGGACTTTGGGAGCACCAGATTGGCGATCACAAAAAGGGGCTGTTCTCGCGCCACGCGATGGAAATCTGGGACCTGAACAAGAAGAGTAGTCGCACCGGTTATGAATTTCCTCGCCACGGCGGGTTTTTCATCGCGATCTGGGCAAGTGATTACGAGCGATCGAAGAACCCGATCATGCTCGAAGCAATCGAGGCACTGGTCGACGGATTTGAATCGCGACGAAATCCGAAGTCCGGCGCGATCCCCTCGCAAACAAGCAAGCCGGAACTCGTGTGGCCGCAAAGTAACTTGTCGCTAGCAATCGACCTTTGGGATTCCGCCCCGAAAGTCCCCGCAACGCTGGGCGAAAAGATGAGACAGTGCGCGCGACGGATCGACGAAACGTTTCACAAAATCTCCCATGAACCCGGCGAGCAAGGATTCGTTACCGCCGCTTATTCGTCAACGCTTGAACCGGGCGACGTTCGCGCGGACGAGGCCGGCGGCTACAAGGGGCTCCGCTGGCAAACCCACGCGGCAACCTGGGCCACCGGATACGGCGCGCCCACGAATGCATCAATCGCCATGGTGACATGGCTACGCTACCAACAGATTCAAGATCCCAGGTATCGCGAACTGGTTATCGCCGCTGCCGATGTGTATCTCGACACCGACCCACGAATCGAGCCCTACGTGGACGAACAGGGAAACAAGGTCACACCTGTCATCTATCCCGCAGCGCTGGCGTCAACGATCGCGCTGCAACTGGCCGCGTACCGGGCCACCAATGAATCGATCTACCTCGATCGGGCAGACCACTTCGCCGAGATCGCGGTCGATCTCTTCTTCGATGGCGACGCTCCGCTACCACGCGTGGGGTCGCGTCCCAACATGGTTTGGTACGAAGCCCTCACCCGAGCCGACAACCTCGTCATGCAACTACTCGATCTTTGGGCCGTGAAAAACCGACCGGAACTGAACTTGAAACTGACCTGGACGGAGCGGTAATGCTCGATTGTGGCAATTCTCATGTCCAAAGCGGACCCTGTGTACAACGGCCTGAAAACGTGGTGCGCATTGGCTTGAAGACGTGGCGCTGGGGGGGCTGAAGAATGCCTCTAGTCTAACTCGGTCGGAAGGGTAAAAGAAGAGTTGGCTATCCTGCCCATGGGCAGGGTCCGGTTGTGTGGGTTATGGAGTAGTGATGCTTGGACTAACCCTCACGTGTTGTGTGGCCGTCACGTCTACTCGTGCGTACATGACTTGCCCCGAAAAACGACCCTCAATTTGAAACGAAATCAGCGTTCCGAAACCCCCATACCTTTTCTTTCTCGGAATGGGCTCAGATCCTCCCTGGCAGCGAGTCTGCCCTAGAATTCGAGTCAGTGTCCCAACGATTTCGCGGATTCTTCCTGCTACCGATCGAGCGGCTACTTGACTCCACACGTTTCACGGCTCTACCCTGACGGCACAGCCTTTGGGCCAGCGTCTCAGCAATCGTGGCCTTGCGCAGACTCAGGAATTATCCGAGCCCAGAAAGGTATGCAGATGCGCTCCCCACTGCAAACCGCTTGCTTGGTTCTTTGTTGGTTCGCAATTGTTGCTGGGACCATTGGGCTGATTCCCAGCGGCATGGGGGTCTCGGGTGTCTTTCCCGCACCGAGTGTAGTTGACCTAGCAGCCTTTATTTCCGCCGCAGTGATCTTTGGTGTTGGTCTCATTTCGCTGACAATTCTCGATAGTCGACATCGAGGTTGCTTGTTTTTCTCTTGGTCCGCGATTGTTGCTGGCGTCCTTGGCCTGATTCGGCATAGCCTCGATTCGTTCGGCTTTCGCTTCTTCGGGCTGGCGACACACACCCACGAACCATCCCACGCACCACTTCATTGGACAGCCTGCATTGCCTGCGCAGTCGTCTTCGGTGCTGGCCTCATTTCATTGACCATCATTGCGGACCGACGAACACGGACGTCGAATGCTCAGGCCCATCACGAAAACTAGCCTCCTGAGATCGTTACCAGCGTTGCTCGGCACCGCTCCCGCTCGGTTGTGTCAAACGTTGGCCGCCGTCCCATCAAACCACCCTTTCTTGATCGATACTACGGTTCCTGGATTCCCATACGTTTGATGAAGCACGAAATCCGTGTCATCTGGTCCATACGTTTTTGTCGGAATCGGACCGCATCTGGCCCATCGCGTCTGACTGGTCATAATTGGCCGAATGGCTGAGCGAACAATTCAACGTATTTCGACGCAGTTCAAATCCTGTCGCCCCGACTTGAAATCAAGACAGCTCGGCGCATTGATTTGCGGCACGCTGTTTCTCGTTTGATGCAAACGCTCTGTCGCTGAGCTACAATGCCGCGATGAGTGACGTCACAAGAATCCTGTCGGCCATTGAGCAGGGCGATCAGCAGGCCTCTGCCGAGCTGTTGCCGCTGGTCTGTCAGGAACTTCGCAAATTGGATAAATGACATGAAAAGGACATTAGACATCCTTAGCCTATTCTCACTGATACTTCTGGTGTCGGCATCCTTCGCTGACGCTCAGGAAAAACCGAACGTCGTTTTCATCCTCGCTGATGACCTTGGCTTTGGCGACCTCGGCTGCTACGGCCATCCCTATGCGAAAACGCCCAATATCGACCGCCTCGCCAAAAGCGGTATGCGGTTCACCCGGTTCTACGCCACGGGAGTGACCTGTCAGCCGAGCCGGGTCGGCTTCATGACCAGCCGACATCCGCGCACCTTCGAACGCCGGGTCGGCGACTACGGTTTTGGCGATCACACGACGATCACCGAACTGCTCAACAACAACGGCTATGCCACCGGGCATTTCGGAAAGTGGCACATTGGCCCCGGAGCCGGAGGGAGAAAAGTATCTGAAAGGATTCCTCCCGCATCTGACTATGGCATTGATGAGATCAAGGTTCTCGAGTCCCTGAAGGACCGCACTAAAGGGCGTGACGACAAAACGTTCGAGGCTACCATTGACTTCATCGAACGGCACAAGGACGGGGCGTTCTATGTCAACGTGTGGGCCCACATTTCGCATTTCAGCATCCCGTCGGATACCGTGTTTGCCGAGAAGTTCAAAGACCTGAAGGTCGATGAGTCCCTCTTCGGCCCATACATGAAAGCCAACAAATTCGATACATGCAGAGATGAATGGGGAGTGAGTGTGGATGACTGCATGAAGAACTACCTCGCCGACGTCTGGAGCCTGGACCTGGCGATTGGCCGGCTGCTGAAGAAGCTGGATGAACTGGGGCTTTCGGAGAACACGATCGTCGTCTTTGCCAGTGATCAGGGCCCCGCCAGAAACACGCTCAATACTCTGAAAGCCAACCAGGTCGGTGACAAAACCCGAGCCAACATGATGGGGTGGCCCAAAGGGCTTCGGGGCGGGAAGCACGAAATGTACGAAGGCGGGGTGCGCATCCCTTTCATAGTTCGTTGGCCGGGAAAGGTTCCTGCCGATACTGTCAATGACAGCAGTATTCTATCCGGCCTGGACTTCCTGCCGACGCTGTGCCGCCTGACCGGCACGCCATACGACAAGGAGCAGTTCGAGGGATTGGATGTCGCCGATATCTGGCTGGGAGAGGATCGGAATCATGAACGTTTCCTCTACTGGAAGAAGCTGTATCCGACTGCCTTGGACGGCGAATGGAAATACCATGTGAACAGGCGTGATGGCGACGAGCTTTATAACCTGGTGAATGACACGAATGAAACAACGAACGTTATCGCCAAGTACCCCCAACGGGCAGCCAGCATGCTCAAGTCCATCACGGCCTGGGACGAATCCCTGCCGTCACCATCGCGGAAGGCCACACCATCGAAAACGAATACCAAGACGAAAACCCCTCAGCCAAAGAAGCTTAAAGAGCAAAAGAGCAAAACCAAAAAGGAAGCAGCTCCAAGCGCGGCACCAAAGAAAACGGAATCTGATTCCTACGCTTGGCAAAACTACAGCGGACCTTTGCAACAGAACTGGTTCGAATTGCACGACGGCTTGAAGAATTCGCAGTACATCTTCGAGACGACCAGGAAAGGCACGGTTGCCTTTGTCGGTGGCTCGATTACGGGAATGCCCTGGCGAAAGAAGGTAATGGAAAACCTCAAACGGCGTTTCCCGTCGACAGAGTTCAAGTTCATACTTGCCGGAGTCGGTTCAACGGGAACGATGTATGGTTCGTTTCGACTGGATCGGGACGTCATTCAAAAGGGAAAAAACAATCTGCTGTTCGAAGAAGCAGCGGTGAACGATGCGTCCATTGGACGAACGGCCGACGAATCGATTCGTGGCATGGAAGGCATTGTTCGGCGCGCGCGGCGGGCCAACCCTGACATGGACATCGTCATGATGCATTTTGCCTGCCTGGATAAGATCGAAGATTACGAGAACGGGAAGACGCCCGAGGTGATTCAGAGTTTCGACAAAGTGGCCGAGCACTATGGGGTGCCGACGCTTGATATCACCGAGGAGATTTACGAGCGCATCAAGCGCGGAGAGTTCACCTGGGAGGATGACATCAAGGGGGTGCACCCATCGCCCTTCGGACAGCAGCTCTATGCAGACAGCATCGAGCGGCTGCTCGATGAAGCGTGGTCGGGAAAGCCCCGTCCGGTCGTTGCTCATGCGATGCCCGAGAAACTCGATTCCTCCTCCTATGACGAAGGCAAACTGTTCCCGCCGCAAACGGCCGCAAACCTGGACGGGTTTGCAGTACAGACCGACTACGATGCCGCAGCAGAAGGCGGAAAGGTGCGAGTGGGTTGGAACGAGCGGCCGCAGTTGATCGGACATAAGCCGGGCGACAGCTTTGACATCACCTTCAAAGGTTCCGCTGTAGCCATCCAGGTTATCGCCGGACCGAAAGCCGGTATCATCGAACACAGCGTCGATGGCTCAGATTGGGTGAAACGGGATTTATTTAATACAAAGAACAGCCAGCGTCTGCACCTGAACCGGATCCATATTCTGCGCGACGGACTCGACCCGGAAAAGGAACACAGCTTGACCGTTCGAATCAGTGAGAAACGAAACCAGCTGAGTCTCGGCAATAACTGCCGTATCGTCTATTTCGGACTGAACGGCGACCCGCGCACCCCCAAAGGTGCACCCGGCACACCGTAGTATAAAGACTGTTGTTAGAAATCAAATTTCCTGTCAGTTATCGGTCAGAGAACAAATATGAATATTCAAAAGCACCTCAAAGCAGTCACGCTGCTTTTGTTTGCGATAATGGCGTCTGTCTGCCAGGGACAGGGGAACCACGTAAAAATTGGTTTGATAGGTGATTCCACAGTGGCCATGCAGTCCGGGTGGGGGCCTGCCTTTACGAGTCGATTCAATGAAAAGGCCCAGATCCTGAATTACGCAAAAGGCGGGGCGACCCTCCAGTCCCTTTCGAAGAAGCTCGATGAATTGGTGAAGCTCAAGCCCGACTATGTCCTGATTCAATTCGGTCACAACGATCAGAAACGGTATGACACTTCCGTCTATGGCGATCACCTCAAGTCGTATGTGGAACGAATCAGAAAGGCGGGCGGCAAACCGATCATTGTGAGCTCTGTTACTCGCCGTAGTTTCGATAAAGACGGGAAGATCGTTTCCAAGTTGGTCCGATCTGAAAAGTACAACTACAAGGCCACTCTAACGGACTACGCTCATGCCGCGGAAGCTGTTGCCAAAGAACTGAGTTTGCCGTTTATCGATCTGCATGCGGCCAGTATTTTCCATCACAACAAGATTGGCCCCAGGGCGAGCATGGCCTACAACTTCAAAGAGGGAGACAAGACCCATTTTAATGAGAAGGGCGGCCAAGCCATCACGGACCTGATTCTGCCGGAACTCGAGAGGATCGCCCCGGAACTCGCTCCCTATTTAAAATGAAGAAAACTCTCACCAAACCCATGGCCAGCTTCCTGGCACATTGCACCTGGCTCAGGAGAAGATCGAACCGGAAATCGTCGAGAACATGCGTTCTCCCGAAGACGACAACTGAGTACGTGTGTCGCTCGTCACCAGTCTGAATTCGCGTCACCACGCCGCGACTCTCATCAGTACCGTGACTGATCGTCGCACTAACTCAAACGTATTAGGGCTGAGCCATCAAAGGACCTTTTTTGAACCATTTCAATTCCCGCCGATCTCAGGCTTTCAGCTGCAGCGCCCTCGCAACGCTGGTCAGCGTAGAACTACTGACCACCTCCGGATCACGCCCGGGCGCATAGTTCCCCGACTAGCTTACTCGCTGACACTCAATCACGATTCTCCCCAGGTCCGGAACCGCTACGTTAAATGTCTCGAATGCCCGCCTGAATGTGGAGACGCGTGCAATTAGAACAGCGTTTTTAGCACGTCAGCACGCATAAGTATCTGCTGATGGTACACGTCGTTCCGTGATGATGAATCCTGCCATTGATCGATGAAACGCCGTGTGCACTGAGCGCCCGTGTGTTCGGTCGGCCACGTCTCATGGTCGGTTGTGCTCAATTCCAGAACGCTTTCCCCCATCGGTGGTCGGCCGGTTGTAGCCGCCATGGACGCTCCGTAGAATCGTTTTCTGACTTATAGGCTAAGACACGATCTTCCACGGAGCATCCGATGATTCATCAGACTCGACGCAGTTTTCTCAAGACAACTTCTCTGTTCACTGCCGGAGCTGCGTGCGGCACATTGCCGGGCACGGTCCATGCTGTGGAATCGGGCGGCCCGAAGCTTGGAATTCAGCTCTACTCGTTGCGCGGCTACGGCCGGGACGAAGCGCTGCAGCATGCCAGTGACCTGGGCTTCGAACAGGTGGAGTTCTATGGCGGGATGCTGGCCACCAATGCGTCTGACGAGGAAATCGCCGCAACAAAGAAGAAAGTTGCCGATCTCGGGCTTTCGATTTCTGCGCATGGCGTCAACAGATTGACCAAAGATGCGGCGAAGAATCGAGAGATTTTTGAGTTCGCCAAAAAGCTTGGCGTCGCCAGCATCACAGCCGACCCTGATCTGGATTCCTTCGACAGCCTTGATGATCTGGTCAGGGAATTCGACATCCGAATCGCGATTCACAACCACGGGCCTCGCCATCGCTATAACAAAGCGATCGATGTGTTGCGCGTCATCGAAGGACGTGACAATCGCATTGGAGCTTGTGCGGATCTGGGCCATTACATCCGATCAGGACAAAATGCACCGGAAGTCATTCGGTTGCTGAAAGGACGGCTGTATGGAATCCACCTGAAGGATTTCGCCGAAATGAAAGACAAGTCGCACGGCGTGATTCTGGGCAAAGGACACCTGAACCTGGAAGACGTCTTTTTCGAGTTACAGGCAGCCGGCTTTCCGTCGAACGGAGCACTGTCGTTGGAATATGAGGAGAATAAGGACAACCCCCTGGCAGATATTCGCGAGTGCGTGACAGTCGCCAAAGCGGCGATGAAGACAGTCGCAAAGAGTCGTTAGACAGCGGCTGAGTCCGTTCACTCGGAGCGCACGACGTCAAAGACGCGTGCGACAACCAGTAGAGGGACAACGCCGCGACGACGGTCGGCACGGTCCAACCAAACATCTCGGCAGTTGTCCCTGACTCACCTGAACGACATTTTTTCGACAATGTCCGTGTGGGCGAGGAGCCACAGTCAACCGTTATGCCTGATGCCATTCAGCCAGATTCCGCTTCTGCAACAGTCTGGCAGGACTTCCGACACTGGATTGACGCGATCTAGCAGGCTGTCCGGATACGTCGGTTCTTGTGAGCGGTACGGCACTAGCCGCCGGTTGTTGGCAGTGTTTTCACCCGCGGCTAGCGCCTTGCGGCTCACTGTTTCAGGTAACCGGACAGCCTCCTATGGCAGTCGACCCATTCTCGTGAACTGTTCTAAACCGCCGCCGTCAGCATCTTTCTCAGCACGACAATCACAAACACCAGATACACAAGGCACACAACAACCAGCGGATAAACCAATTCGGGTATCGCCGTCAGCAGTCCATCGGCCAGCCACGCCTGAGCAAAACACAACGGCGCCATGCCGAACGCTGTGGCTGCCGTCACTTTCCAAATGGGAATGCGTGTAAATCCAGCCGCATACGAAATCATGTCGCTGGACGTCAGAGGGTTGATTCGCAGCAGAAAAATCAGCCACATCCCCTGAGCTTCGACCTTTGTCTGCAGCTGTTCCAGCCGTCGTTCGTCAAAAAACCGGCTAAGCCATGTGCTCCCTAACATTCGCGTAACGGAACAGGCAACGCCCGCACCAATAACGTTGCCCAGCAACGACAGTGCACCGCCAACGACAGGACCAAAGATAATGCCACCCGGAGCGTACAGCATCAGACCAGGAATCGGTGCGACGACGACTTCGACAATAACAAACGCCACATAGACGACCGGTGCGAAGCTCCCGTACGCCAGGAAGAACTGTCGTAGCCGCTCCAGTTTCTCCGCAGAACCGAGATCCTGCCGAGTCAGATCGTGGACAATACCGCCGCTGTGCCACGAGCCTGCCGCAGCGGCAATAACGCCGCAGACGACAACAGCGACCAGCAATTTTGCGATCCGAAAATCCGGCTGTCGTGTGTTCGGCGTCACGGCTGGTGCCAGAGCATGTCGGCGGAAACCGGTTTTTGGTCGATCATCAGTTTCAATTCCTGTTCGCCGTTGCCTTCGAAGTGCTCAATCTTCAGGACATGGTTTCCTTTCTGCAGATATAACAGCTTTCCTGCCAGCAAAGGCGAATGATTGCCATCGTGATCAGTAACAACCTCGCCATTCAATAAGCCATTGCTTCGCCCTAAAGGTATAGTCCGGAACGGACCAGCAGCCAGAAGCCTGACGATGGGTGTGACTCGCGGTGAATCCGGTAAAGTGGTGGACTCCTGAGCCACGAGCGGATTCATGATCATCAAGGACGCAATTCCGCTTAAGAACACACATGACACGACAAGTGCTCGCAGCAGGACTGTTGAGTACGGCTCATTCATTTGTGGGTCTGTTTCATTTCGGAACAACTGTCAAATCGGAGCAATGGGCATGACATGTCGTTCAATAACTTTGCGACAGGTTAAGCTACGGCTCGCATCTTTGAAACAACCAACGGACGTGGGACATTTGCCTGACGGCGATAGCTTCAGTCACCTGTCAGTCGGCCACCTCACAGGAAATAAATGCAATCAACGTCATGATCAACACTCACCAGTCCCTCTCAATCGGTGCCGAATTCTCTTAGACTGACGGACCAAATTCCAGCCACATCGTTGTCACACGTCGGACCCGGGCATGCAACCTGACCGAATTGAAGTTCCCACATTTCGTCGTTACCTGGTGCCGTTTGACCCCAAGCGAGTACCACATTCGTTCGCCGACGTGCTGGTCATTGGGGGTGGCATCGCCGGCACGAGAGCCGCTCTGGAGATCGATCCATCATTGCGGACGGTCGTGGTCACGAAAGATCAGATTTCTCATTCCAGCAGCGCGTGGGCGCAGGGAGGCATTGCAGGAGTTCTGGATCCGCTGGACGAGTTCTCCAGCCATGTGGCTGACACCGTCGCCGCTGGCAAGGGAATGTGTGATCAGGGCGTCGTGGAATTTGTCGTTCGCGAAGCTCCGGAACGCATCCGGGAACTCATTCATTACGGTACGGCGTTCGACGAAGTTCAGGGTAAGATTGCGTTAACGCTGGAAGGCGGCCACAGTCACCCTCGAGTTGCCCACGCACTGGGAGACGCGACGGGGAAGGAAGTGATGCGAGCCATGCATCAGCGAGCCTTCGATTCTGACAATATCGACATCTGGCAGCAGACATTTACGATCGACCTGCTGACTCGCAATGGCATTTGCTGCGGTGCCCTGGTGTGGAATCCGAATCACGGTCGCACATTCGTGTGGGCCAAGCAGACGATTCTGTGCACCGGTGGTGCCGGCGCCATGTACCGTGAAACGACAAATCCTTCAATCGCCACGGCCGATGGTCATGCTCTGGCATTTCGAGCGGGCTGCGACGTGCGCGACATGGAGTTCATGCAGTTCCATCCGACAGTGCTGTACATTGCCGGCAGTTCGCGTCACCTGATCTCAGAAGCCGTCCGCGGCGAAGGTGCTCACCTGGTCGACGCCACCGGGCACCGTTTCATGGCGGACTATGACGACGCGATGGAACTGGCACCGCGCGACGTTGTCAGTCAGGCGATCACTCAGCAGATGACGAAGACCGCCCATCCCTGCGTGTACCTTGACCTCGCTCCCATCGGCGAACAAACAATTCGCAAACGCTTTCCGCACATTGGAAGGGTGTGCAGCGACTTTGGTGTGGACATCACAACAGACAGAATCCCCGTCCGGCCCGGCGCTCACTACATGATCGGCGGAATTGCAACGGACACCGAAGGCCGTACTTCACTACCGGGCCTGTGGGCAGCGGGTGAAGTCACGTCGACCGGCCTGCATGGTGCCAACCGGCTGGCCAGCAACAGCCTGCTGGAAGGCGTCGTCTACGGTCTGCGCTGCGGTCAGAACGCATCCAATCTGGCACTTGATCAAAGCGATAACTTCACTGCCCCACCCGTGGTTTCCATGCCTGGTATTGCGCACGACAGTGACGAATCTCTTGACGTAAACGATATCCGCAACTCCCTTCGCAGTTTGATGTGGCGAAGTGTGGGGATCAGCCGCAACGAGCGGGATTTACAGACCGCCCGGCAGCAACTCGACTTTTGGGCCAACTATGTCTGCCGTCGTGATCTGGCCGGACCGGTTGGCTGGGAATTACAGAACATGATGCTTGTTGGTCGCGTCATGGCCGCTGCGGCCGTCGCTCGACAGGAAAGCCGAGGCGTGCATCTCCGCAGCGATTTTCCGGAAACAAGTGAAGCTGCGGCGCGACATATCACCGTCAGGGCGACAGAAACCAGCGATCATGAATGACAGCAACGGAGCCAGGTCCCGTTCAGAGAACTGCCACCACCAGCATAATTGAATGAAAAAGAAGAAACCGGGTACGAGGGTCGAAGACGAACAACACAACGGGGCCCGCTGCTGCGGCGTTTCACGCTGACTTGTGGCCGCGAAGATCGCTCTTCAACAGCAGTTTTGTTACCCCCACAAGCCAGTATCGTTCACGACAATAAGTAGATTGCTGCAGTAGACACGCGCACATCGCCGTGCAATCCGGGCTCTGCAACAAGTGATATTCGGCCAAGAACGTCACAGCAGCAGCATCGCCACTTCATAGAAGATGATGACGCCCAGGACATCAACGATGGCTGCGATCAATGGGTTTGACATGATTGCCGGATCCATCCCCAGTCGCCGAAACAGGATCGGCAGCATGGTACCGGCCGTTGTTCCCAGAACGACAATCAGGAACACGGTCAGCCCGACAACCAGCGAACGATCAACGCCCTTATCGAACCAAAGCCACACAAACAGGAAGTCCATCAGCGCAAGGACAGCGCCAAGTGCGGCGGCAACATAGAATTCGCGCAGGACCAGTTGACGGTCCACCTGAAATCCGGTTCCAGGTACGGCGGCGTCGGCTGGCTGCAACGCAAACATGCGAATGAACAATGTGGCCGATTGAGCACCCGCATTGCCGCCGCTGGCCATGACCAATGGAATAAACAGGAAGATCAATGCCGGCGTCAGACCGGCCGGTGCATCGGCGGCGCGGGCTCCACCCTCTCCTGTCGTTTGCTCGTAATGACCTGCGACCGCAGCGGTCATCAGGGCCACAATCGACAATGCCAGCAGCCAGATTCCGCGCTTCCACAGAATTGTCAGCAACGGTGTGTCTTCGTAATCGTCCCGCAGGGGCTCAACGGCTCCCTGACGATAGGCGTCTTCTGTAGCTTCTTCCTGCACGACATCGATCGCGTCGTCGTGAGTCACGATGCCCACCAGTCGGTCGTCACCGTCGACAATGGGCATGGCGATGAAGTTGTAGCGTGCGAGCTCCTGGGCTACGTCTTCGCGATCCTCATCAACGCGCATCCGGATCACATCCCGCTCCATGATGTCGGAAAGAATGGAATCGGGCCTGGCAAGAATCAGCTCCCGCAGCGAGATCAGCCCCTCCAGCCGCCGTCCGCTGTTCAGGATATAGATGTAATAAATCGTTTCACTGTCCGGCGCCTGCTGGCGGAGTTTCTGCAGAGCATCACTGACGGTGATGTTCGCAGGAAGCGACGCGTACTCGGTGGTCATGATCGACCCGGCACTGTCCTCATCGTAAGACAGCAGTCTGCGGATGTCGTTGCGTTCCGCCTGAGCGATCAGTGGCAACAGGTCTTCGACACGATTGTGCGGCATCCGTGAAAGCAGGTCGACGCGGTCGTCCGGCGACATCTCTTCGAGCAGTTCGGACAGCCGACGCTTGTCCAACTGGGCCACCATCTCGATCTGCCGTGGCAGTGCGATGTACTCAAAGATCTCAACGCGAAGCAGCAGCTCAGCGTGATCGAGTACGACCCAGACGTCGCGAGAATCAAGCTCTTCCAGAATGTTGGCAATAACGACGGGGTGCAAAACCTTGCAGAATTCCGTCAGGCCGTGGCGATCCTCCTCCCAAACCATTTGTCGCACGTCGGGAAGAATCAGCGAACTGTAAACGTCCGGCATGGCTTTCTTCTCCGCTGGCTCGGCCGGCTCACGCCTCCAGGCTGTCTGATCCCTGGCGTGCGGTCAACAGCACTGGAACGGCAATGGTCCGGGTGAAAAAAAATCCCTGCCAGAGTGGTCCTGGCAGGGATCGAATTCGGATCCAAATTTGAAATTCGGCGTCTGATTCCGACTTATCGTTTTGAGAACTGGAAGCTTCGGCGAGCTTTGCGAAGACCGTATTTCTTGCGTTCGACCATTCGACTGTCACGTGTCAGGAATCCGGACGCCGACAGTTCGTGGTGTGATTCCGGAACCAGCCCCTGGAGAGCTCGACCGATGCCCAGCACAATCGCACCCGTTTGCCCAGTGGTACCGCCTCCGTTGACTCGCACAACAACGTCAACGCTTTCCTCTTTGCCAACCAGCTTCAGCGGAGCCAGAATCATCCCTCGGTCACGTTCGACGCAAAAGTACTCGTCCAACGACTTACCGTTGATGGTTACTTTGCCGGAACCTTCTTTGATGCGGACTCGAGCAACCGAAGTCTTCCGACGACCGGTACCCATCGCCACGCCAAATCGATCAATCTTGCCTCGCATGACGGGCACGTAGTCCGGATCGACATAGTTTTCCGTACTGGTACCGCCACCAAGACTCAGTTCCGGCAAATCTGATGACGGAACTTCGGTTTCGGGCACCTCGGGTTCCGGAACAGAAACCTCCGGTGTTTCCACCGCTGCTTCAACTGCCGGTTCCGACGTCTCTGCCGCAACTTCCGGAGCAGCGGCTTCTTCAGGAACCTCTTCGCTTGGCGTTTCGTCTGTACTCATGGTGACCGTTTGTTTGTCAACGAAAGTGATGGTCGTGAATGTAATATGATGCCGCAGTCACGGCAATTTCGGTCGGCTGGCGCAGCAGTGCTGCTGATCAGTCGCCCTTTCGGTTCTTCTTCGGTAACAGGTGCTCGGGAAACGGCAGACACTGCTGGGCCTGGTGCGTATGTTCCGGGCCAACAAATAGTTTCAGCTTCTTCAGCATTTGTCGGCCAAGCTTGTTCTTGGGCAACATCCGTCGAACGGCCTCACGAAGAATTCGGTCGGGAGCCGTCTGCCAGACATTAACCGCCGAGCGTACGCGACGACCGCTGGGGTAGCCGCTGTAGCTGTCGTAAGTTTTTGCGGCCATTTTTGTGGAGAAATACGGCACGTCCGGATGCTGCATTTCGTTGCCGGTAAAGGCCACCTTTTCCACGTTCGTCACAACAACAGCGCCACCACAATCGACGTGAGGCGTGTACGTCGCTTTGTGCTTGCCCATCAGGACGGTAGCAATCTGGCTGGCAATTCGCCCAACGATCTGGCCTTCTACGTCCAGAACATACCAATCGCGCAGATCTTCTTTCTGCTGCGACTTTGCCATCCACGTTTTTGCGAGCATTGGCATCGCTGAATCACCTTGCTGACCGCCTATAGAGACGGTACCTGTACAAATGTTAGTTTTCAGGGCTGGTTGCGGAGAAAAACGGCGAATTCCATCGTCGGAAATGACGGAGGGCGTGCGCCGAAACACCAGCAAAACGCAGAGAAATGCTCTGTTTCATCGGCACGTGCAGCAACCAAGTCGAGCAATTTAGCGACTTTAGACCAGACAATCAACGCCGCAACCTGCAAATCACCGCGTATTAAGGTCAGTCACCTGTCAGCCTGGGAATGTCCTGACTCTGCACGGAGGAAAATGGAATTCCGGCAATCGAAGAAACAACCAGCGGTCGCGACTGAATCATTCTCCTCTCTTCCCCCGGAGCACCGGAAAACTGCGGCATTTCAAACGGGTTCGACATGAAAATCCCTTTCTGATTCCTGGGAATAATGATCGGGCAGCTTATTCCACCCAAGCGTCCGTGTCCTGACCTGGCACACAGAATTAACGCTGCCAGCAATAGATTTGGTCGCAGCCACTGCCCCGTCGCTTCTTTTCTCAATGGCCGTGTGATTCTCAGTGGCACACGATGCATGGGGCCAACGGACGCAACCGCGCGGCACCGAAGCTGAAATCAGCTCCCGCGTTACGTCGCGCTGCCTGCTGCGTGTTCATGCAGCGACCACGACCAGCCAGATGCATGCGTTGTCAAACACAAATACGAACGATCTGCGCTGCGGACGCCACAACATCCTGCCGAATGTAAGTCAGGCGGATTCCACAAGGTCGGGTGACCTGGTAGTGAATTTCGAAACCAAGGGCGGAGTCTCGCCAGCGGGCAACTCACTTCCACCTGCAGCAGTCGACGAATGTCGCCGATCGAATATGTAAACGTCCGTTTTTGCCCGCCTCACAATCTGCACAACCGAATTAAACCACCACGATCCTCGCCCAACGATGGCGTAGGGCGATATCCGAAGCAAACCAGGTGACCTGACTTCGATATCGCCGAATAACCATCGACTCACGAGTGAACCCATGAAAAAAACAATCGAACGACTTCAGGAATTCAGCATCCCTCTAATCCTTGGGGTCGTTTGTGCGATGTTGTGGGCCAACGTAGCTCCCGATAGCTACCACGCTCTGGTGCACACACCCGTGCACCAACTCGGAACAATCTTCGGCCACCATGCCGCCGGTGCAGAGCATCATTCCGGCTGGGACCACTATCTCACGCTGCACTTTCTGATCAACGACATTTTCATGGCGTTGTTCTTCGGAATCGCTGCCAAAGAAATCACGGAAGCCTGTCTTCCCAATGGGGCACTGAATCCGGTTTCCAAGGCTATCAATCCGCTATTTGGAACGATCGGCGGAGTTGTCGGACCGATTGGAGTGTTTCTGGGACTAAACGCGGTGTTCGGAAATGTATCGTGGAGGAACGGTTGGGGGGTTCCTACAGCTACTGATATTGCGCTCGCCTGGCTGGTGATCAAGTTTCTGTTTGGGGCACGCCACCCTGCTGTCAGCTTTCTGCTGCTGCTGGCTGTGGCTGACGACGCGATCGGCCTGGGAATTATCGCCATTGGATATCCCGATCCGGCTCACCCGACTGTATGGTCAAATCTGATCTGGTGCGTCCCGGGGATGGGCCTGGCTTACGGACTTCGACGAGCCAGAATCATGAACTGGATGCCGTACATATTCGGCGGTGGAGCACTCTGCTGGTGGGGCTTGTACAGCGCTCATCTGCACCCTGCCCTGGCGCTGGTATTTGTAGTTCCGTTCCTGCCCGGACCAAAACAGGACCTTGGGTTGTATGTCGATGACAACGATCATTCCCCAGGACATACACACAGTCCGCTGGAGAATTTTGAACACAGCCTGAAACTGCTCGTGGACTTCGGCCTGTTTTTCTTTGCACTTGTCAACGCCGGTGTTTCCTTCGGAGAGATCAACGGGCTTAGCTGGATCATCGTCGCGGCTTTACTCGTGGGTAAGATCATTGGCATCACAGGTTTTTCTGTATTTGCCGAAAAGCTCGGGTTCCCTCTGCCGGCGGGAATGAACCGAGGCCATCTGGTCGTCACCAGCGCCGTAGCAGGACTTGGTCTGACCGTGGCGTTGTTTGTGTGCGGGCAGGCGTTCGTTGATCCATCGTTGCAGGCTGCCGCCAAGATGGGAGCCGTCTTCAGCGTGGGCGCTGCCATTGTTGCCGTTGTGCTGAAAAAGGCCCTGAACGTCAGGAACGATGATGTGCTGCCATCCAGCGAAGGCGTCAAACTGGCCGTCGACACACTCGAACAGGACACACTGGCGGAGTTGGAATCCACTCAGGCAGCAATGAAGGAAGCTCTGGATTCGACCACAACAGACGTGGACGCTCGATAAACGCTGACGGACATCAGCGGGCAGAAACTCTCGCCGTAAGTCAGCGCGATACGCTGTAGGGCGACGTGTTTTCAGACTGGCTCTCGGAACGCGCGTGCTGTGACGCTATATTGGAGCACGCGTCCCCAAACGAAGTCTGTTGCATGCTTTTCTCAAGTGACATTTCGATTGCCCTCACGATCAGCATTGTGATCGGCTGCCCCTCCGTGGTGTTGTGTGCCGACTTCCATCGCGACGTCAAACCACTGCTGAGAGAATACTGCATCAAGTGTCACAGCGGCAAAGATGCAAACGGCGACGTCGACTTCTCTGCGGTTAAGACGAAAGACGATGTGGACGCCGCCTTCGAAACATGGGAATCAGTGGTGGGACATCTCCACGCCGGGACAATGCCACCGGAAGATGAACCTCAGCCTGAGGACAAAGAACGGAACAGAATCTTCGTATGGTATGAAGACTTCGTTGACAATATCGAAGCTCGACCAGCCGTCTTCAGGCCACGCCGTTTATCGGTGACAGAATACCGCAACACGCTGCAATCCGTTCTGGGGTTCGACCTGCAGGTCGCGATCATTGAGGCCGAACAAACCGTGGCCGAACGGTCCATGGTGATCAAGCTGCTGCCAACCGACCCGCCAGGCAGAAGCGGGTTCAGGAACGACACTCATCAGAACCCTCTGACAACCGTCGTCTGGGATCAGTATTCGTTCCTGATTGACTCCGCACTGGAGCAACTATTCTCGCCGGAGCGCCGAACGCAACTCAACGTATTCACCGGCACGATCAGCGATAACAGGATAACCATCGAACAGGCAGAACGACTGCTGCGTACATTCCTTCTTCGTGCATGGCGGCGCACCGTTCCGGCAGCAGATGTCGAACAGATCGTCTCACGGCTACAGGACAGGAACAGACAAGAACTGGTGGCGGCGCTGAAATTTGAAATGAAGACAGTGCTGATGTCGCCCGCGTTTATCTATCGCGGATTGCTGACTTCCGGGCAACATGGCAAACGACAGCCTGTCGACACGTTTGAACTGGCAGAACGACTGTCCTACTTCCTGTGGGCCGACATGCCGGACGATCAACTGCTGTTTCTGGCAGCCGACGGAACGCTGACGGAACCGACCGTGTACGCAGCGCAGATTGATCGCATGCTGATGTCGCCGAAAGCGCGCAATCTGGCAAACGACTTTGCGACTCAGTGGCTGAGCCTGAATGAAATCGAACATGTGTCTGATAACGTGCCACAGATGGTCGCACTGAAGTCACAACCGATCGACTTCATGCACTATCTGTTCACAGAAGACCGACCGTTGCTGGAACTGATCGATTCCGAAACCGCATTCATCAGTCCGCATACGTCAAGGATGTATGGTGCGGACGCCAGGCAGTTGACGAAATATGTCAAGCAGAAAGGCATTGAGGTCGAAATCGTGCCAAACCAGAAAATCCATCTCGAACACACAACTGAGCGAGGCGGAATTCTGACAATGCCCGGCGTGCTGGCGATGAACAAGGGACCTATTCAGCGAGGCACGTGGGTGCTGGAACGGATTCTCGGTCAGGCACTTCCTGAACCACCGGCAGACGTTGGTCAGGTCCCACCGAATAACGGTGCTGAGAATCTGACCTTTCGCCAACGATTCGAGCAACATCGCAGCAACCCCAGTTGCGCCGTGTGTCACAACAGGATCGACCCACTTGGTTTCGCGCTGCAGGACTTCGATAACGGCGGTCAGTATCTGCGCAGCAGGAACTACCGTGCACCAAAACGACGTAAACGCGACGAGGAATCTGCGGACGCAAATTCAGAGATCGACACAAGTGGCCGGTTACCATCGGGCGAGACATTCGAAGACATCGCCGAGCTAAGACGAATTCTCACAACCAGTCAAAGCGAAACCGTAATTCGCAACATTGTGGAAAGAACGATGTCGTACGCACTCTGTCGCCAGCTTATGATTCACGATCGTCCGACGGTCAATTCGATCGTCGAACAAATGAAGCAAGACAACGGTACCTGGCGAGACCTGTTCCATGCCATCGCCAACAGCGTACCGTTTCGAGAAACGATACTCTCCGCAGACAACTAATGCATACTACGCTGACTTGTGGCCGCGGCGAACGTCTCTTCGCATACAGAAGTCGCTTTCCCACGACCACATCTTTCTGAAAACTGCCTAACGAACGCTTTGGGAAACAACTATGCCCACCAGCATCCAACGGCGCACACTGCTTCAGGGAGCAGGAGTCCTGCTGCCGTTGCCCTTCCTGAACCTCATGGAAGCACGTGCGAAGGCAACGGAGACGACTGAGCCGCCGAAGCGGTTCCTGACGTTATTCAAGCCAAACGGCGTTCATCCACCGTCGTGGAACATCAGTGGCGGAGCAGAACACGATTTTCGCATGTCGCCCCTGATGAAGCCGTTTCAGAAGCACAAGGACGACGTGCTGATTCTGGATAACATGGGCGACTTCGGATTTTCGTCACACGCCAATTCGACGCGACGTTTTCTATCGGGACATCATGCCAACACAAAATCAGCATCGATGGATCAATTGATCGCTGATCGGATCAAGGGGGACACACCGCATCGATCGCTGGAACTGACGACCGAAGGGCTGTTCCCGAATCAGATTGGCTGCAGCTATATTTCGTACGACAAGAACGGCGCACCCATTCCCCGCGAGAGTGACCCGCAACTGATCTTCGACCGACTCTTTCGTAACCCGCTGTCCAGCCCTGCTCATCGTCGGCGTATGTCCAGCGTGCTTGATCGCGTGCTGGAAGATGCACGATCACTGTCTCGCAAGGCCGGAAACGAGGATCGGAAAACGCTGGATGAATACCTGAACGTTGTGCGGGAGTCAGAGAAACGCCTGCAGAACATGCAGCAGGCAGAACCGAAAATCGACGTCAGCAGCTTCACCCGCCCTGCCCGTGCCACCAACCTCGACCAGCAGGTCGAATCCATGCTCGACATGATCGAACTCGCACTGTGGACTGATTCCACTCGCTGCATCACTTACATGCTGGGCAACAGCAACAGCCGTATAATTTTTGACTTCCTGGGCATCACCGAGCAGCATCATTACCTGTCCCACTTCTTCCGCAACTTCAGCCGCACAAATCTGGAATCGCTGCTGAAGATCAGTCTGTGGCACATGGAGAAATTCGATTCGCTGCTCTCGCGGTTGAAATCCCGCAAAGAAGGCGACGGCACGTTGCTTGACAATACGGTCGTGCTGTATGGATCCGGCATGGGACACAGCGACAACCACACAGCCACTCGAATTCCGATTATCCTTGCCGGCGGCAAAGGCCTGCTGAAGACCGGCCGCTACATTCGCTACTCAGAAAACCAACAGCTCGGCCGACTCCATATTTCGCTACTCGAAAAATTCGGCATCGATGTCGAAGCCTTTGCCAACAGTCAGGAGCCATTGCCGGGCCTGAACGGATCGGACTTCCAGCCGTACAGGGAACGAGCGTTTGAAAGCTGGGTCAAAGTCGAAGAAGACCAGATCACAGTCCAGGGGCGAATTCGCATGTCGGACAATCTGGACGAAGCGAAAGTCTTCTTCGTCGACGTGCAGGGGCAGCCACCGGTGCGGGTGGAAGTCGACTTCCGCGACTTCCACAACTTCAATCTGGCGTACCATTGCGGCACCGGCATCACGCTCACAGGAACCGGCAGCACAGAAGGCGACCGACACGTCATCAGCAAGGTGACCGCACTGAAATCAATCTTCGGCAGGAAACCCGGCACGCAGAACGGGTGACCGAAGTCCGGAATTCAAAGACAACGATCGAAGCGTCTGGCAGCAGTTCGGTGCACGTGTTTACTTTCGCGCTTACAGGAAAGTAGCACTTACAGGAAAGTAGCGCTTACAGGAAAGTCGGGCTATCAGGCCCGGAGAGGGGCCTTTGATCTCAACCAGACATGCGCACCTCGCCGGGTGGTGCCGCTTGCTGGCAAACGGCGTGCCGCAGGCACATGAGGTTGCGCGGGAACGCCCAGTCATCCTGCATGAGCCTCCTGTTGCTGCGCAACACTGGTTGCGAGCAAGCGTGCTACCGCGTACTACCCAATGGGGTTTACAGGCTGGCCACCTATACGACGCCCGACCGCCAACTGTTCACTCACTCCCAAACTTGTCTTCGAACAACTGCACAGGATCATATTCCGGCTTTCGGTACAAATTCTGTTGACGATCGATGCGACAGTTGGGATAGAAGTCGAAAATCTGTCCATGGCCAAGAATGCGGGGATCGCCCTGAGCGGTCAGTTCTTCCGTCAACTGCGTCCAAAGACGCGCCTTTGTGTCGGTGTACTTCGGATCGGCAGCGAGGTTAGCAACGCAGTCCGGGTCAGACGTCATGTCGTACAGTTCTTCAGCCGACCGTTTGCCAAAAGCGAGTTCAAAGAAATGGTAGTTGGGATCGCTCCGGGACAGTTCCGTCAGAAACGTTTTCGTCGGTGACCCGTCGCAGTTCATGTAGCCATATTCCGGATTGCCGATTGGCCAACGCTGTGGTTCAAAATTTCGCACGTACAGAAACTCATCGTTGCGGATCGCCCGAGCCGGATAGGCGACCGACAGCAGGTCGCCGTCCGTTCGTCCGATATCATGTCGTTCCTTGCCCAGCAGAGTGTGGTTTCGTGTGGCATCAATCCGCCCGGATTCTTCTGCCAACAACTGTTCAACAAAACTGCTGCCGGTCATCTGATCATGAAGCGGCAGCTCCGCCAGCTCCATCACGGTCGGAGCCAGATCGGGAAAGGTTATGAAATCCGTCACCACACGACCGGGCTTGATACGATTTCCCCAGCGAACCACCAGAGGCACATGAAATCCATCGTCGTAAATCTGCCCCTTCACGCGAGGAAACGGCATGCCATGATCCGACGTGGCGATGATCAGAGTGTTGTCCAGCCGACCGCTGTCTTCCAGATGCTTCAGTGCGCGCCCAATGTGGGTGTCATACCATTCCACTTCAATCGCATAGTCCGCCAGATCCCCTCGAATCACTTCGTTATCCGGGTAGTATTTCGGCACGGTCACGTCGCTCAGATCACGCCCATCCAGCTTCCAGTTGTCCTTGCCATAGCCACGATGTGGTTCCTTCGTGCCAAACCAGAAACAAAACGGTTTGTCTTCCGGCGCGGCATCCAGAAACACTTCGAAGTTGGCTGCATAGTCGACATTACTGATTCCCTTGAACGGCGGCCTGGCAGTCCTGTTGTTGTACGCATGCCCGGCCGGGTTGTCCTTTTTAAATCCGGATTTTCCGGCGTCTGTTCCTTTGTGAATGCCCGGGCCCCAGCCTTTGCCGGTGAAGCCCATGAAGTAACCGCTGTCTTCCAGCAGGTACGGATAGAAGACCCATTTATCCGATAGGAACGGATTGTGATTACAAGCCTCTTCCAGCTGCCACGAATATCGCCCGGTCAACAGACAGGCTCGGGCGGGTGCACACTTGGGATTGCAGTTATACGCCTGAGTAAACATCACTCCTTCGTTGGCGATGCGATCAAAGTTGGGCGTCTTGACGTACGTACTGCCGTACACGCCCATGCTGTCGCGTGATGCATCGTCCGCAATAATGAACAGAATGTTGGGTCGTTCTGCCGCACATGCCGTGCCGGCCATCGCGACTAAGACCAATAGTGAAACGATGCGGCGCTGGACGCCAGAGACCATTCGCCCCCTAAAGTGCACCCCACAGAAAAAAAGCTGGTGAAGTCGCTGAGCGATGTACGAAATCGATTGCATTCGTGTGGGCCTCCCGAACAATACTGCTTCGAACGATAACTTAGCCTGTGAGCAGCGCATGCCGTTGACAGAGACAGTATTCTAACGACGCTCGTCCTTCAGACCAGGCGAGCTGGTTGTCGCAACACGAAGTTTTCTGCACGCCGGTCACGGGTCGTAGTTTCGGGTTGCGATACGATTCCTCTCTGTCGAACTGACTTGATTTCGCTAAGTACATCGGTGTTGATGAACGACGTTACGCAGATTCTTTCAAAGGTTGAACAGGGCGATGACGCGGCTGCCGAGCAGTTATTGCCACTGGTCTATGAAGAATTGCGAAGCTTGGCGGCCGCGCGGCTCACAAAGGAAAAGCCGGGGCAGACGCTGCAGCCGACGGCTCTGGTCCATGAAGCCTACGTCCGACTCATCGGAACAAACGACGTCGGGAATTGGAACTCGCGGGGGCACTTCTTTGCGGCCGCAGCCGAGGCGATTCGCCGGATTCTGATCGAGCAGGCTCGGCGAAAGGCAGGCCCCAAAGCAGGCGGTGAGCGACAGCGCGTCGGACTGTCCCAGGTAAACGTCCAGGCCGGAGATGTCGACTGGAACCTTTTGGACCTGAACGATGCCCTCAGTCTGCTGGAGGTCGAAGATCCTCGGGCTGCAAAACTTGTGAAGCTTCGTTTCTTCACCGGACTCACACGGGACGAAGCGGCCAGGGCCCTGAACATCTCGGTCTCAACCGCTGACAACGACTGGGCTTATGCCAAATGCTGGCTGCAGGTCCGACTGGATGAGACGGCGCAGACCGATCTCTAATCTGTCAGGAAGAGCAAATAAAACAGGATTTCGTTGGTGGGTTTGGCGGTAATTCTCGCACTGTAGTCAGGACAACCATCAACAGTTCCAGAGATCGATCAAGATGCAGCCAACCGGCAAACTGGATGACAAAGCCATTTTTAATGCGGTCCGCGTGATCGATTCACCAGACGATCGGCGTGCGCATCTGCGAAACGCCTGCGGGCACGACATCGAACAACGCAATCGCGTGGCCGCTTTGTTGCAAAGGTTTGAGCCCGACAGCCCGTTTCTGGAATCGCCGGCTAGTGAGTTGCATCGTCCGCTTGAGGCGCCCCCGGTCCACGAAGCACCTGAACAAATCGGACCGTACCGGATTCGTAAAGAAATCGGCGAAGGCGGGATGGGCGTCGTCTACCTGGCTCAACAATCTGAGCCGGTACGTCGTAAAGTGGCACTCAAGGTCATCAAACCAGGCATGGATTCCAGGCAGGTCATCGCTCGCTTCGAAGCTGAGCGTCAGGCCCTGGCCGTAATGAATCACTCCGGCATCGCTGGGATTCTTGATGCCGGCATGACCGACGAAGGGCGACCATTCTTCGTGATGGAGTTCGTGCCGGGAACGCGCATCGACAAATACTGCGACGATTCCCGGCTGCCTGTCGACGATCGTTTAAAGCTGCTGGTCGATGTGTGTCAGGCAGTTCAGCATGCTCATCAGAAGGGAATCATTCACCGTGATCTGAAACCGTCGAATATTCTGGTGACACGGAATGACGGTATGCCCGCAGTCAAAATCATCGACTTCGGAATCGCTAAAGCTTTGGATCACGATCTGACGGAAAAAACGCTGTTTACCCATGCCTCCGAAATAATCGGGACGCCCGCTTACATGAGCCCCGAACAGATTGAGGGCAGCGGGCTTAACGTCGACACACGCAGCGACGTCTATTCCCTGGGTGTCGTGCTGTACAAGCTACTGGCGGGCGTGACTCCATTCGACAAAGAAACGCTCAGCAGTAGCAGTCCGGACGAAATGCGTCGCATGATTTGCCAGGACAACCCGCTGCGTCCCAGTCGCAGAATCAGCACACTGAACAACAACCTGGTTTCAACAATCACTGAGCATCGCAGGATCGGTTCCCGCCAGCTATCGCTGTCGATGCGGCGGGAGCTGGACTGGGTTGTCATGAAGGCGCTGGAAAAGGATCGCTTGCGCAGGTATGACTCGGTCGGTGATCTGGCGGCCGACGTGCAGCGTCATCTGGATGGCAATGTGGTCCTGGCCTGCCCACCGTCGGTCGGGTATCGGCTACGAAAGCTGGTTCGCCGAAACAAGGGGCTGCTCACGACTGGCGTGTTGCTCGTGATCACCCTGCTGATCGCCACCGGTGTCAGTGTTTCTTACGCAATTCAGGCAGACCAGCGACTCGCGCAGTCGCGCCGGGATTCTGATCGTGCGCTCAATTCTCTTGGCGTGGTCGTGGAGCAATTGTCTTCGGCCGAATTCGCGCAGATCCCTGGCGTTGAAGACAGTCGCGACGCAATGCTGCAACAGGCGCTTTCGCTGTACGAAGAAATCGTCCGCGAACACAACGACGATCCGTACGCACGGCAACAGCAGGCACTCGCCTATGGACGTATGTCGAATATTCTGGATCTGACAGGTCGGAGCGAAGAAGCCGAAACAGCGATCAACCAGGGCATCGCATTGCTTGAAGAACGACTGAAAACGCATCCCAACAATCGAAGTTATCGGAAGAGTTTAGCCAAATTGCTGTTTAGACGAATACATCTCGATGGTCGAACTCAGACTGAGCAACTCGCAGACGCAGGACGCATGTTGCCCATCTATCAGCAGTTGTTGCGGCCACCCAGCAACCAATTCGTCGCCGCGGTCGGGCTGGCTCGCTTAAAGATTGCTGAGCGGCTTCCTGAAGATTCAGCGCGGGCGATGGAGTTGATCGCCGAATCGATTCGGCTTCCGGGAGAACACGGACTGAGCCCCCATCCCGCTTCCTATATATGGCTGGCAGAACACGCAGAAAGGCATGGAGATTTTCCGGAGGCGGAGAAGAATTATCGGCGTGGCATCGAAGGTTATGATGCTAATGCAACCGCCGGCAATCGCGTTACTCGCGGACTTCAAGCTTACAACTGTGGCCGTTTGGCAAAGCTGCTCAACGCTTTGGGACGATTCGAAGAGGGCAGAGATTTTCATCTACGAGCAATCGGATATGCACGCAATCTGTACGAGCAATATGGCAAGCTTCCCGAGTACGAAGGACACGTCGCATGGTACGTGGGTAATTATTTCAAAGACGCGACAACCGAACAGCAGCAGCAAGAGGCCCTGAAGCTTCTGGAAGAATTCACTGTCAAATGGCCGGAAGCTGCTCTCCTCCATTCGAAACGAGCAGATTGCCTGGCGGAATCGGACGACGCGATGGCAGGTCTGTCCAATGCTATCGAACAATTTCCCCAGCAATATATCTACTGTAGACGTCGTTCGGTGTTGTATTTAGAACTGGACGAATTTGAGCTGGCACTTGCGGACCTGAAACAAGCGACTGATGCGAAGCCCGATTATTACCACACCCGTTATCAACTCGCTGTGATGAGCCTGAGTGCGGATGATCGGGCAGCTTACGACGATGCCTGTCAGAAGATGCTGACGGACTTTGCGAATTCAGACGTCCCGGATGAAATGCACTTCGCCGCATGGACGTGTGCACTGACTACGGACGCTGTCGAGGACTACGCCCCGGCCATCAGTCTGGCGCGACACTGCGCTGACGGAGAGCCGAATCATCGACAGTTTCTCAATGGATTGGGCGCCATTCTCATGCGTGCCGGAAAGTACGCCGAAGCCAGGACCCAACTGGAAAAAGGACTGGCAGCTCCCGACTCCGATTCCACATCGCCAGCCTACGCTCATTACTTCCTCGCCATGACGGAACATCACCAGGGCCATCAGCAGGCCGCCACACAACAACTGCAAACCGCCAACCACTATGCCGAGCAGGAATTATCAGAATCCCCAATCTGGAATCGCAGGCTGACGCTGCAATTGCTGCGGACGGAAGCGGAACAGTTGATCGGGAAAAGCGAAGTCAGTCGGCAGTAGCGGGTAGGCCGTTGGGTAGCACGGTTGCTTGCAACCAGTGTTGCGCGGCAACAGGAGGCATGTGGTTGAGATCTGCAGCACAAATACAAGCACGCAGCGCAAGCAAGTCACCACGCGCGTAACTTCACCAACGCGTAACCGACACTTGAACCCCAACACCCTCCTGCTGCTACGTAGGCCGCGACCGAGCGAAGCGCTGTTCCGGCACCGAACGGTTTATCGAAGCTGATCGGGATCACATTGCCGGAGCTGCGTCGCTGTGGCTCCTGGATGCCGGCCTACTTCGACTTGTCACCACCCGGGTGACAAAAACACAGGAGAAAACGGCATTTCTGGGCGACGGGCGTAAAAACTCTCAGTTTCTCTGGAGGGTTTGCTGCTAACTCTCGCACTGTCCTGTACAGGCCGGGTTTGACGTGATTCTTAGCCTGAAACAGACGCGGACGCAGATTCGTCGTCGTTGCCGCAACTGACATTGCTCAGAGTATTTGAGCCGCTGGAGTTTTTTGCATGTTGAGTCGACCTATCTACCAGGACCACAAAAAACGCCATCAATCGGGACGGCTGCTTCGTTCCGGCGTTCAAAATTGCATTCGATCGCTGTTCAACGATCAGGCGTTAAGAGTGGCAGTTTCGTCGCTTTTGGATTCCTGCAGGTCACTGCTGACGCGGCGCTCCAAACGCAACACGATGCAACGCCGCGGCGGTCACCGTTACGCCGCGATGGAAGTTCTGGAAGCTCGAGCAATGCTGGCTGGAGCACCAACGGCTCATGAACTAAAGGACTTTTCCAGCAGCACGGGCGGAATTCAGTCGGGCTTTACTGTTGCTGGTAGTGACATCTTCTTCACCGTCGATGGAAACAGAAGTCAGAGTGGGATTCAGGAAGAGTTGTGGGTGACAAATCTCCCTCCGACGATTACTTTGCGCGGGGCGGTCGGCACGGAAACGGACGCAGATGATCAGCAGGTTGCATGGTCCGTTTCTGATCTCGGACCGCTCACGGTCACAGCGAAACTGCAAAAGTACGATGGCGCTGTGTTTCATGACGTCCCGGGATTCAGCTCGACCGCAGCGGCAGGTGGATTCGATTTCAATTCTGAAGGATCGGGCCTGTACCGTCTGAACGTGACCGCATCTGACGCGTACGGCGCCACGATAACAAAAACGCAGGACGTCACGGTCAACGACGACGACGATGAGCCTCCGACCCATCCGGCCTTGCGTCGCTGGACATCACTGTCACCCAGGACACGGGCAGCGGTCCCGTACAGATTCATAGTTCGACCGACGTCGCAGATGCCGCCAACTCGTTTCACTTTGACAGTTTTGGATTGGGAACGTTTCAACTGTCGATCACTGCGACCGATGGCGACAACGACTGGCCCGGCGACGGTGCCACAAATTCGGTGATACGCACCGTGACCGTGGTGGATGCACCAGACGTTGATGCCGGA
Organism: Fuerstiella sp.; assembly: GCA_024230215.1. Classification (GTDB taxonomy): domain Bacteria; phylum Planctomycetota; class Planctomycetia; order Planctomycetales; family Planctomycetaceae; genus Fuerstiella. The sequence continues at coordinate 7,693 of JAAERP010000438.1, read as the reverse complement.
GCGGATCAGAACGTCAAAGAAGGCCACAGTGTCAGCGTTACTGCCAACGTGACGGATGCGGACCCTGGGGACTCGCACACATTCCAATGGACGGTATCGGCAGACAACGGTCAATCCATTTCCAATGGAACCGGCCCGGACTTCAACTTCGTCCCGCACGATAATGGCACCTACACCGTCAGCGTCACAGCCACCGACAGTTTTGGCGAAACCGGCACGGACACGGTCACCGTGAATGTGTCCAATGTTGCCCCGACGTGGACCAATTTCACGCTGACGGCAGACGTCAACGAAAGCGGCACGGCAACGCTGAGCGGAACTCTGGCGGATCTCGGCACGGCCGACACGTTCACGGTCACTGTCAACTGGGGAGAAGGGGCCGCGGAACAATTCAACATTCCGGCCAGCGGTGCTGGTTCGCAGACCGTCACTCTGACGCACACTTACGATGACGATGACCTGTCGAACGCACCATCGGACGACTTTGCCGTCACGATGACAATCATCGACGACGATGGCCAAACGGCGACAGGCCTGCCGGCTTCGACGAATGTGACCGTCCATAATACGGATTCCACGATCAGTTCTGTGATAAACGACGGCCCCGTCGCTCCGGGCACGATTGTGACGGTTTCCATCGCAGCCTCGGATCTGGGCGGTGCGGATGATCCGCTGATGTACGAGTACGACTTCGACAATGACAACGTCTTTGAAGTCGGACCAACCAGTTCATCCGCAGGGACGCATGCCTTCCTCGGCACGGGGACATTTAACGTAAACGTTCGTGTCACCGACGACGACGGCGGCAGTACGACCGCTGCCACTTCCATCGTTGTTGCTCCGGCCGTGAGTTTTTTCAGCAGCAGTCAATTTGTGAGTGAAGACGCAGGTACTGCGGTTATCACGGCTAAGTTTGATGTAACGGCTGCCAGCGACGTGATTGTCCCGTTGTTGATTACCGGAACCGCAGCAGATGGTGCGGACGTCGTTCTGCCGGAGGCATTTCTTACCATACCCGCCGGTTCCGACACGGGCACATTCACCTTCGACATTGTCGACAACCTGCTGAACGAATACGCCGAAACAATTGTCGTGACGATGAATCAGCAGACTGGTTCCAGCCCAGGGACAATTGCCCGGCATACCGTCACCATCAACGACAACGATCCTCTGCCCGCGGTGTCGTTTACATCGAGCGGAAAACGGATCGATGAAGGTGTCGGAACGGTTACGATTTCCGCTCAGTTGTCTGAGGTTTCGGGCCGCGATGTGATCGTGCCGCTGCTGCTGTCCGGAACGGCGGACGAAACAGATGACTATTCGTTGCCAACGGGCGCTGCCGTGGTGATTCCGGAAGGAAGTCTGATCGGCAGCACGACAGTCGTGATCCACGACGACACTCTGGGAGAAAAAAACGAATCAATCATTATTGACATGCAGCCATCCGTCCAGGCCCAATTGTCTGCAGCGCACAATGCCCCGTTGGTGCAGACGTTCATTATTGCATTAAGCGACACGCCGAGCGTCTCGTTCACATCGGCCGGCAGACTGGTAAACGAGGCCGATGGGAACGTCACTGCCACCGTCCGACTGTCTAACCCATCGGCAGAAACAATCACCGTGCCTGTGTCCATTTCCGCCGACAGCACAGCCAACGCAAACGACTTCACCGTCAACACGACCGAACTGGTCTTTGCACCTGGCGAAACGGAAAAAGACGTTGTCGTAACCATCATCGACGACAACGTCTCCGCAACGGTGATGCCCACGCAGATTTCAATGACGCGGCAGTACGATGCGTCGAATCCGTTCAATGGCCTACGAGGTGGAGAGCGATCAACGCCGGCGCTAGGCGACCTCGACGGGGACGGTGATCTCGATCTCGTCGCGGGAAACAAACACAATGGTTTTGACTACTTCAAGAACACAGGCACGGTGTCATCACCCGTCTTTACTCAGCAAATTGGGGCGACGAATCCACTTGACCTATTTACCGTTGATAACTTTAGCAGCAACGGTAGCTCTTATTATTTTGAACATTCCTCACCGACCCTGGGTGATTTGGACGGGGACGGTGACCTTGATCTAATCGCAGGGAATGGCACCGGCGGGTTTAGCGTTTTTGAAAACACCGGTACAGCAGTCGTCCCGAACTTCGAGTGGCAAGATCCTCTCAATTTGGACGGCAGATTCTTTGGCCACTTTACCGAGATCTATCCATCCGCATCATGGGGAGACATCGACGGCGATGCAGATCTTGACCTGCTGGTTGGGAACGTCGGTTATGACGTGGCGGAATATCGGAACACTAATCAATATTTTTTTCTATGAGAATATCGGCCATCGGACGATGCCGGTGTTTGGGCGTACCTACAACGGTCTGTCGGGACTGCTTGAGAAGGACCTTGGAATTGCGCCAATTCACACGAAACCGGCGTTCGGTGATTTCGACCTCGATGGAGATCTGGACATTGTGGCAGGAGGTAAGAATGGAGGACTTCAGTACTACGAGAATATTGGAAGTTCGACATCGCCAGATTTCAGGAAACGGTTCGGTAGTCTGAATCCTCTAAGCGGACAGATTGTCGCTTCATACTCCGCGCCAGTCGTTGGTGACCTGGACGGAGATAGCGATCTCGACGTTGTCGTCGGAGATTGGTTCGGTGGATTCAGTTATTTCGAAACCACTTTCGGTACGGGCAATGAGCCGGAGATCTTCGAGGAACAGTTGCGAGAAACGGTCGTCGTGGACATGGCGGCGGCTGCCGGATTCAAGTTGGGCCCGACGTTCCGGTTCGTTGCCGAAATCGAAGACGACGATGTGCCGACGGTTTCGCTCGATCCGATTGAAGACATATGGGAAGACGTTGGCCAATTAGCCATCTCAGCCTCATTGTCGCACATGACGGATAAGGAAGTCATTGTTCCGTTTTCGATAGGGGGAAATTTTTCCGACGACTCAGCCTCCGCCCATCAATTTAGTCCCGACCAGGTGGAGATCCGAATCCCGGCGGGTTCAATTCGCGGGACGGCCACGATCATCGTTAATGACAACTCGAAGAATGAGCCAGGCGTTGCGTTCGATTTTCACGACACGTTCATGGTGTCGATGGGAAAACCGAGAAATGCAGTTTCGGGAAAATCCGACACAGTCTCCTTTCAGGTCATGGACGACGACCCCAAGCTATTAATCTCGGGTCTGCGAAATCTGCAGCCGGATGAAGGAGACACATCGTTCACCATCCCTGTTGGTATTTACGGGTTGAGCAACGATCCAATTCAGTTTACGTACGAAGCATGGCCGGGTTCTGCCGGGGAAGAGGATTACGACGACAACGGTATCGGTGTCGTCACCATGCCTATACTCCCCCCAGAAACAACCGATTGGAAATTGGAGGTACCCATCAGCCTACGTGCCGATGGCATCGTTGAGGGGCGTGAATCATTTCAGGTCAACATTGCCGCCCCTGGCGCCATCGGCGGTTGGTCAACCAGCAATGCCGGAGTGGACGGAAGTGTCAGGCAAGTGGTATCCGTTTTGGATAATGACTCCACTTCACTGTCCATCAAATTCCTCTCCGACGGCAAATGGACGGATCAGCTTCGTGTCGATGAGGATGCGGGACTGGTTCCTGTTGCCGTTCGTTTATCGAACCCCATCTCATACGAAATCGACGTCAATCTCGGTGTCCGTACGGGCTATTTTGTGGGAGGTTCCGCGAATCCGGACGTGGACTACGAATTTCGGTCACTCAACAATTCGCCGACCAACACTGTTCGTGTTCCAGCAGGTAGCCTGAGCGCACTATTCTACGTCAAAGTAAACGATGACAAGTCACGAGAGTACACTGAAGACGCGAGGTTTATGGCGTGGAATGACTCATTATCCCTTCGTGCAAAAACGGCCTATCTGAACATCGTGGACAATGACACGCCACCTACCTCAACCGTCGTTGATACATTAAATGTCGGACCGGACCAGGCAATACCAACGGATGCCATTGATGCGATTCAGTCGGCTCCCACGTTGGGACCAATCATATCGTCCGACCACTGCCAGGCCGGAGTGCTCTGTGGCTTCTCGGGGTCGGACGGATTTATCTCCGGTGGCCTTGCCTTCTTTGATGGTAACGAAAACGGAGTGCTCGATTTCCTGGACGCAAACAACAACGGAATTCAGGCACCGACGGAAGCAACCGAACCGAGTGCGATCACCGCAGCGGACGGATCGTTTGCACTTACGATTCCTTCCGCCTTCGACCGCAACGCGGATGGTCAGATCGATGAATACGAGGGACAGATCGTACTGACCGGCGGCGTTGATGCCTCGACAGGAATGCCGCTGGAATTATCCCTGACCTCACCGGCCGGGTTCTTTGCGGTCACTCCTGTTACGTCGCTGGTTAATCAACTGGTCCGTCACCATGGTCTGTCGGGCGATGCGGCGCAAACCCGAGTTCTTGATGCTTTCGGCATTCAGCAGACGGATCTAAGACTGCTGAATCCGATTGGGGAACATCTCAACAGTGACCCAATCGCCACAGATCTGGTGGCCACGGGCGCCATGATTCAGGATACGGTTGTTCAGATCGCTCAACTTGTGTCGAACGCACCGAATTCTCCGCCGTACGCCTTCGTCGCAGACCAGGTGTTTCAGGACATGGCCGCCAAGCTGGCCGCAGACAGTTCCTCGCTGAATCTGAGTCTCAGCGCTGTTGTCGAATCAATCATCAACGGCACGCTGTTTCGAACGGCGACCGAACTTGATTCCGAGATCGTCCGCGGAGCTGCATCCGTCATTACCGCCGCGAATCGAGACATCGACACCCTGAACGTCCTCGACCCCGAGACATTTCTCCGGCGAGTCGTCCAGACGCAGGTTGCCAGCCAGGGAGTCATCGCGGATGCCCTGGCCGACGTCGCGGCGGGAAATCAAACGATCCAGACGATCGAAGATCAGTATATCGGTGAAAACCTTCAGGACGTCATTGCCGCTGCTGAAGTACAGGATGTACTGCCACCAGTTCTCGCCATTTTAGATGTGTCTGAATCGGAGACTGAAGGGCAGACGACGCTTGAGTTTACCGTGGCACTGCTGCGGCCATCGACTCGTACCATCAGCGTCGACTTCGCGACTGCTGATCATCTGGCCAGCGTGGAAGACGGCGATTACGTGCCGACGTCCGGCACACTGACATGGGAACCAGGAGACAACACAGAACGCACTATTCAGGTAACGGTCAACGGAGATACCGATTTCGAAACGGATGAACAGTTGCTGGTCATTCTGTCGAACGCAGTCAACGCTGCAATTCGACGGGATCTTGGGGTGGGCACCATTATCAATGACGATGCCCTGACGTTTGTCGCTCCCAATGACACGTCAGGCAATCACATGGAACTGCTGTTCAACAATGGACAGGTTCAGTACATCAGTAACGGAGTGACACTGCTGGAAGAATCGTTCTCCGCCGCCGTACCAATCACGATTATCGGCGCAGCTGACGTCGGCAACGAGTTGGTCGTCACAATCGTCGGTGACAATCCTGTTCTTGGGGCGGGCGTGTCGTTCCAGGGCTCGCCGTCGCAGGATGATGTCCTGACGATATACGATGGCGCATCTAACGTCGTTGTGCACGCACAGACGGGGCCAGGTGAGGGCAGTTTCGACGTTGAGGGCTCTGTCATCAGCTATTCCAACATTGAAACCACAACGGACAGCCTGGCCACCAACATCACCGGTCTGGACGTGATGAGGCAAGGAGGCGATCTTGTTTCCCTGGGCACAGACCTCTGGTCAGGGTATGACTCGGCGTTCGTGTCCTACCAATGGAGCGTCAGTTTGGATGGCCAACAAGTGGCGGCATCAACCGAATCATCGCTTGAATTCCTGGCGTCCAACAATGCGACATACGACGTGGAACTGATCGTTTCTTCGTCCGAGCACAATACGACGGGCACACAGCGATCCACGATCGAAATCCGAAACGTTGATCCGACGGCAAACGACGACGTGGCTGGCGTCAGCGAAGATGGCTCCGCCATCACCATCGATCTGACGGGCAACGACACCGACCCGGACACGAATGACGACGTTGAGATTCAGAGTATTGATATCACTGGCACGTTGGGGGCTGTGTTGATCAATACCGACCACGACACCGTGACGTATTCCCCCAACGGGCAGTTCGAACGATTGGCTGCGGGCCAGGCAGCGACCGACACATTTGCATATCTGATCGACGATGGTCATGGAGGCAGTTCCTCTGCACAGGTCACCGTAACGATCCATGGCGTCAACGACCCGGCCACAATCAGTGGGACATCTACCGGCTCAACCAATGAGGACTCCACGACAAACGTATCAGGAACGCTCACGGTTGCGGATGTCGATGAAGGTGAAAACGTCTTTGCACCACTGTCATCTGTTACTGGCGCGTACGGTTCGTTCGACATCGATGCTGTAGGTACCTGGACTTACACGCTGGATAACAATTCAGCCCAGGACTTGAACGCTGGTGACTCGCTCACCGACAGCATCACTGTTGTCTCGGTGGACGGCACGGCCACCGAAGTCGTCATGGTCACCATCGATGGCCTGAACGATGCGGCCACGATCAGCGGAACGGCCGTTGGTACAACCGATGAAGATTCCACGGCGGCAGTCACCGGAACACTTGCGGTGGCGGATGTCGACGACGGTGAAGACGTATTCACACCGCAAACATCGATTGCTGGAACATACGGCACATTCGACATCGATGCGGCTGGTCGTTGGACTTACACGCTGAACAACAGCTCGACCCAACACCTGAACGATGATGATTCCGTCACGGACAGCTTCACGGTTGTCTCGGTGGATGGTACGGCCAACGAAGTCGTCCGGGTCACGATCGGTGGCCTGAATGATGCGGCCACGATCAGTGGTGACATTACTGGTGGAATTGGCGAGGACGAGGCAGGCGTCGGCGGTTTGATGGTGGTCAACGATGTGGACGAAGGGGAAAGCGTCTTCCAGCCGCTGTCCGCAGTGGCTGGGGCCTACGGTAGGCTGGATGCCGATTCAGTGGGCAACTGGACATATACTCGAACTGCGAACCTGAATGCTATGAGCGTCGGAGAAGTGGTAACCGAAGCCTTCGTCGTTGTTTCGGCAGACGGCACGGCCAGTGAGACTGTTGCGATCTCGATTACGGGTGTGAATGACGCCCCCGCAATCGCATCCCTCAGTTCAAGTCACGATAAGCCATCTAATAGCTCCGCTGACAGTCTTGTGTCCATCGATGGCGTTTTCTCCGATGTTGACCTCTCCGACACACATGTTGTCACCGTCGACTGGGGCGACGCTTCGGGTCTCGAAACACTGAGTTCCGTCAACCAGGTCGCTGATACGTTTGCGGCCGACCACAACTACGCGACCGGCGGTGTATTCACGGTCCTGGTCCAGGTGCATGATGAACACGGCGGATCCGACACTTCGACAACAACAGCGGTGTCTCAAGGCGTTGGACTGGTGGACGGGACGCTGTACATCATCGGCACGGACAATCGCGATCACGTTAACCTGAAGTTCAATAAGAAGAAGGACGAGCTGAAAGTCGACGCCAAACTGAATCAGGGCGGACGTCACGGTGGGTCAGACGGAGGCAAAGACAAACGCAAAGGTGGCAGTGATGGGGGCTCCGACGGCGGT
>JAAERP010000437.1 GCA_024230215.1 Fuerstiella sp. | reverse complement strand
GTACCAAAAATGCAAAGCACCCTTCGGGCCGTTCCGGTTTTTGGTACCTGACCCCGTTTTCCTCGCCAACCCTAAAACCTGGCTGTGACAAAGCACTAGTGCAGATGCGCAGGTTCAAGAAGCGTCACCACCCATGCCACAACGATGCCCAGCCCCAGCGAGATAGTCAGCTGGACTTTGTTGTGGGAATGAAACTCCATTTCCGGCAACAGGTCACTCAGCGCGATGCACACGAAGACTCCGGCCGCAAACGCCAGCGAAGTACCAAGAATCTCCTGCTGATAACCCGGAAATCGACTGATGCCAAGCAGGAATAAGGCGGCGCCCAGTGGACACATCATCGCAAAACCTGCGTTGACCAGACTCATCGACTTCTTGTTCCAGCCGCCCGCAACCATCAGTGACGTAATCGACACAGCGTCAAGTGGCTTGTGCAGTAACACGGCCAGGAACGTCCCGATGCCAAATAGTCCGATCGCAGTGGAAGCCCGAGCATCCTGCTGCACGCTGGCTCCCAGCGCCAAACCGTCGATGAGTGTGTGCAGACTCAGGCCAATCGCGATCCCAATCCAACTCAAGCCATGAGAATGGCCGTGCGAATGACACTCACCATGACCGTGACCTTCTCCAGTCGCCGACTCCCGGGATGTGTGATCATCCGCATGATCGTGATTGCAGTCGGGTGAGTGCGCCGCGTCTTTGCTCGCGACGGGTTCGTGGTTGTGAAAATGAAACAGGCGTATCAACACAAACATCATCACGATTCCCAGCATCATCCAGCGGACCGTCACGTCGGGGTCGCGGAGTTCCCGAAAAGCATGTGGCAACAGATGAAAGACGCCGATCCCCAGCATCAGGCCGCCCACGAAACTGATGACCGTCTGCATTCGAGTGTGTGTCAGTTCGATCCACGACGGCAACCAGCCGCCCGCCAGTGACGCAGCGACGATCAGCAGGCAGTAGACACCCAGAACGATCATAGTCCGGGTGCTGTCTTCGCCTGCCCGCACCATAAAGACCTGGTCGTCAAAAGTGGATGTCGCAGGCAGTTCAGAATTACTGCCAACAACTTTCACTTCGTCAATCGCATGGACCGACGCTGCTGCAATTCCAGCCGTCAGAACAACAACAATCAGGTACAGGTGAGAACGATGGAAACAGGACATTAACACGTCGACTTCGTTTGCAGGTGTGGCACTGTGGGCAACCAGGAACAAGGGGCCACTAGTCCTTAAAGCAGCGTAGTTGAATTCGGAGAATTTCTTGAAAGACGAAAACCTCCGGTGAATTCCGGTGAATTCCGGTGTTTGTTTGATTGCAAAGCCAACAAACATCAGACCACACGGAGGTTTTCAGGTGAAGAAGAGTATACGACGAAGGCTCGACGCTCGGAAGCGTCGCACGATGAAGCGGATCGATAAAGCCAATTGGAACGGACAGTCGCCGATGCTCGCTTGTCCGACTGTGCAGTATGAGCTGGCGGAGAAGACTCAGGCCATTTCAGCGGGCGGAATTGGTGTCGCGCAACAGATGGTCCGGCAACTCGGCATTACTGACAGCATAAATCGCAACTGTCCAGTTTTTAAATTTCACATGCCGTATTCCGAAGCCGATCATGTCCTCAACATTGCTTTCAACCTGTTCGCCGGAGGAACGTGCCTGGAGCATCTCGAACTGCGGCGCAACGATGAAGCGTACCTCGATGCCCTGGGAGCTCAGCGCATTCCCGATCCCACAACGGCGGGGGACTTCTGCCGGCGGTTCAGCGAAGGGCAGATTCAGAATCTGATGGACGCACTTCATGAACCTCGGCTGAAGGTCTGGCAGCAACAACCCGACAGTTTCTTCGACCTGGCGATTATTGAAGGCGACGGCACAATGGTCGAAACCTGTGGTGAGAAGAAGCAGGGCATCGGCATGAATTACAAACGGCAGTGGGGTTACCATCCTCTGCTGATCACTCTGGCCAACACACGCGAAGTTCTGTACCTGGAAAATCGCGCAGGCAATCGCCCGTCGCATGAGAACGCGTCCGGTTACTTCGACCGTTCGGTGAGCTTGTGTCGCAAGGCGGGTTTTCGAAAAATTCGTCTGCGTGGTGACACAGACTTCTCTCAGACGAAACATCTGGACCGCTGGGACGACGATGATGTGGACTTCGTGTTCGGCATGGACGCGATGCCGAACCTGGTGGACATCGCAGAAAAACTGCCAGATTCTGCGTGGAACGAACTCAAACGCAAACCGAAGACCACAAACAAAACAAAGAAGACGCGAGCGAAGCGACCGAATTTCAAAGAACGATTTGTCGTCGAAAAGAAATACAAAAACAAAATTCTGGAACAGGAGTTCGTTGCCGAATTCGCCTACAGCCCGACCGCGTGCAAGCAGGTTTATCGCATGGTCGTGTTGCGCAAACAGGTGAAGGTGATGAAGGGGCAGCAGAAACTGTTCGATGATACGCCGTACTTCTTCTACATCACGAATCTGTCGAAGAAGATGACGCCGCAGAAAGTGGTGGCCGAATCGAACAATCGCTGCGACCAGGAGAACATCATCGCACAGGGCAAGGCCATGGGGGCGTTGTCAGCACCGCTGAACGATCTTGTCAGCAACTGGGCCTACATGGTGATGGCGATGCTGGCGTGGAACCTGAAATGCTGGCTGAGTCTTTCGCTCAGAGAATCGGGAAACGCGATGGCTCGCGAAAAACGGCGAGTGCAAAAGCAGCGTTTGCTTCGCATGGACTTTAGTACGTTCCGCCAGAGCGTGATTCAGATCCCGGCACAGATTCTTACCAGCGGCCGCCGATTGATCTACCGAATTCTGACATGGACACCGTCTCTGGAAATCCTTTTCTGCCTGCACGACAGTGTGAACCGACCATTGCGAACATAACACCGCCACTCACGAAGCCGAAGTCCGGATGCTTCGGTACCGCCGCAACCTTCCAACAGAAACTCCCGGAACGATGATCAATCTCACAACCAGAATCCAAACCGGCGCAACGCCGATCGAATCACGCTGCGCATATCTTCCCGCCAAGCGATCGCTCGCGGTACACTTGATTAAGG
>JAAERP010000436.1 GCA_024230215.1 Fuerstiella sp. | reverse complement strand
TGACTGAAGTGTCTTCAGTTTGTTGAACGGGGAATCTGGCTCTTTTCATATTACGCCTGTCTCTGGAAGACCAATCTTTCTCCTACTCAAAGTCCTTCACGGCGTGGCCTTTCCCGGGGCATCATAACCGCCGTGGCCCAGTTGTGCGTAGGAGTCTTCGTAACCACTGCCCCCCTTGAACGTTAGATCATTCGCCTGAAAAATCGTAATCTCGCCGCTGAAATTACCTGTGCTTTAAGCTCCACCATTTCCTAGTTGTGCGTAGCTGTCTTCGTCGCTTCCACCCATGAATTTCAGGTCATGGGCGCTGTGGATGACAATGTTCCCGCTGATGTCGCCGTCGCCAAAAGCGCCACCATGACCCAGCTGGGCATAGGCTGCAAAATCCTTGCCGCCTGTGAAGGAAAGATCGTTCGCCTGGTAGATCGTGATCACGCCGCTGTGTTTGCCGCCCGAGTTCAGTCCCCCGTGACCCAGTTGTGCGAACGCAAAGGTTCCATTGCCCGCTTTGAATGTAATGTCGTTGACCTGATGAATGGTGATGTCACCAGAGAAATCGCCATTTGCATCCTGGCCACCGTGACCCAGTTGAGCATTGCTTCGAAAGGAAGAGTTGCCGCCATTGGCGGTTAAATCACCGGTCAGTGACACGTCGATGGAACCGTCGGTACTAACTGGCGCGGCATCGAAGACTCGAAACCCTAACTGTGCATAGGCGGAGTTGGTCGTGTCGCTACCGTCAATCGCCAGGTCATGTGCCGCCACGTTGGTCGAGCCAAACCGGCTGCCAACAGCGATACCGCTGGTTTGAGTACTGTCACCAACAAAGACGCTGCCGTCGCCGATGCCGAATGTTGTATCATCAGACAGAATCGTGGCGATGTCTGTCGTCACACCATCCCAGCCGGCCACGATATTGACGTCGCCACCGGTCGCGTTACTGTTCTGCACGCTGGCATTGAAGTTGACATGACGATGAGCCAGAAAGGTCAGGTCGTACGTTGAGTCATATTGAATGTCCGCGTTAACCGTGATGTCACCCGGATCCGTACTCACTCCTGACGAACCATACATGGGCTCGTCGACACTGGTCCGAACCGTAACGTTGTTACTCACTAATGCTGCGAGGATGTTCCCTGCCTGCGTCAGGTTAATGATGTAGCTGAACGGATCCAGCAGCAGGTCTCCCCCGCCCGTATTCACAGTCCCCGCAAAATTCAGGTTCTGTTTGCCGAGACTTCCACTAATCCGCCACTACCCAGCGGAGCTCCCTGTGCATAAACCTGTCCTTCAAATGATGTATCGCCATCGGACCACAGCACGACAGTGCCTCCATCACCACTATCTGTGGCATTGGCCGTGATCACCGAATCCGCATCCACAACAGTGGACCGGGAATTCGGAATGGAATCATTGCCGCCCTGGAAACCTCCGCCGATATTGACTGTGCCGCCACCGTTGGCACCGGATGCATCAATCGTGGCGGACTTCAGTTCCACGGCATCGCCCGTGACAACCACCTTGCCGCCGGTTTCACTACCCCCGTTGTCCTGTTTTGCCGCGGCGATCAGTCCTTCCTGCAGCACTGTTCCGCCGGGACTGACCAGGTAAACTTCACCGCCCACCTCCAGTGCTCCGGTGGCTCGCAGAGTGCCGCTGTTGCGAATCAGTCCGGCTGTCTGACTGATACCGTTCTGCAACGTGTTCTGATCGGCCTGAGTATACGTGCCGCCGGCAGACAACTGCACGGTGCCGCCGGTCAGCAGGTTGATACTGCCGCCGTCAGATTTGATCAGGCCTTCGTTGATGACCTGCCCACCGATTAAAGCGACTCCACCATTGCCGGTGTGAATCGTGCCCTGATTGATGATGCTGGCGTTGCTGTCGCCGGAAAACTGAAGCGGCCCGCCATCCAGAAACGCCTTGTTGGAAATGTCCAGCACGGAAGCGGTAAACCCGTTGGTGTTGATGACTCCCGATGGTCCCACGATCACGCCGGCCGGATTCACCAGATACACGTTGCCGTTGGAATTCAGCGTGCCGTAAATGCCCGACGGATTGTTGGGCGTGACCACTCGATTCAATACCGCAGAATTGACACCCGGCTGATTGAAGTTGGCGGTATGGCCCGCGTTGATGTTAAAGCTGTCCCAGTTGATGACAGTGCGATCTGTGTGAGTGATCACATTCAGATCGGCTCCCTGCTGAGAAATCGTGGCGGCTCCCCCCACGACGACACCACCATCCTGAGCGAACGCCAGAGAACCGCCGACGAGTTGCTGAAACAAAATGGCGAATGTCGTGGCCAATCTTGCAGCTTCGGAAAACTTGTGTTTTTTCATGGTAGTTCTCTGTTCGCCTGTGATCACCCGAACGGCTGCGATGCTTGTGCTGAGCACGATGAGGACGTTGGTCTATTCCGGATTTTTCGCATTCTTCCAGCCTTGTGATAACCGATGGCAGGGGCAAAGTCACTCGGTTTCCCCGGATGTTTGGTTGTTCCCTTCCTGTAAGGGCCAGCGGGAGTGATGTAACTGAGTCGGGTGCCGTGCCTGCCTTGTCGTTTCCCACAAGTACATCGTCGCAAAGCGACGAAAACACTTTGGTTGAGGCATGAGCCTGTCGTCTACACACAGGTGAGCAACCTGCGGTGAAGCCGCAAAAGCACATAGCCGTGGGTGAAACCCACGGAAGAAGAAATCCAATGATGGTCAGAGCCGTGAAACGGCGGCAGCAATGCCGATGATTTGCTGTCACCGTTTCACGGCTCAATTCAAATAAAAACGCTGCAACCCACGGCTTACCGGCCTGGGCTACGTGCTGTCGCCGCTTCGCGGCTAACCGGATTTGTGGGTAACGAGACGGTGCGTGCAAGCACACACCCTACGGTTTTCAGGTTCCGACGTAGCTTTATGATTGACGTCGACGCTGTTGGTGCCGTCTGCTCGCATCTGTTCTCAGAGGCAGGAAACGGGGCCGGATTGGACAAAAACACGGGCGGCAATTTCGGGAACGACTGGTTGAGACCCGAAATTCGGTGTACATTCCAAAGCCCGAAGCTGAGGTCTGCCGACGATTATCAACAGATTCGCCTTTCGCAGATCGCAAACGTTTTACTGACGCCGAACCGTTTTCAGCAGGTTTTTCGATGACGACTTCCATGACGGACTATTTCCGGACGCGTAAAGCCGATCGGAAAAAGGAAACTCGGTACCTGAACGTGATCAACAAGGACAGCTGCACGTCATGTAATTCGTGTGCAACGGTCTGCCCTGTCGACTGCATTTACGAGGTCGTCAGCCCGGTCCCGTCGGAAAGCTATCATCAGATCGACACGTCTCGCTGCATCGGCTGTCAGATGTGTTATCGATCGCCCAACGACAGCAGCGAGTTTTATCAGCTGACGATCTGTCCGTGGAACGCCATTGACATGCTTCGCAATCCCAACGTGAAGCCCGATGAGCATTCGGTGCTGGAGCCTTATTACCGGGGATCCACGGCCGACCTGCCGTGGACCAAGCTGGAAGAATACGCTTACCAGTTGTTCCTGGACGGCGAAGTCTTCATTCCCGCCACCGAAGAATCCATGCACGGCTATTTCCACATCCTGCAGGAAGAGTCATGGATGTACAGCGAAGAAGACAACGTCTGCTTCGTGCAGGAAGACGTCGAAAAAGGCGAAGACGCCGTTTGTTACCAAGCCACAGCCGCCGGCCGTGATTTGCTGGATGTCATTTTCCATGACTACCAGCGAATCTTCATGGACTGACGTGCTTATTCCAGCCCCTGTGCGGTCAGCCAGCGTTCGGCGTCCAGCGCGGCGGAGCATCCCGTGCCGGCCGCACTAATCGCCTGCTTGTAGTGGTCATCGGCGACGTCGCCGGCCGCAAAGACTCCATCCACGCTGGTATTCGTGCGATGAGACACAGGCCAGATCAGGTATCCCTTGTCGTTGGTCTGCAGCTGTCCTTTCAGGAAGTCGGTGTTGGGAGTGTGCCCGATCGCTGCAAAGTAACCGGTGACTTCCAGTTCTTCGGTCTTATCGGGATCAATCGTGCTGCGGAGACGAACTCCGGTGACGCCGTTTTCGTCGTCGCCGAGAACCTCATCGATATTCGAGCTCCACTTGACCGTGATCTTTTCGTTGGCCAATGCTCGGTCAGCCATAATCTTGCTGGCACGGAACTCGTCGCGGCGATGCACGATGTAGACGGTTGACGCATACTTTGTCAGGAATGTGGCTTCTTCCATGGCACTGTCGCCGCCGCCGACAACGACCAGTGGTTTGTTGCGGTAGCGCGGCATGGCGCCGTCGCAGACGGCACAGGCGGATACGCCCATGTTCTTGAACGTCTCTTCGGATTCCAGCCCCAGATAATTGGCCCGCGCACCCGTTGCGATAATGATCGCGTGGCTTTCGAATTCTGTGCCGCCCAGACTTGTCAGCTTGAAGGGGCGTTCCGACAGGTCCACTGCGGAAATGTCGTCTGTGATGATGCGCGCCCCAAAGTTGGTGGCCTGCTGCCGCATCAGTTCCATCAGTTCCGGGCCGGACACACCTTCTTTGGCGTGCGGGGCCATGTATTTGCGTTTCTTTTCATCGATGGAATCATCCAGGTAGGCGGTCAGATCGCCTGATGGGAATCCCGGATAGTTTTCCACTTCCGTTGTTAATGCCAGCTGTCCCAGCGGCAGCGTGCCCTTCAGACGATTGTCTTCATTGAAGGCGCCTTCATAGACCACCGGTTCCAGATTCGCTCTGGCGGCATAAATGGCGGCTGTCCAGCCGGCCGGGCCGGATCCAATGATTGTGATTCGCTCAGGCATGTCGTCGTCCTTGCGATCTGACTACCCAGGCAGTCAGGTCAGTTGTTTGAAACGTCCGTTCTTATGTGTGATATCGTCGTGCGGCGGAAAGATACCTGAGCCGATCAGTGTGAACAACGGTGCAGGCCAATTGAACGCTGCAAACACAAAGTTCACGTGTAGAACGGAGAGTATGGAGCGCATAGAAAAAGGCGACTGTATAACACCCGTCGCCCTGTGCTTCGTCCAATTCTGACGCGATGAGCCGTCTGGAACTTACAGCCGAATTCGACCGTTCGGCAGCGGTACCGAAATCCAGCGTGCTGGTTGCTGTTGCCGGCTGCTGGAGGATACCAGAGTGTGACTGGTGGGGACATTTCGCGAATCGCCTGCCAGTCGGTGCATCGGCAGCACGTCGATATGGCTGCTGCGGAAAGAGCGGGACACGGAAGCTCGGTCCACTGATGTATCCGGGCTCAGAAAATCCTTGACGTCGGTTTCTGTGCCTAATCCAGCGTCACCCTGCTCTGCCGAGTTCTCTTCGCCGGAAGAATCATCGGCCTCATTTTCGTCGACAGGGTTACTTACCTTAGGCTTGTTTACGCCATGGTTTCGGGCGTCATCGACTTCGTTCGGTGGA
This sequence comes from Fuerstiella sp., assembly GCA_024230215.1. GTDB lineage: Bacteria > Planctomycetota > Planctomycetia > Planctomycetales > Planctomycetaceae > Fuerstiella. The sequence continues at coordinate 18,734 of JAAERP010000436.1, read as the reverse complement.
ATGAGTCCATCGTCGATTCCACCAGGACTGTCGTCGGTGTTAAACAGCGATCCCGGAGCTGATGACCTGTCATCTGATGATTCCCCGCCTGTTGGATTCCGTGGCTTTGTCCAGTCGATTTTTTCGGACGAAGGAGTCGAGAAGTCGCCGCTTGGCTCATCATCACTTTCGCCGGGAAAGTCGTCGTATCCTCTGTCTGTCTTTTCATCTTCAATCGCGTCGAACGTGCGATTTGAACTGTCGGTGTCAGATTCAGTGTTAATGTCGGATTCCGTATCAGCCTGCGGTCGATTTGAGGTTGAAACGCCGCAGCCGGAGTTTGTGGAACAGGCATTCGTGTAGCAATTGGATACTCCGCAGCCAACCGCCGTACCACATGTTCCACACCCTGAATTGCAACCGCCGTACGAAACTGCAGTTCCGCAGGTTCCACATCCTGAGTTGCCGCCACCATAACTGGCGTATCCAGAACTACGGTAGCCGTAAGGGGCGTATCCATAATTGCTAAAGCCGTAGTAAGGACGCGCATAGCCGTAGCCGGCTCCCCAGCCGTAGCCGGCTCCCCAGCCGTAGTATCCGGCGCTGTACGTTGGGTAGTACCCAAACATAGAGCCGGCCGATACTGATTCCACGGACAGCAGACACAGCACAATGGCCGAAAAATAGATGTGTTTCATGGCACGCCTCGACTGTGTTTGAACTTCGCTAAGGTTTTTGGGCAGTCCTCAGATTCCCGAAAAACACCGCTAACTACCTAATTTGTACCGCTCCACGACATGCAATGTCAAACTGTCACACTGGTAATCTCGACAGTCCCCGCATTTCATCGATCCTGCCTCTGTAAGGCACCTTTGTGGGCGGCACTACAAATCATCTGATGGAAACGCAGCCATTCTGGTTGTGTGATGGAACGTTTGGCCGCGTGCTTCGTCAGTAATTGGCTTTGAGGTGTTGTTCGTTTTCTGCTGAAATACGACGTGTGAGGCCGCGGCTGACAACGATCTTGACGTGCTTGTCCAGGGAAAACAAATTCGGTGGCTGACGGAACGGCTCAATCAGGCGATGATGTCTCACCGATCTCCAGCGGCGTGGCTTCGATTAACGTTGCGTTCTGGAACCTGCAGAATCTGTTTGATGTCGAATCCTCAGCGATAGCGACCGACCTGGAATACACTCCTGTGAACGGCTGGGACAAGCGGTCCTTTCTGGCCAGGCTTTCGAATCTGGCCGAAGTTGTTCGATTGATGTTTGAAGGTCGCGGTCCGGACCTGCTGGGGCTTTGTGAGATCGAGAACGAACGCGTTGCGAAACTTCTTATCGACGCAATCGGGCGGGAAGATTATGCATTGGCGCACGTGGAACACCCCGACATTCGGGGTATCGACACAACTCTGATCTATTCCACCAAACACTTTGACGTCGATGAATCGAAGACGCGTGGCCATCTTGTGCATCCGCGTTATCCATCGCGAGACATCTTTGAAGTTCATCTCAAGGTCAAACACAATAACTCGGACCTCGTTGTTCTTGTAAATCACTGGCCATCGCGCCGCAAAGGGCGTCTGGAGACGGAACCATTTCGAATGACCGTCGCCAGCCATTGTAGTCAGGTCGTCGACAGCATTCTGAAGCTGTCGCGCAGGGACTACCTGCAGCTTAAGGACAACGAACCATCGTTGCATCGGCTGAATGTTGAGTGGGATCGCAACGTGCTGCTGATGGGCGACCTGAATGACGAACCGTGGGATCGCAGCGTGATGGAGATCATGAAGGCAGGTTTTTCACAGGACCATATTCATGAATCCATCCGGTTTTCGCAGGGCAGCCTGCCTTCATTTAAATCCTATGCGTCGCGATCGCCGTGGCTTTACAACCCCATGTGGTCGCTGATGGGCCAACCTGACCAGGGAACGTATTATTCCTCTGAATCGACACAATCGATGAAGATGCTGGACCAGTTCCTGCTGTCGCGTGGGTTGCTGTATGGTCTGCAGGGGTTGCAGATGCGTTGCGGCGATACAGGCATTCCAAACGTCCAGATCTTCCGTCCCGGAATTATGTCGACTCGCAACGGGCGTCCTCGCGAGTTTCGCCCCGAAAAGCTCAGCGGCTACAGCGATCATTTCCCGATCACAACAACGCTGGATGTACTCCCCGGCCGAGCATCAGCCAGCGTCTCTCAGTGAATATGAGTGGTTTCCCGCATCGCGGTGAACTGCCGGACTCAACGGCGGTGACCGTACCTCGGCCATGATTTTCCGCCAGGATCCGAACTCGTCTTGGTCTGAAGGCTGGCTGTGCCCTAGAATTCAGACATCGGCTCAGACGCCGTGTTGTGCGTTCATGGATGAATGCGATCCCTAATTGTTCACCTGTTGCCGGAGGCTGGACGTGAACCGAATCCTTATCGTTGGAATTGACACCGCTGCCGGACGTTCGCTGGCGGATAAACTCTCGGAAACCTGCGATCTGGCAGGACTCTGGTTTAGCACACCTACGATCGTATCTGATTGTGCAGTCAACAGAATTAACAGGACGGCGATAAGCGAACAGGTCGCCTGGGCCACGACGGTCGTGTTCTGTGGCGCCGCGTCACAGTCGTCATGGAATCGAAATTTCGGAACCTTCCGACCGGAAGACAAGTGGCTGACGCCGTGCGTGCAGGCAGCGAAAGCGTCCGGCGGCCGGATGGTCTTCGTCTCAAGCGACGCCGTTTTCTCCGGCCCGTGGGTCTTTCACGATGACGACAGCGTTGCACATTCTGAAGAATCGTCTGCTCAACAGTTGCGACGATTTGAAGCACAGGTTCAGACACTAAAGAATTCATTGATCGTCCGAACAAATATCGTCGATGGCAAGGGTGTTGTTCAGGATGCTGTGCGGGCAGTTGAGAATGGCCGATCAGTTTCTGTCGACGCCAGCACGTATGCCACGCCGGTTGTTCAGGCCGTATTTGCATCGTCGCTTGTAGACTGCCTGGCGGCGGGCATGACTGGTTATGTCAACATCGCTGGTGCCGAACGCACCAGTCCCTATCAGCTAGTGACTCAGCTGGCGGCGAATCTTGAGTGTGACTCCCGCCGAGTGATCGCGAAATTCAATACAGAGAAGCCAGTCGAACGATCGCTCCGATGTCTGCGTCTGCAACACGAACTCAAGCAAAGATCTTCAATGCTGAAGGACACGCTCGAGCACCTGGCAGACACGGTAACGACACGTGAAAATCGGGTCGCGGCGGCATAGCTGGCGTGCGTCTATGGCATCCGCCGTGCAGTCATCACGTATTCAAGGTCGAATCGGTGTTGTTTCGCGTCCCGGACGATTTTGGTTTCCGTGCAGAACTCATTTGTCTGAGGATTCCAGGTGCGGACTTCGATTCGGTTTTGTGCGGGCAGGAATCTCATGACACGTTGTCCCTGACTTCCGTAATCTGACAGGACTTCGTGGACGGTATTGCCGTTGTTGCCTGTTGAGGACAGATGCATCGCCTGAGTGCGACTTTGGTCCCCGCAGCAGATCAGAAACAGGTTGGAGTGTTTGCGGAAACACTTGTCCCACATCTGCTGGGGAGAGTTACCGCGGTCGCCGTGACATTTCTTCCATGTCATGCGGCCTTTTGGAGCCGTATAGAAGTCGTCGGCCACTTTGGGTTTGTCGCGCGGGCCCAGTCCCATGTGTGTTGTGATCATGGCTCGCCGATCCGCGTGGCGATGAAGGATCGTGTCTGCCCAGGCCAGCACGTCGTCCGGCGCGTTGCATTCCAGGTGCAGAATGATGAAGTCCAGCGTTTCTGCCGAAAACAGCTGAAAGCTGTTCGCGTTGTTCCCGGATATCGCAGACTGACCGGACGCACTGCGAAAGCAGCCGCCGTACCATCCGAATTCTCTAAACCGCGAGGCCGGGAAATACTTCTGAAACAGCGTCGAATCACCTGTTCGGACCATATCATGGTTGCCGACCGAGATACCGTACGGAACCTTGCCATGTAGACGGTCCATCATCTGTCGCGCGACCGACCATTGCTGATGATTGTTGACGTCCACAATATCACCAACATGAGTTGCGAACACGATCCGCTGACGGGTTGCGTTGCCGGCAATCCAGTGGACGTAGGATTCGAAAACCGTGTTGGTCACGGTGTCATCGCCTGCCGCTTCGGTATTCTTCACGCTGTTGCGATAGTGCTGGGTGTCCGGAATGACGGCGATGCTGAACGTCCCTTCCGGGGCCGCTGAGAATTCGGCCGCATTCGTACCGTCGGCGCAAAACAGAACGCAGATGGTTACGAAAGTCCGCGAGAGTGGAACCTGATGATCGAGGAGCATATGTTTTCTGTTTCACACGATGGCAACCGCCGCCCCGTCGAGCAAGTCACCGGACCACACGTGCGGCTGGCAACATTGCTTTAACCGTTGAACGAATGCAGGATAAAGACGAACGAAATCGTCAGGATTCGCCACCGGGCACTGATCCGCGAACCCAACCGATTCAGCATTTGCACATTCTGTATCAATACGTCGTCAACACCTTTCGCTCGGTGACTTTCCACCATCCGTCCAGCTTTGCTGCAAGACGAGCAACAACGTCCGGGTGTGCGGCGGCAACGTTCTTTGTTTCAATGGGATCGGCAATCAGGTCGAACAGCTGAGGGCGACCGTCGCCTCCCATGTGAACGACCTTGTAGCGATTCAGTTTACCGTCATAGGTCAGCAGCAGCTTCCATTTTCCTTCAATCACCCAACGGTACAGCAGTGACGCCTGAGGATTATCCACGTCCGCAATGTCGTGTGCGAAACTTTCACCGAAGATTGCATCGCGGCCTAACGGTTTTTCGTTATTAATCACCGGAAGCAGATCGATGCCCGGAAGTTCTTCCGGGACGTCTGCCCCGGCCGCTTTCAGCATTGTCGGCACCAGATCGATGCTGCTGACGACTTCGCTGCGTTCCGCAGGCTGAATCTTCTTCGGCCAGCAGACCATGATTGGCGTACGAGTTCCCCCGTCATTGGGGGACTGCTTTGATTTGGGGGCGAACGACGGCCTCCAGCCCGGCGGCACGCTGACGTCAGGTGTTCGCTGAATCCACCCGTTGTCTGTCACGTAGACGATCATGGTGTTGTCACTGACATCAGCCTTGTCCAGGTGGTCGATCAGTTCGCCGCACGTTTCATCAAACCAATCACACATGGCGTAGTACTTCGCCAAAGAAATGTGACGACCGTCCTGCATGTACTTCTTCAGCAGGCGTTCCGGTGGATTGTGAGGAGTATGGGGCAGGAACGGTGCGTACCACAGGAAGAACGGCTTTTGCTGTTGTACGGCGGTGTCCACAAACTCCAGCACGGGGGCCATTCCCTTGCGGCCAATCTCCAGGCCGTCGTCCCCATGTCGTCCGCCGGGTTTGGGAAATCCTCGGGTCATTCCGTGAGTGAATCCACCTCGTTGGTGGCTGCCTTCCCACCACTTGCCGCTCTGGTGGCTCAGGTATCCCTTCTTTGCCAGCAGTTCCGGCACGGTGTCGAAGCGGTCGAGTTTCGCGATCACGCGAGCTCGCAATTTTGCATACTCTTCAGGCGTAATTGACGGATCCGGCGACGGGTCGTTGCCCGTGATGCCGTGCTGATGCGGGTACAGCCCGGTGATCATCGTCGCCAAAGAAGGACGACACAGCGCTACTGGCACGTAACCTCTGCGAAACAAAGTACTCCGGGACGCCAGTCGATCCAGATGAGGCGTCTGAATATCCGGGTGTTCCATAAAACCGTAGTCAGTCCATGTCTGATCGTCGCTGATGATCATGACGATGTTCGGACGGGAATCGTCGGCTAACAGTTGTCGCTGAATCCCCGGAATGATCAGGGTCAGCAGAGAAACAACAAGAGTATGAATTCGAACGCGTGCCATGAAGGAGATCCAACGGTGAGGAAAAAGCTCTGCTGTAGACTTGAGCGGACTGTCTCTGTCATTGTGCAATTGACGTCCCGCGCACGCCGATTCTAGGCCCCAGTCCGGGCCGCAGCCAGCATCGGCACAATGAATCGTTGAATTCTTCCGCTGACCGCCGGTTCTGCGGAGTCAGCAAGACGGCTTTGCATTATTACGGACGATCAAGAGTCCCGATTCAGGCTGCCGCAATACGATCATTCGCAGCTTGATGGTACCAGGTCGAGCTGTGAGGTTCCTTCGATCGTCATTTGCACGAAATCTTCATCAGGGAATAGACGATTGATTTGAATCCTGGCGTGTCTTTCGCTTAGAACCTTGCCGTCGGCTTTCGCTATTACCGCATTTTCGCTTAGCTCACAGGCACAGGCTGTTGCTGGACACTGTGGCTGCGACGGGCGGTGGTTGAGCGTTTGGCAAGTCAGTGTCATTTCCAATCTGTACGCGGGATGTCCAGAGAGAGAACCAATATGCAGGCAGAAATTGACCAACTGCTTATGGAAGTTCAGCGATCGAAACTCACGGAACGTCGCACGGAACCTCGGCGGCCGTTTGCTCGGCCCGTACACATTCACGTCCAAAGAGAGCCTGGCGTTCTGGCGTTTGCCAAAGACATGTCAAAGCAGGGGATCGGGATTATTACCAATCTGGATCTGGACGTCGGCACGATGGCTGTGTTAAAGATTCATTCGACGTCTCAATCGCCGGTTCATCTGAGGTGTGAATTGCGTTGGAGCGATCAGTATGGGAAGGACTGGTTTCAGACCGGTTGGAAATTCATTGCCGCTGCGGCCCCACCGGCCAGCTAGAGCAGTTTGTTTTTTGTCGTGAACGACACTGGCTCGTGGGAGTAGCGAAACTGCTGTTGAGGAAAGCTCTTCACGGCCACAAGTCAGCGTGAAACGCTGTTAAGACCGATTGTGTCAACGAAAGACTACCGACTCTCTTTGGGCCCCCAAAGAATAAATAAAGGCGAGCCACTCAAGGGTGACTCGCCGATGTGCCGCTGCAGCGCGACGCGCTGTGGACGAAGGTAATTCAGTATACGGAGTCCTGACAATCGCCGTGTGACGACCGTATCTGATTCCTGTCAGATCTTGCGAGGTTTCTGCTGGGGCGGAGCCGAATCCCTGGCTTTCTGTTGCTGCTGAATCTGACGCTTCAATCGTTCTGCCTGCGGAGCCCCGGGGACACGCTTGTTTTCGACCTTTTGAGCTTGCTCTTCTGCTTCCTGCTCGGCTGTTCTCTCAGCTTCATCAGGTTCGGCAAGCAACTGATCCACCGGGGTCTGCTCAAATACTGAGCCAGCGGTCATCGCTCCCGTGCAGCTTGTCCGAGCTGGAATCTGGTAGCTCTGATCAAGGCTGCGAATCGCATCTCCCACCTCCTTGAGTTCTTCGTTGACCGACGTCGCAACGACGCTCAGCCCCGACGAAATTCCAACGACGGCAACAGTGCCAACAATGGCGGCTTCAGCGGAAAGAAGCAATCCCGCCTCGTCCCGCCAGATCTTCGATAACAGGTTCATCTCTCAAACTCCCGTGCAAAGTAACACCGAACAACGGCCTCCACGCAGAAGATTCCGGATCCGGTTGTAACGACTGTAGCGATCGCAACGACTGTAACGATTGCAACGACTGTAACGATTGCAACGACTGTAACGATTGCAACGACTGTAGGGATTGTATGAGTCGTATCACCTGAAGCATCAACAAAATGAAGGGATTGTGCAAATCGTATACGGACAGGATTGACAGTGTTAAACGAGGTTTACGTTTTGATCAGAGTGCTTGTCAGTTGCTGGCGGAAGAACGCCCTTCCGCCGCCCGCGCGGTACGAGGGTTTGGATGAAACAACTCGCGATGGAGAGCCGTCTGGGCGCAGGCAGACCAGTCAGCCGGGACCAAAGTGTCATCGTCTTCGGCATTGAAGTGGCCTGCGGTGGTGGTCGTGCGACTCGAAACGTGTGTCAGTGACTCGGCTGCATGCGTCTGTCAGCAGGCCTGCCGCTGGCAGGCCCCCGCACGGTGCTGACGTTCAGGCTGACATGGTCGCGGCCCAGTGGGACGGTGCGTTTTTCCCATGTTTGACCAACGTTCGCTGCCAACTGACGCTGGTTCCGGGTATCCTTCCCGGCTCGAACCAGTCTGTCATGGATGATCACTTATGCCTGTGAATCTCACTGAGCCTCAGCAGACCGCTGTCGACCATTTCGAAGGGCCGTTAATGGTTCTTGCCGGACCGGGATCCGGCAAGACAAGGGTCATTACGCACCGAATTTCCAGACTGCTGCAACGTGGCGTGCGGCAGGATGAAATACTGGCGTTGACGTTCACGAACAAGGCCGCCCGGGAGATGAGTGACCGTGTTGAGCGCCTGCTGGGGGGCACGCGTGTTCAGGTCAGCACGTTCCATCGGTTCTGTTCCCGACTGCTGCGAGTGTACCCGGATCACGTGGGTCTGAAGGATAATTTCACCATCCTGGATTCGTCGGACCAGTCGCAGCTTGTCCGCAAGATCATGAAGCAGATCGGTTTTGACCCCGTGATGCATGAGCCACGGCGGGTCCTGAACCGTATCAGCAAAGCACGGAATGACCTGATCACGGCAGAAGTGTTCCGCCGGCGTTACGAAGAACGCATCGGCGATCCACTGGACGCTGTGGTCTATGAAGTCTTTCCGGAGTACGAACAGCGGTTGCTGCATCAGAACGCCGTCGACTTTGATGCACTGTTGCTGCATGTCGTGGATCTGCTCACCCACAGCAGCGAGTTGCGAGAGATTCTGGACACACAGTTTCGTTTTGTGCTGGTGGATGAGTATCAGGATACCAACCTGGCTCAGTACCGGATCGTGCGAGCGCTGTCGCAGCAGTTTCCGAACATCTGCGCAACGGGAGATCCCGATCAGTCGATCTACGGCTGGCGCGGAGCCCGACCCGAAAATATCTTGCAGTTCGAACGGGACTTTGGCGATACGAAAATCGTTTCTCTTGACCAGAACTTTCGCAGCACTGCGTCAATTGTGCGGTGTGCAGACCAGTTGATCTCTTTTAATCCGCGACGACACCGAAACGCTCTGACCACCGACAACGAATCGGGCGAATCCGTCAAACTGCGAGTGTTTGCCGATTCAGAAGCGGAAGCCAACGGCATTGCCCTGGATATCGCAGCCGCTGTGCAGTCGGGTGCACGAAAATACTCGGACTTTGCGGTTTTCTACCGCGTCAATGCGCTGTCTGCATCGGTGGAAACGGCCTTGTCGCGGCATGGCATTCCGTTCCAGGTGGCCGCCGGGTTTTCGTTCTACGAACGAGCTGAAGTACGCGACTTGCTGGGCTATCTGCGTTTGATCGAAAATGCGTCTGACGACACTGCCCTGGAACGCATTATTAATCGTCCGGCTCGTGGCATCGGCAAAACGACCGTGGAACGCCTGACTGCGTTTGCTCAGCAGCACGGGATTTCTATGTTGCAGGCTGCCGAACGCAACGATGAGATTCCCAGACTGACGGCCCGCAGCCACAAACCGCTGAACGCTTTTGTTGACCTGATTCACAAGTTGCATCAGCGATCCGCGCAGCTGGGTGTGCCGGGCCTGATTGAAAAGCTGATGGCAGAAATCGACTACCTGTCGCTGTGGGCTGACGAACACGATGAAGTGGATCAGGACCGCAAAGCCAATGTTTATGAACTCGTGCGGGCTGCACGCATCTACCAGGAGGCGCACGATGATCCAGAGAACCCACCGTCGTTGCAGGGATTTCTGGAAATGGCTTCGCTGACCAGCGAAGCGGACAGTGTTGACGAATCCAAAGGCGTAGTGACACTGATGACGATGCACGCCGCCAAGGGGCTGGAGTTTCCCGTCGTCTACATCACCGGCGTCGAGTCCGGCCTGATTCCTCACGAACGAGCCGTCCGCAATGGAGATCCCGCCAGCTTTCAGGAGGAACGCCGGTTGCTGTTTGTCGGGGTGACCCGCGCGATGCACGAACTGCACCTGACTCAAACACGCGAACGCTTCTTTCGTGGGAACCGACGATATACGATCGCCAGTCCATTCCTGTCTGAGATGGTTCTGGATGTCGTCTGCGACGACGATGTTCCGGCCCCACCGACTAACAATCCGGGCGCGTTTGATGGCTACGTGCAGAAGGCCCGTGAACGCTACGAAGCGGCTCAGGATCTGCCAGCCACATCACTGCTGATATCCGCTGCCGAGCTTGAGAAGAAAATGGCAGGCCGAAAGACGCAGGCCGCCGGTGGAACGAACGCTGAGACCTGGCAAAGCCACGGGGCGTCGACCGCGGCTGTTGGATTAAACGATGTCGAACGAACATCAGCTGATGTGATTCGTGCCGCGGCATCTGCCGTGACAGCAACATCCGCGACAAAGTCGTCCGCAACGCATCAATTCACTGCTGGCACCAATGTTCGCCATCCTCGTTATGGCCGAGGTGTGGTCATTGATGCGTCTGAAGGATCCAATCGAGCTACTGTTACCGTGTTGTTTGAGGCCGACGATCGCGAAGAAACATTTGTCGCCGCCCACTGCCCTCTACAGCCCATCGGCAGCATTCGGCCGAAGTAGTTTTCTGCACAGGAAGTCTCGGTTTCTTAAAGAGACCGGGACTTCGACGTTTCGCCGCTCGGCAACACTTGTGTTATCTGCGATGATCGAACTTCGCCTCAGTTCCCCGAACTGTTTCGTCAAAAACTCCATCGTTGTACACCGTTTTCCCGCGAACAATGGTCCGCACGGGCCAGCCTTTCAGCCGAGTACCGTGCCACGGACTCCAGCCACTTTTCGTGACCTGCTGTTCGTTGCGAATTTCTGCTTCCCGATTCATATCGACCAGGACCAGATCCGCATCAAAGCCCACCTGAATGCTGCCCTTGTTGGCGATATCCCACACACGGGCCGGTGCTGTACACATCCATGACACGACCTGTTGCAATGTGCACCGTCCGCTGTTAACGGAATTCACCATCAGGGCCAGCGAATTCTCGACGGCCGGCAATCCGGAAGGAGATTGCGGGTAAGGCTGGTTCTTTTCTTCCAGCGTGTGAGGTGCATGGTCTGTAGCGATGACTGCAATTGTGTCATCCAGCAATCCACGCCAGAGTTCTTCGTTGTCCTCCGGCGTTTTGATCGACGGATTCATTTGCACCAGCGAACCCAGTCTTTCATAGTCGTTGACGTTGAAGAACAGATGATGAGGACAGGCTTCTGCAGATATCAGATCGCTGGTGCCGCGGAGGAATTCGACTTCCTGAGCTGTGGAAACATGCAGTACGTGAAACCGATGGTTGTTCCGCTCCGCCAGGTCAACCGCTCGTTTTGTCGCAATCAGGGCCGCCTTGTGATCCCGGATACGGCTGTGATCCGGGAAGGACTTGCCTCCGTCCAGTCGTGCAGCGTTGGCACGAACTGTGCTTTCGTCTTCGCAGTGAGCACAAACGGGCAACGTTGTTTCCGCAAAAATTCGTTCCAGCGCCTCCTGCTGATCGACCAGAAGATTTCCGGTGCTGGACCCAATAAAGATCTTGATCCCCGGAGTTCGTTCGGCGGACTTCAGTGCGTCAACGTTGTCGGGCGTGGCTCCGATATAGAAGCCATAATTGACCAGACACTTGCCCGCGGCCAGATCCAGCTTGTTGTGCAACGCGTCCAGAGTAATGGTCGCCGGATTCGTGTTTGGCATTTCCAGGAAGGTTGTGACGCCGCCTTTCGCGCAGGCTCTGCTGCCCGTCGCGAGATCTTCTTTGTGAGTCAGTCCCGGATCCCGAAAATGGACCTGGTCGTCGATTACTCCGGGAATCAGATGCAGCCCGGTGGCGTCAATGACTTCGTCCACGATCGCATCGTCAGCGGCATCGACGGCAGAAATGACGCCGTCCTCGAACAGCACATTGGTCCTGGCAGTCTTGTCGGGAAGAACTACTTCAGCATTGCGAATCAGTGTTTTCATGTGGGGGTCTGCAACGTCGCGAGTCGGTCGGTGATGGCGGTTATCGGATGGGAACGGCAGCGGCGTCGACAGAAAACGTCGCCGCGATGTCGACATCTTAGAAACATTCGCCCTGGCCTGCGAAGCACTGCGCGAAACACGGTGTTCAAGCGATTCTGCCGGCGCCTCGGTCTACTCTGTTTTTACTTTCTGCCAGAGCCACCAGCCCGACAGAGCATTTGTCAGCACAAGAAAGGTGACAACGATCAGCAAAACCATGGCCTGCTTGTCCGTCGGTACGCCCGCATCCTGAAGAGCGAACCAGCACGCTCCGAAAATCAAGCAATCCAGTAACAGAAACGGGAAGAGTGCTGCGTCGGCAAACGCCAGGCCCAGTCCAACCAGTCGCCCGTTGGAACGACGGATTTCGCTCACCGCCATAAATCCAAGGATCGTCGTGATAGAAGGGGCCAGCAGTCCCGGCAGTCCAATCATCAGAATCGCAAAGGCTGGCTCTTCGCTCACGCCCGCTCGCTGAATCCAGACCGACATCAGCATCAATGGCGCAAAAAAGAGGAATACGGGAATCAGGCAGGCGCCAACGATGGCCTTGCGAGAGAACCTGGGCGACTCCGAGACATCAGCGTCATGTTTCCTCTGTCGTCTCCGCACGATGAACGCAGTTCGGACGTCAGGCCTGTTTAACACACGGATGGCCCAAATGCTCAGGGGAATACTCAGCATCGCTCCAGGAGTAACAGGAAGCAGTCCGAGTATGGCACCCATCATGGACAGGCCGGGCGATCGAAATCCACGCATGTTCCATGCACCAAATGCGACGATTGCCCCGACGGCCGCACTGGCAAGAAAGAAAGGCATCGCCGCATCGTCGTCATAGGACGAATCACTCAGGAACTCAATCACAGTGAGCAGGCAGCCAATCGACGTCAACCCGCCAGTCGCCATAAGCGCGATGGCCGGACGGTCGACTAAGGCCTGCAGTTCCTCCAGTTCAGCTGATTCGCCGAACGATCTGCCGAATTCACGGCCAGGCCCGTCCACCGATGGTGGTGATGGCTGAACGTGCACCGAACTACCGGAGCCTGCGATGCTGTCAAACGCATCCGATGGAACGTGCGTTTCGTTGCCAGGAGTAAGAGGAGTGTCGAGCGCGTCTGCATTGAGCAACGATTCCAGCTTGTGTCCCTCCGCTTCGAGGTCAGCGATGTCCCCGCGGAAAATCATGGCTCCGACCATATGCACATTCCAGCGGCAATTCACCCATACGACACCCATGGCACCGGCGTTAGCGCGGATCGTCAGCGTCGTGTCGAAGGCCTGGATGTCCGTCGATGTCGGTCCAGCAGGTTTGCGCTCTCGATGAAAAATCCACTTCCTGTCGTTCTCCTGTACCAGTTGATAGCCCAATTCAAAGAAATGGGACTTGATCCGTTCGCGAATGTCCGGTGATTGGCGGGCAGAGAAGTGAACGTGCCCCAGCGGTAAACCCGGATGTTTCGATTGAAGACTGTCGCCGACGCCGTGGGCAATAGCGTGGCGAATTCCGGTGGCGCTCAGGACCAGCATTGTCACGGACAAACCCAGGGCGCAGTAGAATCCAACGCGGTACGTCGGACGGTGATCGATTTCGCTCAAGCGAGTCAAATTGTTATTGTCGTACGCTTCCTGGAAGGCCAGGAAATGCCGTGGCTTCTGAACTGCGGCAGCTTCCGGCGCGATGTTCGAGATGTGCCAGCTCGAACCCCGCCGATGCATTTCCGAAAGTCGCGTCTGCCCGGATGGAAGGCTCACCAAAGACATATCCACTTCCAGTTTGAACAGGAACGTGTGCAGCAGGGCCAGTCCGGCCAGCAATGTCATCAGCAATGACCAGCGAATCATTCGTCGATGGCGAGGCGGCAGTGCGATCAGCAGCAGTGTCAGCAAGGCAAACGTGCTGCACACCACCAGGCCAGGCCACTTGTCCAGACCATTGAAAGTATGGTGGTGTTCGTTAATGGGCGCGCTGTTGCCGACTGGCGGTGAGAACTCTGCGGTCTGCAGGAAACACCGTACGTAATCATCAGTGCCCGCCTGCGCAAGGTCCATTGCGGAACGCATGGCTGGAGACGCTTTGGATTTCACGATCTCGACGTCAATCCAGGGCAACATGACGCTCAGGCAGCCAGCGATGCTTAACAGCAACATGAGCAACGCCGGGAATTCAGGACGAGTGTTTGTTTTTGTCGAGTCGGCCTCACCAGCAACCCAGCGCCACGCTGCGACGGCTTCCCGCTCCATGATCGTGGACACGCCAGGCCGTGGCGCCGCAGGAGCTTCAGGCGATGGCCCCGCCACGGATTCGACTTCGACGGACGAGATCGCGTTCACGCTGGATTTCAGTTCACCGGCCGATTGAAACCGCCGTTCCGGTTCGCTGGCCAGCGCCCGCAGGACGACGTCGTCCAGGCGAGCATCAATCGGGGTTTTCTTCGACGGCGGTTCAAACTGCCCCATCGGAACTTCACCGGTCAGCAGTTCGTAAAACACCACGCCCAGCGAATAGATGTCCGCCCGATGACGCCGATTGGTTCGATGAATTCTTCGGGATGATTCCGGAGGAGATGCTCGATACCAGGATGCGGGGCATGTTCGCGTCGTACGAGGGCCAGGTTTTCAAATCGTTCAACCCTGCCATCCACCTCATGGGCGACGAGATGTGGCGTGACATTCCAGACGATGCGGTCATGCACCGAGGTCTCGACTGGGGGTCCGGACCTGAACATCCGTTTGTCTGTCTCTGGGGCCTCAAGTGCGAAAAGACGCGCCGCTGGTGGATCTTTGACGAGTTCGTCACCGGCGACCAAAGCCGCACCACGATTGATCACTTGGTCGACGTGTACAAACGGCACCCGTGGAAAGACGACCACAAGCACGACCACAAGCACGGCCGCAGCTTCGCCGATCCGTCGAGGCCGGATTATATCCGCATCGCCAGCAAGCTCCCGCAGTACACACAAGACCGCGAGGACGACGTTGGCTCGCTCAATTTGTCGCTGGCATACAACGCTGTACACGAAGGCATCGAGCACATGCGGTACCTTCTGAAGCCGCAGCTCAAGATGCTGCGTGAAGACGGCACGGAATGGCTGTCGCCGCGATTGTTCATTCACGAACAGAACTGCCCGGATCTTGTTCGTCAGATTCGCAGTTACCGATGGAAGCAGTCGAGCGGTACGGGCTTGAACCCGACGGTGGCGCGTCCGGAACCTCTAAAACGCGACGACGACAGCGTTGATTCGTGTAGGTACATGGTGTTCAGCGCTGACCGTATGGTTGGCGGCACAATTGAAACGGCATCGCACCACGGGACGGCAGGTGAATTGGTTCGCCGTAGCAGTCAGACGAGTTGGCGGAAGGCGCTGGGTCGTCGTTAACACGAGAGGAAATTATGAGTCGTCACCTGCAGTCGTGTGGAGTAGCTAGCCGTGAATGACAATATCGACTCAATACGCTCGGTTGCTGTGGCCTTGCGGCGGGCAGGGACAACATTCTGCTCAAATGAAGCGCGGGACAGTCGGTGGCGAGCAGAAGTAGTTGCCGGCTTCATGCGGCATCACCAGCTGACCAAACGGCTCGGTTCGGAGGCCACGGGCTCGCGATGGCTTCGGGTGTTACACACTGTACTGTACGCCGCCCGCTGTATGCCCCGAAGAGCCACGGTGAGGAATGAGAGTTAGATGTTCGTCAAACGCAGCAGAATGCCACGTGCGAGGCTCAGCGAGGAAGCAGGGAGCGATTACGAGTCCGCTGCCGGAACAGGATCTGGGGCCAGTACGGGGTCGGCCCCAGCCGGGTTCGGAGTATTCCACTTTCGCAGTTTGGCGCAATCATTTGCGCGCCTAAAACATAAAACACGTCCTGCTGCACGCTGGGCATTTTCTTCCCCAACTGCCGAGGTGTTGTAGTTTTGAGCGTTTTCGGACGGGGCGCAAGTGACCGAGGACACGCCCTCCTGCGTTAGCAAGGAAATCGTGACTGTTGTCTTTTCGACTGCGCGACTAATCGAATTTCGCCTCAGGTTTCAGTTCTCGGTTCGCCTGCCGGCATGGTGGAAACGGGAAATAACGCCCGCCAGACCGACGACAACAGGCGCGGCAGACCCTCTCGCAAATACGTCTCATTTAATGAGTTGATAACGATTTGATTTCTGAGATGAGTTCTTGAAACTCGTCGGCCTGCGAATTCGTGCATCAGCCATCCGCCACGGACTTTGTGGCGAAAAACGAAGGTTTTCCGTACCGCTGGGCCGCATGGTCTGAAAGTACAGGGGACCGGTACGAGTTGATGCGAACTCGATAACGACTCGTCTTTCGACGAAGGTATCTGGAACGCGTTTGCGTTAAGATCGAGTGCCGGTGCAACCTGAATCGAATCGCCAACGGGTTTTTCCTGAGATGAGAATTATGATGAGGCCGTTTCTTATTGCAATTTCGGTTCTCTCATGGGGTGAGCCCTTTGTCGCCGCGGCCGGCCAAACCGAGCCAAGTAAGGCGAACCAGGAGTACTCGGCGCTCTTCAGGGACTACAGTTCGGTCAGCGGCGGTTTGCGGGATGCATCGACCGACGCGGAGCGGAAGGCAGCCGTCGAACGACTCGGCGCATTTGCTCCGAAGTTCGTCGACCTTGCCACGAGACATCTCAAGGATCCCATCGCTCTGACTGCACTGAGACAGGCAGTTCAGATCGTCGCAAGCGCGGACTCTGGGGCATTGCAGGCCTGGGAAATGAACACTTCAGACTTTCCAACTGGATGCTCAGACGGTTCAGCCGCAAAAACGGTCGCTCTCGTGTCGCGAGACCATGTCAGCAGCGACAAACTCGGCCCCGTGATTGACCGGATACGATATGCCTACCGGTTGGAATACGAAAAGTGTTTGAGCACGGTGCTGGAGAAGAATCCGCATCACGAAGTCCAGGCGTTGGCCTGCCTTTCGCTGGCTCAGTTCCTGCACGACAAGTTGCGAATGCTCCGTCTTGTCGAAGACCGGCCCGAACTGTCGAATTGTTACAAGATTGTGTTCGGCAAGGACTACCTCCCGAGACTGCAACGGCTGGGGCAAGCGGAACTAACGGCGCGAATTGAAAAGCTGCTCGAGCGAGCGGCCAGACAATATGCTGACGTGAAGCTCAGCAACGGTACGGTTGGCGAAACGGCGAAGTGGGAGTTGTACGACATCCGGCACCTCGGCGTCGGCAAGGTTGCTCCCGACATCGAAGGCGAGGATCAGGACGGCAAACAATTCAAACTCAGTGACTACCGCGGCAAGGTCGTGCTGCTCTACTTTTGGAGTGAGTACTGACTAGTCTGACGGACCACCTGGCCTCACGAGCGGTCGCTCGTTACCAAATTCAGAGACAAGCCCTTCGCCTTGATTGGCGTCAATTCCTGGACAGATGAGCCGGCGAAGCTTAAAGAGGTGATGACCAAAGAGAAGCTCAACTGGCGGTCATTCACGGGCCAACAAGCCATCAACCGCGAATGGAATCTGCCCGCCACGCCAACCATGTATGTCGTCGATCACAACGGCACGATTCGACACAAGTGGGTGGGCAAAGTTGGCGAGAAGACGATCGACGCCGCCCTGGAAAAGCTCACTCGTGAGGCGGAGAAAACGGCGACAGCGAAGTGACATTGCAAGCCTGTCGGGTCGGCGCGGGGATCCAGTGTCACGTCACACCTTTTTTCGACCTCCATCAACAAACCACCGTTTGATAGCTCTGCTCCTGGAAACTTATACCTTTTCCAACGCACGAAATCCGTGTCATCAAGTCCGTACGTTTTCTGCAAATCGGACTGACTCTGCTCCAACGTGCCTGACCGAGCAAAATTGGCCAAATCGCTGAGCAATGAAATCAACGTTAGTTGCGACTGGTCTTTTCCCGCCTGGTCACCTGCAGGCAGGAACACCGACTGATCGACGCTGAACCCACTGTGTTCCCAACTCCGCATGTTCTCGACAACTTCCCGTTCGATCTTCTCCTCGGCCAAGTACAACGTGAACACTTTTTGCTGCCACGCGACCAACAGTCGCTCCCTATCGAACTCGGGGAACTCCAATAAATCGCCCTCGGGTGAAAAGGCTCCGCAGGTAATCAGCACGTGGATGTGCCCGTGACCGTCTGTGTCGCCAGCAGGACATCGATCGCAAATCGTTCGAACAGAAGCGTGAACCGACTTCCCTTTTTAGCCCACGGAAGGTTGACCTGTTTGACCCCGTGAACCACACAGTCTCGTCCTGATCTCCGCGAACCTCGGCGGTCATCCCAAAAGTCTTTCACCACAGAGGACACAACGCGGCCTTCGGCCGCAGCCCAATTGTGTATCGGGGTTGTGTCCTCTCGCTCTCAAACTCCGCCCCGCTTTGCGGGGCTGACGGAACTCAGCCCACCGATTCATCGGTGGGGACCCGGCGGTCAACATGATCCACAACTCCCAACGGGACGACGGACGCGATCGGCTCGACAGAGAGGCTTCACGCCAACGCGGTTTTGCTGGACAAACATGTTCAGGCTTGGATGATTGGAGCCAGGAATGCGCGCAGGGAAAACGAAAGTTCAACGTTTGCAGTGCAGAGAGAAGGAACACTCCGACAACATCCCCAACACGGAACTTCGCAGAGATCTACGAAGTCTCGTAGTGTGACATTCGCGCACAACGAACGAAGGTTCAACATTGCTAGAACAAGGTCCTCGGTCGCGCGACGTTGCGGCCGGGGGAGACCCGTCCCTACGTGAGTCGTGCCCACATTCGACGAAATGTGATGAACGCCGGGCC
>JAAERP010000435.1 GCA_024230215.1 Fuerstiella sp. | reverse complement strand
GTGGATCATCACATTGGAAGGGTGATGGATGAGTTGGATCGATTGAAACTCTCAGACAACACCCTGGTGATTGTGACCAGTGACAATGGACCTGAGACAAACATGTATCCACGCCGGAGTAAGTTTGGTCACGACAGTTCATCACGTTTTCTGGGAGCCAAACGCGACAACTGGGAAGGTGGACACCGGGTTCCCTTCATCGCCCGCTGGCCAGGCGTGATCGCGCCGGGCTCGAAGTGCGACACTCCATTCTGTCTTGTCGACATGATGGCGACATTCGCGGAAATCGTGTCTGTCGAACTACCCGAGGATCAGGGGGTCGACAGCGTCTCCATTCTTCCATTGATGCAGGGCAAGAATGGTAACTCCCGAGGAAACCATGCGATCATCCATCACTCATCGAGCGGTCGATTTGCGATTCGGAGGGGTGAATGGAAATTGCTGTTGCACGCGGGATCCGGAGGGAACGGTTACGGAGCCGGAAAACGCAGCAGCAGGTACAAGGGAACGATCGAACAGAAGTCATTCAAAACCGCGAACCGCCAGCTATACAACATGCGGACTGATCCGGATGAGACGACCAATCTGATCGAGAAACGTCCCGAAGTCGTCAGTGAATTGACTGCTCTCGCCGGCGAATATGTCAGAAAAGGACGCAGCACGCCGGGACCTCGCCAGAAAACTGTCCTGCAGAGCTGGCCTCAACTCGACTGGCTCCCCAAGAAAAACGCGCCGCACTTTGGCTCGCCTAAAAAATAAATTGAAACCCATCCTTACATTTTTTTGCTTCCTGCTTCTGGTTTGTACCGGTTTTACCAAGGACAAACACCCGAACGTCGTCACTCTGCTTGTCGACGACCTCGGCTACCGCGACATCGGCTGCTATGGCGGCCCCGTCAAGACGCCCGTTCTCGACGACTTGGCCGCTAAAGGCGTGCGCTTCACCGACTTCCATTCCGGAGCGCCGGTCTGCTCCCCTTCGCGCGCCACCTTCCTCACCGGCCGCAACCACATCCGCGCCGGAGTCTATTCCGTCCTCAGTGAACAGCGTCACCGAATGCATCTCTTGAAGAGCGAAACGACGCTCGCCGAAGTGCTGAAAGACGAAGGCTACAGCACCGCTCACTTTGGTAAATGGCATCTCGGTATGCCGGTAAACAATCGCGACAACCCCACCCCTGCCGAACATGGCTTCGACTACTGGTTCGGCCTGGT
>JAAERP010000434.1 GCA_024230215.1 Fuerstiella sp. | reverse complement strand
GGTAACAGCATTACGCTTCACGGCCCGTCTCCGAACATCGGTCGACGAAGATCGAGTTTACTGGCATTGCCTGTCCCCTAAGGCCGACCGTCGAGTGTAGTCAACGTGATGAAATCACGATTTGGCTTGCGCGCTGCGGAGGGCGTGTCCTCGGGCACTTGGAGCACACAGTTCAGGTCGCTTCTGAGACCAACCGAAGCAGACAAACCAAACAGATGGTCTAAGCCAATTCCTGATGTTGTCGGCAATCCTTCAGTCTGCTGACATCTTCTGGCTTTGCGAGCAGACGGTGCAACGCGCCGCAGCGGAGCTTGCGAACGCTGGTTGTGGCTGCGAGCATTCCCGCGAACCGCCTGTGGATAACTCGACTTATCCACATGTACCGTGCGTCACGGTTTCCGCTCGAAAACATGTACCGCGCGTCACACAATCTGTCGTTTTTCATGTACCGTGCGTCACGCTTCGTCATGAATCTCCGCCTGAATATTTAGCGAGATCAGGACGTTGCATGTAAGTACCTGATGCGCCAAATAGATGATCAAATAACCTGTAAACAAAAGGAGGCCTGTTGAAGAAGAAAGAGGAACATTCAGGATTGCGAAGTCCTGCGAAGTTGTCGGAATTTCGGCAGCAGTTGAATGCGAGTTTCTTCGGCAACCCGCCGCCGAACCGCAGCTTGTGGCCCAGATTGGTCGACGAACGCCTTTGCCAGTGCTTCCATGTCCTTCCGGCCCTCGTTCTTCAGGTATTCAGCAAACAGTCGGTTCTCTTCACGGTGACCCAAGTTCTCCCGGACCGCCGCTTGCCGACGACCTTCGGCGGCCTCACGAAGATGCTCTTCATTTCGGGCAGCATGCCACCAGTCCGGAGCTGTTGCCGTGCCAGCCGTCGCTTCTTTCAGATAGTGCATGAAGAACGCCGCCGGGCTTGAACGGAATTCCCGCCCTCGCTCCATGGCGGCGATCGTAATCTCACACCACTCCCGAACATGGTGAGACGGAAATTCTCTCAGCACCCACAGGGTTGTCCGTTTCTCCAATCCGATTCGGAGAAGCTGAGAATACTCCGCTTGTCGTTCGATTGACAGGCTTCGGGCCGCACCAGTCGACGCTGATTCAAATGCGGGACCGCGACGAAACTGAACTCGAACCTTGCCACCGTCAACGCGCTGCACGCCACTTTTTTCGTTGACACTCGCCAGAAATCCTCGGGCGGCCAGTTTAGAGGAAGCCGCCTGCACCTTACGCTTGAGATATCGAGTTTCGAGGCGGCCGCTGAATCCCAGTTGATTCACGGCCAGTTCACGCAGGTCAAACCACTGAGTCACCTTCGCCTTGTGCAGTTGCTTGCTAGTGAGAAGAAACAATCGCCGGCTCGCAGCATCCAGACCGCGGTACATCTCAAGATCAAACCGCAGATATCCTCCAGTTGCCTTGGTCAGTTCGAAAAAGACGGGACTCCACATAAACCGCCACGCTCGGTGAGAATCCGTTTTGAGCGGCCGAATTCGTTCGAGGAAGCCAAATTCTGCTTTGACACGTTCCTTCCTCACCGGGTCCCAGAAATTCGAACAGCCGTAATGTACAGCTGCCAGACGGCAACAGGCCTCGTCGAACAGTCGCAGCTGCTTCCCTCCCCAACCGATACCGAGCTCCTTCAGGCAATAGTACGGGCTGGCCAGAAACTCGGGGGAGGGCTCTCGCTGTCCCAGAGTCAGTGCCAATAGTCCCCACAGGTAAAACTCGTCTGACGGCTTCAAACCTAACGGACAGTGAATGGTGACTTTCGCCAGTTCCCGTCTGCGATTTTCAAAATGGCAGAACGTTGTTTCGTAGCTGAACGGACCGGATGGAGGAGCCAACGGACAAAGCGCATGTTCCACCAGCGTCAATTGCCCAATGCCTCCCGCACTGGATTTTCTGCGTCGAGCTGCCGCTGTCATCTTGGTCAGTTTAACTCCCTTAAAGAAAACTAACGCGCTAGGCCAACACAGCACAACCCACGGAATTGAATGTCACCTCACAACTACGCATGCTCACAACCTCGCAACCACGTCCACACTCGTGCGTGCTGCCACGCCATTTTTCTCTCTTGCGTGATCGCTCGCTTTCGTGCGAGTCTTGGGATATGGCAACGGTCGTGAGTTTCGTAAACACAAAAGGAGGAGTGGGCAAGTCGTTCCTATCGGTGCATCTGGCCGTCTGGCTCTTTGACAAAGGTCAGCGAGTGGCGCTCATAGATGCCGATGATCAGCAAACGTCCGCCCGCTGGCTGCTGGGAGTAGCCGACCACGCTGTTGAGGTGATCGCATTGAAGGCCGTTTCCGAAGACCAGAGGTCCAACGAGTTACGGCATCTGATCAATGCCCTGAGCAGCAAGACGGACTTCGTCATCGTTGATACAAAGGGAAATGCGGGGCTTTCCACATCAGCTGCCGTAATCAAATCTGACGTTGCCTGCGTACCGCTTCAGGCCAGTGCGGCAGACCTTTGGCCCATTGAAAATGCTCTTTCGACAATTCGCCTGTCCCAGGAAGCCCGTGCCGGACTTCCGCAGACCTACCTGATCCTGAACCAGACCAGCGACACCGATGTGGTTGCACGTGAGGTCCGTCGACAGGCGGAAACGTTTGGCGTTCCGATCGCACAAACCAACGTCAAGCGACTGCACGCTTATCGGAATGCAACGGGACTCAGGATTGTCGTGACCAGATTAAACGACCGAATAGGTCGCAGTGCGGCCAATCGGCTGGACAAGCTGTTTGATGAACTAATCGGTCCGCATATTGCCGACACTCAGGAGGCCATTCAT
Source organism: Fuerstiella sp. (assembly GCA_024230215.1). Classification (GTDB taxonomy): domain Bacteria; phylum Planctomycetota; class Planctomycetia; order Planctomycetales; family Planctomycetaceae; genus Fuerstiella. The sequence continues at coordinate 33,782 of JAAERP010000434.1, read as the reverse complement.
GAGTAACCAAAATCTGCTGGCAGACGACTTTCGTGTCATGACGGCACGTGCCGATCAGACCATAGAATTGCTGAAGCAGGAACGGGAAGAAGAGGCACTGGAGCGTGTCGAGTCCTGCTCCGAAAGTGGGGTTCGGACAGAGTCATCGCACAAAACTGAGAAGCCGTCGCCGTCACCAGCAAACTGGGGCAGACCGACGGCACTGCTCAACACGAGAATCCCAGCTGACATGGCCGAGGCACTCGACGACCTGGTTTATCGGCTCAGAAAGGAACGTCGAACCAGGGTGACCAAGCAGCACCTGACGGCCGAAGCTATCGCCGAACTGCTGAAGAAGTACTCATAGTGCCAGCGTGTCAGCCGTGGCCGGTGGGATGTTTTTCGCGGAAGTGGTCGACACAACGGGGCAGGCAAGTACATATTCGAACATCGTTGTGGCCAAGCTGTGTTGGGCTCGGCACGTCAGGTGGGCAAGAGAGAGGTGAGGGCGGGACGGGGCTATTTTGACGTAGCCCCGTTATCGATCACCAGCCCGCGTGACGAAGATTCTAACTGACGGTCTTCTGCGACGCTGCCGACTTTGGCCGGTCAACGACGACGGGTTTCGATGGACTGTTTTTCACATGAGTTCTTCCACCACCATTTGTCATAGCCACATCCTCCAGTTTAATGGACACGAATAATCTAACTTGGCATATTCTATATTGGAATCTACGATCATCAATCGGAGACTTTCAGAATATGGAAAAATCGGTCCACACTGCAGAATATCAGGTCGTCATTGAACTCCTGAGAGAACAGCGAATAGCAGCCGGCATCACTCAGGTGGAGCTGGCGGAAATGCTGCAACAAACCCAGTCGTTCGTCAGCAAGATGGAGTGTGGCGACTGCCGCCTGGACATCATTCAGCTGCGAACGGTATGTGAGCTACTGGGAACGTCACTGACAGCGTTCGTAGAGCTGCTGGAAACGCGGCTCAACAAAAGCCGGAAACGTCAGCGTCCGAGCAGTTCTTCGACGCGGCGATAGTACTTATCAAGCGTATCTCGCGATCCTGCGTACAGCAGGCAGTTGACCGTCACCACCAACGCAAATTCTTTCCAGCGAAATCCGTTCACTGTCCACCGCAGGAATGCGGCGAGAGTGACAGAAATCAAGCTGTTGGCATGCCATTGGTAGTACCGGTAGTGAATCTGTATCAGATGGTCGAAGGCTTCGACTTTGTCCTTGAGCCGTCGGAAGTTCCAGCTGGGTTTCCCGATCCCAGTGCGGTGATGCAGCGAATCAATCGTCAGCCAGCGAAGCGTACTCACCAATTGTCCAAGTCCAACTGAGGCCACGGTCACGTAAAGGAATCCGCCGACCGAAGCAGCCTCGGCTGACGACTGTCCAACCCATGCCTGAACAGTTTCAGAATACGGCTCGATCCCGCCCAGCAGAACGAACCCCGGCAACACATAGGCAATCAACAGGCCGAAATTTGCCGAGGTAATGTCCTTCATCTGTCGAGCATATCGCCAAGTTCCTTTCTTGCGCAACCCTTCCGCAGACGACAATCCGCTCATCAGCATTGATGCGCCGAATCATTTGCGCCTTGAAAATACCGAATTGATCGCCTTGATCTGTGAATCCGGGAACAAGTGACGATATCGCAGTCGCTGCTCCTCGGTCTGATGCCCCACCCAGGCATCAATGAAACGCTGGTCGACACCGCTTGATGCACAGTTACTGATGAAACTGTGGCGAAACACGTGCCAACCCCGGAGAGGTTCCCAGACGCTGCCGGAAAGCACGGCATTCAAAAAATTGGACGCCTCAAATGGCTTCATACCGTTTCTGTCACGGGCAGACTTTTCTAATCGCAGGGCTCTATGATTCTCTGGAAATGCATAACGGCTGGATGGTTTTCTCGACAACCACTCTTCCAATGCGTCTCCCAAGCTATCGGATATCGGGACGGTGCGGGTCGTTCTGTGCGCTCTCGACCGCTTCCGTTCCCGAATTGTGAACGTCGACCCGACAAGGTCGATATCGGACGTCTGTGATCGACAGATCTCGCTTCGTCTGGCACCCGTATATGCAGCAATGGCGCACATCGGATAGACAAATGGATGTCTCGAATTGTCTTTTACAAACCGAAGCAGCTTCTCTACTTGCGTGCGGTTCAGATAAAGGCATTCCCAAAGTGGAAGGGCGTCGAATACTGTCAACTCCTGGTCACGGATCTGGCGAGCGATCTGCTCCCAAGTCTGAAACGGCAACTTATCTGTTTGTTTAGGAAACAGCAGCCCGTTCCGTGGAAAGTCTGTTTCGACGTACCCCTCTGTCTTTGCCCAGTTCCACAGAGCTCCGAAGGTTCCAAGCTCCTTACGGATCGTCGTGGGACTCACGCATCCACGCCGCCCCGGCTCTTCCGATCTCGCCGTCACGTATTCCTGCAATTCAGACTTGGTCACGGAGTTGACGAGCGTTCGGCTGCCGATCAGACGGGTGACATGCCCCATATGGACCTTGACTGTGCAGATGCTTGTGGCTTCCAGCGTGTCCCTGGGAATCGACCGTTCGTACCGTTCGAATAACTGCCCAATCCGCAGGACGGGAACGACTCGAACGGGCACATCAAGTCGTCCGTCGGAAAGTAGATAGGTTGGGACGTCGGCACCCGGTGGAAGCGTCAAACGTCCTTCATTTACGAGGCGGATATTCTCCTCGATATGACTCGCTGACGCTTCGGCTTTCCGTCGGTGCTTCGTCTGCAGTGAACGACGAAACTGCTGTCCGCCAAAGCGAAAACGAATGTGAAAATTGCCACTGGCGTCGCGTTGAATTGATGCCATTTCGGATCTCCCTGTTAACGCGGTAGAGCGTAGGAATGCCCCGGAACGTTTGTTAGCAACGCCTTGCAACGGCTGAACAACGGCTGAACAACGCGAACTCAACACTGGCTTTGCAAACCCAACACGGATTCAATGCGGATGCACTGCATGCGCCGGATTTGTGTCGGATTTCGGTTTTGACAAAAAAAGACCTGAAGTGATGATCACTCCAAGTCCTTTGTTGGTTTTGGGTTCCGCGTTTTTGAGGGCGCGGAATTCGAACAACCCGACCAGGACTTGAACCTGGAATAACAGAATCAAAATCTGTTGTGTTACCGATTACACTATCGGGTTACGTGCTTCGTTGAACGATTTTAGGTGCCGCACGAAGTTCAGGCAACAGCATCTCTGCCGGCCATTTTCGAAGCGTCGGCCCACCGGAAATCAAGGCATACTTCACAGGAAAGACGGAGCGAAGCGTGCTCAGTCGTTCCGTAGTTTCAGGCCCATTTCGCCGAGCTTCAGGCGGATTTCGTTCAGTGACGTGACGCCGAAGTTTCGGCTGGCCAGAAGTTCGTCCGGTGTGCGGGCAAGAATCTGTCCGATCGTCTGAATCGCCAGACGATTCATACACTTGCGTGAACGCACAGACAGACTCAGATCGCCAATCGGGCGGTTCATGGTGGCCTGCTCTTCCGGCGACATGCTGGTGTCGACGAAAGCATCCCGGGAATGAACCTTATGCAGGTTCAGGCCGATGCGTAACCCGTGAGCCGCAAGCAGTTCTCGGATTTCCAGCAGACTGGTTTCGCCAAAGTTCTTGCCGGCCAGCAGTTCCTGCTCGCTGATTTCGGTCAGGTCGCCAAGCGTATTGATGTCCATCGCCACCAGACAGTTGCGACTGCGGACGGACAGCTCGAAGTCCGTTACCGGGCGGCCCAGCAACTGTTTCATGCGTGCTTCCTGCCGCGCCTGATCTTCGTCGTAGTACATGTCCTGAGTGGCTTCGATATCCTTCAGATACAGCAAAGCCTGCTCGTGATTCGGATCGTAATCCAGGATTCGCTTAAAGCAGAAAGCAGCCGCCTGATAGCTTTCACGGTCTTCGTACAGCAGACCCAGGTTCAGCAACGCACCGACATAATACGGTGGCTTCGACAGGCTGCGTTCGTAATAGCGAATCGATTCCTCATCGTTGCCGCGCAGCGAATTCTCTGCTGCCAGCCAGAATAGAGCTCGCGAGTGATGCGGGTCCATATCGACCGCACGTTCAAAGTATTCGACCGCTGTCAGTGCATCGCCGCGATCTGCCCAGATACATCCCATCTGGAATGAGTATTCAGCACGACTGGCTGCCGAAGCGGCCACACTGCGGAGCATCTGTTCGGCAGCATCAACGTCGCCGCCCGCACGCATAGCACCGGCCTGGCGAAGTGTTGCGTCGATCTGATCGTAGCCGTTCTTTCCCGCGTCTTCGAAACGCTGCGCCGCCCCATGATGGTCACCCAGGGATGTCAGCACCTGAGCATGAAAATAAATCGCCACGCCATCTTTTTGTACCTGGCTGAGCGCTGCGTGCGCCTCTTTGTCCCTTGACAGCAGGTAGTCCGCGACCCCCGCTCGGGCCAGCAATGACTCGGACACATCGCCGCCTTGAATTGTCTGCTTCAGTTCTGTGACTGCCTGCCTGAAATCGCCAGCCTGATGACTCAACAGCGCGTTTCGCAGCGATTCAATCTGATCAAGTGTGACGGGGCTATTAAGATTCAGCAGTTCTGATACGTTCACTACGTTTGCAACTGACACTGTTGCCAATTCCTTCCAACACGGGAATAACGGACGGTCTTCAACCGGCACTTCCACGAAAACAGTGGAATGCAAGGCGGGCTTTTCTACTCAGCCCGATTTTCTGAAACCCAGTAGTTTATCGCTTTTTATTACTTGACACAATTCACTCGTTCACCTTCCCGAGAATTGGACGGGGTCGCGCGTTCGGACCGGCGCAACCACGGAAAACACTGGAATTTCCGCCCCACGACGTCTTCAGCAAATCGGAAACTGGCAGGAATGGGCCTCGTCCAGCGGAAGAGAAGAGCTGAGGATCCGAAATATTGCAGCCCTACGGCATTGATCTTAAGGACGATCAACAGCCGATTGGACCATAACATCCCAGCATCCGGCACCGTGAAGCTGACCGGATACCTGAAACAGTGAGCCGTAAGACCTTAGCGGCAGGTGAAAACACAGCCAGTAAACGGCGGCTGGCGGAGTGCCGCTCCGAAGATCAGATGTGTTCGGACAGCCTCCTGGTGCTTTGTCACGGGCAAAAGTCAGGGTGGAAGCATTCCCCGGAAAAGGGGGTCAGGTACCAAAAATGCAAAGCACCCTTCGGGCCGTTCCGGTTTTTGGTACCTGACCCCGTTTTCCTCGCCAACCCTAAAGCCTGGCTGTGACAATGCAGTAGTTTGAATCCAACGTCTTCCGAGAAGTTTCCCAGTGACAGAATTGAGATCGCTTCCTGAACAGCTTAAGACTGGCTACGGCGCTGCGGACTGTCGTCCGGAAAATGGGCTGTTGCTCGCGGTTTCAGGAGGAGCCGACAGCGTGGCGTTACTGCGTGCGACCGTCGCGATCTGGGGACAGCACTGCGAGCAGATCGTCGTTGCCCACGTAAATCATGGGTTGAGAAGTGACAGCAGCGACGACGATGCAGAGTTCGTACGTGGTCTGGCAGGCGAATTCGGGTTGTCATTCGAGCTGCTGACCGTGCAGAGAGGCAGCCTGGAACAGATCAGTGACGGTTCGCTCGAAGAAGCCGCGAGACAGCGTCGGTACGAATTCCTCGCGGAAACCGCGACGAGCTGCGGACTGGCAAGCGTCGTGACAGCACACCACATGGACGATCAGGCGGAAACCGTACTGCACAATGTCATTCGTGGCACCGGACTGCGGGGTTTGCGAGGTATGCAGCGAACTCGCCCCCTGACAGACGGCGTTCAGTTGGTGCGTCCCATGCTGGAGTTACGTCGCTGTGATATCGTTGAGTACCTGAGCGCAGCAGGGCTCGCACATTGCACAGACCATTCCAATCAAGACACGGACTTCACACGAAATCGTATTCGACAGCAACTGCTTCCAACACTAAGAAACGACTTCAATGCCGCCGTGGATCGAAATCTCGTGTTGCTGGCCGAACAGGCCGAACAGTCGATTCAGGTGATCGATTCGCTGGCCGAAAAGATCCTGTCTGAAGTCGTTCTGGAACGGCAACCGGATGTCTGCCGTCTGGACAGAACGAAGCTGGCGACATGGCCTCGCGATGTGGTGCGCCACGTCATGTCAGTGCTGTGGATCCAGCAGGACTGGCCACGTCAGAAGATGACGTTTCGACATTACTCAAGGCTCGCGGACCTGGCGTGTCTGGATGACGCCATACGCGAAGACTTTCCAGGCAGCGTCCATGCCTGGTGTTCAGACAAAATGGTACGACTGACTCGGCCCAACGTCGCCGGCAGGTAGTCTGGGTACAGGCCGGCATCGTCCGCTCGTCGAGGAAGTATACTGGAACTACTTGTCCTCGCAGGACGTTCAAGAAAACGGGAGCGGCGATTGAACCACCACTCCCGTTAGCTCGATAGAACGTCACAGTACCTGGCGGGATCGCCTAGGCTTCTGAAAACTCTCCAGCTGCGACTTCCGCGGCGACAGCTTCGTCGTCGCCGATTGATAGTGCGCGATAGCCGCCAATCGCCTTGAAATACAGCAAAAGCAGCAGGTATACACCGGCCATCGCAAGCGGAATGAGCGAATCAGTTCGCAGTACGTGGCGATCGCCGCGTATGTCCGCTGCCGCAACCGTTGCCTGGTCTTCGGTCCGCTGTTCCTTCTCGATTTCTTTCAGATCGCCCAGTTTTGTTCCGTCCAGGCCGGTTACTTCGGCGAATCCAAGAAACTTACTTGGAGTATCAGACTTGTATTCTTCGTACAGTGCCTGATCGACTTCTGCCAGTTCCTCACCAGCATAGCGGTCCTTGAAATACCCAAGACCTGGTGAACCAATCAGACCAGCTGACATCATTCCGATGCCCCCCATGATGCTGATGGCGACAGCACCCGTTCGAGGAAATCGGTCAGAAGCAACGGCCAGCATTGTTGGCCAGAAAAACGTCTTTCCAATGGCATATACCGAAAGTGCTGCCACCGCGCCACCGAAGGCTGTGATGCCACTCGTCAGATTCAGACCAATGCACCCTAAAACGGCGCAGATGCACAGAATCCCCATTGGCGAAAGCTTCAGTGTCTTTTCGATCCAGTGTGCACAGAACCGCAGAGCAAACATCACAGCAGAAGTCCAGACAAACAGAATCTTTCCCTCCCCGGGACTAAGAATGTTGCCGGTAATATTCTGTGCCCATTGGTCAGTCCCAAGTTCCACAGCACCGACCAGAGCATGCACGCCGAACAGAACAAACAGCAACCAGTGGCCGATCGCGCCTTTGGTCAACACTCCAATGCCAACCAGCAGTGCAAGCCCAAGTCCGTATGCCAGTGGATCCGCAAACCCAAGCGTGTCCTTGCAGAACAGCGCCACGAAGTAACTGATTACTGCGCCGCCAAGGATCCCGACGTCCTGAAGCATCTCGCCGAGCGACAGCCCTTTTTGTGATGCCTCCGACCGCGGGAACTTCTGGCCCATAAACATGACGCCGTAGGCAACCGTAGGAATGAGATACAGAGCCAGCTGCGACTTCCAACCCCACGAATCCCCCAGCAGCCAACCTGCAATACCGCCGGCCACCAGACCAGCCGGCCAGCTCGCATGGAGAATGTTGAGATAGTGTGTTCGGTTATTCGGAAACAGAGTGGCCACAAGTGGGTTGGCAACAGCTTCCAGGGTTCCGTTCGCCAACGCAAATATGAACATTCCCCAGAACAGAAATGTATAGGCATTCTCCGGAGTCGATGCGCCGAACGTCACAAAGGCTGAGATAATGTGGCACAGAAATGCCGCCACGACCAGTTTGCCATATCCGATTTTGTCGACAATCACACCGCCGATAATGATGCCGAAACAGAAGCCGGTGAATCCCGCTCCGCCGATGGTCCCCAGCTGAGCTGCGGTGAATCCGTAGTCAGCCTGCCAGTTCGCGAAAATCCCGCCGCGAATGGCGAAACCGACGCCAGCCGCAAAGATTGCCCAGAAGCCTGCCCACAACAGTCGCATTGCATTCGGTGCCATGCCTGGGGCTGCAGGCAGATCGCCGGTCTGGTTCGCCGAATATGGGTTGCCGTCGGCCGCAGTACCCGTGGTCTGGTCATCACTCATTCAAAATGCCTCCTGTGTTGGTCGCCTGATCGTCCAGGGAAATTCGAAACAGTATAAATGAAGAACGCCTGAACTGTTTGGAGGTCCAGTAGCGAGTCATTTGAGTGGGCAAGTCTAGTCAGGGCTCTGCCTTGTTTCCACTTTGCCGGCACTTCGACGTGAACAATTCGAAACGATGGAGTCAAGACACCGCCGCATTTCCGGTAAGCGGTCGAGGTTTGGCAGATTTGCAGAGAATATTGGCAATTACCAGGGCATTCCCCGCCTCGGGGCCCGAATCCGCTCGCCGCGACCATTCCACTGATGGGTGCCGCACACCGCAATCAAATTGCGCCGTGTCATCGTTCGGGAACGGACAGACTGTGTATTCACGCGTAATCGAACAGAATCGTTGGCAAATAACGCGCCGCGATCACAGGATGCCGCGTGCCAGGTGGAAATCTCTATCGCCAGACCTGAGTTCTGATCCTCAGCCTTCGATCTTCCGCAGCACCTTCAACAGTTCGTCGGCCGTTGCTCGGTCTCTGAGCGTGCCGTCGATGATGGCCTGCACTATGCCCTTGCGGTCAATGACGAAGTTATCAAACGTCATTTCCTTTGTGCTGTAGACATTCGTCGACTGCTTATCCAGGTCCAGCGTCAGCGTGAAATCAGTCTTCGTTCCATCCATGATCTTCTTCAATCCATCCACGCCGGACTTCTCTTCACGAAACACGAATATCATTTCAGTGTTCAACGCCTTGAATTCATCGGCCTGCTTCTGCAGCTGAACCAGCTGCCTCATGCAATGAGGTCACCAACTTGCCCGACTGAACATCAGCGCGATGTTGGTGTCGCCAGCCTTCAGCTTGTCCGACAACTTGAACGTCTTGCCGTCAATACCGGTAACAGTAAAGTCGGGTGCCGGTTGCCCTGCCTTCACGGCTGCCGTCTCGTCGGCGAGGACGGTCGTGGCGAATCCCATCGCGGCGAATGCGATCACACATCTGGTGAGCATCTGTCAGAGCCTTCCTGTTCCAGCGGAAAGTCGAAATCTTCCGGAATATTCTACGAACGAATTTGAATCGCAGAAAGTGAGCCAAATCACAAATCCCTTCGAAAACACGGCGGCAGGACAGGGCAGGTGACGTCCCTGCCGGTCTCAGCTCAGGCCGGGCATGACGGATCGTAAGACAATGCCAATCACTTACGCAGCTCTTACTTACGCAGCTTTTCGTGCACCTTCGCTGGCCGAATCTGCCAGACGGTATTCGATGGCATTGCCCAGTTTGCCGCAGGGCTCAATAAACTTCATTTTTCTGAAGCAGTAGGCCGCTTTCTGTGCGAGCCAGCGTGGCATCTTTCCGCCTTCCGCCAGTTCCGCCGTGGTAAACGTATCCGGCACTGCTATGTGAAGTGTCGACCAGAGCTCCTGGGGCGTTTTGAACGAATATGTTTCGTCAACACTGACGAGCGTGCGATCCTGAACGCTGAACTTTCTGCGCCACGTGCGTCGTTTGGGCGGAACACGAATCTCTTCCTGTTCCGTCAGCAACACGTCCAGCTGCAAATTGGGATGCGGAAATGCCTGGGTGAAATGCACCAGTTCCAGAAAGACGTCCGCCAGGGTCTGGTGTGCCGGACTGTACCGCCTGCTTTGAACCCTGCCGTTTCGGCGAGCTTTCTTCAGCAGCTTCTTCTTTGCACACAGCGGTTTAACGACGACAACGTGATGGTTCACCGTCAGCTTGCGGATCTTGTCCCGAATCGCCATCAACGAAGCACACTGAACCTCGATCAATCGTTCCTGGTCATCAACAGCGTCAATACGAAAGCCATCAACCTCGACTTCGTGTCGGCATTCGTCGGCGACATAGTGCAGCTTCAGTTGTTGATGCAGCGAGGTGGCCATGCGCAGGTGGCTGTACTGGTTTCTGATACGTGGAGACGATGTCTCAGACGGTACTCGAAACTGTCGCAGCACGACCAGATCAGATCGGGTTTCCGGACGCCGCCGCTTCGCTGGGGCAGGCGGCCTGAACGGCTGCTGCGGCAGAATATGCCAGCCGCAACCGACTCGCTGACCCTGCATACTACTGGTCGAGGACTTCAGACGGCAACTGCGCGGCCTCTTCCAGTCTCCCTCGAGCGTGATCGGCCCATGGACCTCGGGAATCATGCCGCAGATATTTTTCCCAATAGATCAAAGCCTCATCAGTCCGCTTCATCTGGTCCAGCAGCTGAGCGTAATGCAGCAGCGCATCTGGATTGCCATCGTGGATGGAGATCGCGGTGACCAGCGCCTCTTCGGCCAGCTGCCAGTGCTGGCGTGCTGTTTGCAGACAGCCCAGCTGAGTCCACGCTTCAATGAAGTCAGGCGCAAATTCAGTCGCACAGTGATAACGCTCAATCGCCGCTTCTGTTTTTCCAGCACGGTACAAGGCATCGGCCATGTGGAAGTTCACGTCCGCCGGATCCGGACACGGAGGATCCGCTTCACCAACGGCTAACGATTGGGTATCCCGCAGCAAGGCATGTTCGGACGCCACCAAGCTAAGGCAATTTCGGAAAGCATTGACCGCCGAATCAAACGCTGCTTCTTCCGACAGCCGACATCCTTCGTTGAACCACTCGTCGGCCGTCCACTCGCTCATACTGCGATCATCCAGCCGCATTCGAGCTTCGGCAAAGGAGATCATCACAGGATGGTCATCGTCAGGTTCTTCGTCCGGCCCGACGTCGGCCATCGCTTCGTCATCACCACAGTGCAGCGAAAGATCCGGCGTCGCATCGAAATCCAGCAAACGTTGACCGGTTCGAGGCATCAGGACACCATGGGAATCCCGCATCAGAACTTTTTCGTCGTGCACCAGCAGTGTCAGCTGCGCCAGAGAGCGATCCGTTCCGGCCAGCGTGTGACTCAATTCCAACAGACTTTTTTCCAAACGCTCCGGAGTCACGCCCTCGTCCAGCAGACGTGCCAGACGCTGGGCACTGGCAACTTCACGATAATCAAAATACGGACAGCGACCGACGATGCGGACGGGGCGAATCAACTGAATCCGCGCCCAGCGACGAATCACACGCACCGGAACATCCAGCAGTGTCGTCAGCATTGCCGGCGTGTAGGAACGCTGAATTTCGTCTCGGCGTTCGTTCAGATTGATCAGGTGCAGCCAGTCCGATTCCGCGACAATCCGTACGTCGGCCCCGTCGGCAATCAGCTGTGTGGCGTGGGTGAGTTTTTGCGAAGCGGCTCCGTCTTCTTCCAGCGGCCAGCCTTCTTCGCCGACGACCAGCATCGACACACTACCGGACATCGACTTGACGGCTCGGCCCCCATGCAGCTCCACCAACTCGCCGGCTTCGCGATGAACCATAGACGCCAGAGTGCCCGTAAACGTAACACATTCCCCCGACAACGGCAGCGAACTGTTGAGTGCTGGCTTGTTGGGTTCCGGGGATCCTTGAACAGACATCGTCCTCAGTCATTCCTTTTGATGCGGGGCGGCCCACAAGCCGGCACCTTCTGACGCCTGGAAACGGATGGGCCACTTTCGTTGGTCGTTAAACCTGACGATTGACGATTGGGAGACAAGTCTTCAACACCGAAGATGCCTGATGACAAAACCGATTCTGCCGAACATACCGTCGATTTCCGGCGTTGGGTAGCAATCGACGCGTCTACTGATATAAGTCTGCGAATTGGTCCGAATCGGGCCTTTTGTGCCATGCACAGTTGAAAATCCCTGGATCTGCGTGCCGGGACATCAACAGGGCTCGGAAGCTGTTTCGGCTCCGTGACAAAGAGTTGATTTCAACGTCGGCACACTCTCTGCCAACCGCTGCACCCGATTTTCACAGACGACAAAATGTCCACGATTGAAGCCACCGATCCCGCTGTCTGGAACGCAATTTGCCAGGAACGAACTCGACAGGTCGAGGGCCTGGAACTGATCGCTTCTGAAAACTATACCAGCGCAGAGGTGATGGAAGCGGCCGGCACTGTACTGACAAACAAGTACGCCGAAGGATATCCGGGCCGACGTTACTACGGCGGTTGTGAGCACGTTGACAGTGTGGAAGAAATTGCTCGCAATCGCGCCTGTGAATTGTTCGGAGCGGAACACGCGAATGTGCAGCCACACGCAGGGTCTCAGGCCAACATGGCCGTTTACCTGACGGTGATGGAACCGGGCGACACTGTGCTGGCGATGGACCTGGCTCATGGCGGCCATTTGACTCACGGCATGCGACTGAACTTCAGTGGCAAGTTGTATAAGACGGCTCACTACGGAGTCCGCGAAGACAACAACCTGATCGATTTCGACCATGTGGCAGCTCTGGCCAAAGAGCACAAACCGAAGATGATCATCGCCGGAGCCAGTGCTTATCCTCGCGAAATTGATCACGCAAAGTTTGCCGACATCGCCAGAGAAAACGGCGCTGTGTTGATGGTCGACATGGCTCACTATGCCGGTCTTGTGGCGGGCGGTATCCACAACAGTCCCGTCCCGGTCGCTGATTTTGTCACGACAACAACCCACAAGACACTTCGTGGACCACGGTCCGGTCTGGTTTTGTGCCGCAAGGAATCCGCCAGGGACATCGACCGTAGTGTTTTTCCGGGTATGCAGGGTGGGCCGCTGATGCACATTGTTGCTGCCAAGGCAGTGTGCTTCGGAGAAGCTTTGAAGCCCGATTTCAAGCAGTACGCTCAACAGGTCGTGGACAACGCAAAGACGCTGGCCGACGTCCTGGTGGCTGGTGGCCTGCGACTCGCTTCCGGCGGAACCGACAATCATTTGATGTTGTGCGACGTCACGGCCATCGACCTGTCCGGCAGCATCGCTGAAGTGGCTCTGGACAAGGCCGGCATCACTGTCAACAAGAACATGATTCCGTTTGACAAACGCAAGCCGATGGATCCCAGCGGCATTCGCATCGGCACTGCCGCTCTGACAACACGTGGAATGCAGACTGACGAAATGAAGCAGGTCGGTGCGTGGATACTGGAAGTCCTGAAGCACACCGACGACGACGACGAACTGACTCGCATTCGCGGTGCCATTGCGGAATTCGCGCAAGGGTTTGCGGTACCAGGAATCGCCTGAGGGGCCGGACAGGTCTGTGGGCCGGAAAACAGTTCTGTCGATCCCGTTCACCAGTTTCGAGTCACGCGGCCGCACGCAGACGGGCGTCACGCGGAGTGCCGATTGTTCCCGGAAGCACGAACTGCAGTCCGTGCTTTTCAAGTTCGCTGATCACGCGGCTTATCGCTTCGGGAACCCAGCTGCGATTTTCTGTCGAGTGATTCCAGTTCTCTTCGTGAACCTTTGGCGGACACAGACTGCCATCGTGAAGAACGTACATTCCGCCGTTATTCCTTTTCGCATTGTCAATCAGCAGATCCACGACGCTCTCACAGTGGTGTGGTCCAACTCGAGTATCCCAGCCGTAGTGTGACAGCAGGACATGCTTCAGCCTCAGCCGTCGGACAGCTCGTCGTACGGCGAACGTGACAATTCCGAACGGTGCTCGAAAATAGTCCGATCGGTATCCATCAATTCCCAATGCCGCCCCGATTTCTCGATCGCAGGCTTCAATCTCGTCAAGCAGCGTGGCAACATTCTGACGAATCGGATGGTGGTGACTTTGCGTGTGATTAATCAGCAGATGGCCCGATTGGTTCATGCGACGGACAACGTCCGGATGTCGGCGTATCTGCTGACCTACGAGGCAGAATCCGGCTTTCACGGAATGCTGGTGCAAAACGTCAAGCAGGTCAGGAGTGACGTTTGCTTCCAGGTTGGGACCGTCGTCAAAGGTGAGTGCGACCTGCCCGGGTTGCAGCCCTGTCTGCCGGGGGTTGCGCCGGATTATTGTGAACAGCGATATCACCAGAGTCCCTCGACAGCCTTCGATATTGCAGAAGCCCCTAAAGAAGCTTCGGCAATGAGACGGGATTTGCTGTTCAGGAAGTCCGAGAAAACGCGATGCCGACAGATAAAAAGAGCAACATCCCACTGTGTCGGCAAACTTATGGCAAATTAGAGTAATTTGCTTATGTCCGTACACCGGTAAGGATCGTAGATAGGTTGTATTCTCAGGCAGCGACGCGCCATCCGCGGGTACGAATCAGCGTAACAACCTGTCGCCAAAACGCTCGCCGTGCGCTTCGTCAGTTCTTTTTCGTTCTGCCACCAAGCCGCACCACCGGCAGCGCATCGTTCAGGCTGCCGGATCGGAAGCCGTCCAGATCCAGCGTCACGCGACGGAAACCTAATGCGTTAAGACGCGTCGCGACTGCCCCTCGCAAATCACCCGACGCAAACTGCGAAAGCGATTCCACAGGCACTTCAATTCTCGCCAGTTCGTTGGCTTCGCAACGTACCCGTAGTTCCTTCAGACCAGTCTGGTCTCGTATGAACGCTTCGGCCAATTCAATTCGGCGAACCCGTTCTTCAGTGACCTCTACACCGTACGCGATGCGACTACTCAAACATGGTGACGCCGGCTTTTCGGCAACCGACAGATTCCAGAACTGAGCCAACTGTCGAACCTGTGACTTGTTGATTCCAAGTTCGATCAGAGGGCTGCGAACGTGATGTTCTTCGGCGGCCGTCATCCCGGGGCGGTGATCGCCAAGATCATCAGTGTTGGCTCCGTTGATAATTCCGCTGACATCAAGTTCGGACAACTTTAAGGCGGTCATGCGGTACAACGTGTCCTTGCAGAAGAAGCAGCGATTCCCCGCGTTGGCTCGGTATTCCGGGCGATCAAATTCATTCGTCTCCACTTCAACGTGCCGAATGCCAATCGACGTCGCCTCCCTGCGAGCTATCTCCAGTTCCGAATTGGCCAGGCTGTGGCTGACAGCTGTCACGGCGACTGTTTTGTCACCAAGTGCCTCAACGGCTGCCTTTGCGACAACAGCGCTGTCAACTCCGCCGGAAAACGCCACAGCAACCGGCCCGTAGGCGCGCACATGTTCTACAAGGTTTTGAGCTAACGTCGTCGTGGCATCAAGTGTGTTCGAATTGGCTGAAGTAAACGTCATTGTTGACTGATTCCTGACCACAGTTCAATGTGAACCACGTGTCTGATCCGCATCAAGGTGTCCGAATGCAGTCGCGCGAAAAAAACTGACCGCCATGAGCAGGGCAGCGTTCCTGCTCTCCAATCCAGAGAAGGGCGAGAGCGTCCTTCGTTGAATTATTCGTATGACCAGTGGTTGGGGAGACGAAACGGCAACTCGTATTGTCCGACGTTGCGGGATATTCGTTGAACGAATACAGCTCGCAGGCTGCTGACACAACAGTCACTTCCGTTTTGGACGCATAAACTCTGAAGCGGGCAGAATCGATTGATTCAGACATTTTGTAAAATCGGCGCAAATGGTAGAGTTTGGGGGGCAGACGAGCATGGGCAGATTGCCCAGAATACGGTAATAAATCACATCTGCCCCGTAAACCTGAGGGCGGGGTGCGGGCAGTGTTGTCTGGGGCAGGTGGCAGCGATGGCTCGTGTGCCTCATACCCGCGGGCGAAGCCACTGCCCGTAACATGCTCTAATGCGCCTCAACGGATGCGGGTCAGATAAACCGTGGTCCGCCTCATTCACTCAAGACACATTCATCCTTCAAAAGGGGCCAACGGCATGCCGACAGCAGCCCACTTTTTTCGTTTTTGCAATCCGCACATTGTCTTTCCAATGCACTGGCAACCTCAACGATTCCTGCTCGCTGCGACGGCCGCTGCAATCATGATTAGCTGTGGTGGCATGGCATCCGGGCAGGAGGAGGATGCCGCCACCGCTCCGACACAGGAGGACACAGAGAATGTCGACAGCGTCGACGGCTGGGATCGCCTGATCTATGTCCCGTTCAAGGAACTCCGAAAGGTCTTTGACAACCAGAAGGCGTCAGCCGTCATTCCGTATGCAGAATACCTGGAGCTGCTGCGCCACTTTCTGCAGCATGAGGATGGCACGACAGCTTCCCCCGATGCAGTCATCACGGAATCCCGTTTCAATGGCATGGTAGAAAAAGACGTGGTCCGCATTCAGGCCGAATTTGAGGTTACGGTGTTGCGGGAAGAAGGATGGGCGGCCTTACCGTTGAACTTCGGTGAAGCGGCCGTTGGAAAACTATCGGGTGGAGATGACAACAACACTCTGCTTCAGGGCGTTTCCAATGGTCACTACAAACTGTTGCTGAAAGGGGCGGGGTCGCACAAGGTGACTCTTGAACTGTTGGCTACGGTCAGGACGTCACCAGAGAACCGGTCCTTTCAGATGAATTGCCCAGCCGTCGGGATCAGTGAATTGACGCTGACGATACCGGAACCGGACCAGTCGATAGAAATCAGTCCGCTTCAGGTTCTGTTGCCCTCTGATGACGGCAACGGCAAGCAGACTGTCGTGAAGGCGAGTCTGGGAGCGACGGATAACTTTCGCGTCAGTTGGAATCCCAGGGCGGGCGCCAAACCGATCATGGATCTGCTGTCCAGCGTTTCCAATCAGACGGACGTTCGCGTCGAGGCCGGGCTTATTCAGGCGACAACGACGCTGAACTACGAGGTCCTGCGCGGCGAGCTGGCGGACGTCGCAGTGAAGGTTCCGCTGGATGCCCGGATTATCGACGTCGTTTCTGATAACGGTCGCATTCGCGCGTGGAATGCGGAAACGGCCGAAGAGCATCAGCTGATCCGAATTGAGCTATTGACGCCGGTGACCGATCGTTTTCAGGTCGAGATCCAGACCGAGCGTGTGCCGAACGGGAATACGTTTCAGCTGGTGGGCGACGACGATGATGGAAAATTGCAGGGAACGCATGCAGATTCGGTTGTCCGTGAAGCCGGGCGGGTTGTCGTCACATCAGACACGTCGCTGACGACCATCGTGAAATCACAGTCCGGAGTGAAACGGATCGATGTCGGCCCGCCAGGGAAGGTCGGTCGTGCAGAGGGGCGACAGGCATGGGAATTCAGTGGCACGACAGGTCGCCTGGTCCTGCAAACGCGACCAGTGGAGCCGCGTCTGCTGGTTGATCAGGGCAGTCGTATCGTATTCAGCGACGACGAAATCCGTTTGATAACCCGCATGGCGTATGACGTGGAGCGGGCGGGAGTCTTTCAGCTTGAGCTGACCTATCCGGAGACGCTGACTATCGACAACGTTCGAGCCGACGGGATGAGTGAGTTCAACGTTGATAAGGCGTCTGGCAAACTGATGTTATCCCTGGTACAGAAACGCATTGGCAGGATCAACGTCGACATCA
Organism: Fuerstiella sp.; assembly: GCA_024230215.1. Classification (GTDB taxonomy): domain Bacteria; phylum Planctomycetota; class Planctomycetia; order Planctomycetales; family Planctomycetaceae; genus Fuerstiella. The sequence goes on along the minus strand of JAAERP010000434.1, from coordinate 16,381 downwards.
CAGCGCATCAGAGTTTCGATGCCGCGGCGGACAATCTGGAAACTGAAATCCCCACAATCGTCCCGGTTGGAGTCGAGCGTGAAACGGGTCGCATCGCACTGTTCGCTCCGCAGTTTCTGGACGTCGCAACGGTCGACTCAAGATTGACCGGTGTCTTTCCGGCAGAAGCAGACGACCCGCGAGCAGTCGGCCGAGCCATTCGTGTTTCGTCGTGGAAGTATACTCAGCGTCCGTTCAGCCTTGCCGTTCGTACATCGCCTCGTCCGGCCCAACTGGCCGCCAGTATCGCGACGACGGCCAGTGTCGATCCGGACGTCGTCAAGATCAGCAGCGTGCTGCAGTTCAATATTCGCAACGCGGGTATCGATACATTTCGAATCTCCGTTCCGAAATCGATCGTGGACGAAATACGATTCCGGTCACTAAATCCGCAGCACGTCATTCAACAACGCGATAAGGCGACGGAAGCGGTCGACGGCTGGGTTACCTGGACTCTGGTTCTGCAGGACGAGGTCACGGGGACGGTGCAACTGGGGGCCGACTGGGACGTTCCGGTTCAGGAGCTGGGCGACGCCGCTCAGACTCAGTCACTCACACTGGAGCCGGTCCGAATTCTGACGCCGTTCTCTGAAGAGCAGGGTGATAAACGCAAAGTGTCGCTGACTCAGACACGCGGGGAGATTCGATTACTCCGTCATGAGTCGCTGTCAATCACAGCGAACGGTGAGGGAGAGACGATGGAACAGGTCGACATTCGCGAACTGGAACTGCTGCCTCAGGACGGCTACCTGGCCTTCCGGTACTTTTCTCAGCCGGCCACCGCAACGATCAGCATACGCAAACACGAGATCCATGAAGTGGTCAGCACGGTCGTTGCACGAGCCGCCGTCGAAATCGTGACGGACAAGCAACGTCTGGCCAATTATCGATGCCGCCTGAGAATCACGACGAGTGAACGACAGCGACTTCGAATCGATGTACCGACGGGAGCAAATCTGCAGGCACCGCTGTTGAATACCAGTCGTACGACGTTTGAAGCTGCTGAAGATGTGGAAGTTGTGTCTGGATGGGACCCCCATTTCATCAACATCAGTCGCGAAGGAACTTCAGACCAGGAGTTTTTGCTCTCCTTTCAGTTCCGCTGCCCGATTGCGGTGGCCGAAAGTTATCCGTACGAAGGACGAGGAGGTAAACGGATGTTCCGGGTGCCATTAGTGGGCAACGCCCAGGGCGGGACGGTCATTCAGCAGACTCGAGTTGCAATCTGGACGCCCAAAGACATTTCGCTTGTGGGAGAACCTGACAACTGGAACGTCGCTGGCCGACAGACATGGTCATTCTGGAATCCCCTTGTTTCGCCAACATCTGCATACGAAGCCGGGGAACTGAGCGGATGGATCGGTGAACGCAGCGGCGCTGCTGACTTCGCTCGCCAGGGCAACGTATCGGTTTACCGTTCGCTTGGCCGACAGGTTACTGTCTCAGTTGTCTGGTGGAATCGACCGTTTCTTGTCGCCATCATCAGCGGCGCGCTGGTCTTCATTGGCTTCATTCTGAGGCGTACAACATGGGAAAATCGGATTACATTGACCGTGTTTGTATGTCTCGGCGTGGCCATCTGGTCACTCAAGGACAGTTCAGAAACGCTGCAGTTCGTGTCGGCCGGTTCGCTGGGTCTTGTGGCCGTAGCGGGAATCTGGCTAACCGGGCTGTTTCTGGGACAAGCTTCGGCAGCAGGATCGAAAACCAAATTCAACGGCGATGATCCGCCGACTGATCCGCCGACTGATCCGCAACCGATCGGCCACGACGCACCAACGCCACCCACGGATTCACCTCCCGTCGTTGATCCTGTTTCTCCCAAACCGGCTCCGTCCGAGCCGCCCGCAGCGGTGAGCCCGTCACCTGAGGTGGCTAACTGGATGAACAATCTGATGGGGGGGAAACAATGACCAGATTGAATCCCGACGGGATGGCGGCATGCAACTCTGAGTATCAGCCCAACGAAAGAAATCTGCAGGCTGGCGGCGACGTGCTGTCGTGGCACTGCCGCTGGCTTTGTGCAGCACTGACAATACTTGTGCTGCTTGCGACCGTCACGACGACCGCCCGCGCACAGGACGATCCTGTCGAACCACGTCTCGGCCGACAGAGTTTTATTCCGGCGGATCAACTGGACGCGATCTTTGAACGTTCGCCACGTGGGGTCATGCTGCCTCGCGCTGAGTTTCAGGATCTGTTGAAGAGGGCTCAACAGGCTCAGCAGGATCTTGCCGCAATCCCGACGCCGATGATGATGCGTTCCGTTTCCTATAACGTCACACAACAGGAAGAACATGCGGTTATCAAACTGATTATCGATGTCGAACAGTTTGCAAACGAGTGGCAAACTCTTGAAATACCCGTGGGCAATCTGCTGGTAGAAGCAGCAACAATCGAAGGCAACCCTGCAGCACTCGGACGCGATCGAAAACGGACAGGCGCCATTACATTGATTCATCGCGACCCCGGTCGCTTCCGGTTGAAGTTGACTTTATCCACTCCACTGGGCAACGTCGGCAGCGATCGCGTTGCCGCGTTTCAGGTGATTCCTGACGCCGCTGCTGAATTGAACGTAGTGTGTCCCGCGGAACGGCACCTGGAAATCAACGACCTGCAGTTGCTCCGCCCGGACGCCCTTGACCAATCGACGACTTACCGATTCCCGCTGAATTCCCGAAAAGCTGCACGTTTGAAATGGACATCGCGGCAGAAGAAGGCTGCCTCACAAACTCTGGTTTTCGCCCGAACGGACGCCCACGTCCGGCTTAGCAGCGACACTCTGCGGTGGACGTCCGAAACAAGACTGTCTGTCTTCGGAAGCTCGATCAATCAGCTGGTGGCCGTGGTTCCGGCAACCCTGGAAATCACGGCTGTGGATTCCACGGGACTCGAATCATGGAAACTGGAAGATGATCCGGAACGAAAGAACTTAACTCGACTGCTGCTGTCGTATCGCCAGCCATTTTCGGATGACCGCATCGTAAAGGTGTCGGCGGTCACCCCAAATCAGTCCGCAGGTTCCTCAAAGATCCCGTCCATCGAATTCGTCGACATCACCTCTCACACCGGACGGCTGTTTGTCGCCCACGAACACCAGTTGCGGTTGATGTCGACCGTTGGCGGAGGCATTCGGCAATTGAGTAGTGCCGAGGCCGCAGGAGCACGTTCGCAGGACGAAGTATTCGACTTCTGGCTGCAGGACTTCCAATTATCAGTGTCCGTCCGTCCTCGTGACCGTGAACTGTTCGGTGAAATAAACTCAGTTCTGTCCGTCGTCGACACCACAGCGTCGTTTCAGAGTGAGATTACGATTGAAACCCTGAATGCACCATTGTTCGACGCCACGTTAACGATGCCGGACGGCTGGCAGATCGGCGACATATCCACTGACGATGGCAAACCGCTGAAGTGGCGGGCCGGAACGATCGCTAATCAGATCGTCATCGAACCAGCAACACCGGTAGAGCCGGGTGGGCTGTTCAGCTTTGCTGTACCGTTTGTGCGAACCATTTCAGACCCCGAAGTAACACAGACCGTCACGCTGCCCGTCGTTACTGTGGCTGACACACTGGTCGTCGGTGGCACGTATCAGATCTCGGGGGCGTCAGACCTCAGCATCGCACCGCTTGACATGGTTGGGCTGTCACCGGTCGGCGATGAAGACGGCACACTCTTGTTTCGCACGCAGGGAACGACCTATTCCGGAAAGCTGGTCGTAACAAGAAAGCCTGTTCGGATTTCCAGTCGTTCTGTGCTCCGGTCCTGGATGAATGCTCGCCAAAGCACCGTTGAGGCCATTGTCACCGTCGATATCACGAACGGGACGACTCGAACGTTGCGGATGACGCTGCCGGAGGCCCTTGGCGAGGAGGTTCGGTTTTCCGTCGTGTCGATCGAGCAGGTCCCGGGCTTTGACGATCAGCAGGTGCCTGCTGCGGTCACGATAGCGGAACAGACAGCCGCTGACGCAGAAAACAACGAACGGACGTTTTCATTAACGTTCGACAAAAGGATTGCCGGAGCACTTACTCTGAAAACCTGGATTCAGCGTCCCCGCGGTGGTGATCGGCACTTGACCGTTCCATTTGTCAAGATTGCAGGAGCCGTCCGGCAGCATGGATTGATCGTGTTTGAAGCACTGCCGGAACAGCAGCTCGTGCCAGTTGATGGAAATGATGCCATTTCCGGATTGACTGTCGCCGACGCTGGTCTTGTGGAACCGCCGCCCGAAACTTCAGGCCGTCGCGTCGCTCTGGTTTACCGCTACATTCAACCCGAGTATTCCCTTGACCTGGCGGAAACCGTGTTCGACACGCAAACGGTTCCCTCAGCGGTCTGCAAACAAATGGCTAACGTGAGCCTGTTGAGCGAAGCAGGAACAATTCAGCGTTCCTGCACTGCGAGTTTTCGCTGCGTGGGCGTTCAGACTCTGCGATTTACACTGCCGCAGTCCGAACAGTCGTTCCTGTGGTCTACTATCCTGAACGGCGAAGCCGTTGAAGTACGACGTGACGAAAATGCCTATCTGGTCGCGATCCCCACAAACAGCGGACAGACCGAACACACGTTGGAGATTCTGTTTGAATCGTTAGCTGCCGACGCCGAAACCCTCGGCACAACCATTCAACAGTCGCTGCAACTGTCGATCGACACAGACGGCGGCACCGCCTCCCCGATTGATGTGCTGGAGCAGAAGTGGGACGTTCGATATCCGGACAATATGATGATGCTGGCTTATGACGGTGGTTTTCATCCGCTGCGGCAACTGGAACAACCCGGTTGGCTGCAGAATCTTGCCGCTCAGTTCCATTTGCCAACGCTCCGCAGTACGACAAACCGACTGACGACGGTCGGCGTCATGCTGCTGATGCTGTTTGTGGGAACGGCCCTGATCTGTCGACGGCGCTGGAAGAGTCTGACCTGCATTTTCCTGCTGGGATTATTGCTCGTTCCAATGATGCTGCTCAGCTTCGTGGCCCAGGAAAAGGCAGCATCGCAGTATTTTGCGGAGGACTTCTCGGGCAGCACCTCCGTGGTTTTCGACATCGAAGCAACGACAGAGGCGGAGGGCGAAGCGGCAGACGGGCTTTGGGTTGATGAGCGATACAACCGTATCCCCGCGATGGACTCCGTGGTGCCAAACGCGGCGTGGGCATCTCCCGACCCGCCCCCTCAATTTGAGGATCCCCTCAGCGAATTGGAGAAGAAGCAAGTCGCACGGGATACGGCAATCCAGAGAGGCCGAAGAAGACTCTCTGAAAGCGATGCAGAAGTTGGCAAACTCGGCGGTGGCATAGCCGGAGAAGCCGCCCGGGCGGTGCCGCAGGACGCAGCCGAACCGGCGACACTTTTGGATGCAGACGGTGTCGTTTCCATCCAGAACAATGCTCAGGACTTCGACGGCGAGGCTTCGCTACCGACAATAATCGCGGGTGATGGCGGGATCAGCGTACCGCTGGCCAAACGATCGGGTTCGGCTCGCCTGTCGATACGGGCGGCAATTGCTCAGCCAGCGGACTATCGTTCACTGCACTTCCGGTCAATTGGCACGGGACCGGATTCCGGGACGTTACAGGTTGTCGTCCAGGGCAGAAATCACCTGCATGCCGTGCGGCTGATTGCAGCGTCCACCGTCATTCTCATCAGTCTGGCCTGCCTTCGAATGTCGCTGATCGCGAAGATCTGTATCAGCCTGCTTCTGTTTCTGCTGGCGACAGCTGTGGTGCCTCTACTGCCGAACCAATGGCAAACCGCAGTCGATGGTGTGGCCATCGGCACCGCAGCGGGCATCGGGGTATGGATCATTCTGGGAATGGCATCCTGCTGCCGATCATGTGTGGCGCGATGTCGTAAGAATGGCTGTTGTGGATTCTTTACGCCTCGCAACACCTCTGTTTCTTCTGGTATTCTGCTGATGGTCATGACGGCCGCACCAGCACAGGCGGCCCCACAAGCGGTGCTGGCTCCGCCACCTGAGTCCGTTCTGCCCGTTGAAGAAGAAACAGTGTCGCGTCCCGAAGTTGTGCTGCCGTATACGCCAGGGCGACCCGAGTTGCTGGCCGATCGGGTCTTCCTGCCACGCGATGAGTTTCTGAAGCTGTATCGCTCCGCCTACCCCGATGAACTCGGCAACCATCAGACACCTCCAACGACGGGAGTTTCGGCTGCGTTTTACAAGAGTACAAACCTCAGGCAGGTGAGAAACTCTGCCTGGTCGCAGACATTTTCTGCCCGCTACATCATTCGTAGCTTTTCTGACAAGCCGATCAACGTTCCACTGCCAATCGGCAAAGTTGCCATCCGGTCCGCATCCCTGAATGGCTCCGCAGCAATACTTCTTGGAAACGCCGATGCGACCCCTGTCACACGATCTGCGAATCAACAGGCTCGGCAGTCGCAGATCCCACAGCAGCAGAAGCAACAGCAGGCGGAACCGCAGATTGTCTCACCTCCAGTTGACACCACGATTTATTCCATACACCTTCCTTCCAAAGGCCTGCACGTCGTGGATGTGGTATTCGAGGTTGCCGCGACGGTCGAAAACTCTATCGGGCGTCTAACACTCCCGCTGCGGCCTGTCCCCGCGGCAACCGTTCTGTTCGATCTGCCGGAAGATGATCTGGAGGCCCGAGTCAACGGTCGCAGTAATAGTTTTCGCACAGACGGTCGGCAGATCACCATTCCGGCATCCGCCGCCGGCGACACACGAATTGAATGGCGGCCTGCCAGTACTCAGACCGAATCCGATACGATTTATCATGCCACTGTCAACACGGCGTTGACCATCGATGACTCCGGCCTGACACTGCAATCGTCCATCACAGTCAATTGCCGTCAGGGACAGTTGTCCGAAGTCAACATCGCTGTGCCAGGCGATTACTCGGTGCAGCAGGTTGCTGGCGCGGACGTGGCTGGCTGGAGTTTAGAGTCTGATGGCGCGCCCATCGCAGACGTCGATGAGCAACCGGCAGAAGCGGACCAGCGTCTTCCGAACGTCAGCTCGCGTCGGCCGGCGGGCCATCCCGCCTTGCGTCTGTTGTTCAAGCAGCCCGTCGAAGACCAGACAGCGGTCCGTCTGACTCTGTTCAAGCGGCAGATTACGACTGCCGAGAAGACGGAGTTGCCCATTCCTGTTCCTGCTGTAAATGGGGCGTCCCGCGATTCGGGAAACGTTACGGTCCTGGCGGGCCGTGAACTGGAAGTGCGAGTCGATTCATTGTCCGGCGTCAGCCAGGTCAATGCGGCCGAGTCGCAACTTCCCTCGGGAGTTAACGAAGACGCACGACGAGTTCTGGCATGGCGTTACACGCGGCACCCGGTCGCAATCACAGCTAAAGTGTATCGAACGGCGGATCGTCTGCAGGTGACTGCCATTCACGCAGTCCAGTTGGAATCGCAGCGACAGCTATGGACCAGCCTGATCACCGCCAATGTCTCCGGGGCCCCGCGCCGACGACTGGAAATTGAGGTCCCGGCCAGCTTCCTTGCACTGGATGTCAGTGCCAACGGGCTGGACGACTGGTACTTCACTGAATCTCCAGGGAACGCCGGTTCCAGGATGCTGAACATCCAACTCGCCACGGCCAGAACCGGTACGATTAGCGCCGTCATTCAGGGACAGGCCGATCGTCGCAACGGACAGTCAGACGCTAACCTCGTCGCGCCGCGTTTATCCGGGGCTGACGAATCAATCACAACGCTGAGCGTCTGGCTGGATGCCGCTTCAGAGATGGCCGAAGCAAGTGCCGACGGATGGAGGCGAGTCGGCAGTGGCACGACCATCGATTCCCGGATACTCAAGCTGCAGGGCGACGCACCAGACATTTCCTTCACCAGTGCCGCCACGACTCCAGGCCCAATCGCATTGTCGCTGCGACAGGCGCCGGCGTCGCTGATTGCGGAATCGGTATCGGTCACAAATGTCACGGATACGTCTATCGAACTAACGCTTGGGCTGAACTGGAAGATCGCTCGTGCCGCCACGCGTGAACTTTCATTCACGCTGCCAAAGGGGCTCAGCGAAGTGTTTGACTTCCAGATTCCGGGTCTACGGCAACTGGAAAAGCAACCAGCCGACAACGACCGCATCGAATTCACGATCCACCTGCAACAACCCGCCAGCGAACGTTTTTTTGTGCTGGGAACAGGGACACTGCCGCTGCCCAATTCACGGCAAATTCTGGCGGATCCGCCACACTTCCTTGTGAAACAGAATGACAGAGCGGCCATCGCCAGCCAGTCGCACTTCTGGGTTGTTGTCAATCAATCCGACGGACTGCTGCAAGCCGTCGACCCCGACACTGACAGCGACGATGTTTCTGCCGATCAGATCAAGACAAACATACCGGCCGGCTTTCTACAGCAATCCGTCGCCATCCGCCGACTTCGCAGTGACCGCCCCGGCTCTCCGTGGCGACTGGTGTTTCCGGAGCGTCAGCAGGTTTCTCCGGCCGTCATTGCACTGGCCGCCCACACAACCGTCATCGCAGAAGACGGAACCTGGCGTTCCCAACACGTGCTTCAGGTACGCAACGAATCACGCCAGTTTCTGCCGGTCAGGCTGCCTCAGGACAGTCGATTTCTGTTTTGCCTGGTCAAAGGAAGCCCCTCGCGCGTCGTGTCTCGCCCGGAAGGTGATGAGACACTGTTCCTGATTCCAGTCCCACAATCCGGGGAATTGTCCACTCCATTCGAAGTGCGTATTGCCCTCGCAGGTGCACTTGAACCAATTGGGAAAGACCTGGCCGGAGTCAATGTTGACATCCCCATTCCCGAGTTTCCTGAATATCGCGACTTCCCGGACTACGGCATCACAGTCATGCGAAATACCTGGAGCATCCACGTGCCGGATAGCTGGCACGCGGTCGCGTTTGAGGATCCTCGCCAGACAAATGTCGTATTTGCAGATGCGGCAGACTTTCAGGATGCCTCGCTGCTGTCGGCGGTCGACAACATCAAGTCGATCATCAATTCGGTAAAATCCTCGAAAGGCAAGGGCAGTATGAAACGAGCATACCAGGCACTGGAGGGCCAGCAAAACATACTTTTTCTGCAAAGCGGCAATACACCCGACGCCCAACAACAGCGAGAACAGACATTGGAAGAACTGCAGGTGTTGCTGGGAGACCAGCAGATCGGAGCGGACTTCGATTTCAACGTACAAGTGCCCGGTTCCGGCAGCACTGGAGGCGAAGTCAACATGTATCTGTCTGATGAAGCCCTGGGTCTCAACACATTCAACAACGACAACAACGCTCTGTTTATAACCGGCAACGGCGTCCGGGGCGAAGCCGCTCAGCAGGCCCCTGAAGAATTCAGGTTTGCATTGCCGGCTCAGGTCGAGACACAAGGCAATAAGTGGTCGGAAACTGAGAAGCACAAGGAGCAGGTGCCCCAACTGAAGCCGCCAACCGCGAAGCCGTCGTCTGAACCTCAAAGGTCTCAACTGCTGGGACGCCGCGAATCAAACGTCAAAGAACAGGCGAGCAAGGCGAAGGCATCGTCTGCAAAGGGTGCACAATCGTTGTCTGTCGGGCAGCCTTTCATGCAGGATCTGCGCGGAGCAGGTCAACAGGGAGTCGAACCACAACAGGCCCAGCAGGGCGGTCGGCAGTCAGGTTCAGCGCAGGATACTCCCGCGACTCCATCCGAAGCACCAGCGTTCGGCTCGCGGCAACTTCAGGTTCCAGCTGCCCAGCCCCCGGTTGCAGATGAACCGGCCGCCGCCAGTCTACTGTCCCTGAAATTCCAGATCCCTGAAGCCGGCATTCGACGCGACTTCGTCCGTACCGGTGGCAACGCAGCACTCACGCTCACAGTTCGCAATCATGAATCGATCGGTATGGGTCTTGGCGTCGCATGGGCCCTGGCCTGTGTGGTCGCGGCGATCACGCTGATCAGCAGTTGCAGACTTGGAGTGCCGGCAATGATGAGTCGTCTCTTTGTTCTGATCGCTCTGGCCGGACTCTGTGGCTGGTTGTGCCTGTCCGACGAACTGCAGCTGCAGGCGCTTGCAGTCTGCGTCATAGCCGCCATTTGCTTCAGCATCGGACAGATTCTGACCAGCTTCAGAAACGTGAAGACCGGCTGAAGCCCCCCGCTTCCGGGCTCGCAGCTTGTTGATTTAATGGGTTTCCGTAACCCGACGCGTGAGCGAGGCGACAAATCGCCCGTGTTCTTAACACGAAATTCCTCGCTGACGCGTGGGGTGGTGATTACATCAACAGACCGCAGGATAGGTGGCGGTTCGATCAGGAAGACGTACCAAAGGACCGCTGGGCATGACGCATCGGCGTCGCCGGACTTGATGCCTCAACACCCGTCCTGAATGTTGTACGTATAGCCCTGTTCACAGAGAAACAGCTGCCGCTTGACCGCAAATTCCTGTTCGACGGTGTCGCGGCTGACGATGGTGTAGAAGCTGGCCCGATTCAGTCCGGTCTTGGGACGCAGAATACGCCCCAACCGCTGAGCTTCTTCCTGGCGCGATCCGAAGGTACCTGAAATCTGAATCGCCACTGATGCGTCGGGCAGATCCACCGCGAAGTTAGCCACCTTCGAAACTGCCAGCACACGAAGCCGGCCCGCCGTAAAATCTCCGAATAACCGGTCGCGAGTTTTCTGCGACACGGAACCGGTGATGACGGGGATACCCAGGTCGCTGGCGATCTGATCGATCTGCCTGACATACATTCCAATGATCAGCGTAGGTTCATCGGGATGCTGATTCAGTAATTGCCTGACGACGTTCAGCTTCGCTGGATTTTCCGACGCCACTCGAAACTTCGCACGACGATCCGCGACCGCATACGGCATACGGAGTTTTTTCGGCAGCGGCAGACGGATTTCGGTGCAGGACGCGGTAGCGATCCAGCCGTCCTTTTCCAGCACCTTCCACGGCACATCGACCTTCTTCGGACCGATCAAAGCGAAGACATCGTCCTCGCGACCGTCTTCGCGAACCAGTGTGGCCGTCAGCCCAAGCCGTCGTCTGGCCTGCAGACCGGCCGTCACCTGAAACACTGGCGCCGGCAGCAGATGCACCTCGTCATAAATAATCAGCCCCCAATCGCGTTCATCGAACAGTTTCAGATGTTTGAAGGGAGCGTCTTTGTTTTCACGCCAGGTCATGATGTTGTAAGTGGCGACGGTCACCGGCAGTACGTCTTTGCGAGAACCGTTGTATTCGCCAACCTGGTCCTCGGCCAGCATCGTCTTGTCCAGAACCTCCCGGACCCATTGTCGCGTCGCCGTCACGTTTGTGGTCAGAATCAGCGTTGATGTCTGCAGCTTTGCCATACACGCCAGACCGACGATTGTCTTGCCGGCTCCGCAGGGCAGCACAATGACTCCGGAGCCACCACGAGCGGCTCCGGACGCATAAAAAACATCAGCTGCGGCCTGCTGATAGTCGCGGAGCTGGAACTCATCCCCGGACAGTGACTGTTGGCGGACGACAATTCCGAGCGATTCGCCCTGTCGGTAACCCGCGAGATCCTCAATGGGGAACCCAACCTTCAGCAGCGCCTGTTTCAGCTTGCCACGAACTGCGGCAGACACACGAAATTCAACATCGGAAAGCCGTTCCTCCAGCAGCGGGCCCACAGCCTTTTGACGACAGATTTCTTCGGCCAACGGTTGATCATCTGCAGTCAGCACCAGGTGGTCGTCAGCTCGCGTCAACTGAAGGCGTCCGTATCGAGACGCGTAATCGCGAATTCCGACAACAACGTGCTGCGGCACTTCGTACTTCGAAAATCGTTCCAGCGTCTCGACAATCGCGCTGGCCTTCGTGCCTGCGGCGGCTGCGTTCCAGATCGACAGCGGCGTGATGCGATACGTGTGAATGTGTTCGGGGGATTTGATCAGTTCCGCAAAACCGGCCAGATAATCGCGTGCTTCGACATAGTGCGGGCTGTCCACCTCAACCAACACTGTCTGGTCCCCCTGAACAATGAGCGGATTATCGGGTTGATATGTCATTGCTGATCATCAATCCTGACCTCAAAATCCGTTTTGAGCGTTCGAATGGCCTTGTTCACGTCTTTTTCGTAGCGATTCGAATACGCCAGCGACAACCGTTTGTGGTCGGCCTCAACCGGGCAGTTTGCGTTGGCCAGCAGACGTTGCAACTGCTCCAGAAAACTGCGGTCGGGACAGAGCAACTGCACGTTCGTCACGCGCATCAGCGTGATTTTGGTCCTGGCCGCGCGGCGTTTCTTCTTCGCTGCAGATCGTTTGCGAAATGCGCTTGTAGTCCGAGGCGGCAGAGGAGTCAGCGAATTTTCTTCGTGTACGATTCGCAGGGGCACCAGCTGCTGTGTTTCCAGGCACTGATAAACTTTGTCAGGGAATTTGACTAGGTCGATACCCGTCGCAATGTTTTCGACGCGAAACCTGTCGATGTCGACCGTCTTGTCGCGAGTCTCCAGCAGCGAACAGCCAGTGTACAGAACGAACTTGTCGCTGTCGGCCGCCCAGTCCGCAAGTTCACGGCGTACATTCGCCGGTAACGGATCGACGCACAGCGATTCCAGCAGGGCCGTGACATTCAATTTGGGATCGGCCGCACATGCTGTTGTGACGCGTTTCCGGTCAAGCCGAAACACAGTGACAGTGTCTTCCGAAACGAGATCACAAAAGGTCTCAAGTACGCTCATCAAGCGAGCGGGGTACAGTTCGGACTGAACATAGACGTCGAAACTGGGCGTCACCCGCAACGTCGGTTCTGCGATCTCCGATGTCAATGCTCGCTGCAATCGTTCATTGACGCGAAATGCCGACAGGTGACCGAGCGACGGACGAACTCCCCTGGGCGGACGCTTTGCATAGGCCACGTCGACATAACCGAGCAGCAGAGGAATGCCTTCCAGAAAACGTTCGACATATCTGCCTTCGACTCGTTCAAATGCATCCGCATCTTTCTCACTGATTTCAATCTCGCGACCCCATCGTTTCGCACTCTCGAAGAAATTGCCGTATCTGCCCTTTTTCTGTGACCACTTCTCCTTGAACTTCGGCTTTTGTGGAATCAGAAAATAGCGATCGTTCTCCTTCAGGTATTCAACCAGCGACGCAACGCTCAGCCATTCGCCTGTCGGGCAACCTGCCATCAAGTTCAGTAATGACCGGCGAACAGCCGTGAAGTCCAGCATCGGCACGACGGCAGTACCGGATCCAAACGAATCGAAGCGATCGAGTCTTCCGAGAATCGATGTGCGGAAGAACTCGCAGCCTGGCCCCTGATGTTGTTTCAGCAACAGTTCGAGTAAGCGTTCTTCCTGCTGAGCCAGCGTCATGGACGTCCATTGCCGGTAGGCCTTCGCGTTGAACTGGATGTAGTTTTCCGGAAAGCAGGGCTCGCGACTGGTATACCCGGCATACTGTCCCGTCGTGTCATACTCGACCAGTCCCAGGCGAAGTGCGACACGATCGACGTAGTCAATCCACGACGAAGTGCCGTGCTGTTCCACTTCGGATCCCGCTTCGGAGTCGGAACACAGTTTTGCCAGTCGTCGTGAGTCAACCTTGCTAAGCCAATTGTCGCGATGCCCGCGTTTAACGTCGCGATCACGGACGTAAGTGGCGAACACGTGCAGATCCCGTCGAAGATCCGGGCGTGACGCGGCGATGTCCAGGTTTGACAACTTTCGAACTACGTCGATCTTCATTTTGCAGCAACCTCCCTGACTACGTAACCCGACTTTTTCACAACCCGCTGAACGTCGTCCAGCCGACCACAGGGAAACGCGACAAAGTCGTTCTTGAGTGCCACGACGTTTTCGCCGAGCGCCTTTTTGACCGCGACCTTCAGCGATAAGTCGGTGATTCTGGCAACGTAAACGTTTTCGTGCAGAATCGTCTTGCCACGTCGCTCACTGAGACTCACGTACGCTTCGGCAAACGGCTGTGTATTCTCGATCAGCCACTGAATGCTTTCGGTGGCCAGAAGCTCATCGCTGGCTCTGCCCATTTTGACGAAGCTCGGTGTCAACAGCATCGTGCCACTGCGGCTACCCTGCTGCTGTTCAGATACCGCCACGACCTGTTCCAATACCGCAAACGGAACCGTATTCAGGTCCACGATAACATCGCTGTTTTTCTTGCCCACCACAAAACACTGATTCGGATTGACATCCTGTGGTATCGGTGCCAGCCGATACCAGTTTCTACCGTCGGCACGCCGTTTCGCCAACAACCCGCATTTCCACCCGGCCTCACATATCGCGTCTGCGTCGATCTTCCTGTCGCAGAACACGCGCAACGGCTCGGCGACCTGTTCCGTATTGGCCCAACAGCCGACCGCCAGTTCAGACAGTATGCAAAGCACGGCATCGTCAGGTTGCCAGGCATGAGCAATCCGGCCGACAGGCTTCTTGCCATCGTCAATCGTGCTCTTCCACTGTGCCTGCTGCCATGCAGCCAGTTGTCCCGTCTGAAACAGCATGCCATTCAGCTGTAATGCACCAGACGTGATGTGAAAGGCGATCTTCGCAGCGGTCTTCCTGCGACCGCTCAGGTCGGCACACAGCTTGTCCCGTATGACCTTTGATCGCCAGTTGCCATCCCCTTCGAAGGGCTCCGGCGAGGGGATGATCAGTGGCAGGTCATCGTGGAATTCTACGGGCAGCGCGAATCGACAGCGTTCCAGCTTCGTTCTCTTATCCCGTACTCGTGGCGCATCTTCACCCAGCAACAGCAGACCTCTACGGACCAGCCGCTGTCTAGTGCTTGTGAGACAGTCTTTGTACCGCTGCTGATATGTGCCGCCACTGCCTTTGCTGCCGTAGACGCGGCTGAAGAATGCAACCCCGACCGGCGAGTCACAATTCCTGAGCAGATGCAGCAGGGCGATTTCGTTCGCGTCGAGCGAATCGTACGCCGTGCTCAGCCCCTGTGGGGAAAGAAACATCGTCTCCAGAACACCTCGCGACGTGAACGCCTCCGGCGGAAATCCCCGCGATTTACACAACGCCCTGACGTCGACTTCGGTCAACAGATCGTGGCACATCTGTTGCAGCATTTTTGATGGTTTCATCGCACAACTCCTTTTGAGTAGCGGATTATCAATATTCAGGCCCAATTGGAAACCCAACAGATTCCTGTGCCCCGACAGTGGTAGCAGGATGCCAGCGCAGATTCGATGCGTCTGGTCGCCTTCCGAGTGTATTCACCGGGGACTGAAACGCTGGCGATTTTCTTTTCTGACCAGCTGACCGCAGGCGGCAGCGATGTCGTTGCCGAGTGAATAGCGAATAGTTGTCTTCAGCCCGGACGCTTTCAACTGTGTTGCAAACCTATCGATCGTTTCACGGTCGCTGCCTTGCAGGTGAGGAGCATCCTCAACTGGGTTGTATGGAATCAGATTCACGTGAACTTTCAGACCATCCAACCACTGGATGAGATCGCTGGCATCACTTGCAGCATCGTTTTCACCAGCCAGCATCAGATATTCGATCATCAATTCGCGCCTCTGCAGTCCATTAATTTCCCGAATCACGCGCTGAAGTTCGTCCAGTGAGTGTCGTTGTGTCAACGGGATGAGCTTCAATCGTGTTTCGGCGTTAACGCTGTGCAGGCTGAGCGCCAGATTGACGTTTGAAAAGCGTTCGGCACACCGAACCATTGCGTCAGGGATGCCGACCGTCGAAACCAGAAGACTATTCGGTGAACGAGCAAACATCTGCGGCGCAGTCAGCGCTGTCAACGCTTCGTATAAGTTCTCTTCATTGTGAAACGGTTCGCCCATGCCCATGAAGACGATGTTGTCCAGGCGTCGTTGCTCGCCAACCAACAGCTGTCCGACCTGCAGGACCTGATCAAGAATCTGTGCAGACGACAGATTCTGCGCGATACCCATTTTCCCGGTCGCACAGAATTCACAGGCCGCGCCACAGCCCACCTGACTGGAAACACACAACGTCGTGCGCCCGCTGGCAATCCGCAGGATGACTGCCTCAATCAGCATCCCGGTGGCCGTTTTCAGCAGTAGCTTGGTGGCTCCGTCGACGCTGGAATCACAGCGACGAAATTGTTCCAACACATGCAGTTGCAGCTGATCACGCCCCGGAAAGCCCAGCAACCCCGCATCGTCCGATTCAAACTTCTTCAGCAGACGATTTCTCAGCACACGAATAAGCTGAGGGTCAAGTCGCAGCGAACGGCGCAACCGTTCGACGGCGGTGGAGTCAAAGAAACTGGTGGCAGTGGTCAACGTTGTTGACCTCCTTGAATTCATGAAGGAAGACAACGGACGAGTGGTTTGTCACAGCCAGGTTTTAGGGTTGGCGAGGAAAACGGGGTCAGGTACCAAAAACCGGAACGGCCCGAAGGGTGCTTC
>JAAERP010000433.1 GCA_024230215.1 Fuerstiella sp. | reverse complement strand
GTATTAGCCGCTGTGGCAAACGAAGATCGCTATAATCTTCGGCACTCCTCACGCCAGTTCCTCACGAGCATCACTGGCCGGAGAGACTTTCGGGACACCCACTAACTAGAATAAGATATCGGCCTGCATGTCCTCCGTAACTCTCGATGATATCAGCAACCTCACCACGGAGGTTCAGGCTCTGGTCGCCGCAGGGTTGCCTCTGGAGACAAATCTTGCACAGGCGGGGCAGGGATACGGTAAGCGGTTGGGACAACTGACCGAATCGATTTCCACCAGTCTCTCTGAAGGGCTGTCGCTGGAAGACACGATACGCAACAACAAAGTTGGTGCACCGCGAATGCTGGCGGCGGCGGTGGCGGCGGGTGTTCGCACCGGCCAGTTAGGCGGCACAATTGAAATGCTGGGTGACCTGGCCAATGATCTCGTGGAACTCCGACAGCGTATTCTTCAATCGATCACCTATCCGTTGACGATTGTCGCGATGGCGCTGCTGTTGTTCATTGTCTTTGTCAGGAACTTTCTGGCCGCCATCGGCGACACGCTGGATGACGGTGCTGCTGTTGCTGCTCAGGCTGCCTCGCCGTTACGACAGATGATTGCAATCGACGCGCAGTATTGGTGGTGGCCGTTGTTGTTTCCTGCCGTCGGCGTACTTCTGGCGCTGGTGTGGATTGCCTCCGGGCGAGCCAGTTCGATGGCGTTCAAGGGACCGGAAAAGATTCTGTTGCTGTTGCCAGGCGTGGGCGGCATGATTCGTGACCTGCAGTTCTACAGTCTGACGCGGATGCTATCGCTGATGGTTGAACGCGAGTTGCCGTTGTCTGATTCCCTGCTGCTGGCAGGCGCCTGCTGCGGAAATTCCGAATTGGATGCAGCGTGCCAACAGACGGCCACGGAACTGCAGAAAGGAAACATTCCCGTGCCGGGTAAGAATGAGAACTGGCAGCCGGGAAATCTGCCTCCCCTGTTACTGGCCTGTGTGAGGAATTGCAGTCACCGGGAAGACCAGTTTAAGGAACGTCTGGGCAGCGTCGTGGCTTACTACGGTCATCGCCTGAGCATCAGTGTGTCGTGGCTGCGTAACATTATTCCGATCGCCATGTTGCTGGTCATTGGTGGTGGAACGGTGGCCATGTACGCACTGACGGTGTTTTTACCTATCACGGAACTCTATCGTTTTCTTGCGCCGAATTGATGACACGATACCGCTACGAAGCAATTGATCGATCGGGCATTCCGATCCACGGGGTTACGGACGCGGACAGTGAATCCGACCTGTTCCGACAGTTGACCGCGCGCGGGCTGCGATTGGTGAGTTCCAGTGATTTGTCGCTCAATTCATTGATCGACGGCAATCTGGCAACCCTGCCTCGACTTTACCAGCTGCGCGTGGGGGAACAACTGCGCGAAGCGCTTATGACAGAACTGCCCGCGCATGAAGCGGTTCGAGCGATCGCCGCCGAACCGTTATCACACCCGCTGCTGGGCGTTGCTCCCTGGTTTCAGGCGATTGCGATCGCGATGTTTGTCGGTGCCTTCGGTCTGCAACAGCTTTCGGGCCGGTTTCACGCGGTCGTCGGTGGTATGGCGGCACTGGCGTTTATCATCGCCCCCATGGTCTGGTCGATTCTGCACGTTCTCTATCGAAGGCGTCCCCGGCAACTGTTACGAATACTGGCCGACAGGCTGGAGTCCGGTGAAAGTGTGCCAGGCATGGTGCGAGCTGCAATGCCGGCAGAGGTTCGCTGTGTGATGACGTCGCAAATGGACGACAACAGCAAGGCCCGCGTCGCCGCTGAGCTGCTGCCGAATCTGCTGGGCCGTAACTTCCGCAGTCAGCAGTTCGTAATGACGCTGCTGGGCCCGCTGATCATGCTGGCGGTCGTCTTTGTTGCCATTCACTCGACGGTCCTGCTGGTAGTGCCGGGTTTCAAAAAGATCTTCTCAGACTTCGGTACGGATCTGCCGGGACTGACAGAGTTGGTGATTTCGTTTTCGGATATTCTGGCGTGGTTCGGCTTCACGGGTTGGGCTATCGTTGTCGGGCTCTTGATCTCAGGCCTTATTCTGACAGCCATCAGCCTTTCTGTGGGAAGGGTTGGTGAATTCCTGGAATCCGTCCCCTTGCTTGGGATGGCATTTCGCTGGGCCATGCAGGCCAGAGTCGCCCGTGTTCTTGCCGCCACCATTCGATGCGACGTGCCGTATGGTGAATCGCTCAGAACGGCTACGGCGGGAAGCGGATTCCAGTCCGTGAGACAACGCGGAGAGCTGCTGGCTTGCGAGCTGGAGTCAGGCAGTGGCAACATGTTGCCTACTGAAAAACTGTCCGGGTTGCCGCTGTCGATGTTGTTTTCGACGGACGACCGCACGAGTGCTGACCATCGCCGGACCGCGGTGGCGGACACGTTTCAAAGTCTGTCTGAAATGCTTGATTCCGCGACAATTGGACAGGGTCGGCTGTTGTCCATTCTCATTCAAATGTTAACCGTATTTCTGGCAGGACTGATTGTCGCAATAGGTCTTCTGGCGATGTTTCTGCCGCTCATCAAACTTCTGAACGATCTGTCCTGAACAATGACCGGTGGAAACCTCCAGGGTTTGCTGTTTCTCCTGAACCGTCCGGAACCCATCCGGCAGTCATCGCTGCTGATGGTTCTGGCGACCGGTCTGGGCGATTCGAATTCGTTGCGTAGTGGCCTGAAGGCGCTGGCGATGGAATCAGATTCGCCATGGCGCGACAGAATTACTCAACTGCGAATGCTGATCGAACAGGGGCAGACCCTGTCCGAGGCTTTGTCCAGTGCGACCGGGCTGGTTCCGGACGCGACACTGCTGGCCATTCGTGTCGGCGAACAGACCGGAACGCTCAGGCAGGTACTGGCCGATGAAGCACGCCAGTTGATGAACCAATCAGCATCTGCCAGTCAGGCTCAACCAATGTTCTCCACGACAATCGTGTGGACGCTCACCGTTGGCATGATTGCGTTGTCACTCGTTTCCTTCATCATGGTTTTCATTGTGCCAAAGTACAAGAAGATCTTTTCCGACTTTGCCGTGGATCTGCCACCCCTGACAGAGGCGCTCATCAGCGCTTCCGACTTTGGCGCGAATTACTGGTTGGTGACGTTTTTTCCGACGATGAGTTGTCTGATGGCCGTGAGTGCGTTCATGGTCTGGGCGCAATTGCAGCGGCTGACGTCCGGACGAATCGTTTTCTCAGAACATTATCCACGGTTCTGGACACCTATTTTGCTGCGGCTGCTGAGCATTACCGTGGCCGCTGGCGAATCGCTGAGTGACGCAGTTCACGCCATTCATACACAGCTGCGTCCCGGACAGGCCGCTGGCCGTCTGAGTGCTGTACGACAGCAGGTCCGTGCCGGCGACAACTGCTGGGCGTCGTTGCAGAGCAATGGCTTCCTGCGACGGCGTGAAGTGGCTTTTATTGAATCCGCCGCCAAAACACATCACCTTGATTGGGGGCTGATTCATCTGGCTCGCACGATCGACCGTCGTCGTGACCGATGGGTTCAGCGGTTGGGCACATTTATTCAACCTCTTGTCGTTCTGTCTGTGGGCCTGGTCGTGGCGTTTGTCTGCGTGGCCCTGTTTCTTCCCCTGATCGAATTGCTGAATGACCTTTCGAAGTCAAATAACTGAAGTGGTAGCAATGATGTCACAATCAGACGAAGGCGGGCGAAAGGCATGGCACCTGGCCATGGTGGCCAGATTGCCGTTTGCGCACCAGCGTCTTTCATGCCGTGCGGCCAACGCGCATAGTCGCCGCCGCGGTTCGCTGATGTTGGAAATGGTCGTCGCGGCGGTGATGCTGTCCACCGTTGCAGCG
Source organism: Fuerstiella sp. (assembly GCA_024230215.1). Classification (GTDB taxonomy): domain Bacteria; phylum Planctomycetota; class Planctomycetia; order Planctomycetales; family Planctomycetaceae; genus Fuerstiella. The sequence continues at coordinate 36,469 of JAAERP010000433.1, read as the reverse complement.
ATTCTTGTTCCTGGAATCTATGCCGTTCATCAGCAACGTCAGGCAACCCGCTTCGATGCCCTGTCACTGATTGAACTGAATAATCTGAGTGCTGTGACTCGCAACAATGGCGCTGCTGACGGCGATACCCTGAAACTGTCGGAATGGTTCACCAAACGCTATGTCGATGCGACTCTGGAAGTCGAGGAAGTGGCCTCTGCCGCCGTTGACGTACCGCTGCGAGCGCTGCGTTTCACGATTGTACGCCCCGCTGGCGACAGCCGTCCGGACTTTCGGCATAGCATGGTCGCATGGGTGAGTGCCCGGGAGGTGCAGGAATGAAACGTCTCATGTGTACCCCACCACGGCGGCAACGCCGCGCCGGCACACTGTTTCACTACTATATGTCGTATCTTTTTCTGACCAGTGTGCTGCTGACGACAACAGGTTTATGCCTGCATACGGTGCTTAAAGCGGACCGGCTGGACGACCAGGCATCCAGGTCTCTGAAGACGCTGCTGCGGATGGAAGGTGACTTCCGTGCTGACGGGCAGGACGCGGTGGACGTTGTGTCCACAGCGACCGAATTGACGTTCCATCTGCCGAAGGCAGGTGACGTCGTCCGTTGGGCTGTCCGCGACAATGTGCTGACTCGCGAAAAACGCAGCGAAAGCAGGTTGATATCCTCCGACCGTTTCGTTTTTCGCAAAGGAACATCGCTTGGTTTCACTGCAGAAAACGAAACGGCTATTCGTCTAAGAGTGACTGATCCGCCACGACTGGGACAGTCCGACACTAAGGATGCAGCGGTTGCGGAACATTCTCTGTTTGTCGAAATCCTGGTGGTCGTTCGTTCGGTTGTTGTCCCTAACACGCCGCCGCCAGCGGCCGCTGGCGATGAGTCGGGCAATGCAGCGACCTCCGAATCAGAAGGAGCGAACTGATGCATTGTCATCGTCGTTGGAAAACGGAGTCAGGTACCAAAGACCGGAACGGCCCGAAGGGTGCTTCGCACTCCTGGTACCTGACCCCGTTTTCAAGGCCCGAACCCCGTGATCGTCGTCACGCTGCCGTTATCGTCATGGTTCTGCTGATCCTGATGTTGATGTCCGGATTAGTTGCTCAGTTCTTTCGCCGAGCGATGGCCGACCGACGTCAGACTCGCAACGAGATTCAGCACCAGCAGGCAATTCAGCTGACCATGGCTGCCGAACTGCTGCTCAACGAAAGACTGGCGGCCGACACCGATTACAAAGGTGAGACATGGGATCATCCGGCAGGAATTCTTCACCAGACAAATACAGGGTCGGTGGTGATCTCAGTAACAGACATCTCGACGGATGACCGCATCGCCACCCTGACCGCCAGATATCCGGCCAATGCCGACCCCCCTTTCAAGGTCACACGAATAGTAAGGCTTTCACCATGACTTTAATCATGAAACACGGCGGTGAAACCACGCCAGCACAGGGCCGTGGGCATCAGCCTTGGGGCTCCTTTCGCACGCGTATGCATCATCGGGTGTCCAGCGGCTTCACCCTGATCGAATTGCTGGTCGTGATCGCCATTATCTCAATTCTGATCGCTCTGTTGCTGCCTGCCGTTCAGCAGGCGCGCGAGGCGGCACGACGAACTCAATGTAAAAACAACATGATGCAGATCAGCATGGCACTGCACAATTACGATATGTCGTTTGAAATGCTGCCGCCCGGGACTGTGAATCCGGAAGGACCAATCCATAACGTGGCGGAGGGGTTTCACATGAGCTGGATTGTGCAGCAGTTGCCCATGATCGATCAACGTTCTTTATTCAGGAACATCAACATGGACGAAGGCGCCTACGGCGGAAGTAATGCTCCAGTCAGGCAGTCTCAGGTCGCGACCTTTGCATGTGCCTCGGATTACAATTTTCGGTATCAGGTGGATATGGCAAGCAACGTGATCGCCAGCAGTTACGCGGCCTGTTTCGGCGGCGACGACGTACCCATTGCTCTAAACAACAACGGAATGATGTTCCTGAACAGCAGCATGCAGTTTCGCGGGATTCGCGACGGGGCGTCCAATACCATCATGGTCGGTGAAAAACTGAATCCGCGGGAAACGGTAGATCTTGGATGGATGTCCGGAACATCAGCCACACTTCGTCACACCGGCGTGCCGATCAACGCCGGCTGGGATGTGGTGAACTACTTCTCACGAACAGGTGAATCCTCGAAGACTCCGGCCACAGCCCCCAATGACACGGCTACTGGAGGATTCAGTAGTCAACATTCGGGTGGAGCAAACTTTGCACTTGGAGACGGCTCCGTACGGTTTATCACGGAATCAGTGAATCCTGAAGTCTACAGCCACCTGGGAAACCGAGAAGATATGCAACTGTTGGGCGACTTTTGACGAAAGTGACACATGATGACAAGACGACATAAGCGCGCGTTTACCTTAATTGAGATGTTGCTGGTGATCACCATCATCGCGATTCTGGTCGCCCTGTTGCTGCCGGCCATCCAGCAGGCACGTGAGGCCGCCCGTCGGGTACAATGCAAAAACAACCTCGCTCAGTTGTCTATTGCATTGCACAATTATCAGGCATCGTTCAGTTGCATGCCCCCCGGAGTCGTGAACGAGACTGGCCCCATTCGGAATGTTGAAGAAGGCTATCACATCAGTTGGCTGGTGCAGACGCTGCCTATGATGGATCAAGGGCCGTTGTTTCAGAAGATCGATTTTAATAATGGCGCTTACAGCATCAACAATGCGGCTGTTCGCGGAATCTGGATTTCTTCACTCATGTGTCCTTCGGATCATTGCCTGATGACTGGTGCTGTTTCTACAACCAACTATGCGGGCGTCACAGGGGGCAGCGATGTCCCGGTCGGCACCGACAACAATGGTTTGTTCTTTCTTAACAGCAGTATCTCAATCAAGCAGATCAGGGATGGTGCGAGCAACACCATCATGGTTGGGGAACGCCGTGGCGATGATATTCAGAATACAGATCTGGGATGGATGTCCGGGACGTCCGGGACGCTCAGGAATACGGGTGTGACAATGAACGATTCGGAAGACTGGGGCTGGCAAAATGCTCGCGCGGCCGCTGATGACGAACGGGACAATGATGCAGGCGTTGAGGTTGATTCACCGGCGCCGGACTTTGCAACCGGGGGATTCAGCAGTCGACATACCGGCGGATTTCAGGTTTCATTGGCGGACGGTTCGGTACGATTTATCAGCGCGAACATTGGCCTGGAGGTGTATCGAAATCTGGGCAACCGGGAGGACGGAGCGATGATCACCGAATTCTGACGGGGTGTACGACGTACGATGAGTGCGGTCGTCAGCAAGCGAGGCGATTGCCTGACCTCGGCCTGTTGCGTATGCAGGCACATCTGAATGGACTGGAAGATATGAGACAACACAACCGACTCATTCGCGGTTTTACGCTTCTGGAAATGCTGATGGTGATTGCCATTATCGCAATTCTGATTGCGTTGTTACTGCCGGCCATCCAGCAGGCTCGTGAGCAGGCTCGCCGTACTCAATGCACGAATAATATGGTGCAGATCGGGATCGCATTGCACAATTATTATACCTGCCACAACGTACTTCCGCCCGGCTGTGTGAACCTCACTGGACCCGTGCTGGAAGGGAACTTCGTCGACGATGAGGGAGACTTTGAAGGAGGATTCGGCGGGAATGACGTCCTGAGTGCGGATGGCGTCGTGAGTGGCGATGAACTGTCTGACGAAGCGTTGGCGGTCGACATGGGATATCGCATGAGCTGGATTGCTCAGATCCTGCCGCAACTTGGTAAACAGAACGTTTACCGTCGTATCGACTTTATCAGACCGGAACGGAGTTTTCTTTCCACAGAACAACTGAAGTATTTCGAGTCGTCCCCCACTGCCGAAGTTGCGGTCGATGAAGAGGACATGTACGGCATCGGCATGGAGTCGGAGTCACCGCAAATGCCGCCGGTCGTTATCTCGTTACTGAACTGCCCCAGCTCCCCAGCGGGAGCGGGGGGCGGAGCTGTGGGGCCTCATCATTCAGACTACGCTGGTTGCCATGCCAGCACATCCGTGCCGATTGATGTCAACAATGACGGACTGTTGTATCTTAACAGTGCGGAGTCTCTCTACGAAATTCCGGACGGTGCCTCAACGACAATTCTTGTCGGCGAAAAACAGTTGCGCCGGCGTGACACGGGATGGATGACGGGCGACTACAGCACTCTGCGCAATACGGGCGTACCTACCGACACAGCTTACGAGACTGTTCGCGACCGATTCTATACAGTGGTCGAGGGAACGCCGGCGGCTGCCAAGGCGGCGGGCTTTTCCAGTTTTCATACCGACACGTGCAACTTCCTGATGGCCGACGGATCGGTCCGCTCGATTGGTGATCGAATCTCCAGCGACGTGCTGCAAAGACTCGGCAGCCGAAATGACGGAAGTCTGATTTCCGACTTCGATTATTGATTCGACGCGTCATCCGGCTGCTCAAAGTTTGTGCCGCTTTCGTTCACTCTCCCAGCCACATAGGGCAGGACCTGGTGTGTGGTGCAGTGAGCCCAGCGGGAGAGTGAACTTGAATTCTGCGAAGAAAAGGTGTCAGCAGTTCTGAGCCACGGATCAGTGCAAATTGACGCACCCTGTCGGCTGGAACTGACGCAGAATTGTACACCAATTCCGGAGCATCGATGACGCAGCTGATCTATCTCAGTGTTTTGACGGCCGCGTTGTTTTTCTTCGTATTGGCACGCCAGGTGCGTACACCTTGTTCCGTGTGAGGCAGCGGACGATGGCCCGCTTCGCTGTCTCAGGCACTGAGCGTCCCGGGAACTCCCGGGACGCTTTTTTTTGGTTCTACGTCTCAAACTCGAGCCGAATGGTATTCGTGCATGTACGCACGCACGATGTTGCCCGACCGGTTTCTCCTGTCGTTCCGGCCCGGTTCATGTCGCCGTGTATTTCTTTCTTTGACCCTGATCGAATCTGTGGTGCGATCGCGCGAGTCGGGGGGCGTACAGGCACACATCCTGCTGTTCCGTGACGAGCTCTGCAAGACGCCTGCCCTCCATGCCCCGATTCGTTGGATGTGCCGCAACGCGCTCCGATCCTTCGGTTGACGTGCATCACCCGCCGAAACTCGCTAGATTCGGTGCGCCTTCCTCACGCTTCCCACCTTCATTCGGAGTCAAACATGCTGAACCGAAGACACTTCCTGCAGACCACCAGTTCCACGGCTGCATCCTTGATCGTCGCACCGGCAATTGTGCGAGGACAGAATCTCAATTCGAAACTGCAGCTTGGTGGCATTGGTTGTGACGGAAAGGGGTGGTCAGACATTTCGGAAATGGCCAGCCACGAACAATCACAATTCGTCGGCTTCTGCGACGTTGACCTGTCACGCACAGAAAGAGTTCGAAAACTGAACGCCGACGCTCCCGTGTTTCAGGACTACCGCGAGATGCTTGAAACGGTCGGCGACAGGATCGACGCCGTGACGGTATCCACCCCGGATCACATGCACGCCTTCATCGGGCTGGATGTCATGCGGCAGGGCAAGCACGTTTACTGTCAGAAGCCACTCACCCACAACGTCTGGGAAGCTCGCCAGATGGCTCTGCAGGCAAAGAAATCAAATGTGATCACGCGTCTGGGCAACCAGATTCATTCTCACGAACATTACCGAACGGCCGTGCAGGCGATTCAGTCGGGAACCATTGGCAAGGTCCAGCGTGTTCACAGCTGGTGTGCCGCCACGGGGCACGGCAAGTCGTCTCACATCAGTCGACCGAAGCATTCTGTCGCACCGCCGAATTCACTCGACTGGAACCTGTGGGTGGGAGTGGCGCCGACGAGATCATACGGCGACTGGAAGATCTATCATCCATGGGGCTGGCGCGATTGGCAGGATTTTGGCAACGGTGCTCTGGGTGACTTTGGCTGTCACATTCTGGATCCTGTTTTCACTGCACTGAAAATCGACAAAGCTCCACTGGACTTTAAGGCTGACCATACCGGCATGAATGACGAAGTCTGGCCGGCTCAGACAACTGTGGACTACACGTTCCCCGGAACCGAATACACCACCGCAGGGAATCTGCAGATCACGTGGTACGACGGCGGTCGCCTGCCCGGCAGCAGAGGACCACACCTGCCGTCCAACGAAGCACTGCCGCGGAGCGGATCCCTGTTTATCGGAGAAAACGGCAGCATCGTGCTGCCGCACGTGGGAGCACTCCACGCCTATCCAGATGCGAAAATTGAAAAGGCTGACAATCAGAACCATTATCACGGCTGGATCGACGGCTGCATTTCCGGCCAACAACCCAGCGACGGTTTCGCTTATGGCGGACCCCTGACGGAAGCCGTGCTACTGGGCAATATTGCTGTCCGCTACCGAGGCACGAAACTCAGCTGGGACGCCGCGAAAATGAAGATCACCAACCATGATGAAGCCAACACATGGCTGCGGCGAGAATACCGAGACGGCTGGGACATCAAGCCGGTTTCGTAGTGGCTGGCAGTTGCAGAACTCGCCACGGGGCAGCGGCTTGTAGCGCCGTGGCCTCGTCGTGAGTGTCAACAAATGTGAAAACGTCGGCAGAGCTGAATTGGCTGAGATCAAGATCGCCCGCATATCTCCATTCGCGTTCCTGCGACCAGTCTATTCTATTACCGGCATCGAACCTGAGCTGCTGAAAACAGCGTTCATCCCGGGACACGTTGTCGTACGTATTGCGGTCCACATAGCTCACCGGACGACAGCCGCACTTTTCCAGCGCCGATTTGCGGACAGCAATACCCCACGGCTCAAAGTCGAAGCGAAGTTTGTGTTTGCGGTAACTTCGACGGTCGCGGAATTCACCCAGTGGCACGGCTGTGAAGGAGACGGTTTTCGCAGCGTTCCGTACAGACCGTGATGCCTTGATTTGGAGTTGCTCAACGATTCGCAGCAGTGCCGCATAGGCAGAGCGGTCGGCCGTCTGGCAGCCCAGTATTAATTCATCCAGAAACTCCTCATCAGGCTGCCCGATCCACGCTCCCTGACGCGGTCGAGTCCAATGGCACAGCCATTCCTCAGGCGTCTCAAGTGGCACATCGGAAACGGAACGACCTAAGGACTTCTGGCAGTTCGCCTGCGATGAACCGGTGTTGCTGCTGGCCGTACGCCCATCCAGCGGAGCAGCGTCAATCCGACGCAGCAACCACGGCACTGCGCCCAGTGAGACAAGTGAATTTGAAACTGCATCGTTTTCAGTTGCAGAAACGGCCGCCAGCAGAACCGGGGCTTCATGTTTTTCGTCCTGCAGATGTCGTGCCAGCAATCGTTCGACGTGGCCTCCTGCCCGACAGGACAATGCCACAATTCGTTCCCCCGCCAAAACAAGGGCTGTGTCCCGAATCGGTGTCGACTCAGTTTCTGCGCAGTCGCGTTGCTGATGACCAGAAACCTGCCGGCAACGTGGTGACACGTAAGCCACATCTTCCAGTGCTGATTCCGGCGGCTGCAGGCGCTCTGTCGATTCGAGCCACTCGACAAGTTCCGCCGGTGACGCGCCCTTGTCCGAATCCACATCAATACGCAGACGCCGTGCCCCGAACAATTCACTGGCACGGATGATCGCGTCCGCTGGAGCCGTTCCTTTGACGCAGCAAAGACACTCAGCCTGATCGTGGCGAATCACGGCTGTTCTCAAAGCGTCAAACCACCCGGGTTTCAGATCCTTACGCGTTCCGACCCGCGAGGACATAATTGACGTGCGCCGCGCGCTCACGACGCCGGCCGGCCACACAACAAGTCGAGGTCCAAGCCAGTCATAGAAGCGAACTGGCGGCAGCCGTGGAAATGAGAGAGTGACTGATGGCCGTGAACTACAGGATGGGAAGCTTCCAGCGACGGCGAAGAATGCGGAAGTCGTGACCGTTCCGGCCAGATGTCCGTCTTCCGACAGCTGATGCCAGACCGCGGTTGCTGCGCGAACGATTTCACGTGGAGTCGCAGGGGCGTTGATGTGCTCACCTTTGGACACGACGAAGCCCTTGCTGTCAACGACGCCGGCTGCTGTTGCCAGCGGAATCAGCCATCACGATGTACCCGCCAGTGCAGGGAACTCGACCAGAACCTTGATCGCACCCTCTCTGCGGTCACGAAATATGTCAAATGCATCCTGCATCTGAGCCAACGGAAACCGATGCGTCAGTAACGGTGAAAGATCGATTCGGCCTTCTGCCAGCCATTGCATCGCCAGTGGAAACGTTCGCTCAAAATCCGGATGCAGACTGGTGCGAATGGTGATGTTCTTCAACATCGCTTCCTTAAAGTGAAGGCCATCCAGTGGCGATGGCGGCACACCAAAATACAGGATGTCTCCATGATGCCGAGTCAGCAGGACTGCATCATTGAACGCCTGCGCCTTATGGCCAACGACTTCTACAACCACATCCGAAAGCTCACCGTTCAGAATTTTCCGCACATCGTCTTCGGCGGCTCCGCCTGTCGAGTTCACAACATCTGTCGCCCCCATCTTCAGCGCCAGCGCAGTGCGTTCCGGGACTGGATCAATGCCGATGATCCGCCGCGCGCCCATGTTGCGCAATCCGGCGACAAACATCTGACCGATAGGGCCCAGGCCCAGCACGACGGCATCCCGATCAATCATGTTGGGCAGCTTCTTGAGCGCCCAGACGACGGTGCCGAACGGTTGAGTGAGCAATGCGATTTCATCGGACAGTCGATCATCCAGAGCGATTGCTCGATCTTCGGACAGCACATAGCGCTCCCATAGCCCCATCTGTACGAGTGGGACAGCCAGCACGCGAGTGCCAGGCTGCCAGCGAGTGCCGTTCGTCTCGACAACCGTCCCCACCATTTCATGTAACGACTTTCCGACAGGCTGCGGATAAGACACATCATGTCCTTCAAAGTCGCCGTCAAAAAACGGCAAGTCTGATCCGCAAAGACACGTCATTTCCGGCTGGAAGATCATCATTCCCGGTGTCTGTTCCGGAATCTTTGGCTCCTCGATATCAATCAGTTCAATTCTGCGACGTGAGGTAAATTGTCCAGCGATCATGGATTTCATTCAGATAAAGTTTAGAAGCAGGTCACCTGACGGACTGCGATGCAGGGACGCGGCTGGATTTCGATTTCCGGCCAACATTTCCGCCCATGGTGGTGTCAGCAAAGCCTACCGCCCCCTACAGCTGCTTCCAACCGAACAGCAGGGATCCGATCAATCACCAATCCGAAAACTCAATTCAGTTCACGCCAACGGAGAACCGACAAAACACTGCGGGGAAGTTGAAGGACGAGGAAATCACCGTCAGACCGTTTGATTTCATTCGCTGGTAAGACTAGCATCCCCGTCACGGACCTATAGCTCAGTTGGCTAGAGCGCCACGTTGACATCGTGGAGGTCACTGGTTCGAGTCCAGCTAGGTCCACTTTTTTAACTTATTGTTCTTCCCTGACTTAGGGAAACCCGCCTCAGGGTGGTGAGACACGAAAACGAACCGCGTACCCGATTTTGTACCCGATTCGTATTCAAAGGATCTCCCACCCATGCCAAGACGCATTCCGAAGTACGTCCGCCATCGTGCCCGAAATAAGGGCAAAGTCACCATAAACGGCAAGACGCATTACTTGCCCGGCGACTTTAACAGCGACGATTCACGAGCCGAGTACGACAGGCTGATTGCAGAGTATCTGGCAAAACCGAAGACGCCCCAGACAGCCAACGGGACGATTCGCTTCCTCGCAGTCGCATATGTGAAGTTCTGCGACGTCGTCTACGTGAATGAAGACGGCAAGCCGTCCGAGGAAATCAGTCAGGTTCGCCGGTCGCTCAAGCCCTTGCTGAAGCTATTCGGCAGCGAGCAGACAAGCCGCTTCGGGCCGCGCAAACTGAAGCAGGTGCGTGAGGCGATGATTTCGTCCGGCCTCTATCGGAACACCATCAACGATCGAGTCTCCAGAATCGTCCGGATGCTGAGCTGGGCTGCTGAGGAAGAGTATCTGAACCCGCATATCGTTGTTGCATGCCGAGAAGTGAGAAACTTGCAGGAAGGCCGCTGCGGTAATGTTCCCGATGCTGCCAACGACCTGTCAAGTAAGCCTTTGATCGGGAATCCACTGGCGTCGTCTTGCCGGTTGCACGCCCTCAGCAAACTCGTCACGCTATGCCCTGGAGCAATCCATGGCAGCGAAGAAATGCAAATGCGGGCGCGTTGGCCGGTTGCTGTATCTAAGAACGGATTGACTCAGATGTGACACGGTGTATTAATGAAGACCTCCACAAAATATTTTCTGGTCGGAACGCTGATCCTGCTGGTCGTGTGGGTGATCGTATTGCAGGTCGATTTTTCCGACCATGGGCAGCAATCGCGAAGCCGTGCGTATCGACTACGGAACCTGGCGGTGGCGATGCATAATTATGCAAGCTCCAACGGAGGTCTCATCCCTAACACGGTCCGGTCTGAGAGTGGAGTGAATCTGGTCAGCTGGCGATTTTGTCTTGTGCCCTGGCTGGACTCCGCAAAGATGGAGTTTGAGGTCTTTCCTGATCTACCGTGGACCGCAGACGTGTATCGGGATTGGCGTGATTACCGGCAATCCAATCTCTGTGTTGAAGGCTCGACTGACACAAGGTTTGCAGCCGTGACTGGCGAGGCGACAGTGTGGTCAACCTCGCTTACGCTGCCAGAAATGCCAGGTGACCTATTGATCCTGACAGAGGTTTCACGAGGTTCTCATTGGATGGATCCCAATGATGTCGACATCGATGCAACTGACGCTCAGACGATTGGTGAGTTGACCGGATTGCAACATGAAGTTCATGTTGCGTTCGCGGATGCCAGCGTTATGCGACTCAAATCCGACACACCATTGTCGGTCCTGAGTCCGTTCTTCAGTGTCGTATCATCAGAAACATCGAATCGAGTGGATCTGGAAAAGTACTCCATTCCGATTGAGTAAGACTGAGCTTAGAGCAACGTGAAAAACCTCATCCGCATGTCACTGTTCATCATCGCCCGAGCCGGGTTGTCGCTGGCAGTGGTGGCGTGGATTGTGGGGCAGTGGTGGTCGCTCAAGGTGGGTTCTCATTCAAACTGGGGATCTCTTGCTTCTATCGTCCACGAAGGTTTCGTTTTTGTTCTTAAGCCAGAACTCAGCATATGGGAACCGCGTGTTGGCATCTGGCCGGACACGGTAGACGATTCTGTCGTGCATCTTTTCTTTTCCCCTGTGGATGAAATTCGCGATGAGGTGCCTGCGGATACGTTTCTAAAGCAGATGCCTGGCATGACAGTCGTACGCCAACCATTCTCTCCATCAGCCACAACACTGGTTGCAATTTGCCACTGGCTCGTCACGACCTTCTTCACCGTCTTCAACATCGCCCTCCATCTCATCTACCGCAAACGACCGGAGACTCAGCCATGCGAAGACTGATTCGACCGGCGATGTTTATGGTGGCGAGAATTGGGTTGGTGCTGAGTGTCGTGGTGTGGGTTGTTGGGCACAGGGGAGATGTTCATCGATTTTCGATCCCTATCCCAACACCATCCGGAACGGTCATAGTCTGGCTGGAAAATGATTGTTGGAATGCCGACTACGTGTACAAATCCAGATTCAAATCGCTCCGCGTTTTATGCGATCGTTGGCAGCGGTACGGCCTTTGACCCCTCAACGGTGGTGCAATACAAAGACTATTCTGAACCGTGGCTCCACAGTACAGTGTTGGTTGTCGAGTCCCAAGTCGTGCGCCGTGGACCAGACCGGTCGATATTGGGTATACACCTGATTCAGTTGTCCCGCGTTTCGGTGGGTGCACACCTCTCGCTGCCGCACCCCGACTGGACTTCCTGCCGGATTTCAGCGTCCGTGAGATTCAGGACGCCCTGCAGAGAACGTGGTCTCGCATCTGGCGTGGGCTGTCTCTCGGCCTCGTCGCAGGTACCACGCTGACAATGGTGGCAATACGGGTTGACTCGATCCTGGCGGTCTGCGGCGTCGTCATCACGCTTCGGCCCTCTGCACGCTGGTTCCGATCAAGAATTTGCGACGTAACCACACTGCAACGGCGGCTCCGTAATGCCATTGAAGCACAACCCGACGAACCGGATAGAAATCTGATGTCCATTCAGCCCGTCAACTGGTGGAGCCTGCGCAAAGCCGGTTTCTCGGTGATTCGTCCTGAGGATGCGTCTTGCGACAGCGAAATCAAGCTGGCGGGCCGCCCGTGGCGACTGTTGCAGAAGGACTCACTCCGCATCCCCGTGTTTCGCAAACGGCACGGCAACGCGGCCCTTTACCCGCAACACTTTGTGAGGATGGCCGCTTATTGCCACCTGATTGAAGCCAGTGAAGGAGCGGAGTCGCCGTACGGCATCGTCCTCTTCGAAGATGGTTGTGATGGAATGACGGTGCCGTATTCCACTGAGAACCGGCGGGCGTTCCACGAGGCCCTGCTGCGGGCAAGACTCACTATCAAAACACTGGGGGCAGAGGGGCGCGAGCCGGATCGTCCGCCGTCGACTGTCTGTCGCGAGTGCCCCGTCGGTCGCCCCCTCTGTCATGTGAAGGGACGCACGGAAACGGTGCTGAACAACGCCACTGTCAAACCATACGTGACGCGTGGCCACGACCGACGACTCTATCACAGCCCGTGTGGAGACCGTTTCGTGTGGGTACCTCCGTATGAACGTGCCAGAAGAAAGAAGTTGTTGTGAGATACCACATCCTGGAAGAACTGGGGTCCTCCGGTCGCCGCCGATATCGGGCGACCGATCCGCGTGCCGGCTTCAGTGGGGAGTATCGGGCCATTCTTGACCTGCCGAACACCACGGCCACCCGTCAACATGTTCGTGTGCTGAAACGGCTGCGGAATGCCGGTCTGCCGCGAGTAATCGAATCGTTTCGTCGTCAGGGACGGACGTGGGTGGTCATGGAATGGATCGATGGCCCGACTCTGGCCAACTATATCGGCCGCATAAGAAACAGCCGTCTGTCTCAGATCTCCGTGACAGAAGTGTTCCGTTTGATCCGTCGCCTCGCTCACAACCTGCACAGTATCCATCGTCGGCGACAAATCGCTCACGGCGATATCAAACCCGACAACCTGATTGTGGCCAGTGACCCGAGTCGCCTGGTGCTGATTGACTTCGGATCGGCATGGCTGGCCGAGAGGACGATGCAGTGCGAACCGGGGGATGGATTTCATGCCGCCTATGCGGCGCCCGAACTGCAGAACAGTGACCGCTTCGTGGACTGGCGGTGCGATCTGTTTTCGGTCGGCGTGATTTTCTATGAACTCCTCACGCTGCAGCTTCCATATAACATGGGTGGCAAAGCCGGCCGTCGACAATACGCCGCACACATGAACGACAAACTCATTCTGCCAAGCCGGTTGCGTCCGGAGATGAAGGCGTTGCCACAGTCGGTCTGGCAGGGAATCGATCGGATCACCGCAAGAATGCTGGTTTTCAATCCTGATGGGCGCTACGCAACGCCGCAGGCATGGCTGGATGACATGGATTCTGTTGATTTTGAAATTCGCCGCCCCTCGTCTCTGACCGGCGTGAATGCTCGATTCACGCGGCTCGTCGCATGGCTGGCTGACCTGTGCCGCGAAACACCGACGCACGGCTGAGTGAACACAACGCTGCACCGCTGTCATTCCTGGCCGCGTGGCGAGTCGTTGCATTGACCACAGAATGCGCGCCGAGTTCTAGCGGTTGAGCGCCCGTATGCATTCTACTTCGATCGAGCGTCCAGCAGGGGGTCGGCTCACATTCCATCTACTGCACCAACTTTCAGGAGTACGCTATGTTGAAGGCCATTCATTGGTTTGTTGATCGACTTGTCGAACGACTGGTTCCGATTATCGCCAGTTCTTTCGCTTCGACGGTTGAGACCATGCACGCACTCGGCCAGGCCGAGCAGCAGGGGAGTCTTGAAGAAGCCGCCCGACGCTACGAGGCCGAAGGCATGGACGAAGTGGCTGCCGTGCTGCGTGAGCGAGCTTCCGGGATTACGTCAGATAATCCCGGCGGTCAGGCGCTGTCCATGATCGAAAACCTCGCCGGGGACGAAGAACGATTTCGCCAACTCGGCATTGTTGAGCCCGAACCAGCAGACGGCGCCCCGAACTCAGGCAAACGAGGGAAGAAGCTATCCAGGATGCCGCGAAAGAAAAGCGCGTCGTCAATCGGGACTGAGAACCACCAATGCTCACAACGGTCGCCACGAGCGGTTTCTTGCGACAGTTCATGGAGATGATTCAGGTGACGGAAAGAGACGAGAAAATCCTGATGGCACTGGTCCTGAAAGTGCGACTGTTCAGCCAGCGTCAAATCGCGAACCACTGGTGGAATGGCGATGTGGCCAATGCTCGACGGCGACTTCGACAGTTGACAGCCGACCATCTTGTGAGTCGTGTGACCGTACCGGTCCGAGCCTTGTCTCCGCTTACCAAACCAATGCTCTGCTGGGAGCCTGGTGACGCGCGCCCCAATGCGGATTCCATCGCGTATCGACTGAAAAGGCGACTTCGCAACCGGCCGATTCGCAGTGTGACGGCCTGGGTCGCGACAGAACGGTCGGGGCAGTTGTTTGGCGGTCGCTGTCGCGGCGAATTGAAACATCGAGTGCAGGCCACACACGACCTGGGTGTCTCCGGGATCTTGCTGCATTTTGACGCCTGTTTACCGCAATGGGCCGAGGCATGGCAGGGGGAAGACCTGCTCGCGCACACCCGACGGGGCGAGAAGCTGCCTGATGCCTTTATCGTGGATGCAGCCAGTAACAACGTGGTTTGTGTGATCGAATTTGGCGGGGACTACGACGCGCGGCGGATCCATGAGTTTCATGCGGACTGCGTGGACCGCGATTTGCCGTACCAGCTCTGGTAATCATGATCATGAACTCCCACACAACCACAGCCATGACGCAGCTTTCGGATCGCGACCACCGCATCATTGCGCACGTTGCCCGGCATCGGGTCAGTACGAACGAAGTCGTTCACAAACTGTTCTTTTCCGGACAGCAGCCAAACGCCGTCACCAAGGTGACGGCCCGTCTCTGCCGCAGCGGGCATTTGCGAAAGTTTCCATTGTATCACCCTCGTTTTTACTTCCGACTCGGTCTGCAGTCCATCCAGATGCTTGTTGTGTCTGAACACAGGATGCGGCCATTGGGGCCACAGTCATTGCCCATTGAGTTCGGGACGCTGGCCTACGCAACGATGGGCGAACGTTATCACCGGCGGCTGACGCCGCAGGAACTCCGTCACAGTTGCGGATGGATGGATGAACGTTTGCTGACTCTACCCCACTGCCTGGACGAAACCGGCGCGACACCAGTCCAGGAACTTGTCCGCATCGATCTCGGCGGTCGGGCCGATCACGTGGCTCGTAAATGTGTCTCCGACATTCAGTTTCGCAGTCGTCACGACGAATTCAGGCAGATCGTTTACGAGAAGCTGGTCCGGCTCGTTGTCGTGACCGGTACCACCGAGAAAGCAGCGGCAATCGGGGATTCGCTGGAGGGGCATGTCTGGCCGGACGGTCTTGCTGTCCACATGGCGGTTGTGCCCGATCTGCTGCAGTTGACGGGCCCGTGAAAGGCCCGTTTCGAAGAGTTCGTCCTGAGACCAATTTGCTCTGAAAAATGCCCTTTTATTTTCCTGCGGAGATTCACGAAATGCCACGTGCCATCTACAAACAACCAGTCGGCAATCCCATTCAGCTGAACATGGTGCCGAAGGGCGACGTTGAACTGTGTTTCCCGATACGACCGGAATCCATACAGGACGACATTCGCCGTACGTGGATGACGATTCTGTCTCTTGTCGGCGTCTCCGCTGCATCGATCCTGACTCAGACGTTTCTCTTGGGAAGGTCGCTCATGCCTCGTCAAATTCATAATGGCTCTATCCTGGCGTTCCAGACCTCAGTGATCGGAAGGTCATTGTGCAGCTTTTTTTGGGCGACCAGATTGGGCATCTACGTCTACCGAAATGACCGCCGAGTAGATTAGTCCCCAATCACGCCTGCGTTCCAGACTCTTGAGCGCCGTCAGCAAGCTCGGTGTGCAGTCGTGCTCCGTCGTCACGCCGTTCGTGGTCACGGTGATGGGGCGCTGCAAGTCGACCATTTTCGGATGCAGCCATAGCGAAAACGAATTCACATGGGTGGCGGTCGCCGCAAATCGGTTGTCACCCAGGTTTTCGACTTCGATGCGGGCGCCCTGAAAGGTACTCCGGCTGCGCTTTGCCGAGTAGTTAAGCCAAGCTTCCCTGGATTCTGCCGTGCGGATGGTGCCCTCCTTGATGAGATGATCAACTGGAATCGGTCCCGCTGTGAATTTCTCGATGCTTACCCACCGGTCGTGAAGCGATTCGGCCTGGCGAAACGGGTCGCCGCTCGTCTTGGGGTCGATCATTTCGTAAACTCCGCGCGGCGTCATGGCGACGACTTTCGTGGGATAAGGATCGCGAACCTTGTCCACGATGAATCCTGTCCTGCCTTTGAAAAACTGGTCCGTTGGACTGAACCATTTTCCGTTCATGCGATTGACGTTGTTGTGACCTCCATCGGTTTCGACATAAATATGATCGTATCCCAATTCGGTCAGGATCTCGTGAGCAAACCGTGCATGACAAACATCAGTCATGCGATTTCGGCAATCGTCAGGAGCGTTCCAATAGGAATCCTCTTTCCCGTGCCAGATGAAGACCGGCGTATTCAGCATGGTATCGAAAGTCCCCCAGGTCCAGTTGCCGCCACCGATCCCGACCGCCGCGAATCGATCGGTGCGCATCGCATGGTTGTAGGCGCCAATGCCGCCCATCGAATAGCCCTTGAGGACGATACGATTCGGGTCGATGTGATAACGATGCATGAATTCGTTCACCAGGTCTGACAGATACCGCTCCGAAGCCGGCACCGACCAGCGGCCTGCCATCGCATGCGGAACCGCACCCTGCGGGAAATTCACGCCATGGCAGGCTTCGGCAGCGACGGAAATGTAATCGCCCTCTTCCAGATCTTTGGGATCTGCTCCGATTCCTCGACGTTTGACGTTCTTTCCCGGCTTGTAAGTTCCGCCACCGTGCATCCAGAGGAGAAGCCCCATCGGCTTCTCGGGATCGTAGTGGGACGGCACATAGAAGTTGAAGGGATGGTCTTCATTCCTTGCCAGTAGCTCGGGAACCGTAAACGTGTCGCCCCTCACCTCACGGCCCACGATCTTCGCATGAGTCGCGCTACCTCGAGGCATGATTTTGCGGATCACTTCGTCGATGTTTTGATCGTATTTTTCAAGGATTCGTTCATAGGAGGCTCGATCACCGGGGCTAGCAGACATCCACTGGCGTGCCGCCTTGACCGCGACTTGATCGGATTCGGAGAGAGCGTCATCGCCTGGTGATTCCCCAGGCAACAGGATCACGGACAAGAGGATCCAGAACACCGTGCAGAGGAGTGAGACGCTTCTCATTTAATTCTTTCGACAGAAGTTCGTGGATCAGTCAAGTCGACCGTTTAAAGATGAAACGCGTCGCATCAACGAGGCAGATAAAGCGTCGTCGAATTACCTTGCCCCGCTGGCGCAGTTGCGTGCGTTGGAGTTTAAATTGTGGTCGATCCAGTCCGTAGGTGGCAGCCGCTACCTTGAAAACAAAAACTACGGTCGAAGCACTAGAGCTGCTTGCGGTTGTCTGGCAGTTCAGCTGCAGTTCAGGCTTATCCTTGCTCCAGTAATGCAGACCGAGGGCATCGTAGCGTTTCAACTGGAAGGGGATGAGCACCTGGTCGCGGTAGTCGGGCCAGCTCAGAATAGGGAACGCTTCACGGGGGTGGGGCTAAACGTAGTTTAGCACGGCGAATCAGATTGGATGCACTGTCGGGGTGAGCTAAACCGAATTTCTTCGACAAGCTCGCAATCGTCTCGCCTGTCCAACGTCGACACAACAAGGCTGCAATTTCACGTCCCGCTGCCAGACTTCGGAAGCCAGCGTACTCGGTGGAGCACACGCAGTCCGACTCGGGGTTGAGAGCACGCGCAGGCCACGGAAGCAACGCCAACAAGAAGCGCGACTGTCTCGGCGGCTGGCGACTGTTTTGCGACTGCGAACATCCAGGGTATGATGAGAAGCCAGACTGATTGGTGTTTCATTGCACAACTGCTATATGCTCAGCCATTCTGGTTGATGGTTCTTTGGTCTGTTGGAGGTTTCAGTGTATGCTCGGACGATTGTTACCCGCTGTATTCCTGGCGTTGTGCATCATTGCTTGCGATCAATGCACGGCCGCGGACTGGCCGACTTACGCGCATGATAATCAGCGGTCCGGAATCACAAGCGAAGAACTCCCGCCGCCGCTGAATCAGGCATGGGTGTTCGAACCTGCATTTAAGCCGGCCAAGGGATGGCCGCTGAATGTGAATGGTTATGGTGCGTGGAAGAACGCGCCCAACGTGAATTACGACGACGCCAGCCACGTCGTTGCAGTTGGATCGACTGCGTATCTGGCGGCTTCCGGTGAGAACTGTGTCTATGCAATCGATGCGGCTCGCGGGGAGATTCTCTGGACGTTTCGAACTGAAGCAGCACCACGGCTTGCTCCAACAGTCTGGAACGGTCGCGTCTACTTCGGCTCGGACGATGGACGCGTTCAGTGTCTTGACGCGAAAACGGGTGCCGTTGTCTGGAAGTTTAACGCGGCCATCGGGAACGAACGATTGCTCGGTCATGGGCGATTCGGTTCGCTATGGCCAGTTCGCGCGGGAGTGATGATCGACGACGGCTGTGCCTGGTTCACGGCGGGACTGTTTCCGTCTGAAGGCGTGTTTCTTTACTGCGTCGATGCCGCGACGGGAAAGCTGAAGTTTCGACGATCGCTGACAGGAACGGGCAACGATGGTCCCAGCCCTCAGGGATATCCACTGGCCGATTCGAGCAGCATCTATCTGACATCGCGGCTGGAACCAACGCGGTGGCGAAAGTCGGACGGCAGTCAGGTTCCCTTCGTAACGCCTCGTCCGAAAGTCAATCAGTCGCACGAGTATCGCTTTTACAGTGGCGGCAGTTATGCCCAGTTGTGGAACAATCGTGTTGTGTTCGGGCAGGCGGCGATTCTCGGCTACGAACCGGACGGCGTCTGGAAAGACCAGTACGGACGCGAGCAACACGGCACGCTCGCATTCAACTGGTTCAATGCCAGACGTATCGCGTTCAAAGACGACGTTGCGTTCGTCGCGACGGACTACCACATTTTGGCCGTGAAACAGAACCAGCTTCCGACGCTCGCGAAGACAATCTGCCGCGACTTCGAAGAGGCTTACAAGAAGCATCGTGTTGCCACCTGCGTTGCGGGGCTGAACGAAGCTTCCCGGCTTGGCGTCGACACCGAACGTGGCAAGGCAGTTCTAAACGGAAACCTGAAGTGGTCGCTGGAGCCGTATCAGAAACACTGGCCCGCCGTTTCCGAAAAACTCTTTGCGCGTTTTGAAAGTCAGTCTGAATGGATGACCGAACTGACTGCGAATGAGGTTCTCGTCGTTTCTGGAAACATCGTTTACACTGGCGGCGAAGACCGAGTCGTGGCGATGGATGCCGAGTCAGGCGAAGTCCGCTGGCAGGCGATGACAGATTCTCGAGTGCGCGGGCTGGCCGTCGCGAACGGCCGGCTGTTTGTTAGTTCCATTGATGGCAAAGTGCGATGTTTCCATTCCGGTGCTGGCAGTGATCTACGCGTCGAGCTGCCGCGACCTGAAAGGTCACAGCAAGTCGACGAACGCCTGACGCAGCTCGCCGAAAAGATTGTCAGCGTAACGAGCGTTCGCGATGGCTATTGCCTCATCGTTGGCGACAGCAAAGGACAACTGGCCGAAGCGCTTGCAGAACGAACGAACCTGACAATTGAAGTCGTCGCCGCCGAACGCGTACAGCTTGACGAAGTGCGAAAACGTTTGGCCATTCGAAAGCTTTACGGCGGCCGGATCAACATCATCAAAGCGAATGAACCCACACGTTCAAAGCTCCCATACTCGCCGTTCAACTTCAATCTGGTCATCGACCTGCCGTCGCTCCTCGGCGAACAGTCTTCGATCGACCGCTCTGAACTGAAACGAGTCACGCGACCGCAGGGCGGCATTCTGCTGGCAGGTTCTTCGGGTTCAGACGATCGCGAAAAGAATACCTCGAACTTCACGACGAAGCCCGAAGGCTCCTTCATCGTAGCCCGCCGAGGCAAAGATGCGGGGACGCGAAACTGGACTCACAACTATGCCACCGCGGCCAACACGTACTGCAGCGAAGATTCGGTCGAAGGTCCATTCGGCATTCTCTGGTACGGCGATCCAGGCCCCCGAAAGCGAATCGACCGACACGCGCGCGGCCCGGTTCCGCTGGTTGTTGACGGACTGGCTTTGTTGACCGGTTCCGACCTCGTGATGGCCTACGACATCTACAACGGCCGCAAACTCTGGGAACGCTGGTTGCCCGGAGCGACGCGCCAGGATTTGCCGACTGGAACTTCGAATCTCGCGGCCGACGGTGACTTTTTCTATGTCGTCGTCGACAACAAAACTTGCCTTCAACTCGATCGGATGACGGGCGAAACGCAACAGGAATTCCAACCGCCGAAGGTTTCCGAACATCAATACTGGGGCTGGATCGCGCTCGAAGAGGGGATGCTCCTGGGAAGTCTTCCCGATCACGTCGAAAGACGACGACGGGCATCAAACCAGATCGCCCACGGACTGTTCGCCATTAACGCGAAAACCGGTGAAACCGCATGGTCATACAAAGGCACTGGCATTGAACAGGACGGCATCGCGGTCTCCGACGGTCATGTGTATTTTGTCGACAGAAACTTGACGGATGCGGAAAAGAAGTCGGCCATTGCGAACTCCGGTGCGGTCACTTCAGCAGCGACAGCGAAACGACAAAAGGTCGATCGTCGCGGCAATCCGATTCCGCCCGACCTTGGCAACCTCGTCGCGCTGAATTTGAATGACGGATCGGTCGCATGGAAAACGCCATTCGACTTCACCAACGTGACGCTCGACGATCGCGCTCTTGACCAACGATCAGGGATCAACTGCATGGTCAAGGACGGCGTCGTTGTTGTCTCCGGAATTGGCAGCATCGGGCATCCGTACAACGAATTCAAAAAAGGCGAGTTTGCTCGACGTTCGATCTACGCCTTCAACGCAAGCGACGGCAGCCTGTGCTGGGGCGGTCGTCGAAATCATCGCAAGCGGCCGATCATTGTCGGCGACTACATCTACGCCGAACCGGGAGCGTGGCATCTCAAGACAGGCGAGCCGCGAACGATCGTCAATCCGCTAACTGGTAAGCAAACGCCGCTCGATTTTCTGCGTGGCTATTCCGGCTGCGATCATCTGCTTGCTTCCGCCAACTGCATTTTCGGCAATGCGGGTTCTGGCGGGTTTGCTCATTTCAATCTGGATGAACAGGCCGGCTACACGCCAATGGGCGGCATGCAACTGGCGTGCAACACAGGAGCCGTTCCGGCGAATGGTTTGTTTGTCGCCCCGGAAGGCCGATCCGGTTGCGTTTGTGGTTTCGGGCTGCAGACGTCACTCGTTCTTTACCCACGCGACGAAGCTCGAGCCTGGGGTTTCAGTTCGCGCGGCAATCTGCTGACGGACGTGCTTCCCGTCCAACACGCCGCCGTGAATCTCGGAGCACCCGGATTTCGTACGGATGCCAGCAAACGATTGTGGCTGCCCTACGCCGGTCAGCAGAACACAGCCGGAGCATTCAGAAACTGGTTACCCCAATACCAGCACCGCCCCGAATCGTTCAGCTGGCACCGAGCCGACACGAATCTCATCGATGATGAGCTGATTCCCTGGGTTTATTCGTCGTACTACCACGGCGAAAAGGAACTGGCCTTCCCGCTGACCGCCGAGGGAAAGCAGCGCTACACGATTCGGCTCTACTTCATCGAACCTGAAGACAAAGCGCCCGGCGAACGCATCTTCAGCATCACGCTTCAGGACAAGCCAGTCATTGAAAACCTCGACATTGCCAAAGAAACCGGCGGACGATTTCGACCTTTGATCCGAACTTTCGAAGGCGTTGAAATCGATCGGACGCTACGAATTCAATTGAAGCAGAGAACTGGAAAACCGCTACTTTGCGGTTTCGAAGTCACCAGAGAATAGAGGCGGTTTTGAAACCACTGGCAAGACGACACGCGAGCACTGACATGCTCAGTAAGGAAAAGAATGAGGACAGGTCGGTCAGGTTGGATTTGTCATGCTGGCGCGCGTGGGATAGTCCTGGGCGATGCCCGAAATCAATCGAGCCTGCCCAAGGCTAAAGCAAATGCCCTCCGCGTCTCTTCGCGAGGCGCTCGTCCTTCATTTCGTTGATTCAATGGGTGGATTATTCGAACAGAAAATGTGGTCAACGATGATGTGACCCCATCCTCCTGAATGCTGGTCAACGATTTGCAGGCGAGCCTTTTCGTCTTTGAATTCCGATGCATCCCAACTGATCCAACGCAGGACTTTCTTATTCGAGGCATTCTTGGTCGCGTTGCCGACTGCCGTTCTTACCACCTTCCCATCGACGAGCAGATTCACACACGTCTTGCCCGGTGTCTTGCCGCCACCGATCAGGAAATTGATTCGCTTGCGATCAATTATGAACTCGGGAGACGTCAGTGTTCCGGTTGGCTTGTCGCTGCTGTTGGCGATGAACGTGTCGAGAACGCGCCCGCCCTGAAAGCCGACGATGCGGCCTTGGGTATTCGTCGGTCCGGACTTGAACGCGTCACCAGTTGCCGTCCAGTCGCCGAAGTCCTGTCCCTCATAGTCAGTCATGAGGATGTCATCTTTGGCAAGCGTGACGGGCTTCGCAGGAGCAGCATTTCGGACGGATGATGTGACGCGGGCAATGCCTTTAGGCTTTCGACCCGATGGCGGAGTCAGATCGACATCGGCGGAATCAGACAGTTGAGTCAGCTTGACGTACATCGCAGTGCAAAGCGTCTGGTCATTGGCGTCAAGCAAGTGAGTTCGCAGTTGCTGTTTGCCGATCTTCAGTCTGACGCGAAAAGTCACGTGCGTGTCATTCGGCTTGCTGTCGAGTGTGTAGTTCACGTCGGCAATCTGCACATTGGCAGCCGCGACGGGACGCTGCCCGCGACCTCCTTCTTTGAAATCGGCTCCATAACCAGCATTGAGCGGCAACTTCGATTCCGCTGGCCAGCGGCGAAGTTCTAGTTCGTAATTTCCTGGGGCTTCAACATCGACGTTCCAGTATCCGACAGCCGTACCTTTTGTGAGCCCGCCTCGATTGTCGCAGTAATCGCCCACCCAGTCCTGCGCGTACAGCATCATCGGGTTCTGCTGCTCGGTGCCTACGTGGATCCAACGAGGAAGGTCGTACAACGGCCGGGCTTCGGCGTGCCATTTGTCGTAGTGTGCTTCCATCGCCATAGCGATGTCGGGATGTTGTTCTGCGACGTTGCGATCTTGATGAGGATCTTCGGCGATGTTGTAGAGCTTGCCGGGGCCGACCAGTCTCCACTTGTCCCAGAGCACGACAGCCGGCGCCCACTTCTCGCCGGAGACTCGATACTGAATGGCCAGTTTGCGATCGGGAAGATCGTTCGTCGTCCCTTTGAGTAATCCGGCGAGGTTCGTACCGTCGAACTTTGTAGTGGACGAGGCTACGAGTCCGTCTTTGACTGGTAGATGGGGACTCGTGGCCTCGTCCACTACATCCAATCCGCACAAATCGATCAACGTCGGCAATAGGTCCTGAACCTGAGTCAGTTCATCCAGGTCGCTGCCATGATTCAGCTTGCCGCTGGGCCAACGAACAAAACACGGTACTCGATGCCCACCTTCAAATACGCTGGTCTTCTTGTCCCGCATGCCGGCATTGAACAGTTCCTTGGCTTCGTTGCTTTGCGTGCCGTTGTCGGACATGTAAATCAGCAACGTGTTGTCCCGCAGACCGCGAGCTTTCAGAAACTCGTCCAGTCGGCCGAGGTTCTCGTCTAGATTCGCAATCATCCCAAAGAACTTCGCAGGGATGTTCTTGCCCTGGTACTTGCCGACATACGGGTCGGAATACTTGTCCTCACATACGTTCGGCACGTGCGGCGTATTCGTCGGCAAGTAGACAAAGAACGGCTTGTCTTCATCTGATTTCGCTTTGCGATCTATCCACTGCATCGCGTGATCAAAGAAGATGTCGGTGCAATAGCCCTCTATCTTCTTGTCGACGCCATTGTGATTCAGAACGGGATCGAAGTAGGTATTACCCCAGTAGTCCGCCAGAGACGTGATGCCCCAGGCGCGATGATGTAGCGTCTCGTGAAACCCTCGATCCTGCGGGCGATGCGGGTAACTGTCACCCATGTGCCACTTACCAAAGTGCCCGGTGTCGTATCCCGAGCCCGCAAAGAAATCGGCCATCGTCGGAATGTTGGCTCGCGTCATTGACCGCCCTTGGCAAACAGCCGTGCACCCATTCTTCATCGCATCGCGACCGGTCATCAGTTGCCCACGAGTCGGCGAACACATCGGCGCGACATGAAAGTCGGTCATCCGAACACTCTCTGCATAAAGCCGATCCATGTTGGGCGTCTTTAACACGGGATTGCCGTGACACGACAGATCCCCGTATCCCTGATCGTCCGCCATGATCAGAATCACATTTGGCTTGTCCGCGGCAGTGGCGATGGAACATGCGACGAGACTCGCGCAGAGACGCAGAGTCGCGTAGAAAACTAATTGGCAAGAAAATGGGGGCAGGAAGATTTGTGCGCGCCATTTCGCTGCCATTCTTCTGTCCAACTTGCCTTCCGTTTTTATCATTTTGCCATCCTCACTGTCAGTAGTCACGAAGTTCAAGGTTTCCGACGGGCCAATCAACCAGCGGCTACTTGACGGACGCGAATTCCAGTCGCTTGAGTCCCTTTTTGATATGGGTGTTTTGGTGGAGCAACCGCCAGATGAGTTGGGTGGAGTAGTTCTCGAACATCAACAGAACGAGGCCTTTGTCGATCCCGAGGTAGCTCTTGGCGATCCAAGGTTGGTCGCCCTTGGCTTTGGTCGCATAGCTATAGGCGTCGTAGAGGCCGTAGTCTCCGACCAGGCCGGGGATTTGGTGCATGTGCTTGAGGGCGGCGGTGGATTCGTCTGGCGTGAAGGGAAGGAAGGACAGGGCGCCGTAGGGTGCGACCGTCCCGTCTTCCAGTAGCTTTTTCCATTTCGCAATCGGGAGGGAGCCGTAATGGCCGCTATACCCTGTGCTTGGGCTGATGGAGGCCGACATACCCCAGGAGTTCGGCCCGAGCCCCTTGATGCGCTCTGCGTTGTCGATCGCGTACTGCCGGGCGGCAAGTGCGGCGTGTCGAGAGTTTTCAAACCAGTTGCGACCACGCTTGTCGCGCAGGTTGCGGAAGTCGATGAACGCATGCGTCCATTGGTAAGTGAAGGCCGCTCCGCTTCCACAATAAATAAACTCTTCACCTTTGTAGCGGCCCTTGTTCGTCTTCATCGCATAGTAGGAGTCCGCTCCCGTGGCAAATGTTGGATTCGGCGTGCCGGCTGCCAGGATGTAGAGAAAGATGTGTTCGGAATAAGCCGACCATCCACCAAACATCCCCTCATCATTGATGCCGACCGGTACCTTCTCAGGTCGCTCCTCGGGATAACACGCGATGTAGGGGTGCTTGGTCACGGGGTTCGTAAACCACTTCCAATTCATCTCCGCATACAGTTCGTCGGTCAGTCGTCGGATCCCGCCGCCGAAGTACTCGGCCGCTGCGATCGCACCAAGCATCATGGTGCCCGTACTGGCATTACTCAGTTCGACATCGGGAGAATCGTTCCAGCCGCGTTTCCCGGTGTCGGGATCAATGAAGTGATACCAGAAGCCGTTGATGCGTTTCAGTTTCCTAAGAGATTTCAGCGCGGCCAGAATACGTTCCTCGCCTTCAGCCCGGGTGATCCAGCCGCGTTCCACACCGATCACGATCGCCGCAAAGTAGAAACCCTGCTCCTCAACGGGGATCGGCGAATAGGTTCGCATGCCGACATAGTCACCACAAGTCATGCCATATGTCGGACTGGCCGGATCGGAGACCCACTCCTTCCAGAAGAAGTCAAAGCAACCACGCAACTCGCGTTCCATGAGTGGCGATAGCGGCTGCGGGGCAGGCGCAACAGGAAACGCCGAGCGTCCCTCATCAGCATGAGCATATCCGACAAGGGCTAAACCAATCACAAGGCAGCACGACGAACGTACAATAGAGTTGTATGCATTTAATCTGTTCATCGAACTCTGCTACTCTCAGATTTGACGTTGATAAGGTTGAATTGATCTATGACGGCGAAGAGAATTGCGGTTTGGATGATGGGCTTCATGGAACTATTCGTTTTCCAATCGGGTTTCCAGTTCCAAATTGATTTCATCGAATCCGTCATCAATCGCCTTACTTTCCGAAAGCTGGAATGATCCGTACCGGGATATCCTTGAGCATGCTCATGACGCCATGGGCTGTGGCGACCACGATCAAGTCCTGTTCGGGGAAGACAAAGGTGAACTGACCCAGGGCTCCCCGAAGTTCAATGCTTGGGTATTCTTCTTCACCCTTCTTCAAGGTGCGATGCCAGCAGAAATAGCCATAGTAATTCGCGCCGTATGCGTTCGAGACAGGGCTGATGGCGCGTTCAATAAAGGCTTGCGGGATCAGCTGCTCCCCTTTCCATTTCCCCTTGTCGCGGATCAGCATTCCGATCTTGAGCATGTCCCGTGAGCGGAAACTCGAACCGGCTGCTGATTTCGGAACACCACTGGTGTCTTGCTGCCAGGCATATTCGGTGATGCCCATCTTGCCCATGAGTTCCTTGCGGATGAACTTCTCTGCGGAACCGGGAACCACAGCTTCCAGAACCTGCATGATCATGGCTGGATCCGCCGCCTTATAACCAAACTTTCTGGGCGCGGGCGGAATTGGCCGGCTGTCCTCGAAGTACGCCTGAATCTGTTTCTGTCCTTTCAGCAGTTCCGGGTGCTCCCTGTACTTCATGATCTTTTCTCTAACGAGGCTGACTCCGGAGCGCATATTCAGCGCCTCTTCCAAAGTGACCTTTTCCGCGCCCTCAATAAGTCTGCTTCGGTCGAGATCCTTCAGGTAATCTACGACCGGCTTTTTCAGGTCTTCCATCTTCAGGTACCGCAGCTGGATTGCGCGGCCCAAAGCAAAAGCCGTATAGGACTTGGTAATGGACATCTGAAAATGCGGCACGTTTTGGCGACCGCGCCTGTAGTACGATTCAAATATCAGCTTGCCCTTGTGGCTGATGAGCAGGCTGTCGGTCTTGTCTTTTCTGTCCTTGTTCGGCTCCTTAGCGACTTCGTGAGCGAAGGCAAGGATCATCTCCTTGTCCCCTCCATCAACTCCCAGTGTTCCGACCGGGATATCGTCATTCATGTCTTGAGGTTGTGTGCTGAAATATGGCTTCTGAAGATAGGGAATGTTCTTTTCCCACTTCATTGACACATCTTTCGCATTGAGGTCCGTGACCTCAGGTGCAGTGCCGTCATTTGCCAGTGACCACGAGCCGCAGCAACCGATTACCAGGATGAGCACACAAAGCGGTGCGATATGTCTTCTGACCTTCATTATTTCCCTTCCTTCTGTTTCCAGATTGAACCGAGCTCATGAATCACGAGATGGTTGATCACCGTACTCTCGGGCCCGGCGATGGACAGGTCCTTGTTCCTGGGAACGCAATTGATGGTGGCGGCGGCGATGCCATCGTTGACGAAGATTTCGAAGGATGTGCGGTCAAAGAGCACGCGGAACTTGATCCTGCCCTTCTTGTCCTGCCCTGCGTGGACGACTGATTCGCCTACGATCCCTGCATTGTTTTTGACCCGAATCTTTCCATCGCCCTGGCTGTATCGAACAGCGACACCGCGGACGTTGAAGGTGACTTTGTCCGCCTTGCCAGGCGAGAAGACGCAGGTCATGTCCATCAGATCGGGCTTGAGGCCGCCAAGATGTGCCTTGTCGTTCGCGGTGGCAAGGGTGATCTCGTCCCACTTCCTGGTGTCGGTGTAGAGTTTCTCGACCTCCTTGACCGGATACCGGAAGAGGCGCATGCCACCTGGCGTTGTGTGCAACGTTAGCTCGACAGGGAAGGTCATCTGTTGAAAGAAGGGCAGGTCTTTGTGTGGTACAGGAGCGGCTGCGTTACGTTGCCCGCTTTGAATGAAGCCGATCTGCACTACACGCCCGTCGGGTCCATTGCCGAACGTCTGCCAGGCGTACCCCATGCTTCCTCGCGGTCGTCCGGAATCAAAGCCCTGCATTCTCTCACCGACGTCGAGGCACCACACCCCCTTCTGCAGGTGGCCGACTCCATATCTTGCGCCGGCATTGGTAATGACCCACTTTTTCTTCGACTGATCTCCGTCAAGCGGAAGCTGAAACAGATCGGGACACTCTCCGCCAATCCCCTCGATCTTCCCGCAGCGCGTCCAGTTCATCAGGTCGATTGATTGAAATACCGCGTTACAGCCAGCGGTCAGAATCATGATCCACGTCTTTGAATCAGGATCCCACACCACCTTGGGATCACGCTCGCCCCTGGAGTTCCCCAGGTTCCGAACAAGATTCCCCATCAGGTGAAAGGTTCGTCCTTTGTCCGTGCTATAGGCGCCATCCTGGTGAAATCCGTCCGCTTGCGTGTGGGTGAAAAAGGCAACGATGGTTTTGGTGTCACCCTTTTGCTTGCCAAGTGTGTTGTTCCAATCAATGACTGACGTGCCGGACCATATCTGACCATTGGATGCGCAGTGCCCCTTATGCATAACAATCGCGTGCTGCAATTGCTTCCAATGCACCAGATCGGTACTGACCGCATGCCCCCAGACCTTCTGCCCCTTGTGCTGGAAATACATGTGCCATTCGCCATCGTAGTAGATCAATCCATTGGGATCATTGATGTAACCTTCGCGTGAGGTGAAGTGGAACTGAGGTCGGTTGGGCTGGTCATAGGAAGCTGTATAGGTATGGAAATCGAAACCAGCGTGATCGAACAAAGGGTCAGGCGTTGCCTTCTTCTCCTGCGCTATTGGCGCGTCTTCAGCTGACACGAAACCACAGACGAGTAAAGAAACACAAAGTATTGCTGCCTTGCGTTTGTAACGATCACTGCAATTCACGTTCTATCTCCTCTCTTTCCAAATTGATTTCATCGGATACACCTTCAGGCTTTCGACGATCACGCTGCTTCCAACGGGTGCATCGGTGCTTATGGTGATCTCGCCAGGCATCTCGCCGGACCGCGCCTTCCTGGTTTCCAGGTGATACGAGTAGCCGTCCGCCATAAAGACCTCGATCGTCGGACGATCGACCAGGATGCGCACGTTAAGCTTTCCGTCGGTTAGCGGCGCCGCCATTTTGCCGAAGTGTTCGGTGGCAAAGTCATACGTCAGACGAAACTTTCCGACAGTTATTGTTGCGGTCTTTGGGCTGCCTTTCTTTTTTAGAGTCAGGCAAACGTCATACAGCTCGCCGGACAACGCTTTGCGGAACGTCGGCGTGCCAGAATCAAGCTCGATGGTTTCGTCTGCGAACTCCGCCGTCTTCCGCAAGGTTTCCACTTCCTTCACCGGGTTGGCAAACAGGTGAACGGTTCCGTCTTTTACCGTCTTCAGTGTCAAGTTCATCGGAATGGTAAACCCCTGATTGAACGGCATGTCCTGGGTGACCAGGCCTGCCCAGCCGATATAGACCACTCGGCTGTCTGGGGAATTGCTGAAACACTGCCCCGCGTAGCAGGCGCGGGGAATCATGGTGACTTGTTTCTTGTTGGAAGCGGGAGTGAACTTCCTGCCGTTGAACTCGCCGACGAAATACTCGCCGCTCGCCTCCACCAGTACCCACTTCTTATTGTTCAGATCGCCGTCAACCGGCAACTCGAAAAACTCAGGGCATTCATGCACGTCCTTGAAGGTCTGTTCCAGGTTCCAGTTCTTCAGGTCTGTGCTGGTGAATATGGGGAAATGCCGACCGTGCTCCTTGTTCGCAAGACAGCTTACCGCTACCCATTTATGGGTTGGCTCATGGAAGACGAACTTTGCATCGCGTCCGGTGATACCAAGGGGATACTTCTGCATCCAGCGTTTAAAGTTAATGCCGTCGTGAGAGAAAAACGCCGACACTCCCGCGTTCATATCAGAGTTAAACAGGAGCAGCGTTTTCTTATCACCGATGTTCAACCCCGTGGCATTATTGTGATCCACATTCCCGCTACCCGAGAAACAGGCGCCAGTGGCCATGGATGGATGCCGTCGGTCCAGCGGAAGTCCCCGGCCTGCTCCCGCACGAAGGGCCCGCTTGTGTTCTGTCCAGTTGACCATGTCGGGGCTGGAGGCGTGCCCCCAATACATGTTGCCCCAGGAGGTGCCAAGCGGATTGCACTGCCAGAAGAGGTGATATCGTCCCTCAGAATACACCATGCCATTGGGGTCGTTGTTCCAGCCTTGAAGCTGTGAGAAGTGAAACTGCGGGCGGAATTTCTCATCATATTTCGGCAGGATACAACGCGGTTCATCGGCGCACTCAATCATGTCAACGACCGATCCGCCGATTCGCTGGGCGAGCGCGATCTTCGCCGTTTTGCCCACCATGTCGCTCATATCGAGATAGCCCCACCAGGCGACTTCCTGCTCATTCATGGCAAGACAGGCCAACGGGTGATGTATCAGCATGCCGTCCACGGTGATTGAAATCCGGCGCGTCACGCCGGATTTTGCCACGGGGAATAGCAGCAGGTTTTTCGTGACTTTCAACTCTTTGACGACCGGTTCGAAGCCTACCTTCACATCGCTCTGCCGGATGTCATCGACTTTGATGTAGCCCCACCAGCCGGAATCCCGGTCGAAGATTTCGATGACCGCTTTCTTTCCCCGGTGCTCCGATACCGGGATGCTGACTTCATCCAGGTGGTTGCTTTTCAGCGCGGTGACCCGACCGGCCTCCTCCCCATCAACCAACACCCGAACGCCAACCGTTTTGCGATTGAATCCCCCGCCGATCAACAGGTTGATGTAGTCACGCTGAATCACGAAATCCGGACTGGTCAGGCTGCCCTGGGGCTTCCAGTCCTTGTTCACATGCGTATCCACCAGGCCGTCGCCCTTGAAGCCTCTCGATCCCCATCGCGTTGCTGTCTCGCGGTCGACCGGCTTGTTGCCAAAGGCATTGCCCTCCACCGACCATCCGCCGTAGCTCCCGTCCTCGAAATCTGCAATCAGCAGATCGTCCGCGGCGAACACCGCGCCGCTGAGACAGGCGATGCCGAAAACCGCTAAAAGAATTCGTTTCAACAGCTTCATTTCCGTGTCTCCATGTTCCTGACAAATCCACGTCAGTGAGGATTGGGCTTACCATTCGATTGATTCCTCACCAAGACCCGCGTCGATGAACTGGCTGCCAGCGCGTTTCTTTGCGTCGGGTTGTTTCATGTTCACCAGGCTTCTGTTTCCAAATGGACCCCAGCTCGTGAACCACGAATTGATTGATCTTCATTGCCTCAGGCCCTTCAATGGAGAGCTTTAAATTCACGGGAACACGATACCGCCGTTGTTGTACTTTTCGCATCGTTCAACTTCATCATCTACGGTCCTCTTTCCAGATCGACCTCAACTCGTTCACAACGAGACTGTCGACCTGAAGAGCATCACCCTCCGAAACACTAAACTCGATCCTGTCAGTCGTAGGGGTGCAGTAGCTTGCTGCCGCATAGGCGCCGCCATTGACGAACATCTCGATTGATAGACGATCAAGCAGAAGACGAAGGCCGACCACGCCATCAACCGTCGGGGCCGGAATCCTTATGACAGGTTTAGCATCCTCGATATTGTCAAATCCGATACTTGGAACCGTCACCATCTTCCCGTCTTTGTTTGGGAACTTCGTGCTGTTCCCGTACGTGATGTTCAGTCCCCGGACCCTGAAGGTGATGAGCTCATCAGCAATCGGTGTGAACGTGATTGACACATCGATAAGATCAGCCTTGATGTCTGAAACGGCTTCATTCGCCTCCGACACGGTCGTCATGTTCGTGAACGCATGGCTCTTCTTGTATAGCGTTTTGATTCCATCGATCGGCCAGCGAAAAATGCGCACTCCCTCGGCCGTGGTCCGAAGCGTCAACTCGCAGGGAAAGGTCATCTGCTGAGTGAACGGCAAGCCAGCCTTCTTGAACGGATTATCTTTGCCCGCACCTTTCATCCATGCGATCTGATAGACGCGGCCATCTGGGCTATTGTTGAATGTTTGGCCAGCATAGAATGCCTTGGAGAAACGCCGCCCGCCCCAGTCGCCCAGTAGCATCTTGTTGTCGCTGGAGAATACCGAGCCATTGAAATCGCCTATCTGGTAATAGAACGCCGCATCGTTACAAACCCATTTCCTGTTGTTCCTATCACCGTCCACCGAAAGGGGATACATATCGAAACACTCGGCAAAATGACGGCTGAAATCGCCAGCCTCTTTCCAGTCTACCAGGTCATCGGAGTTCCAGATTCGAACAAGCTTGTCCGGGCCGCCAACAATGACCGCCATCACCCATTTCTTCGTTGCGTCATGCCAGAACACCTTGGGGTCGCGCTCCCCCTTCCATATCCCCTGGTTCGGCACAACGGCGTCACCCTCATTGATTAGCTTGAATGTGCGCCCTTTGTCGGTACTGTACGCGGCGCACTGTTCCATGGGCCCAGCCGTGTGGGTAAAGAAGGCGACGATCGTTTTCACATCACCGACCTGCTTACCAAGGCTGTTGTTGTGGTCCACCACCGCACTGCCAGACCAGATGACGCCTCCCTTTCCGCTTCCACTCTTGTAGGGCAAAATGGCGTGCGGCAGCTGCTCCCAATGCAGCAGATCTTTGCTTACCGCATGGCCCCAGCACTTTTCACCATCACCATTCCGCCTTGGATTGTGCTGGAAGAACAGATGCCATTCGCCGTCGTAGTAGACGAGGCCATTGGGATCATTCAGCCAGTTCTTGCGGGAGGTGAAGTGGAACTGGGGGCGCTGTTTCTGGTCATAACCTACGTCCTTATAGGATGAGAAGGTTCGGCATTCCGGATTGAATCGCTCTTTGGGGGCGCCCTCTTCCTCAACCTCCGCCGCGAGGGCAGAAGCAGCGAACAAACACATCACCATTGGGGCGAGGCAAGAGGTAGCCCGACGCGTGAGCGAGGGGCCTGTACTTCCCTCGCTCACGCGTCGGGTTACCAGGTAAATTCTCAACGGCCGGACGCCTATCGCTTTGCTTAGTTCTTGCATTGGTACCCCTGATTTCAGAAGTTTCAATTACTTCCTGGTATGCACGTAGTACGGTGAAATCTTCACTCGCCGAGCCCATGCCGTCCATTCGGTTTCGAGCTCTTCTGCAAGCTCAGGCTTCTCGTCGATAAGGTTGGAGGTTTCACAACGATCGGTGCTGATGTTGTAGAGTTCCCAGGTACGAGCCTGATAACGATGGTTGCCACGCACCAATTTCCAGTCGCCTTTGCGAATGGCACTCGATCTGAAATGATCGAAGAAGAGTGTGCGCTCTGGAAGCGTTGCCTCGCCATCGAAGATTGGCTTGAAGCTCACTCCTTCGGACGGGATGATGTCATGGCCAGCGAAAGTCATCGGATACTCCGCGCCGGTCACCGCACAGATGGTCTTCATGTAATCAAAGAGATGGACGGGCGTGCGGACCCAGCGATCAGGGCTTTCAATCCCTGCTGGCCAATGAGCGATCAGCGGACTGCAATGGCCGCCCTCATGGTTGAAGTGCTTGTACATTCTGAAAGGCGTGTTGCTCAAGCATGACCAAGCACTGC
Source organism: Fuerstiella sp. (assembly GCA_024230215.1). Taxonomy (GTDB): domain Bacteria; phylum Planctomycetota; class Planctomycetia; order Planctomycetales; family Planctomycetaceae; genus Fuerstiella. Next base: position 2,568 of record JAAERP010000433.1, on the reverse strand, counting down.
CGATCGAGTGGTAGGACCCTGGTCCGCCAATCTTCTTAAGATCTTCTCCCTTATGCAAAATGGTTCTTCCCTGGCGGCTTCCTCCATCGAAACCGAACGGGCCCCACTCGTAGCAAGCGCCGTTATCGCTTGTGAGCAGAATGAGCGTGTTCTCGAGCTGCCCCGTTTCCTTGAGCTGCGACACAATTCGGCCGATTCCTTGATCGACGTGATCGATCATCGCCGCGAAAGTCGCCATGCGATACACGAGGTCTTCCCGTCGATCCGCGTCCAACGTATCCCACGCCGGATTCTGCATGCCGGAATATCCGTTTGCGATTTCGCCAAATTTCCCCTTGCCGTCTTCCGGAACCTCGGAGCGCTCGGTGAACCTCCAGCAGTCCGTGGCCAGTCCGGAGACGACTTGACGCTGATAGCGCTCCTTGCGCAACACATCCCAGCCCTTGCGGTATCGATCCAGATACTTGCCGCGCGTCTTAGCTGGGGCATGCAGAGGAAAATGCGGCGAAGAGTGGGCAAGGTAAAGGAAGAACGGCTTCTTCTTTGCCGCGCCCTGTTTGATGAATTCGACGGCGTAGTCCGAAAAGGCGTCGGTCGCGTAGAAGCTGCCCTTCTCATGGGTCAGCTCGGGCGTACGGTCTGCGGGTAATCGCTGGCAGGTGCGTGGCTCCCATTGCGGTTGACTATGGAAATGGATGTAACCGTAATACTCGTCAAAGCCACGCGTGACGGGTGACTCCTCTCTTCCCACATGCCACTTCCCAACCCCGTAAGTACTGTAGCCAACCGTCTTGAGAACCTCGGCAAGCGTTACACATTGCTTCGTCAACTTGCCGCGGTATGCCGGGCCTTTGCTGGCGGACCGATCCGGACCAGTGAAGTCGGCAATCCCCGCCTGCTGCGAGTAGAGTCCGGTCAGGAGCGAGGCCCTTGATGGGCAGCAACGGGCCGAGTTGTAGTTCTGCGTGAAACGTAAACCGCCTTCCGCAAGGGCGTCGATCGATGGCGTGTCGACCTCGCCTCCATACGCCCCGAGGTCGGAGTAGCCCATGTCGTCCACAAGAATGACGATGATATTCGGTCGGTCGGAGGCATGGGCTGAGCAGGCCAAAGCGGTCAGCAAAAGGAGTGAGGCTAGTAATTGTTTCATTGCTTGTCCTTGTGGCTTTCTGTTATTCCGGTCGTTCGGTTGAAGTCGCGTTACCACTCGATTGATTCCTCACCGATTCCCGCGTCGATGAACTGGCTGCCGGCGCGTTTTTCTGCGTCGGGTTGTCGTGTGTTCAGCGACTTCTGATTGTCCACGTGGATCGCCAGGATATTTGTTCCTGGTTTCAGCGCTTTCGCTGCGATCGATGGGAGTGGGATGTCCTGATAGCCGCGGTTGTTGCCTCGTTTGAGGCGCAAGGCTTCGACGCCGTTGATGTAAACGGTTGTGTTGTCGTCGTAAGCAACTCGCAGCACCGGTCGTTTGAGCGGTTCCGTCGGAAGATCAAAGGTCCGGACGACCCACAGGTTCAGCGATCTCCATTCGGTTCCGATCTTGATCGAGCCGTTGCGGTGATACTTGTGGCCAAAGACACCCTTGCCTTTCTTCCAACCCGTCAGATCAGCGCCAGGTTGGTTCCATCCGTCAGCAGGTTGTTGCTCCGTATACCGCCACTGCTGTGGGGCCTGCTGTGATGTTGGTATCAGGACCCTGATCGTCGGTTGCTTCGGCAACTCGCGTCGGGCGACGGCCCTGGCGAAGAGTTCATAGTCCGCCTTGACGACCCTGCGGTCGTAGCTCAGCAGGCCGTTGACTTCGGTCTCCACGTCGGTCAGCTGTGTGTAGATCGCGGCCGATGTGCCGTCGACTTTGTCATGTTCAAAGACCTTGCGCCACGCGTTCAAGTACTGGTTCTCGTAGTCACGCTGATCGGTGCATGTTCCGTACACGGACGATTCGGTTAAGCCCTTCACCCATTGGTTCTCGGGAACGACAAGTCCGAAGCCGCCGAACTCACCAAGCGTTCCAATGCGATTCTTCTCAGGTTGAACGGGTACCGTTCCCTTGTACTTATGTCGGTCGAGTACGTCACCACAGTCCGGCGGCAGAAACCAGCCGCTACCACTGTTCAACAGTCGCGTCGAATCTTCGCCGCGTGCCATTTCGGTCAGTCGTGGCGTGTCGTATTGGCCCCACGCTTCATTAAAGATGACCCACATGACGATAGAAGGGTGGTTGGAGTGCTCGCGGATCATCTCGCGCATTTCGAGTTCGAACTGATCGGTGAGTTCCTTCGACCGAGGCACTCCGTCTTTATTCCCTTTGGCATCCTTACCGGCCGAGCCATTGGGCATGTCCTGCCAGACGAGCAGACCGAGTTTGTCGCACCAGTAGTACCAGCGCGCCGGTTCGACCTTCACGTGTTTGCGAGTCGAGTTGAACCCGAATCGCTTGGTCATCTCGAGGTCGAACTTCAGCGCCTCATCCGTCGGAGCGGTGTAGATGCCGTCGGGCCAATAGCCCTGATCGAGCGGACCGGCCATGAAGACTGGTTTGTTGTTCAGCATCGGACGCAGACG
>JAAERP010000432.1 GCA_024230215.1 Fuerstiella sp. | reverse complement strand
TGACGAAATGATGGCCAACGATGACTTTAAGATCGAAACTGCCTCCAGTGGCTTTGAAGCCGGAATCCAGGCCGAGTCTGTTCACCCCGATTGTGTGGTGGTCGACTTTGTTATGGGCCGCGAAGAAGCTTTGATGATCGCGCAGAATCTCAAGAAGAACGGTGAATACGAAGAAACCGTTTTGATTGGACTTCTGAGTGACGAAGACAATGCGTCCGGTTTCGACCGAACCGTCTTCAACGAAACGTTCCGAAAACCGTTCGACGCAGCGTTGCTGGCCGAACGAATTCGAACGCTCGTAAACCGCAGAAAGCAACTGGCCTAGCCAGTTGACAAGGCAAGGCATCGTTCGCGGTGCCGACGCTGGAAATATGCCATCAGGAAGTTTGTTCTTTCGGGAATGAGCTTCTGGTGGCATTTTTTTGCGCGCTGGTCTGATACCTGCGCGGGCAGCATCCGGGTGGCTCTGCTGCATGCAATACGGGTTGCGCAGCAACAGGAGGCCCGTGTCTGTGGCGCCGATTTCGATCAGGTCGCTTAATTGCAGTTTTCCGGGCCTGCGACACTCTATTTGCGAACAAACGGTGCCACCCAGCGCGACCACACTCAAGCAAGTGTTCTGCGCCAGTGTGCCGCCAACCCGGCCCGATGCACTCAGGGACCCCCACTCATCGTCTCTGATCATTCAATCGCCGCTGCAGACCTGCTAGCATTCTGCGGTACGGGCTCGCCCGACGATGTGACTTCGCCGATTGCGACGCCAAACGATATTCAACGCCCCGATCCTGTGTGGAACCTCACCATGAATCGCTTGCTCACCCTTTCTCTATTGTTGTTGATTGGTACGGTTGTATCCGGACCTGTCCTGTCGCAAGACGCTATGCCGAAACAGATTCGATCGATCGAAGGAATTACCGAATACGAACTGGACAACGGGCTGCAGGTGCTGTTGCTGCCGGACGGGTCGCGACCGACCGTTACCGTGAATCTGACTGTGTTTGTCGGTTCACGGCATGAAGGATATGGTGAAGCCGGCATGGCTCACCTGCTGGAGCACATGGTCTTCAAGGGCACACCGGACCATCCGGAAATTCCGAAGGTGATGAAGGAACGTGGAGCTCAATTCAACGGAACAACATGGCTGGACCGTACCAACTACTATGAAACTCTGCCCGCCAGCGACGAAAATCTTGAATTTGCCATCCATCTGGAAGCGGATCGCATGGTCAACAGCTTCATCAAGGCCGAAGACCTGGCCAGTGAGATGACGGTTGTTCGCAACGAATTTGAACGAGGCGAAAACAGCCCGTCGAGAGTGCTGATGCAGCGAATGATGGGGGCGGCCTATGAGTGGCACAATTACGGCAAATCGACGATCGGCAATCGAGCGGACATCGAACGTGTGCCGGTTGCTAACCTGAAAGAGTTCTATAAACGCTTCTATCAGCCGGATAACGCGATGCTGGTTGTCGCCGGCAAGTTCGAGCCGGAGAAAGCTCTGAAGCTTACTCAACAGTACTTCGGTGCACTGCCGCGTCCGGAACGAAAGCTGAACAGGACCTACACAGAAGAACCGGCTCAGGACGGCGAGCGGCTCGTAACGCTGCGTCGAGTCGGCGAGGTACCGACGGCGGGATTGACATATCACATTCCTTCCGGCGGACATCCTGACTATCCCGCTATCGATGTCCTTGCCACGGTGATGGCCACCGAACCGTCCGGCCGTCTGTATGACAACCTCGTTAAAAAGAGACAGGCGGCGTCCGTCTTTGGATTCACCTTTGCCCTGCACGATCCCGGGATCGTGTTGTTCGGCGGTGAAGCCGCTCAAGGCATTGATGGTGCCGATCTCCTGCAAGGCATGATCGACGTTGTTGAAGGCGGCGGACAGAAAGACATAACGGAACAGGAAGTGGAACGAGCCAAACAGGAGTTGCTGAAGCAGCGCGAATTGAAAGTGGCCAGTTCACGTGGCATCGCCGTTGAGCTTAGCGAATGGGCTGCTCAGGGCGATTGGCGTTTGTTTTTTCTGTACCGAGACCGGCTGGAGAATGTTACCGCTGACGATGTTAAGCGAGTCGCGGCTGAGTATCTGATTCAGAACAACCGCACGGCCGGCCTGTTCGAACCGACGAAAGGGCCGGAACGCGCCACCATTCCTGCAACGCCGGACCTGGCAGAAATGATCGGCGATTATCAGGGTCGTGAACAGATTGCTCAGGGGGAAGATTTTGACGTTGCACCAATGGCGATTGAGGAACGTATCTTGCGCAGCAGGTTAAATTCGGGGATTAAGGTTGCCGTGCTGCCAAAGAAAACTCGTGGCGAAACCGTCAATCTGAAATTCGTGCTGCGGTACGGAAACCTGGAAGCGTTGAAAGGCAAGGCGGCAGCTGCCGAGATGATGCCCGCCATGCTGACCAAAGGCACCGAAAATATGTCGCGGCAGGACATTAAGGATGCACTGGATAAATATCGCGCTCAATTGCGTGTGTCCGGGGGGCCCGGGGAGGTGCAACTTACTTTACAGACGCTGCGCAGCAATCTGCTGCCCGTATTGGAGATCGTCAGCGAGGTGTTGCGGAAGCCGGTGTTTCCACCCGAAGAACTGGAGCTGATCAAGGAGGCCCGACTTTCTTCTGCCGAACAGCGGCTGGTCAACCCAACCTCAATCGCGTCGAATACAGCTCAGAAGAAAATCAGCGTCTACGCCCCGGACGACCCCCGTTACATCGCAAGTCTGACGGAAGAGGTCGAACGTATCAAAAGTGTGACGATTGACCAGGTAAAAGACGTCTACTCATCACTGCTGTCCGGTCAACATGGCGAGCTATCAATCGTCGGTGACTTCGACCCTGCAGATGTTGTTCCTGCGATTGGTGCATTCACCGATGGCTGGCAGTCGGTTACAGAGTTTGAGCGTATTCCGAAGATTCCGGTGAACAATGAAAAGGGCGATCTTCAGAGAGTGAACACTCCGGGTAAGGCGCAGGCGACTTACTTTGCGGCCATGACCTTGCCCATCGGCGACGACCACCCGGATTACGCAGCGTTGTCGCTGGGCAACTACATTCTCGGCGGCGGAGCACTGTCGTCGCGACTCGGCAATCGTGTTCGTCAGGACGAAGGATTGTCGTATACCATTCAGTCTGCGTTTCAGGCGTCCGCTGTCGATGAACGCAGCGTGTTCTATGTTTTTGCGATCGTTAATCCGGACAATGCTGACAAGCTTCACGGGGTCATCCGGGAAGAGCTGGACAAGTTGTTAAAGGACGGCATAACCGAAGACGAGCTGAGTGAACAGAAGGCTGGTTTTCTGCAGCGTGAAGAACTTTCCCGTACCAGTGACAGTGCCCTTGCGTCACTGATGGGAACGTACGCTCAGACCGGGCGCACGATGCAGTTCACCACCGACTCTGAGAAGAAGCTCAGTGAACTGACCGTTGAAGACGTCAATGCGGCTTTGCGGAAGCACATCAAGCCGGATCGCCTGTACATCGTGATGGCGGGAGATTTTGAAAAGGCACAGCCAGAGGCGGCGTCAAAGACAAAGGCCGAATAAATATGAGAACGAACGCATTGATCCTGTCACTGAGCTTTCTTGCCGCCTCAACCTCATTTGCTCAGGACATTAACCTGGTGTATCCCGAGACAAAAACCGTGTCGCAGGTCGACGACTTTCACGGCACGACGGTTGATGACGTGTACCGCTGGCTGGAAGACGATGTCCGTGAATCCAAAGATGTGGCCGCGTGGGTGGAGGCTCAGAACAAACTGACCTTCGACTATCTGAAGAAGATCCCCGGTCGAGACAACATCGAAGAACGAATCACGGAACTCTGGAACTACGAGAAGATCAGTGCTCCGTCGAAGGAAGGTGGACGCTATTACTTCTTCCGCAATGACGGACTGCAGAATCAAAGCGTTCTGTACGTGCAGAATACGCTGGACGACGAACCCCGTGTTTTGATCGACCCGAATACATGGTCGAAAGACGGCACCGTTGCACTCTCCGGGTCTGAATTCAGCGACGACGGCAAATATGGTGCCTACGGTATTCAGGACGGCGGTTCAGACTGGCGGACGTGGCGGATTATGGAAGTCGAATCCGGAAAACTGCTGGACGATGAACTGAAATGGATCAAGTTCAGTGGTATTTCATGGACGCCCGACAGCAAAGGTTTCTTCTACTCTCGTTACAACGAACCAGAAGAAGGGGCCGAGTTTCAATCACTCAACCTCAATCAGAAGGTGTTCTACCATCGTGTCGGAACGGCCCAGTCAGCAGACGAGCTTGTTTATGAGCGGCCCGACAATCCGGAATGGGGTTTCGGCGCCGATGTGTCGGAAGACGGCAGGTATCTGGTGCTGACGGTCTGGAAGGGCACCGATGATCGTTATCGAGTTGTCGTCAAGGATCTGCAGACGCCAGGTGCGAAACCCTTCATGCTGATTGACAACTTTGATTATGAATACAGTTTTCTGGGCAACGAAGGTTCGACGCTGCTGTTCCAGACAAACCTGGATGCTCCTCTGCGACGCGTCATTGCCATCGATCTGAACAAGCCGCAGATGGACAACTGGACGGAAGTGGTGGCGGAGACCGAAAACACGCTCACCAGTGCCAGCATTGTGGGTGACATGATCGTCGGACGTTACCTGAAGGACGCCAGAACTCAGGTCCGATGGTACGGCATGGACGGCATGTTTGTTCGTGACGTGGACTTTCCCGGCATCGGTGCCGCATCTGGCTTCGGTGGAAAGAAAGACGACAAAGAGACGTTCTACAGCTTCAGCAGTTTTGCAACACCACCCAGCACCTATCGCTACGACATCGAAACCGGCGAGAGCACACTGCTGCGTCGAGCCGCCGTGAAATTTGATCCGGAAGAGTACGAAACCAAACAGGTTTTCTACACCAGCAAAGACGGCACCAGAGTGCCGATGTTCATTTGTCACCGCAAGGGAATCAAATTGAACGGCAGCAATCCGGTTCTGCTGTATGGCTACGGCGGTTTCAACATTTCACTGCCACCTTCGTTCAGAGTAAGCCGTCTGGCGTGGATGGAACTCGGTGGCGTCTTCGCGATGCCCAACCTGCGAGGTGGTGGCGAATACGGTGAACCGTGGCATAAAGCCGGGACGAAACTTCAAAAGCAAAACGTCTTTGACGACTTCATCGCGGCAGCGGAATGGCTGATCGAAAACAAGTACACGTCATCCAGGAAACTGGCCATTCAGGGAGGCAGCAACGGCGGACTTCTGGTTGGTGCCTGCATGACTCAGCGTCCGGATCTCTACGCAGCCTGTCTGCCGGCGGTCGGCGTTATGGACATGCTCAGGTTTCATCGGTTTACCGCTGGTCGCTTCTGGGTGGATGACTATGGCAGTGCTGATAACCCGGAAGAGTTCAAAGCGCTGCTGGCGTATTCACCGTATCACAATCTGGAAGGCGGTATTCAGTACCCAGCTACTCTGATCACCACTGCTGACACCGACGATCGAGTCGTCCCTGGTCACAGTTTCAAATTCGCGGCACAATTGCAGGCGTGCCAGTCAGGAACAAATCCGACGCTGATCCGTATTGAAACACGAGCGGGCCACGGTTCCGGAAAACCCACTGCCAAGGTTATTGAAGAAGTTGCAGACCTGTGGGCATTTCTTGTGAAGAATCTCGACATGCAATTACCGGAATAACGGCCGCCTTGCTCTGCCGTTTCGGATACAAGCACGCAGCACGAGCAAGTGGATTTTACAAGCGCAGGAGACTCGCTCGCTTGCGCTTCGAGCTTGTATAGCGGCGTGCGTGCGAACAATTTCCGCTGACAGACCATCACTCGTTTAACCGCTGGGCAACGCCCCGCGTTTTTTCTTGCCGGAAAGCGCGGCCCGATGGGCACGCGGTTAAACGAGAGAACTGTTTCTTCACGAGTTTTCGGAGGGCCGTCGCTGCTTGTAGGGAATCGCAGGCTCACTCGCCGGCGCTTATCGCTTGTATTGCGGCCCCTTTCAGCGGCTGCCTCATATTACCAGCGTTCCACGGGGCCATTCGGAACCTTCACCAGCGCCGTGGGAATCGTTGATTGACGTTCGCCATGGCGGAGGCGAATTTCGTCCACGATCCGGGCGAATTCAACTGCAGATTCGAAACGCCGCAGTCGATCTTCCAGGTCTTCGGGAATCCCCAGTCGAGCTCCATACCAGGCGGCGAACTTGCGAAACAGCTGACAGCTGTAGTCACCATGTTGCCGGGTCATCAGCTCGAAATGGCCGGACAGGAAAGCGATTTGCTCGTCCGTCGTCGGTTCTCGCGGTTGCTGACCGATTTCAACGTCACGCAGTTTCCGAAACAGCCACGGATCAAGCATGGCTCCCCGTCCAATGGCAACCGCCGCGCAGCCGGTTTCTTCCAGCATTGATAATGCATCTTCAGGCGTACACACGTCGCCGTTTGCGATCACCGGCATCGACTTGACCGCGTTTACCGTTTCCGCGATTCCGCCCCGGTTGACTGGCCCTTGAAATCCCTGGTGCCGAGTTCGTCCGTGGACGGTTACAGCGGCAACGCCAATCTGTTCGAAGGCTGCGGCGAGTTCCGGTGCTGTGAGATTGTCGCTGTCCCAGCCCAGTCGCATTTTGACTGTAACTGGCAGTGTGACAGCATCAATGACCCGGCCTACTATCTCCGTGGCACCAGATGTGTCGCACATCAGACGTGCCCCGCCCCCGGCTCCGTTGACCTTGGCCATGGGGCACCCCATGTTAATATCGATGCCTTTGTAATCATGATCTTCCAGCCAGCGGGCGGCGGCGACCAACTGCTCAATGACTCCGCTGAAAATCTGCACCGACAGCGGCTGGTCCTCCGGCGATGTTTCGACCAGCTCCATGGACTTGCGAGTTTCTGAAACCAGCATCTGCGCCTGAACCAGGTCCGTGGTCGCCAGTCCCAGCCCGCCCAGTCGCCGCAGCATGACTCGAAATGCCAGATGGGTGTATCCGGCCAGCGGCGCCAGAAAAAAACGGCTGCCAAGCTGTCGCGAGCCGATCATGACTTGACGCTGAGTTGCGCAGGCTTCGTCGGAATTCGATGTTGATTCCTTCATTCTTTCAACACACTAAAGTCCCGCAGAGAGCGAGTGACTTCCATCATGGGAAGGCCCACCACGTTCGTGAAGCTCCCTTCGACGGCTTCGACCAGCATCGACGCACGTCCCTGAATACCATAGCCACCGGCTTTTCCGACGGATTCGTCAGTTGAGACGTACCAGTCTATGAGCCAGTCATCCAGGGCGCAGAACAGAACCTTTGTCTTGACGATCGATTCGCGGAATTGATCACCCTGTGTGATTCGAAAACACGTCCAGACTTCGTGATACCGGCCGGAATAGTATTCCCTGAACCAGTGTCGCACGGTTTGCTGCCATGAATCAACGGGAGGTTTTCCCAACACGATGGATTCCTGGTCTGCATTCCAGGCCACAACAATGGTGTCGGCGCAGATGATGACGTTGTTTGTCTGCGAGGCCGACAGTTGCTTCGAAACATCGGCGTGTTTGAGCTCTACGATTTCTCGCAGCCTGGTCTCAAATTGTTCCGCAGCATGTAGCCCGTCAAACCCAGGTTCATCGTCGGACGCCGGTGGCACGACTTGCAAATCAACGCCACCCAGAACCGACTGCAACAACTCACAACGGCGGGGTGAACGAGAACCCAGAACAACAGACATCGACGATTTTCCAGACACACAGGCGCAGATCAGACAGGCTGGCATGATAACATGCTGCAATCCGTTGACAGCAGCAAAGGATCCAAAACACCAGGAAACCAAAACGTGAAGTCTCTGACCAAAGAGTTATGGGTGGAAATTCCTCAGCGACGAGCAATCCTGTCGATTCATGACGACGTCGAGCAGCTTGTTCACGAAAGCGGCGTCCAGGAGGGGCTGGTACTCGTCAACGCGATGCACATCACCGCCAGCGTTTTTATCAATGACAACGAGTCCGGGCTGCACGCCGACTACGAACGTTGGCTGGAAGAGCTTGTCCCCTTCGACGCCGGCAGCGACCCTGCCAGCGGAGGCTATCTGCACAACCGTACCGGCGAAGACAATGCCGATGCGCACCACAAACGTCAGGTGATGGGGCGCGAAGTTGTTGTTGCAATCACTGATGGACGGCTGCATCTGGGACCGTGGGAACACATCTTTTATTACGAATTCGACGGTCGGCGCCGGAAACGAATACTTGTGAAGATCATTGGTGACTGAAGTCGCGTACATACTGTCGTAAGCCGTGACCGTTCGTGGGCCAGTCTGCTCTCCGGCTCGAACGCCTCGTCACGGCTGCGCATCAGGGTAATCCATCATAGAGCGTTGTTCAGGCTTGCATTCGCGTGGTTCGCAGCTCCCCGTCAGGGATTACGAGGTAGATTTGGAGACGCGGAATCCGGTATACGGAACTGGTGCAACGGAATAACGCGACCGCCGATGTTTCTGGCGGTCAATGCGGTTCGTGGGCGATTCACGTTGTCATGGATATTCCGTTGAACTGGTCTTATGCTCCGTGTTTCACGGTCAAGTCCGAAAATGTCGAATATACGAATGGCGCGTTCTGCATGCGGCCCGCGGGTCGCATGCCGGCGAGTGGCGCAACAACAAACAATATCCTATTCCCGTCTCTGGTGCAGAAGTTCATGAAACGCGCGATTGGACTGATCATTGGCATCGTTGTCTCCGTGGTTTGCTTTGCGTATTCCATGAAAGGAACGTCCGCGGCTGAGCTGCGGGCTGGATTCCAGCAGGCTAACTATTTGACACTGCCGATAATGCTGGCGATGTTGTTTGGCTTCTATTGGTTGAAGGCCATGAGATGGTCATGGCTGCTGTCTCCTGTGACGCCTCTGACAACTCGCCAGCTGTTTCCACCCTTGTTGATCGGGTTTGCCGCTAACAATATTCTGCCCGCCCATCTGGGCGAGTTCGTTCGCGTCTTTGTTGTTCGAAAACAGCACAAAGTTCCCTTCAGCACCGTGTTTTCTACGGTTGTGCTGGAACGGATTTTTGACGTCGTGGCGATCCTGGGGCTGTTCAGCGTGGGATTGATGTTCACGAATGATCTGCCTGACGACTATCGCAGGAACGCACTGTTTCTGGCAGCAGGCTGCGTGTTTGTCGTGATTTGTGTGGCGCTCTACCTGATCTGGACGGACTGGTTCTTAAAGCTCACCGAAACAATCATTGGGTGGGTTCCATTTATGCCGGAATCGCTGACGGGAAAGATCCTCGACATGCTGCGTGCGGGTGCGCACGGGCTGGCCGCACTGCGAAGCGGCAGGGCAGTTTTCCTGATCATGTTGAATTCGATCGCTCAATGGCTGCTGAACGGTCTGCTGGCTTATACGGCGCTCCGTGCATTTCACGTACCGGTCACACCAACAGCCGGGTTAATCATTACGGGAGTGATCGCCATCGGCGTGACGATTCCGTCGTCGCCTGGATATTTCGGCGTCATTCAATACTGTTTTGCGATAAGCATGGCGGCCCAGGGACTGGACATCGACCCATCTCTCGTGTTGGGAGCTTCCCTTTATTATCACATCAGCATGTACATTCCGGTGACTGTTCTGGGAGTGCATTATCTGCATTCACTGGGGATGCGCGTGTCTGATCTAATCAAAGTGGCAGACGGCTCTGCCGAACAGGAGACGCCGGTACAGACGATGAACGGTGATCAGCCAGAAGAGTCTTCGGTTACACCGGAGAAAGTGTGACCATCCAACACCCATGAGCTCTGTCAGCCCGCGATTCTGTCCACAATTAACGGGACCGGATCAGCTTCGTCGGCCACCGTGATGGCACTCTGAACCGGCCGCGCGTAAGCCTGTGATGCTTCACAATATATTCTTGCGATTGGCTGGCCCTTTTCGACAGCGTCGCCGACTCGGACCAACATCTCCAGTCCGACGGCATGATCGATCTGATCAGCCATTTGTACTCGCCCACCGCCCATCCAGATGATCGCAGCGCCCAGTTGTTCCGTATCGATTTCGGCAATAACGCCTTCCCGCGGAGCTGTGACATCGGAACAATCTGCGATTCCAGGTTCAGCTTCAGGATCTCCTCCCTGGGCACGCACCATCCGGCAGTATTTCTCGAAGACTGCTCCGCTGTCAATCAAGCTTTCTGCGTTATGAGTTGCGGCGATTCGATTCGATTCTTTCTCCGTGGACATCAGCAATTCAACGGCAAGTTCAATGGTGAGTCGTCGTACGTCATCCGGACCTCCGCCCTTCATGACGTCAATGGACTCCTGCATTTCGACAGCGTTACCACACATTCGTCCGAGCGGTTGGTTCATGTCGGTCAGAAGTGCCGTGGTAGTGACCCCCATGTGGTTACCGGTTCGCACGAGCGAATGTGCCAACTGCGTTGCCTGTTGTCGCGTCTTCATGAACGCACCCGATCCGAATTTTACATCCAGCACCAGTGCGTCCAGCGATTCGGCCAGCTTCTTGCTCATGATGCTGGCGGTGATCAGTGGTATCGAACTAACCGTTGCCGTGACGTCGCGCAAGGCGTACAGCTTTCGATCTGCCGGCGCCAGTTCCTTTGAGGCACCCGTGATGACGCAGCCGACGTGCTGAGTCAGACGGTGAATTTCGTCCAGCGACAGGTCTGTGCGAAAGCCGTGAATGGACTCCAGTTTGTCCAGCGTGCCACCCGTCGCGCCCAGACCTCGACCGGATAGCATTGGCACCTGAAACCCCAGGCAAGCCAGCAGCGGTGCCAGCGGAATCGAAATTTTATCACCGACGCCGCCCGTCGAGTGTTTGTCAACTCGAACGTGCTGGTCATCCGGCCACTGCAGAGTCGTACCGGACTGCAGCATCTGCTGAGTGAGCGCCGCGGTTTCGCGGTCCGTCATCCCGTTCAGATAGATGGCCATTGCCAGAGCGGACATCTGGTAGTCCGGAATCTTCTCATCCGTAAAGCCAGCGACAAAGAATGCGATTTCTTCATCGGACAGTTCTGCTCCATCGCGTTTTCTGGCGATAATCTGTGCGGGAATCAACGTTGTGTTCCTGAAATGCAGGTGTTGCGCCAGCCGATCAATGTCGCGTTCAGCCTGGTGCATTGTCACAGCCAGGTTTTAGGGTTGGCGAGGAAAACGGGGTCAGGTACCAAAAACCGGAACGGCTCGAAGGGTGCTTTGCATTTTTGGTACCTGACCCCCTTTTCCGGCGAATGCTTCCACCCTGACTTTTGCCTGTGACAAAGCTCTAATGTCCATGCACAGATTTGTCTCTCGACGAAAAAATCGCTCCGATGACAACCACCAACAGCGTCCCCACGACGATTGCCATTAACGGGTGTAGATAATCCAAAATTGGGCGTGTTGCATCACAAAGCGGCATCATCCAGTCGGGCGGATTCTTCATATCCGCCAGCACAATAGCGCAGATGGAAGTGATGCCGACGAAGACTCCCAAACCGGATCCGAATGCCCCGGTTGCGTTGGTAAACCGAGCCAGCAGGATCAGCCCCAGGGTTCCGCCACTAAGGACCCCCGAGATCTTCCACCAGACATCCAGCATCGATTTGATGTCCATCATGGCGAGGGCAACGGCGATTCCGGCGATGCCCAGAATGACAGTCATGACTCGCAGAAATCGAAGTTCTGCTGCTGCAGCGCGTTTTGCGGCGTCGGCAGACAGTTCCGTGTTGGTGACGAAGAAGCGGTTTCTGACATCGCACAACAACAATGTGGCCGAACTGTTCAGCGAGGAATCAACCGTACTCATGGCAGCAGCCAGAATCGCGGCGATCAACAGTCCGGCAATCCCCGTAGGCAGTTCAGACATGATAAAATGTGGCAGGACGGAATCAGCGGACGTCCCTTCCGGCAGGTTGCTGACAGTGCCGTAAAACACGAAAAGACCCGTGCCAATGAAGAACAGCACGGCGGAAATTGGCAGAAAAGCCAGGGCTCCCAGCCACACGCTGCGGCGCGCATCCTGTTCAGACCGAGCCGCAAAGTACCGCTGCACGAAGGTCTGGTCGGCGGCGAAATTCTGCAGGTTGATGAACAATCCGAAGACCAGCGTCATCCAGAATGTTGACGTGGCGAAATCGAAGTCCAGGCTGCCCAGCGACAGCTTGTTCTCAATGGGCGTCCTGGCACCTTCGATGATTCCGAAAAAACCGCCGGGAACGTTCATCAGCAGCAGGACAACGCATACCAGCATGCCGCCAATCAGGATGATGCTCTGTACGACGTCCGTCCAGATGACCGCCTCAATTCCACCCATCAGGGTGTACCCGATGACCAGCACTCCCAGACCGATGATCAGGATCCACATGGGAATGTCGATCAACGCTGCGACCGCCAGTGAAACGCCGAACAGGATCGTTCCAATACGACCGATGTGATACAGAACATTGAATACTGCCGAGTACAATCTTGCCCACGCTCCAAATCGCCGCTCAAGGTGTTCGTAGGCTGAGAGACTGCCGCAGTTGCGAAAGAACGGCACAAAATAGACGGTTGCGATCAGTGCGGCGTACGGCAACGACAACGCGAAGACGAAAGGATTCCAGTTACCTGAGAAAGACTTTCCAGGGTTGGCGATAAAGCTGATGCTGCTGACAAAGGTGCCGATGATGGACAGGCCCACCACCCATCCCGGCAACGAGCCACCCGCGGAAATAAATTCAGTCGCCGTATGGGTCTTCCGAGACATGACGCAGCCCAGAATGGTGACGGCTGCGAGATAGACAGCAACAACGGCAAGATCGGTAGGACTGGCTGTGGGCATTGAGCAACCTGACGGGGACTCGGGCATCTGATTCTTGGATCACGTCGCATCGGGATCCGCATGCTAACGACTGACACGAACTCAGCCAACACGGTCGGAAAAGTGGTCGCCCACCCTGCTATTGATGCGGAAGCCCTCGCCCGACCACCTGAGCACTTTGGGAACAGGCTGCTCCGACGGAACCAGTGATGGACTTTTCAACCTTTCCGGACCGGCGGGACGTGACGGACATGTGGATCATCAGGCGTGGATTGCTCTGATGGATCCGGTTGTGTCGATTTTGAATTTTGAAATCCCAGCAGTGAACCGACACGGAACGCCTTTGATGAACTAGACTTACAACATACGTTTCCCAAAGTCTACACCACACCTCTTGCGAGGTGGATGCGTTCTGTTGTTCTCAAGCAGGTCTGAAATTCGTGCCTCAAGCCATTGTCGGCCAACAGACTTCCACGATGTATTGTCCGCTAACGCCGGCAGTCCCGACGGACACCTGCGCCGTCCTGAATCGTCTGCTTGCGCTGTGCGAACATGCCCGCTGTGAATTGGCGTCCAGCAGCAATCGCCCTCCGATTCCGCGGGGTCTGATCACGATGCTGTTGCGAGCCATGAAGGTTCGTGATCCGTCGATCATTCTTCATGGGCGGCGAATTTCAGTGATTGCTCGTGGCCTTTCGGAACTCATGGGCTGGGAAGATGCTCAACGGGCCGAATTGGAATTGGCGGCTCTGGTACATGATATTGGCAAGATCGGCGTGCCGGAACATATTCTGAAAAAGCCGGGAAAGCTCAGCAGCGAAGAATACGATTTCGTTACGTTGTACCACCACGCCGCCATCTGCATGCTTCAGGCGCTGCATGTCGATCACAGTCTGGTTTCGATGCTGACGCTGCTGCATAACAACTTTGACGGGGCGGGCGTTGAAACGAAGGGCAGCGGAGCATCGCAGGAACTGCCTCTGGGGCCGCGTATTCTTGCGGTCGCCGATGCGTACGATTCTCTCAGCTCGCCAAAGTCGTATCGGCGTGGCATGACTCACGAAGAAGTCATCGGAATTCTCAATGAACAATCAGGAAGTCGATATGACGGCAACGTGGTTCGCACGCTGAATCGATGGTATCAGAGTGACGGTGATGCGCTGTTTTCCCTGGGTGACGAATTCGGCAAGCTGGAAGAACCGATCCGGCTGGAGGATGATGAACGCACGGAAATCGTGGTTCTGACACAGATTCTTAACGTGCTGTATCAGTTTCAGACACTTTATGACGGCTATTTTCTGCTGGACGCGAGCGGCAACTACTGCATCTGGTCGAAAGGGATGGAAGAACTTTCCGGGAAGAGTCTTTCGGACGTTGCCGGTCGGGCATGGCTGCCATCAGATATTCGACTGGCCCCGATTGCACAGACCACAGATCAGCACCGTGAGCCGGCGGAAGAAATCGTTCGTCAGGTCTTGCAGAATGGAAGGCCTCAGTTTACGAGCCGCGTCTGCGACGTCAGTGAAAGCACTCAGATCAGCGTTGACGTGTATACCCTGCCGATCACGAACGGTCCGAACAAGATTACCGGACTGGTTCAGTTGTTCCGTTGCAAAGGCGGCGTACGACGCGAAACCCGCGAGTACGTGGAACTGAAGCTGGCAGCCACTCGCGATGCGCTGACTGGCGTAGCCAACCGAGGTCAGCTGGAAACTCAGTTGCGGCATCTGCTGGATGACTTCCACAATCATGAAGGCACGCGTCCACTGAGTATGATCTTTCTGGACGTCGACAAGTTCAAGAATGTCAACGACACACATGGCCACAAGGCAGGCGACCAGGTTCTTGTTGATCTGACGCGACTGCTGCAGCACGAAACCTATTCCGGCGAGATCATTGCTCGTTACGGCGGCGAGGAATTCGTAGTACTGTGCCCCGACACTGATCTAAAAGCCGGCATTCGCCGTTCTGAGCGGTTGCGCGATGCCATTGCAAAAAGTTCCATCGGCGGCATCAGCGGCCTGAACATCACATCGTCCTTTGGCGTGGCCGTCGCTCGCCTGGGCGACAGCGTTCAGACGCTGCTTGAGCGTGCTGACAGTTGCCTCTATCGTGCCAAGGAAACGGGCCGCAATCGAACCTGTTGGGAAGATCAGGAGAAGGACGAGCAGGCGGAACTGGAGCAGGAGGTCCTGAACGAAGAAGTGGAATCAAAGGTCACTTGTACCGACGACGTCTGGCAATTCAACGACGAAATCGGAATGTCAACGTCGCTCGAATTGACAGCCATGAAGCTCAACGCGTTTATCGCCTCCTGCGATGTCAGCGTGACAAACCAGGAACATGGACATCTGACGATGCAGATGGGTTCCGTCGGGTTTACTCGACGCTGGGGCGGCACGCCGGAAAAGCAAGCCGTTGAGATCGATGTGAGATTTGAAACGACTCGAGAAACCGATGCCAAAACCGGCGAATCAAAAACGAAGCGCCACATCGACGTGATCATAGTGCCGATCGGTCGAGCACGCAGCGAATCCGTCTTCGAGCTCCGTTGTGAGCAGATTATGCGGCAGCTGCGGTCTTATCTGCTGGGTGACTGACATCTACCCGCCGTTTAGCAGTTTACTTACTGTCGTGGACCATACTGGCTCGTGGGAGCAACCAAACTGCTGACGAAGAGCGTTCTTCGCGGCCACAACCCAGCGTGAAACGCTGTAGTCGGTTATTCCGACGAATCGTCAAGACGTCGACTGAGCCAGATTTCGAAGTCTCGATGACGTGACTCTGCTGCCTCGGGAGTTGGGGCAAACCTGAGAGTCATATCATCCAGTTGTTGAGAACTGAAGCCTCGTGCACGCCACCAGTTGCTGTCGGTGAAATCGGTGTCCTCAAGATGAGTGCCGTAGAAGTTCGCCAGTGCCAGGTCCGATTCTTTCAGCACTGCCGCTTCCAGATTTGCGCCGCTCAGGTCGGCACCGGTCAGATCGGCTTCCGTCAGATCCGCCATGGCCAGAAAAATATCACCCATTCTTGCCGCCACGAAGTTTGCATTGCGGGCATTGGCCTGTTCCAGCGTTGCTGACAGCAGATCGGCATTTCGAAAGTCTGTTTCCACCAGCGTGGCTTTGAAGAAAGAAGAGTTTCGCAGATTTGATTGTGACAGATCTGCGTGGCTCAGATCACACAGATCAAAACCCGTTCTGTTCATGGCACCGTCGGACAGGTCTGCGCTGGCAAAGTCACAGGACACGAAGCTGGCCGAGTCAAGGTTGGTGCCGGACAGGTCTGCATCTGCCAGAGTCAGCTTCTTAAGAATTGCGCTTTTCCATTCTGTGTTTCCGTTCGCTGCGAGGTGAAGAAAGCAATCCGTTCGCGCTTCCGGAGTAATGCCCGGATGGCTGAGTGCCCAGAATGCCTGTTGGCGGCTTTCCTGGGAGATCTGCCTCAATTGCGACGACAGCAGAAACAGGTTCGCTGTTAACACGGTGACCACGCCGAAGGCGGCCAGCCAAAGAAACACGCGGATTCTTCCACCACGTGCGGGCGATGATTCTAACGAGTCCGGATCGGCGTTCGGGCTGTTACCCATGATGGTCATTCAACACTATCGCGAGAGAACGAAGGACTTGAAGAATCGGATGTCAACTTCGCGTCAGAAACTCATCCAGATTGAGAATGACACGAGTGACGGCAACCCATGCTGCGTTTTCCGCCACGGCAACGTCTGTTGCGGCATGTGGTCCAATTAAGGACGTTGCTCCCGCTGAATCTTTGGAAAAGTGTTCGCGTGAGGACATCAGCAGCTTAAGGATTGTGGCTTCTTCCGCCTGACTCGGCGAGCGTCCTGTGGTGATCTGCAAAGCTTCGTCGATTCGTTCTTCATCCGTGTCTGACGAAGCGGATTGCAGCAGGCGCACTGCAAATGCCTGAGCGGCTTCGTGAAACACTTCGTTGTGCATCGTCGCCAGAGCCTGCAAAGGACTGTTGGAACGGTCACGCTGTGCTCTGGTCAGGCTACTATCGGGACAGTCAAAAGTGCTGAGGTTCGGATCGATCGCCGTCCGGCGAAAGAACGTGTACAGCCCCCGCCGAAACCGGTCTTCGCCAGTCGAAGCTTTGTACCTGTTGCTGCCGGCATAAGTCTGTTGAATCACGATGGCCGGCAGTGGCGGAAAAACACTCTTTCCGCCAACTGTGGTGCATAGAAGTTCGGCCGCCTGCAGACTGATGTCGCGAACAATTTCCGCTTCCACGCGGAACCGGTTCTGTCGTGCGACCAGATGATTGTCGGGATCGATATCACGCAAATCAGGACGAGATGCTGACGACTGCTGATATGTCTGTGACGACACGATAAAACGAATCAGCTTTTTTCGACTCCAGCCTGCTTCATTCACGAACCAGCGTGCCAGGTAATCGAGCAGTTCCGGATGAGATGGCACCGCTCCGCGCGGACCGAATTCCTGGGGCTGGCTGGCCAGTGGCTGACCAAACAGGTGCATCCAGATCTTGTTCACCGTTACTCGAGCAGTCATCGGGTTTTGCGAACTGACCAGCCAGTTGGCGAGGTCCAGCCGTGTCGGGGGCGAATCACCGGCTTTGATACTGCCGAATCCTTCGGGGATGTCGGCGATAATGATACCCCCGTCAACCATCGGCCGTTGGAAATCGCCGCGCGTAAATATGTACGTAGGCCGCCGCTGGTCTGACCGTTCCGTCATGAATCGCGTGAAGCCTTTGCTGCTGTCGTAGGACCGCAACTGACTGAGTTTGCTTTGCGTGGTGTCACTGTAGTTCTTGTCGGTCACCTGCTTCTTCAGGAGGTCCGCAAGTTCCTTCACTTTCTTCTCGCGTTCTTCTCGCTGCTTGTCGGCGTCTTTGGGTTCTGTTCCAAGAAAGTCGGCCGCGAAGTCAGTGTTGTTGAAGAATGCATACAGTTGGTAGAAATCTCTCTGGCGGAATGAATCGTACGGATGGTCATGACATTGACAGCAGCCGACGGACGAACCCATCCACACGGAACCAAGCGTCCCCACTCGATCGATCACGCGCTTAGTGCGGTCTTCTTCAGAGTCCACTCCGCCTTCCAGATTGAACTGAGTCTGCAGGTGAAACTTGGTAGCGATCAGATCGTTGTGCGAAGGACTGGGCAGCAGATCGCCGGCCAGTTGTTTTCGAGTGAAGTCATCAAATGGCATGTCGTCATTGATGGCCTTGATAACCCAGTCACGAAACTGCCAGGCATCGCTCTTGACGGAGTCTTTTTCGTAACCTTCGGAATCGGCGAAACGGGCTTCATCCAGCCAGTGTCGCGCCCAGCGTTCGCCGAAGTGTGGCACGGCAAGGTAGTTGTCGATGATGGTCGTCAGGGCGGGCGAATCCGCAGGGAACGGAGCAGGCGAGGTGTTCAGGTGCCGAACCGCATCGGTATTCGGCAGCAGGCCGGTCAGGTCCAGTGACAACCGCCGAATCAGTGTCAACGCATCAGCGGGCGGCGACGGCTTGAGGCCCCGCTTGTCCAGCATTCTCTTAACAAACCAGTCAACCGGATGTTGCCCCTTGAACGAGTTGGCGTTGCGCAAAGGTGGCACGGTTTCGTACGCCCAGTGCGAGGGCCACCTGGCCCCTTCTTCGATCCACTTTTTCAGCAGGGATTTTTCGACAGGATTCAGCTCATCGTGACCCTCGGGCGGCATGCGAGAATCAGGGTCCTTCGAATTGACTCGGCTGAGTAACTCACTGCCGTCAGCATTCCCCGGCACAACGACCACTGTTCCCGAATCTGTTTCCGCCAGCAGAAGTTTGCGGCTGATGACGCTGAAGCCACCGTTTTTCTTGACGCCTCCGTGGCATGCGGCACAGTGATTGTTCAGGATTGGCCGAATGTCGCGATCGAATTCCGTTTCGTCTCCCGAGGCATGAGGAGAACTTACGGCAAACAAAAGGATCACGTGCAGCAATACAACGGGAATTCGCAACATGTCTGGACAATCTGCGTAAACGAACGTCTGTCAAACGTCGACCATGCTACTTAAATGCGCAACGGACTTCAAAGACGGTGCTGACAACTGCGACGCGGATAAGGGCGCGACCTGAGGGACCAGCTATGCCTGCGTTTCTTCGCCCGCCGGGGCCTCGGACGGCTGCTCCGGCTTGAGCTTGTCCAGAATTCCATTGACGAACGATGACGAATGCTCGGTTCCGAACGCACGAGCCAGTTCAACGGTTTCGTTCAGCACGACCGCGGCTGGCGTGCCCACCTGCTGCATTTCGAACAGTCCCGCGCGAATCGCATTGCGGTCCGTCGGGGCCATGCGTTCGATGCGCCAGTTCTGAGCGACGTTCGTGATTTGCTGATCCAGCTCGTCCTGGTGTTCGCGGACACCGGTAATCACCTGCCATGCAAATTCAATCAGTTCTTCTTTCTTCAGATCTTCTTCAACGGTGGATCGGATTCTGTGCAGATCGGCATCGGGATTCCGGTCCAGCAGATACAACATCTGCAGCACACACCTGCGGGCATCAGATCGACGGGGCATGGGCTAAATTTTCTTTAACAGATTGATCATCTCGATGGCGGCCAGAGCAGCTTCAACGCCCTTATTGCCGACCTTGCCGCCGGCACGATCAAGGGCCTGGTCCATCGACTCGCACGTGATCACGCCGAAGGTAACCGGCACGCCGGTCTCCCGCGATACGTTCATGATCCCGGCAGCAACCTGACTGTTGATGTATTCGTGATGTGTCGTGGAACCCTGAATTACGGCACCCAGGCAGATGACGGCCTCATATTTGCCGCCCGAAGCCAGCTTCTGTGCCGCCAGCGGAATCTCAAACGACCCCGGTACAGAAACGACGTCAATTCTATCTGAATTTCCGCCATGGCGTGAAATTGATTCGGTCGCGCCGTCAACGAGTCGGGTCGTAATCAGGTCGTTGAAACGAGATACCACGATGGCAAAGCTGACATCGGGACAGATAAGTTCACCTTGAATCTTTGTGGGCATGGTGATTTCTATTCAGTTCAGATTCATGCTGATCAGGAATTCTTCGTTGGACTTTGTCCGTTCCATGCGGTTGGCCAGAAGTTCCATGGCTTCGACAGGATTCATGTCGTTCAGAGCCCGTCGCAATACCCAGACGAGTTTCAATTCATCTTCAGTCATCAGCAACTCTTCGCGACGAGTTCCCGAGCGGTTGACATCGATCGCCGGCCAGATTCGTTTTTCGACCATCCGCCGGTCCAGATGAAGTTCTGTATTACCGGTCCCCTTGAATTCTTCGAAAATGACTTCATCCATGCGGCTGCCGGTATCGACAAGAGCGGTCGCAATAATGGTCAGGCTGCCGCCTTCTTCGACACACCGAGCCGCACCGAAGAAGCGTTTTGGATTCTGCAGAGCGTTCGCGTCAACACCGCCGGAGAGGATCTTGCCGGAATTCGGTATTTCAGTATTCCATGCTCGCGCCAGCCGTGTGATGGAATCAAGAAAAATGACTACGTCATGGCCGTATTCGACCATCCGCTTTGCCTTTTCGATCACCATTTCTGAGACCTGAATGTGTCGCGACGACGGTTCATCAAACGTGCTGCTGACGACTTCACAATTGTCGCACTTCAACTTGCGTTCCATGTCCGTGACTTCTTCCGGACGCTCGTCGATCAGCAGGACGATTACATAGGCCTCCGGATGATTCTGCCGCACTGCGTCTGCCATCTGCTGCAGCAATATCGTCTTGCCGGCTCGAGGCGGCGAAACAATCAGGCCACGCTGTCCCAGGCCGATTGGCGCAATCAGGTCGACCACCCGCGTGCTGAGGTGCGGTGCGTTGTCGGCAAGCCGTAACCGCTGCTTCGGATGCAATGGTGTCAGGTCGTCAAAGAACACTTTTGCCGTCAGCAGATTCGGATCCTGACCGTTGATGGCTTCGACGCGCAACAGTGCAAAATAACGCTCGTTTTCCTTGGGCGGCCGAATCTGTCCGGCGACCGTCGCACCCGTGCGAAGGCCAAAACGGCGAATCTGACTGGGGCTTACGTAAATGTCGTCGGGGCACGGCAGGTAGTGATAATCGGGACTGCGGAGGAACCCAAAACCGTCGGGTAGAATCTCCAGCGTGCCTTCGCCAAACATCAACCCGCTCATGCGAGTACGTTCTTTCAGGATCTTGAAGATCAGATCCTGTTTCTTCAGGCCGTTGTATTCCGTCAGTTTTTCGCGTTTTGCGATCTCCAGCAATTCCGTCATTGGCATTCGTTGCAGATCGGCAATATTGAAATCAGCAACTTTGGACGGGGCGAACGCGGTCGAAGCGGAATTCGAACTCTCGTTGCCGGCATCAGACGAACGGATATTGTCGGTCCGTTGAGTTTGACTGGCTGTTGGGGGGCTGTCGCCGGAAGGTGAAGAAGTCATGGTCGCAACGAGCCTCCTGAAAAGGCTGGAGAGAAGTGCTGAAGACGGGATTGATGGGGTGCCGGAACGGCAAAGAAATGAACTGAGATGTTGAGCGGGGGGCTTGGCAATTCTTTAGTCGGATTTCTTGTCGGCATCCGTGGAAAGAAGCGACGTAAGAATCTGATTCATGCTTGTTGTGGCGTCGTCCATCGATCCGGAATTATCGACGATGAAGTCAGCCCGATCACGTTTGGCCTCTAGATTCCACTGAGTCGCTTCGCGCCGCGCGAGCTCCTCGGCAGACCAGCCACGGTTCCGGATGACTCGTTGTTCGCGAATCTCCGCAGCCGTAGCGACAAAAATCAGCCAATCGCATTCTGCGTCCCATCCTGCTTCCAGCAACAGGGCCGCGTCAAGTATCACTGCATCGACATCCCTGGACGCAGTTTCGATTTGTGATTGAATTTTCCGGCGAATTGCCGGGTGAAGTATCTGTTCGAGTCGTTTCAGAGCCTCTTGCTGCTCCACTGACGTACCAAACACGACGTCGGCCAGTCTGGAGCGGTCAACGGCCCCCGAATCATCAAACACCGCTGCACCAAAGGAGTTTCGAATCTGTGACTGAATATCTGAATTCAGTAACAATTCATGACCAATCCTGTCTGCGTCAATGATCAGCAGATTGAGACCGGAAACATGCCGAACAACCGAAGACTTACCGGAACCGATACCACCCAGAATGCCGAAAACCGGCGGCCTGGCAATATCGGCGGAAGTTGAAGAGCCGGAAGACAAAAGAGGAAACTGAACTGTGAAAGACGAGGTCTCGCGGATGCGAGTGAGTGACTGGATCCGAGGGAGAGCTGTAGAGAGGCGAATTGTGGCATGCTGAGATTCGCCCAACACAGCCACTAAATACAAATTATGCGGCCATGACAGGCAGGAAGTCAAACGGTAGACTTGCCGGAAACCACGTTTTTACACAGTTTCCACGGTCTAGCGGTCTCGGAGCCGCTCAGAAAGACTGGCAACGATGTCGGCTGAAACCATTTCACAGATCGATCAGGCAAGTACAGGTGAAAAACTCACCACAGCAGCTGTACAGAATATAAAAGCCTGGCTCGGCAAGGACTGCATGAACGAATACCACGGCCGAATCGTGGAAATGGTCGATGCTCAGGAGTGGGACCGGCTGGACGAGCTGTTCTGGACGGCCATTCCCTTCGGAACTGGCGGACGCCGTGGACCGATGGGGGAACTGGGCCCAGCCAGTATTAACGATCGCACGATCGCCGAATCCGCCCACGGACTCGCCAGCTACTTGCGGGAATCGGGTGTCACCGAAGGCGGATCAGCCGTAGTCACGTGTGATACTCGCAACAAGTCGATGCATTTCGCCAGACTGACTGCCACGACGTTTGCGGCTCATGGAATCAAGGTCTATCTGTTCGACAGCCACAGAGCCACACCCGCTCTGTCCTACGCTGTTCGCCAGCTTGGTTGCGACATCGGTGTGATGATTTCAGCATCCCATAACCCACCGGCGGACAACGGCTTCAAAGCTTACTGGTCCAACGGCAGCCAGGTGGTTCCACCGCACGACAAGGGAATCATTGCTCAAGTCGAGAACGCAGACGTCATTCCGTCGATTGACTACGACGAAGCGGTGGCGTCCGGCAGAATTGAAGTAATCGGGGCCACACTTGATGCTCAGTACATCGAAGAGGTGGTGGCCCTCAGCCAGAGTACCAGTCGTGACATCTCCGCCGTTTTCACGCCCCTGCACGGTGTGGGTGAAACGTCGATCTACCGGATTCTGCAACAGGTCGGATTTGACAGGGTGGACATCTTTGAAGATCACCGACAGGCAAACGGAGACTTTCCGAACGTCCCCAATCACCTTCCCAATCCGGAACTGCTGGAAGTCTTTGATCCGGTGATCGACTGGATCGAAGAAACTAACCACGATGCTGATCTGATTCTTGCGTCAGACCCGGACGCAGATCGTCTTGGCGTGATGGTTCGCAACAGTGAGGGTGGGTTTACTCTGATCACCGGCAATCAGACAGGCTCGCTGATCACGGACTACCTGCTGAGCAAACGTCAGGACGCCGGAACGCTTTCAGCTGACGATTACGTCATTGAAACACTTGTGACGACGCCGTTGGTGAAAGCCGTTGCCGATGGATACGGGGCCCGCACATTTCATGAACTGTTGGTTGGCTTCAAATGGATCGCCCAGACGATCGAAGAAAACGGCGCGGACCATTTTGTGTTTGGTTGTGAAGAATCCATCGGGTTTCTCTCCGGAGATTATTGCCGAGACAAAGACGGTGCGATCGGAGCCCTGTTCATCCTTGAACTCGCGGCCGAACTGAAGGCGGCGGGGAAGACTCTGCTTGATCATCTGGACACACTCTACCAACGTCACGGTTACCACGCCGAAGGCCAGAAATCGATCTATTGCACGGGCCCCTCAGGCAAAGCGAAGATCGACGGGCTGATGCAGACACTGCGCGAAAAACCACCCGCTGAGTTCGGCCCGGTTCGGTTTGTCGAAGTCGCTGACTACGCGGCGGGAACGCGTACCGGCATACCCGGTGGCAATTCGATTGGCACCATTGAAAAACCCAGTGGCGACCTGCTGATCTATAAGTCCGATCCGGACAGTCCCGTCCGGATTCAGATTGCCGGACGTCCATCCGGTACTGAACCCAAGATTAAGTTCTATTTCTTCTGCCAGTCAGATGTTTCCGACGGCAACGACGTGCAGCAGGCCAGAATCGCCGGCGACAGCGTGATGAAAGAAGTCCAGGACGCACTGTCCGCGTGGGCCGACGAACAACTGGCTGATTAGAAGAGCAGTTTTCGAAAAGATGTGGTCGTTCGGGCTCGTGGGAAGCACCCATAGCAGGCCGGAAGACGTTTTTCGCGGCCACAAGTCAGCGTAATACGCTGTAGAAGAGCAGTTTGCAAATTGACGGAACCTGTTCTGGTTCGTGGAGGCAGCCGTTCTGCTATTGAAACACGTCAACCGCGGCCATGGATCAGCGAAATTCGCTGTGGAAGTCAAACTGATTGCTTCGCTGCTTCCAATGTGTTTCGTAACAGCATCGCGATCGTCATCGGGCCGACTCCGCCGGGCACCGGCGTGATCGCGGACGCCTGTTCTGCAGCGGCTGCAAATTCCACGTCGCCGACCAGTTTGTCGTTCACTCGGTTGATGCCCACATCAATGACCACAGCGCCCGGTTTGATCATATCGCCCTTGACGAATTCCGGAATGCCGACGGCGGCCACAAGGATATCCGCCTGTCGTGTTATCGCCGCGATATCGGCTGTGCGGCTGTGGCAAACTGTCACTGTGGCGTCGGCTCCCTTTTGCACCAATAATCCAGCCATTGGTTTTCCGACAATGTCACTGCGACCGATCACGACGGCGTGTTTGCCTGCTGTACTGATGTTTTCGTGTTCGAGCATCTTCATGACACCGTGAGGAGTACACGGCAGAAAGCGAGGTCGTCCCTGTAACATCAGGCCGACGTTTTCCGGATGAAAGCCGTCTACGTCTTTGTCCGGTCGAATGGAATCCAGCACAGGCGTCGAATCCAGGTGATTCGGCAGAGGCAGCTGCACCAGGATTCCGTGCACGGTTCTGTCGGCATTCAGTTGAGCCACCAGATCCATCAACTGCTGCTGAGTCGTTTCGGCAGACAATCGATGCAGTGTGCTTTTCAGTCCGCATTTTTCGCAGGCGCGTTCTTTGTTACGGACGTAGACCTGACTGGCCGGATCGTCGCCGACCAGTACGGCTGCCAAATGCGGAGTGACGCCTGATTCAGTCGTAAACGCCGCGGTTTCTTCCGCGATTTGCTGACGGGCAGAGGCAGAAATCAGTTTTCCGTCGATGATTGTTGCAGACATGGGGCTTCTAATTTGCCGGGCCAGGAGGGTGCTTTTGCTTAGGCCGCATCCTAACGCGGCGCGGTGGCAACCGAAAGTTGCTGACAACTCTTACGCCCAGGCTGCGGCTGATAGCGACGGACAGGAGACTGCTCGCCCGGCAGCCCACAGTGACCATTTGCAGGGTCAGAAATACAACGGTGAGTCTGCTCCCCGGTTGGTCCTGTTCAGTCCGATTGCCAACGAAGACCTGGAGGACCCGATTCTTCCGGACGGCAGCGAGAATAACGTTCCATGGCAGCTATATACCGCTGCCATGGAAGAGGTTGCCAAAGAAAGAAGTGTGCCGTTCGTGAACCTGTTTGCGGCTACCAACAGACTTTACAAGCGCCAGCGCGACAAGGCGGCTATTCAGCGGTCGACGTGCTGGAACACATTCTCGATCCGTCGAAGAAGATCGACAGGAAGTTTCAGTCTGTCATCGACGGTCTGATCGAGCTGACGTCGGGAAACCGCTGGCCCCTGCGCGTTGGACGCTATTAATGTGCGCGCCAGACGAATTGATGTCTTCGTGCAGTAGTTTGAATATTCCGACCGGCGGGTCGCATCCGCTGGCGGTCGGCATCGCCTCCGGCTATTCGCTGCGAGCAGTGATTTCGAGCAGGTGATAACCAAACTGCGTCTTGACCGGGCCGTGTACGGTGTTCAGATCTTCGTTGAAGACAACCTGATCAAATTCAGGCACCATCTGTCCCTTCGAAAACGTTCCCAGATCGCCACCCTTGGCGCCGGATGGGCATTCACTGTGTTCCTTCGCGACATCCGCAAAGTCTGTTCCGCCTTCAATCTGTGTCTTGAGTTCAAGACACTTGGCTTCATCGGGAACCAGAATGTGACGGGCAGCAGCACTAGCCATGACAACACGCTTTCAATGGAAGGAAGAATATGGCAAGGGTCGGTACCGAGCTGAACTTTTCAGAAGGTACCAGTCGATTTCACGACCGACGATGCAGTATCTGAACAGGTGTACAATTTCCCACGAAAGATGAGTCAGTCGTGACCTCTGTTCCCTTGGTGGTCGATACAGCATATCTTCTACGAATCACTCGGTCGATCGACTGAACGTGAAGAACAGACCAAGGTGCTTATCCTGCGAAGACTGACATGACAGAAAAGCCGTTGATACGTATTGCTGCGTTGCTCAAGGATGCTGAATTCGAAAAAAGTGTAACCGTCAAGGGTTGGGTCCGCACCCGTCGTGACTCCAGGAACGGTTTTTCGTTCATCGAGTTGAACGATGGCAGTTGCATGAAGAATCTACAAGTCGTCGTAGATGGGGTTATACCCGCATACGCCGAAACGATCAAGAGTGTTACGACCGGCGCGAGTGTGGCGATTGAGGGCACGGTGAAGGAGTCTCCCGGCAAAGGACAACGAGTCGAAGTTCATGCAACGTCAATGAATGTGATTGGAAAGGCCGACCCGACCAGTTTTCCTTTGCAGAAGAAGGGACACAGCTTCGAATTCCTCCGAGAGATCGCTCACCTGCGACCGCGTACGAACAGTTTTGGGGCCGTTGCGCGGGTGCGTAACTGCATCAGCCGCTCGATCCACAATTTCTTTCAAACCCGCGACTTTCTGTACATCAACACGCCCATTATCACGACCAGCGACTGCGAAGGCGCGGGCGAGATGTTTCAGGTGACCACTCTCGATCTGGCCAGACTGGCGAAAGTTCAGACGGAGATTGACTGGAAACAGGACTTCTTCGGCAAGCCTGCAGCTTTGACCGTCAGCGGCCAGTTGGAAGCCGAAATCTACGCAACCTCCGTGGGTGACTGTTACACGTTCGGCCCCACGTTTCGTGCTGAAAACAGCAACACCACAAGACACCTTGCTGAATTCTGGATGGTCGAACCGGAAATGCCGTTCTACGAACTGACGGACAACATGGACCTGGCCGAGTTGTTCGTCAAGACCATCATCTCTGATGTTCTGGAACAGTGCCCCGAAGATATGGACTTCTTCAACAAACGCATCGACAAAACGGTGCTGGAAACGCTGGACAATATTCGCAACAACGAATTCATCCGTCTGCCTTACACTGACGCTGTCGATCTGCTGCAAAACAGCGGGCACAAGTTTGATTACCCCGTCGAATGGGGCCACGACCTGCAAAGCGAACATGAACGATTTCTGACGGAAGAGCATTTCAAACAGCCCGTCATCCTGTTCGACTATCCTCGCTCCATCAAACCGTTTTACATGAGATGCAATGACGACGGCAAAACCGTTCGAGCCATGGACGTTCTGGTTCCGCGAATCGGTGAAATCATCGGCGGCAGCCAGCGAGAAGAACGACTGGACATCCTGCTGCACCGCATTGAAGAGTGCGGCATGAATCCGGAAGACTACTGGTGGTACGCCGAACTGCGTAAGTTCGGCACTGTTCCGCACAGCGGCTTTGGACTTGGTCTTGAGCGTGCCGTGCAACTCATCACCGGCATGACAAACATCCGCGACGTTATTCCGTTTCCAAGAACGCCGGGCCACGCTGAATTCTAGCCGGGATGCCCCGGCGGGCGGTGGCGTGAATGGCGTTACGACATGGGAAGTCCAACCGCCGGGTCAGTCTGTGGACAGATCGGGCGCATGAATCCGCCCCTCGATCAGCACGTCGTCACCGAACTGCCGAATTGACACGTTTCGCAGTGATGGCATTGCCGGGACCTCGGCCAGGCCCAGACCGTTGACCGGCGAAACCGCGTCGCAACCGCCGACAATTTTGGGAGCGACGAACGCGTGTACTTCATCGATCAGACGTTCGTCGAAGAATGAACCCTGAAGACTGCCGCCGGCCTCCACCAGCACGTTGGTCAGTTGCCGTCGCCCCAGCTCCATCAACAGCTGCCGCAGCACTGACTCGTCACCGTTGGTCGGCAGGATTTCGGCTCCAAGGGCCCTTAGTTCATTCACGTGATCAGCGTCCGCGAAAGCTTCTTCAACGCAAATCAGAACTCCGGCCTCGTCGATCGTTCGCATCAGCTGTCCGTTGGGGCTGATAGACTCACCGCTTCGATCGACGACCACGCGCAGAGCTGTTCGTGGGCCTGTCGGCCTGGCGGTCAGCAGTGGGTCATCGGCTCGCACTGTTCCTGCACCGGTAATGATGGCATCCATCCGACCGCGCAGACGATGCACCTCAGCTCGAGAGTCTTCGCCGGAAATCCATTTTGAATGTCCCGTACGAGTTGCAATGCGGCCATCCAGCGTCATGGCCCACTTTGCATGAACCCACGGCAGACCTTCCAGCATCAGTTTACGAAACGGAGCGATAAGGTCCTGTGCATCGGCTTTGCAGATGCCCACCGTGACGGCGATTCCGGCAGCCTGCAGTTTTGCAATGCCCTTACCGGCCACGTGAAGTGCCGGATCCTGACATCCGATAACGACATCATGCAATCCTGCGGCAATCACCGCATCAGCGCAGGGCGATGTCTTTCCCTGATGGGAACACGGCTCCAGCGTCACAAATAACCGGGCGCCGCGGGTTCGTTCACCGGCTGCCGCAATCGCATTGATTTCGGCATGTGCCTTACCGAACTTCTGATGGAATCCATCGGCGATCATGCGGTTTTCGTCGTCAACAATTACTGCACCGACGGCCGGGTTTGGTTCCACGAAGCCGCAACCACGAGCCGCCTGTTGCAACGCGTGGCGCATTACGCTTTCGTCGTCAGGAAACTGTCTGGGGTCAGATAAAGGCATGTACGTGCCACTGGCTCTGCCAGTGCTTCCATTCCGCCGCGACCCCGTTCATTTCACTGATGGAGCCAGCGCCACATCTGCATGGGAGTCCCGGCTTTACTCCAGCTTGTACCGGTCGGCAGATCAGTCCTGTCCGGGAACCCAGAGCTTTTCGGATGTCGCCGCCTTCTTTTCCGTTTCAGGCGTCCACAGTCCGCCGCCCGCACCAGCGGCTGCCGGTTGCAGCTGGTCGAGCAGGTGAGTGCAGCCACTGTTGAGCAGTTCTTCCCGGATGACCTCTTCGATTTCCGGAATCTTGACGAAGTAACGTTCACGAATGGAAGCCAGCAGCCCCGGCAATTCCGGGTCTGTGGGATCGTCGAGGCGAAAACTGAGTTCGCGGATGTCAAGTTCCAGTTTGGTGCGGAATGCATCCTGTTCCTCAGCAACGGAGAGGCGCGCGTCTGCAAAGCATTCGGACGCCATTTTCAGATCATTCTTCTCACGAGCAACGGTGGCACGCAGCATGTGCGCACGCATGGGAGCAAATTGTTCCAGTGCTGCCGGACGTTTGACAAGTTCGGTTACGGCTCGTTCAATCAACAACAGATGACGTACGAGCGTAACACGATTTGTGAAGTCGACAACCTGTTCGTCGGACAGGTCGGATTCAGCCAGACGCGCGAACTGCAGCAGAGGCAGAGATGTAATCGCCAGCTGTGCGTCAGGCTTCAGCTGCGACGGCACGGGGACTCCAAGTCGGGAGCGAATGTCGGCAAGATCGGGATCGTATCCCATGCGGTTGCAGACAACGTCCAACGTGATCACGCTGGCTCCTACCTTCACCAGATTGTTGGCATCTTTGGCGGCCTCCTGCGGACTTTCACCGCCCAACGACGTCGATTTCAGTTCCAGCCACTGCTGCAGAGCTGCGTCCAGTCGCTGTCGGTCCAGCTTGCGGAAGTGGCTGCTGCCCAGCTGCCCGGCGTGGTGAATTTTCCAGTCAAACAACCGGCAGGTCCGCGGCATTCGCGAAACCGGAGTCGGCTCCGATTCTTCGTCGGAATGAGCAAGATCTCCGGCCAGGTCGTGGAATAACGCTGTGGCCGCTTTGATGTCGTCATCCAGAGCCACGATCAGCACCTGAGGACCTGCCTCAGACGCTTCGTCTTCGTCAAACACCGTGATGTCCGCCAGAACGTCGGGCAGATTCTCAGGATCAACTTCATCCGGCAACGATTCAGCCAGCAACTCGTACTCGGCCGCAATGCTCGCCGTCTCTTCGCTTTCTTCATTCGCATTCCTCGGCATTCGAACAATGCGGCCCTCAGCGTCAAGGGAGGTCAATAGCTGTGACACGGACTGAACGGGAACAGACACCTGAACAATTGCATACGCGTCCCCGCCAATCTCCAGGTCCAGCAACTGAGCAAGGGCTTCTGTTTCTACCGCAGTATCGAAGTCGTCGATCAGATCGGCCGCCTTATGAAGTGCCTGCGCCGCTTCCGAAATACGACCGTCCCACGCCCGGAACAGCCCGAGATTATGCCACAACGCTCCATTTTGAGGCTGCTTTTCAATAATCCGACTGTACAGAATCGCGGCTGGTTCCCAGCAACCGATCTGGCTGACCTTGCGTGCCCGAAGTTCTTCCTTCTGTAGTTCCTCATCCAGTTCGACCGGTAGCAATGCAAAGCGACCGCGAAATGGGTACGGCACCGTTCGCTGAGACTCAAAGTTCGCCAGCTGCATCAGCAGAGCATTCCGCCGCTCCGCAGGAGCCATGCGAACGGACAACGCCAGATGTTCACGCACGGCCATGGCACAGCCGGCCCGAGCCATCTGTTGCGCAATCTGCGACGCCAGCATTGCGACGCCGGCCGGGAATTGACGGGCCCCCAGCTGGAATGCACGGTGAATGATGCGGCGCGATGCCTCAAATCCTTCCGTCGCCAGACAGACATCTGCCAGCGCCAGCAGCGCCCACGGTTCATCGGGATGCCGACGAAGGAAGTCCACCAGCTGCTGGCGGGCCTCGTCGAACTGGCCTTTGCGAGTCAGAACGGACACCAGCTGAGTGACCAGGATTTCCTTGTCAGTATGCTGCGCCATCAACGAACGCAACAATTTTTCAGCAGCATCCGGTTGATTGTCGATTAGCTTTTCGACTTTCACCAGGTCAGGAAGAATGTCCTGACAACAGAATTTCAGTTTCTTACCGCTCCCGCACATACACGGAGAGTAGGGATCATGAGCCATGATTTATCGACCTGTTTGATGTTTGAATTTGGTTGAGCAGCGAATGCTCAAATATGCCCGATGCGGGCGTGTTTCATAAAACGACGGCATTTGAAGGTGCGTCGTGATTAATCAATTGAAGACCGTTCCGGCCATGAGGTCCGCAGAATGACTGCCAGGACCCGGCTGTTGCTGTCATGAATGAGACGGCATTACCTGCTGAATCTGCCGGAGAAGTTGTGGTTTAAGTCTGTTGAAGGAGTTTTCTTAATCGACTGGGACTCTCGCAATCGAGCACAGTGCAAAGAAATGCTATCATGTTTTTTGGACCACTGCACATGATCCCATGGTTTCTGCAGTAAATCTCCTTCACCCAGTCTGTGTATTTGCTGTGTTTTTCGGGCGGAATGGTAAGGGGGGCATGAATCTCTCCCTCCCGACACTCGAACCGAATTTCTTTCATGAGGGCACGGCCCTCGACTCAGATTCGAACTAACGCTCGAAAATTGTTTCGTCGTTCCCGTTTGTCATTCGGAAAATGCGTGCAAATCGCATCGAAGGGCCGGGAAAGACTATTACACCAAACCTAAATGTGTCGCGGAATCTGTAACGGATTCCTCATTCACGTATTGGGCCATGCCCGCCGCTCAAAGGATGGAGCCATGCAGGACCAGATTGCGAAGTGTGCGGACTTGACGCACGAATCAACACCACATCAATCGGGGGACTTCTGCCCTGCCTGCGGTGCGACCACCACCGCTTCCGGTCAATACACTTTCGATTCCGGGCGTGGTGAAACGCCATGGACGCGATGTTCCAGTTGTGCAACGTACTTTATGACGGGTGAGTACGACCACGTGGCCGAAACTGACCACACGCGTCACATGGCATGGGGCAACGAAGCAGAAGGTACTCGACTGAATCGCCTGAAGCAAAACGGCTTCAAGGCGACACTCGGTCAAATTGAGTCGCTGGGATACGGTTGTTCAAAGATCCTGGATGTCGGTTGTTCGTTCGGCGGCATCCTTGTCGAAGCAGAAAAACGGGGCTTCGAATGCGCCGGACTCGATATCGTTCCGGAAGCAGTTGCCTACGTCTCGTCGCTGGGTTTTCGCGCAGAACAGTGTTGTTCGCTGAATGATTGCACGCTGTTCTCAGAACAGAATCCCGTCGATGTCATCTCAGTCCTTGATGCTCATATCTACTGGCCGGACCAACCCGCCGAACTGCGAGCGGCCCGCCAATTGCTCAGGGACGACGGTCTGCTGGTCATCCGTGCCGTCACCAAGTCTGCTTTCATCACGACTGGTCGGTTGGTTGGGTCTGTTTCGCCCGGCATGTCGAAGAAGCTCATTCGCCGAGCCATCGCCGATCATCGCTTTTCGATGCCGCTGAAGAGTCTGTTGAAAACTGTGGAAGAAGCCGGCTTTGAAATCCTGTCAGCATCTCCCAGAGGTGCGCAACACACGGATTCGGCGCCGCTTAGTGCCCGTGCCGCGTTCGCGATGGGGACGTTGTTGTGGCACAGCTTTGGCCTCTCGATCGCTCCCACGACGCTGGTCTTCGCCAGAAAGAAGGCCGGATGATTCCACGCCATCGACCACCGTTTGGTTCAGCAGCACTGGCTGGCACGGCTCTTCGAGGCCTGTTCGACAGCGGTGGCATCGAACAGTTGGAACGACAATACCAGCAGCGGCTTGACGTGAGACACGCTGTCTGGCTGCCGTCAGCCCGCTACGGAATCACTCGCACCATTCAGTTTCACATGACCAGCGACGCCGAAATCATTTGTCCGGCGTTCAACTGCGGCGCCGTCCATCATGCCGTCATGGAGTGCCAGCCAGCAGTCCGCCTTGCGGACTGCTCACCCAACAGCTTGCTGATGGATTGTTCCGGCATGGCGTCCGGTTGCCGCACCGTGATTCTGTCGGAAATGTTCGGGCATCGCTTCTCACCACAGGACCTCGCGCAAACGCTGGTGCAGGATGCAAAGTTGCGAATCTTTGACATGGCCATGGCCATTCCCGCACCCGCTGACATGCGGCGGATGCAACGGTCAGACATCACGGTGCTTAGCTTCGGCCTCGGCAAATCACTTTACGCAGGCTGGGGCGGCATGGCTTTGACTCAGTGCGACGATACCGCTGCCATGCTGCTTCAACGCCGCAACCTGGACCTCGCCTCAGCAACCCGGCTGGACCATTGCCGTTGGAACGTGAGTCTCCTTCTGCGAACCATCGCTCACGAACCGATTCTCTATCGGCAGCTACGCTCTCGCCAGCAACAACGAAACACTCACAATGCAGATCACAACTCGCCATTCACAATCAACTCCCACGAATGGCAACGTCCACCCACACGGCTGCATGTCATCCGGTCAATGCAGAATCTGACGAAATCAGATGCATTCAGCGAGCGACGAATACAGTTGACCGATGAATACAGGAAACAACTTGGCGGGTTCTCGGATTCGGTACAACTGCCAGCGAATGACTCTTCAGCGCTCAGCCATTTTTGTGTTCGCATTCCCGCACACGGTCGAGAAGCCGTACGTCAACACTTGTGGAGTCACGGAATTGACGTCGGAACTCTTTTCCCGTTTCCACAGGAAACGTGCCACGCTGAAGACTTTCCACGGGCGGCACAGGCATCTGCCGAAGTTCTGAACCTGCCGCTATCAACGCAGCTTGACCGTAAAGACGTCATTGATATCTGTGACGCACT
The DNA here is from genome assembly GCA_024230215.1 of Fuerstiella sp. Lineage (GTDB taxonomy): Bacteria > Planctomycetota > Planctomycetia > Planctomycetales > Planctomycetaceae > Fuerstiella. The sequence continues at coordinate 8,208 of JAAERP010000432.1, read as the reverse complement.
AAGAACCGGGATGGACCTGACGATGGCAAGCAGCATGCTGACACAACCCAGTGTCGCAGCCTGACCGGTTCTGCGCAGGGCGGAGTTGACGTGGCGAATTGCTGATTCCTGGCGAAGTTCCGGAAATCCTGACGGGGCATGTAACAACGCCTGGTGTTCAACGCTTTGGTTGGTACATCCGTTGTCAAAACGGCTTCCCAACCAGCGAGTGCACTCAGAATCAGCAGGTATTGTTATGTCTTTTTCATCGAACAAAATAGCCTTTGCAATAATCATGACAGCGACGACTCTGGCCGTTGCTGACGATGACGACCTATTCTCCGACGTCCGAACAAACGCCGTGTTTGACAGTGCGACAAACTCCGCTAACGACGCGAACACCGGTACAACTCGTCCCAAAGCGATCACGAATGCAGAGACACTGCGTGAGTTGCTGAAGTCGGTTGGTTTTGATGCCAGGACAGAAGGTAACCGATCCGTCACGACGACCAGACAACTGGACCTGTGGACGTTTCCAGTGCTTGTGACGATCTCCGAAAACGAAAAGACGATCGGAATACGTTTGGGACTCAACGTCGTGAAAGACGAACAACAGCTGTCGACGGCAACCCTGTTGCAATTGATGTCGGCCAGCCAGAAACATGCACCGTCGCAGTTTACCTACAGTGCGAAACGGCAACGCACCGAGCTGTCCACGTTCATGACCGGCAACCGTCTGACCGGCCGGCAACTTCGCGATGAAATCAACCGACTGGCGATCCTGGCGAAAGAGACTTCGGCTATCTGGGCCGTTGCTGACACGGGTACCGATTCGGATAGAACCAGCCCGGACGCACCAAAACCTCAGGCCGTGCCGAAGACGCTGCCGAACTCCGGTTCGCAGCAATCTCTCAATGGCACATGGTCAGCCGCTCGATCGGACACCGAAGCATTTGCGGTCGCGTTCAGGACCGACGGCACCTTCAATCTGGTGTACGTCAACAACGGCAAGCAAACAAAAACGTCGGGGAAGTTCAGCATCACGGATAGTTCTCTGACGCTGGCCGGAAGCGACGGAGTTCGCCTCGTCGGAAAACTGACATGGGTATCAGACAGGGAATTCCGCTTTGCACCGCAGGATACTGCCGCTCTGAAATTTACCAGGGCACAGTAATCAACCGCCAAGCCAATTAATACATTTCCAGGCGTCGCGGCCCCTCGACCACGTCCTGCCGCTTGATCGACAGGTTCTCTGCCATCTGAGCAACATCGTCCAGCGCGTCGAACGCGTCCGCGTCCGGGTCATCGCTGCGGTCCAGCATCTGAAGTTCGGCGATGACTTTGTCCGTGCCGCCCGTTCGAATTCGCAGTTCAATTGTCGTTAACAGATTAGTGATGTCTTCTCGCACGGCGTTGCGGGTGACCGCTCGGGCAATAAATGCACCAGCCCCCGCCGACATAATCGCGACGGTGACGACGAAAACCGGTGCGCACCAGCGCCGCAGCCACTTTATGTTCTTTGATTCACCAACCGTCCAGCCCCACAACATCCAGCCGGCGAACAGCACAAAGAAAATGGGTATGAGAATCATTTCAGATCGGTCCGTGTGACGCGTCGGTTGGCGCGGTAAGTGTTGGCAGCGCCTGTTTTACAAATCGTCGGATTCCGCCGTTTTCGGCCAGCAATTGGTGCACAGTGCCGTCAGGCCCGTCGATCGGCAGCATCCCGACCAATTCGGAGCTGTAGAAACGACAATTCCGCCGAATGCTTTGTAACAACTGCAAGTTTTGCCCGAATCTCGAACTGCGTTACCTCAATAGAATCGATTTGCATGATGCGTAAGTCATTTGCGAGCAATGAATTGCGCACAGATGTGCTTAATTCGAACGGTGATTGGACTGACTGGTTCGGCATTTGCTGCTGAAGGAACCTGTCACTGGGAAAGGATTCGCCGGTGTTTGATCGTCTGCCAGGTAGATAGCTGCACGCAGACTAAGATTTGATGACCCACGCATAGGGCGAGCATGGAAGCTCCAATTCTGCGATTCAGTTTGATCGCGTTGTCTTTGTTCGTTTCGACGGGCGCTACGTTTCAAACTCGCAACTTCATTGTCACCGCGCCGACCGCAGGTATTGCGGAAGACGTCGGCAAGGCCGCTGAGAACTATCGCCGGGACCTGGCAACATTCTGGCTGGGCAAACCGCTTCCAAATTGGCATCGCCCGTGCAAGCTGAAAGTCCGCCCGGGCTCCCTGGGTGCAGGTGGCCAAACCACGTTTCAATTCGTGGGCAAAGAAGTTGTTAACTGGAACATGTACGTACAGGGATCGATGGAACGTATTCTGGATTCCGTCCTGCCGCATGAAGTCAATCATACCATCTTCGCCAGCCACTTTCGACGACCATTGCCACGCTGGGCAGACGAAGGAGCAGCCACTCTGTTTGAAGATCGCTCGGAACAGATGAAGCAGCTGAGCCTTCTGAATCAGGTCATCGAAAGTGACCGCGAACTTATCAGTCTTCGCAATCTGCTGACGATGAAGGAGTATCCCACGGGCTATCGCAGGATGCTGATTTTGTATGCGGAAGGATATGCTCTGGCAGACTTTCTGTTGCAACAGGGAGGTCGCCAAAGATACCTGAAGTTCCTGGCGGATGGCGAACGCATGGGATGGACAGAAGCGATCAAGTCGAACTACCACCACGGTGGTGTAGATTCGTTGCAGAAGAACTGGCAGGGTTGGGTGATGGCCGGGATGCCCAAACTCAGGACTTCCAAAGGACAAATGCTCGCCGATGCCGGGGCTGCTGGTACTGGCCGCGGCACACGAAATCAAGGAGTTGCTCGACAGGCGATTCTGGATGAATACTCGTCAAAGGCAACCGTGAGATCGCAGAGTCCCGATGCGAAGTCGGCGACAACGCGTCCCGTCGGCCGGAATGTCGCTGTCAGCAAAAGATCAGTGCCCCAGCGCCCCGCGGCGACTAATGCTCCACTGTGGTTGGGGACGGCGGACAGCGGTCAACGAACACGGCTGGCCACCGTCGTCGCCGGAAACGACATTCGACAACCTGCCGAACAGAGTACCGACAGCGGCCGTGCCGTACAGAGCGATTCTTCGCTGTTCGGATCGGCAACCTTCCAGGCACCGTCTCCCCGCCGAGCAACCGTGCCTCAGGCAGCCCGGATTTCACGGCAACCCGCTGCAGATGTTCAGGATCCTGTCGAGCTGATCGGCGGAGGGAATCTGTCCTCATCGGTCCGCCCGGGCTTTGAAGCAACGCAGTTGAGTCATAATCGAAACAGCGACAACAACTCTTTTCAACGAAAGCATCTCACTCAGGAACGCAAGGCGGTGACCGGATCCATCCCGCAATGGGCCGGTTTCCCAGGGCAGAAGGAATTGTTCTGATTCCGTCACAGAGGGCCACGAGTCACTCCTGACCCGCAGATAAGAGCCGCAGCTTTGGTTCTCTCCTCCTTGGTCAAAGCTGCTCTTCTGTGAATGCCAGCGTTTCTGTCGGGCGAGTCATCAATCCCGCTGATGACTCGCCCGATTTCTTTTTTGTTGCCCCAGTACGCGAATGTCCTCGCGTTTGGCGCGGTATGCCTGACTTTGCAAAAGGGCCGACGAAACGTCTGCGCGACGATGGCAGTATGCTTTGCTGTCCAAAGGTTTGTTTAGTCGGCATACTGGGTGGACCATCGGCTGCTGCATTTTCACGGACGCCGCGAAGTGACCGCATCACACGAGGCCCTGAGGCAGTAGGTGGCGACATGCAGATCTGCGACCAGCGCGCATAAGCTCACCCACCAGGTTAACAGAATTTCCGGAGCCGATTTTATGAATCGACAATCTCTGATGTCGCGGACCGCCGTGTCCTGCGTTGTGTTGATCCTTGTGTGCGGGAACGCGTGCCACGGACAGCAACAGAGTAAATTGAATCGTGACGCTGTCAAAGTGGCTGCTGTTCAGATCAGCGGCTACGACAAGGGTGATGTCCCGCGGGCGGGATACGATCCGACAGGTGATTTGATTCCTTACGTCGATCGAGCAGGAAAAGATGGTGCTCAGTTGGTCGTGTTTCCGGAATATGTACTGGGGCATATCCCCGTGCCGGGACCTGATACGGAAAGAATTTCGGCGGCGGCAGCCGCTAACAATATCTACGTGATCGTAGGCTGTTGGGAAGTCTACGCTGATGGCACGTTTGCTAATACAGCCCTGCTGTTCGATCGCAGTGGGAAAATCTCCGGTCGCTATCACAAGACTCACGGAGCGATCGACCACTACGATGGCGATCCTCCATGGGCGAGACCTCCCGCAGGCAAGACGCGAGACTGGATGATCCGCAACGATCCGGAATGGATCATGGAAGAGGGGACAAACCTGCCGGTCTTTGAGCTCGATTTCGGAACGATCGGAATTATGACGTGTTACGACGGGTGGTTTCCGGAACCGGCCCGCGTACTGTCACTCAAGGGAGCTGAGCTGATCGTCTGGATCAATGGTCGAGGTGGCTCAGTGGAAGACTTCATTATGAAGACAACCATGTTTCAGAGTCATGTGGGAATGATCGCTACGAATCAGGCATACGGCAGCGGCACCATGATCGGCGACTGGCCTGTTCGCATCGTCGACCGCTGTCCGGACAAGACGGAGTCGTACATTTCAGCCACCATCAATCTGAAACGCATTCGCCAGACACGACGCAACAGTCGCAATTTTCGTCAACGCAGGCCAGAACTGTATAACGAACTCGTCGCACCGAAGTCGGTTGCAAAGATACCTGCGGATTCTCAGTAAGAGACCCGGGGCAGTGGGTCGGGAGCTTATTCGGTGGTGGGGGGGATTCAACGGGACTATCCGCCCGAACACGACTTGTGCCGCCTCACCTCCGAATCAAACAGCAACACCCTCAAGTCGCAGCAGACTCTTTTTGCGTTCCAGACCGCCACCGTAGCCAACCAGTCTTCCGCTGGTTCCAATAATTCGGTGACACGGCACGACGATCGAGACCGGATTGCGGCCATTCGCCATGCCGACAGCGCGCGACGCGGTCGGCTGGCCGATGACCTGGGCAATATCTCCGTAACTGGCCGTTTCTCCGTACGGAATGTCGCGCAACGCGTTCCAGACTCGCTTCTGGAAGTCCGTGCCCTCGCCAGCAACGGGAAAATCGAAGCATTTCAGCCGTCCGGCGAAATACGCCTCCAGCTGCTCAACGGGCTCTTTCAGCTTTTCAGCGTTCTGCTCCCACTCGTGCCACGGAATAGAATACCGCTCGGTCATGGATTCGTTGTCGAACAACAAATACCGTAGCCCGACAGGGTCGCCCGCCAGGAAGAGTCGCCCGACGGGGGTCTGATCCATCCACGTATAAAACATCGTTCCGGCCTTTCGTCAGCCGCCGGGGCGTTGTGCCCGAAACGGCGGCTCCTTGGTGAGACGGAAAGGGTCGGGAGTCTCTCTTGAACGCGAATTGAAAACTTCAGCCCTTGTCGATGCCGTAACGCCCGCCACACGGGATACCATCGGAGCGTGAAAAAAGACTTCCGACCCTCTTACTTCCTCAGCCAACCAATTGGAATTTAAGCTCTGCAAACAATACATTGCCGCTCGTCACCTCACCAGCCTGTGAGACGAAAAGGGTCGGGAGTCTTTTTTGAACGCGAATTGAAAAGTTCGGCCATTGTCGATGCCGTGACGTCCGCCACACGGGATACCATCGGAGCCCGAAGAAAGACTCCCGCCCCTCTAACTTCCCCGAAATACGCCCTTTTCGCTGTTAAAGAAGATCAGAATGTCATCAGAAGTCCCGCAATCGGCTGCAGAACGGCTCAATCAGGTCAACGATCTGCGATGGAAGAAGTTTCCCGTACTGAACGATGGCTTTGTCTGTCTGGTGGATGTCATGGGCGACGACAGCAGCGTCGTGCAGGCGGCTCGCGTCAGCTACGGCGAAGGCACGAAGAAAGTCAGTGATGATCGCACGTTGATTCGATATCTGTTACGGCACAGACATACGACGCCGTTCGAAATGGCCGAGATCAAATTCCTGGTTCGTGTCCCTATGGATTGCTGGCGACAGTGGATTCGCCATCGGACGGCCAACGTCAACGAGTACAGCACGCGGTATTCTCTGGCCATCGATGCGACTCAGACAACGCCCGTGGACGAATGGAGAACTCAGGCAGAATCCAATCGCCAGGGAAGTGGAGATCTCCTGCCCACAGAACTTGGGCAGAAGCTGACTGATCAGGAAACCGAACTGCAAAACCAAATGCGGTCTGTCTATCAGGAACGCATCGATTCTGGTGTGGCACGGGAACAGGCCCGCAAAGATTTGCCGCTGGCCACGTATACCGAAGCGTATTGGAAGATTGATCTGCACAATCTGCTGCACTTTCTGGCCCTGCGGATGGACAGTCACGCTCAGCAGGAAATCCGCGACTACGCCACGACCATCGGTGAACAGATTATCGCACCGTTGTTTCCTGTGGTCTGGGAAGCGTTTCAGGACTACCGCATGCAATCGATGTTTCTGACGAAGATGGATGTGGAAGTCATCCAGCGTCTGACATCGGCGGCATCCTCCAACGGGGCGGCTCCACCATTCTCTGATGAGGCCTTCCTGGCAGCTCAGGATCCAAAGTGGGTACCACTGAAACGCAGCCGCGAACGAGATGAATGCCGTGGCAAACTGCAGCACCTTGGGCTTGTCACGGGCGAATAGTGTTCTGACGTGACTTTCCGTCGTAGTGCAGGCTGCCAGCCTGTTGCCAGCGTTCGGCGTACTACAGGCGTTCCGCCTGCTACCGGCAGCCGAGACGGCCTTACCACAAATCAGAACACTGGCGCGTTATCGAAAATCCGCGGAAAAAGTGGCTGGAATTCAGCCAGATTGCCGATAGACTTCCTCACCCTCGCACGGGGAAAGAACCTGTGCGACCAAACACCTGATAAATCAGCGACATTCGCGTTTCCTTGAAACGCAGTAAATACATTGTCGCGGGGTGGAGCAGCCTGGTAGCTCGCGAGGCTCATAACCTCGAGGTCGTCGGTTCAAATCCGGCCCCCGCCACTTGTTTTTCCGGTTGCGAAACTGGAAGACCGCCGAGTTATAGAAAGGCCGATGCCGAGAGGTGTCGGCCTTTCTGCGTTCCATCGCCAGTTCTCGCAACAATTTGCGACACGCTGGCGAGTCTCTTTCTCTCGATCTCGGCCCGTCGCGCGACATCCTTCGGCTACCCGAACGCCGCCCCAGCGCTCCAATTTCGGCCGAAACTCTCGGTTGTCTCTCTGTCTCGCGCCGCGTGGGTTAACGGGTGTTGCGAGCGCTCAATCGCTCCGAATCGAAGGGGGTTGCTTTCGGTAAGCGAACACATTGAGCGATCGCCCGACCTCGGTCCGGTCACTGAAGAAGTCGTAGGGCCAGATGTGGTTCATCCCGTCGGGTACAAATAATGTGACGGAGCCTGCGGCCGCGATTCACCGATCGAATCGCGAACCCAATACGCCAGAAACTGACAGATGACGCGGACATTTTCAAGCACTGAAGTGGAGAAAGTAGTGGCCAACGGCCGCACGCGCACATCGCCCTCGCAGATTGTCAGCGGCGAACACGATCAATCCAGTCCAAGCCGCCCACGGCACGAACGACTTCACCACACCACCAAGCCGCTCCTCGCAAACGACCTCGGCCGAGTCGACCGATAGGATGTCCCATTCTGGTGGATGGCCGTCCCGGCATGGCGGCAACCGAAGACATCTGAGGTGGTCCGTCCGCGCATGAAAAAAGCCCCACCGTTTCCGGCAGGGCTTGAGATGGGCCAAGTGAGGCCGTCACGCAGCCTTGTTCTTACGTCGTCGTCGAATTCCAGCGAACCCCATGCAGATGCTGCCGATGCCAAGCAGAGCGAAGGTGGAGGGTTCGGGGACAACCTGGGTGTCCCGCAGGTCCAACGCGATGCCGCTGGGACCGGTGTACTGCGCAAAGACACCGGTGACGATGTCGGTGACGCCCGAGCCGTCCAGGCCCGAACGCTGAATCTTCTGCGCGTCCCAGTCGGCCCAGTAGATGTGGCTGTTGCCCAGGTCTAACGCGATGCCGACGGGATTGCTCTATCCGGGGACGATGTCGGTGCCGCACGTGCCGTCCAGGCCCGAACGATGCATCTTGGTCCTGTAGTGGTCGGTCCAGTAGATGCGGCTGTTGACCAGGTC
>JAAERP010000431.1 GCA_024230215.1 Fuerstiella sp. | reverse complement strand
TCTGCAGCATGACGTGCGATTCACGTATCAGGGCATGGGCCGGCTGGCCACCCGTCGCGAAGCCGGGACCACTGTTGAATTCAAATACAACACCGAAGAAGATCTCACCGGTATCGTCAATGAGCATGGCCACGCCTATCGCTTCGATCTGGATGAACGCGGTGATGTCGCTCGGGAATACGGCTTCGACGATATTCGCCGCGTCTACACGCGCGATGACGCTGGTCGAGTCATTCGAGTGGAACGAGCGTCCGGACTCATTACGTTTTACGAATACGATCCTGCCGGTCGAGTGATCGCAGTAAAGCACAGTGATGGTACCGAAGAATCTTATGCCTATCGCGAAGACGGAGAACTGATTGAAGCCGAAAACAACTCCTGCGCCGTGAAATTCGAACGCGATCCACAGGGCCGGATTCTGAAAGAATGGCAGGACGACTACTGGGTCAGTTCCCAATATGATGAACACGGACTGCGAAAAGAAATGCGTTCGTGCTTTGGCGCGATTCAGAGGATCGACCGGAATGCGATGGGCGACGTCACTGGCATGCAGTATCAGGACGCTCAGAAAGATCCCACTCAGACTGCATGGGAAGCCCGTGTTGAACGTGACCAGATGGGGCTGGAAGTGGAACGCACGTTGCCCGGCGGAGTTCGCAGCCGCTGGGAACGAGACAAGCTGGGTCGTCCGGTGCGACATGAAATTCTGGGCGGGTCCCAGGCGGCTCGCGATGTGAAATATGTCTGGGATGCCAATGATCGATTGAAGAACATCGTCGATGCACACCACGGCACGACCGTCTTCGAACACGACGATGTCGGCAACCTTGCGGCCGCCACGTATGGCGACGGGGTCGTGGATCTGCGGATGCCGGACGCAGTGGGCAACCTCTTCCGGACCAAAAACCGCAACGATCGCAAGTACGGACAGGCTGGCGAGATTCTGGAATCTCGAAGCGACGAGGGAATGACGCGTTACGAATACGATGCGGAAGGCAACCTGACACACAAGTCGACACCACAGGGAGACTGGCTCTACACCTGGAACGCAGCCGGCATGCTGGACAGCGTCCGGCGTCCTGACGGTGAATTGGTGGCGTTCGAGTACGATCCGATTGGAAGGCGGGTCAGCAAGACCTTTCGAGGCAGGACGACGCGTTGGATCTGGGACGGCAACAATCCACTTCACGAATGGGTAGAAAGTGACGACGAATTGGCGGAGCTGTCGGACGCCGTGGCAGCAGATGCCTCAGGTGCTCCACCGGCAGAAGCGGCTCTGGTTGCCAATCCTGCGACAGGTCCACCAGAGGATGCTGACGAAGATTTGTTGCCCGCACCTGTGGATGTCATAACCTGGTTGTTCGACCCGGAAAGTTTTGCGCCTGCCGCCAAGCTGGTCGACGGTCAGCGGTACTC
>JAAERP010000430.1 GCA_024230215.1 Fuerstiella sp. | reverse complement strand
CTCCGACACCATCGTGTGTTCAATACCATCATTCTGGCGGAGAACGATCGTCGTTTTCCAATCGTAGGAATCCGTATTAGTCCCTTCACGGCAATCGGTAATGAAATCAACTGTTTCGCCGGCTGATATCTGAAATCCTTCGACAACCGTGGGCGCACTACCATGGTAGGCAACCCATTCTCCGTGCAATCTTCCCGCGTCACTGGAAACAATACGTCCGCGAACGCCATCACCATTTTCAGATGGATGACTCAGCACCCCGGTGATGGTGACAACACCATCGGCAGGTGATGTCCACCTCCGTATCACTGCATTCCTGCCGCTGCCCGGATGCCCTCCCGCAGCTCGCAGAAGCGTGTAACCCAAATCTGCATCAGGCAGTTTCTTGCCCGCTTGCCACTGCGTCCCCGTCCAATGCTCCAAGCGATGGAAAGTTGTCTGCGGTTCCGCGTTCTGATCGTGCCAACCATAACCATATTGCCACATCGGCTGCCGGTTCCTCAGACTGGTAG
>JAAERP010000429.1 GCA_024230215.1 Fuerstiella sp. | reverse complement strand
CGTCGTACAAAAAGAGCCTCGGGAATCCAATTCCCAAGGCTCTTGTCGTTTGCCGTTCTGTCGAACCAGCTGTTCTTATTCTGTCTGACGTCGATCGTTGTGCGACCTGACGTTCCCTGGATTAAAAGACGTCAAGAATAAAGTGATGTCCGCTATGGTATGGCTTTTCCGTTGGGTAGAAATTGTACCACGACTTGTTGTACACCGGGATCCGCATTGATGGAGCATACTTGTAGTACATGTTGTTGTACTGCTGAGGCTGTTGAAACGAATGCGGATAATAAACATACGGATAGTGATAGAACCGTTGCCAGTCCGAAGGCTGGGCGGGCGGAGCTGCATTGCAGTAGTTGCTTGAGCTGAGAATCGTCACGACAAAGATTGCCGCGATCATCGCGAGTTGTTTCCGCATCGTTACTCCTCCGTGTTCAATCCAGTTGGGCCCGCTGTAGAATCCATCGATCCCAGTGGGGCGGCACCTGCAAAGTGCTCTTCGGACGGGAAGTTGAGACGAGACTCGGCCTGCGAACCAAATCAACAACTTGCGTTGCTGTGGTCGCCCCCGGAAAAAAATCCGGTTCGCAAAGCCGAGTTCGTCACATGTCAGCCGTCGTCTCAACCAGATGGTCCGGCAGAGATTGCAGGTGTTTCAGGACAGACCGATACTGCCTCTGGACATCATCATCGGCAGTAAGGGATTGATCCAATCACTACTTTCCGCAGAATCGTTACAGACGGTCACAGTGTTGGTCGGAAAGTGTTGGCCTGCTGTGTGGAAGAGTTATTGCTGTCAATGAGACGGTGGCATCAATCCGGGTTGCAGATCCGGAAGGAGTGTGTCATCCGACGAATGGGCGAGTCGCGCTTGTGCGTTACGCTTATGCGGCGAACCGCGCGTAAGAGCTACTGTTCAGGCGGCGACGAATTCGACAGCATCAGCAGTCTGGCGATCACGGTTCCGCCAGTGAGGATGCCGTAAGGACTCCTGGTTTTGAAAAATGAACTCATTCGACCAGTCGATTGTGCGGAGCGTCGTTTGTCGTCAGAATGCCACTACTGCTTTGTCACAGGCAAAAGTTAGGGTGGAAGCATTCGCCGGAAAAGGGGGTCAGGTCTTTCTGGCAGATCCGGATGGTCATGTGGTAAAACTTTGTACATCAAACCCACAGTAATGCCCTCTGCAGGACGGTTGACGCGTATCCATGGCCAATGAGTACATCATCACAATGACCGCCCCGAATCGAGTGGGGATTCTCTCCGCGGTGACAAAAGCGATGGAGGAACTGGGTGGTGACTTGCGCCAGGCCAGCCAGACCGTGGTTCGTGGTTTCTTTACGATGATCTTTTCTGCAGAGTTTCCGGAGCACCTTGATCCGACCGTCATTACTGACCACCTGCAGGATACGTGTCGCCCATTTGGCATTGATGTCAATCTCAGGGTACCGGCAGCCGAGCGGGATGAGTTGTCGGATCCCACTTCCGCAAAACTACATTCTTTGCGTGTTGGCGGCGACAATCAGCCAGGCGTTCTGCGGGAACTTTCGTCCGCAATTTCCATCTGCGGCATCGACATCGCCGGAATGCATGCGATTCGCACGCGAAATGGCGATGGTTTTGAAATGTTCATGAAAATTGTCGTGCCCGATGGCTTCAGCCTGCAGAGTCTGCTGGACGACCTCAATCGCCTTGGCAGGTCCTTCAATATTACGGCGGATATTTCTGATTATTCGTAGTGTTGCCACGTCGGCGCTGGCAGATTGGACGGGCCACGCAAGACTGTGCTGATGTTTCCTGGTGGACAGTCCAAGGTGGAGCGTCGGCCTTTGGTCTGCGTATTTCCCCACACGCCCCTGCCTTGCCCCAATTCGTGTTCTTGAAGTGCCACTACCGCTTTGTCACAGGCAAAAGTCAGCGTGGAAGCAATCCCCGGAAAAGGGCGTCAGGTACCAAAAATGCAAAGCACCCTTCGGGCCGTTCCGGTTTTTGGTACCTGACCCCGTTTTCCCCGCCTTTGGCGGTCACGCACCAACGTACGGCGTTGTAGTCTGAGGTGACCGTGCCGTCGCCGGCAGATGTGCTCAAGATTCCGGTTTTGCCGGATCGATCTTTCTTCTCGGACTGTTGCGTCTGGATACCGCCGAGGGCGACCTCTGCGTTAGATCAGCGCGGCAGAAATTGCCGAAACGATTGACGCTCACGAACGGATACACGGATGTACGAGCACCACTTTGGTCTGCACCGAAAACCCTTTCAGCCAGTCCTGACGGAAGGTGACTTCTTTGAATCAGAGACACACCGGGAAATCATTCCGGCGATTCTGCATGCGCTGAAGTCTGACCTTGGCGTTGCCGTTCTGACCGGGCCGTCCGGCTGCGGTAAGACTGTGACGGCGGAGTTTCTCTGTCGATCGCTGCAGACCGACAGTCATACCGTGTTTCTGCGTGGCGGAGCTGTTCGATCGGCAGCCGCACTGCTTCACTCGCTGCACCGGTCGCTGAAAAATGCCAACAGCATTGATGAAACTGACCTGCCGGCCAGTGTTGCCAACTCTGTACGAAGGTGGGACATCATTGAATGCCTGCAGCGTGCGTGCGACTTCTGGGGGCCGATCGTTGTTTTGTTGGATGACGCCCATCTGGTTGAGTCGGAAGTCTTTGCCGAACTACGGGCTCTGCTGGAGGAGGAAGCGGGTGGTCGCAAGTTGCTGCGACTGCTGATTACCGGACCGCTCAGTCTGGAAGAAACTCTTGCTGAGCCGACAATGGCGGACTTTGCGCAGCGGATTCGTACGCACGTTTTCCTGCAGCCCCTGCGATCCGATGAATCTGTGCGATACCTTGACCTGCAGATCAGGAATTCGGGTGGCGTGCTGGGGGATATATTTGAACCTGAGGCGATTGAGCGAATTACTGCGGCCGCCGACGGAAGCCCTCGGTGTCTGGGACTGCTGGCCGACGAGTGTCTGGTCATATGCGATGAGCATGCATCCCGCGAACAGAATCCCAACAGTGCCCAGGACGGCGGCGCAAGAGTCTCTGCGGATGCTCTGAACGTTCGTGTGTCTGCCGCTGTGGTAAAGTCGGCGTTACAGCGGTTGCAGCATTTGCCGTATGCGTGGAACGCATCGGCATTGGTTGAGGACGAGGAAGATGACCACCTCGAATCCTCGGTCGCGGAACTTCCGAGCGAAACCAGCCGGTCTGACAGTGTGACGTCGTCAAACGGAGTGATTGAAATCGGCGGTCCCGGCGAATCAGCACCCCTGGAATCGTCGAACAGTTCCGATAGTTCCGGCGTGGTCGAAATCGGATTTCAGGCACCACCACGCGAGGCCGTCGTTGTCGAAACCGCGGTGGAAACGGTTACGGAAACTGATGCCAACATTGTCGAAACGGGACAAGCCGCTACTGACCCATCATTGCTGTCTCTCACCTGCGATCACGACGAAGCTGAATTGAGCGAAACAAACGATGCGCCAGCTGGTGCCATTGAGATCGACGCGGTCGAATTCTTTGATCGCACGTCCGAATATCCTGAATTCGAGTCTGAGGTGTCACCGCACACGTCACTCGACGACATATTGGCGCTTGGTGCCGCTTTTGCGGCAGGAGAGCCCCCTGACTCTACGACGTCGCACGATACGGACGTCTTCGGTGTCATGCCTGTTGAGGCAATTGATGGCACACAGACCGCATTCGGCGAACGCGACGTTGAAGTGCCGTCCAGCTCGGCGAGTCTTGAGCATCACCTTGTGCTTGCCGGCGGCGAGCGATCGCCTGAAGAAGACGACTCGGAGCTGGATGCCGAAGATGCAACAGTCCAGGCCGCATCCTCTCTGCCGGTTGAGCTGACAGAAACAGTCGACGCATCGTTGGGCAGGTATTCTCGCTGGGAACCCGCTGGTGCATGGCCTGCGCCACTGATCGCGTCGGTCGTGGAGAGTTCTTCGCAGACACGTTTGGCAAATGCCACGCCGGTATTTGATCGGTACACGTGGTGTGAACTGGGTCGGCCGGTTGAGCCGGAGCAGATACAACGAAAACGCCTGATTGAGGTTTCGCAGACTCCCGTCTGGCCGCCTGACATCACGGGCGTGGCACCTGTTTTTTCGATTCCAATCACCGATATGGACGAACCGACGACGGCGTTTCCATTGGAGTCGTGGCCAGGTCTGCCTGACACCTCAGATGTGGCAACCGCCGATTTCGATAGCGAAGCACCTTTGCCGGAACTGGACGCCGATCATCCGGATGAGTCGATTGACTACATTCAGCAGATGCTGGTGCAGATTGGACCGGTTGAATTGTTGCAGTCACGCCGTTCGGATGACCCCGCGTCGGAAGTCGCAGAAGACGTTCAGGAAGACAGCGAGGGGTGGATTGACGGACAGCTGGTGAACGAATTCAGAACGATCGAACAGCTGCTGGACAGCGAGGCACAAATTGATGACGTCTGTGTCAATGTTGCACGCGGAATTGTTGATTCGGAGCCGACTGTCGAATTGCCAGTCGATGAACCTGACTCAGCCCATGCCGCACAACAGGTACTGGACTTCGTGAACGATGAGACGAACGAGTGTGCCGAACAGGTGCTACTGCCTATCTCGGGATGTACAGCTGCGACACCTGCTTGCTTAGACCAGAAAGAAGATCACGACTCGGGTTCGAATTCGGCCGTCCATTTGGAAGGCCCCCGTTTGTCTGCTCTTCCCATCGAAATTGATGACGTCGATCTGATCGTTCGTCCGACCGTTTCTGCTGACGCATCAACTTCAGCGGACATCACTTCTGTCGATAGTCCCCCAACGATATCCGCCGATCGTGCGTCAGTGAGCGACGGACCGCCAGGAGGCACCGTCTTCACAAGTCGACAGGCAGATCCATTGCCAGGCAATGTGCAACGGCTGGTCGAAGATACGAATGAGACAGCGAGAATTGGCTCCCGCGAAGATGGTTACGCGCCACATTTATTGCAACAGGCTCGAGACCGTGTAGTTTCCATCGTCCCTTCTCGGGAGATGCTGCGGCCGGCGGCCGGAGCTGAGAGCATTGCGTTGCCGCTTCCGGAGCCACTACACGATGCTGACACCCGGAAAAAACAAGGTGTCCGGAGCCTGCCACGTCTTTCAACGATTTGCGACTTAGCCGGGGCGGAGCATGAAGACGGTGAGCCGAAGGACGCAGGGCAATCCGCAGAGCCCCGATTTGCACGACTTTTTACTCGACTGAGGCAGCAACGGGCGGCTGGATCGTGAAACCCAAAGCTGCAATTTCCCGTCGTTGGCCGATCCCGGGTCGTTAATGGACATGCGAGACGCTGGCCGCGATAATACGTCAGCGTCTGTCTCTCCACGGGCGCCAATTGCCCGGAAATTTTCAACTGTTCGAAGTGGGTGGACATAGTGAGTACGGATTTCGGCCTCAGTCGCGACACGGAATCAGCCTCAGCAGGCACGCCATGTACATTCGATCTGTCTGCTGACCGTACAACGCTGTACCGCCACCTGGGAGCCCATATCGTCGAGGGCGGTGTCCGCTTTGCAGTGTGGGCACCCAATGCCCAGGAAGTATCTGTCATCAGCGACGGAAACGGCTGGAGCCAGGGCCGTGACGTGCTGAAGTCCAGCGACAGCGGAACCTGGGAAGGTTTCGTGGCCGGCGCGATTCCGGGGACTCGGTACAAGTACGCGATCAAGACGACTCACGGCCAGGTCATTGAGAAAGCCGATCCATTCGCCTTTCATTCTGAATTGCGACCGGGCACAGCGTCGGTCATCTGGAGCCTGCGGGACTTCCAGTGGCACGATTCGGAATGGATCAAGCTGCGAGACTCGACAAATTGGCTTGAGGCGCCTGTGTCGGTTTATGAATTGCACCCGGGATCATGGAAACGTCCGAAGGACGGACGACTGTTTCACAACTACCGGGAACTTGCTCACCAGCTGACGGAATACATCGTGGAAACGGGCTACACTCACGTGCAGCTGATGCCCGTGACGGAGCATCCGTTTGACGGCTCGTGGGGATATCAAACGACCGGCTATTTTGCACCGACCAGTCGCTTTGGACAGCCTCACGATTTTCAGTATTTCGTCGACTATCTGCACCAGCATAATATCGGTGTGCTGCTGGACTGGGTTCCAGGCCATTTCCCGACAGATGGATACGGACTTGCTCAGTTCGATGGAACTCATCTTTACGAACACGCCGATCCGCGGCTCGGGTATCATCCCGACTGGAACACGCTGATCTTTAACTATGGCAGACGAGAGGTTTCCGAGTTCCTGTTGTCGAGTGCGCGATTCTGGTGCGATGTTTACCATGTGGACGGATTGCGAGTCGACGCAGTTGCATCGATGTTGTATCTGGACTATTCCCGTGATTCGGGGCAGTGGATTCCCAATCGACACGGTGGCCGTGAAAACCTGGAGGCGATTGACTTTCTGCGTGACTTCAACACGGTCCTGCACGCCGAATTTCCCGGCATTCTTACGGTTGCCGAAGAATCCACGGCATGGCCAGGCGTGTCTCGCCCTGTCTACACAGGCGGTCTGGGGTTCACCATGAAGTGGGACATGGGCTGGATGAATGACACCCTCCGTTTCATGCGGCGAGACTCCATTCATCGTGTCTGGCACCTGAACGATCTGACGTTTCGCGGTGTCTATGCGTTCAGCGAAAACTTCATGCTGCCTTTGTCCCACGACGAAGTTGTCCACGGCAAACAGTCGTTGTTGTCACAGATGTCCGGAGATACGTGGCAGCAGTTCGCTAATCTGCGGCTGCTGTACGGGATGCAGTATGCCGCTCCCGGAAAGAAACTACTGTTCATGGGTTGCGAATTCGGCCAGTGGGACGAATGGAATCATGACGGCGAAGTCGATTGGACGCTGCGGACATTTGACACACACGAGGGCGTTCGCCGTCTGGTCTGTGACCTCAACCGGCTGTACCGCAATCAGCCGACGCTCTACAGCAGTGACACTCATTCTGATGGGTTTCGTTGGGTCGTGGGCGACGACACGACCAATTGCGTTCTGGCGTTCGTCCGCCAGACGGTCGATCTTTCGGAACGCCTGGTTGTTGTTGTTAACCTGACGCCGACTCCACATTCAGATTATCAGATCGGCGTTCCGGTCAGTGGGTTTTACAAAGAACTGATGAACACCGACGCCGAATGGTATGGCGGATCCGGCATCGGTAATCAGGGCGGTGTCTATTCAAAAAATGTCGCGTCGCACGGCTATGATCAGAGCATCGAAATTCAGGTTCCACCTCTGAGCCTGACGATGATGCTGTGCATACCCGGCCACAGTGACGAACTTCCGGACAGTGTCCAGCCAACGTGATTTGTCGAGCAAGGACCATGTTGCGTCGTTTGATGTCGCATTTGAAAGACATCCGCAATGCCGATTGACACGCCGGACTGGGTGCGCGACGCAGTCTTCTACCAGATTTTCCCGGATCGCTTCGCGCGCAGTGGTAGAATCACTTCCGTGAATCATCTTGAACCGTGGGACGTCGCGCCGACACCATTCGGTTTTAAGGGTGGCGATCTGTACGGAGTCGCTCAGAAACTGGATTACCTGCAGGATCTGGGCGTGACGGCCATTTACTTCTGCCCAATTTTTTCGTCGGCCGCCAACCACCGCTATCACACCTATGATTACTACAACGTCGACCCGCTGCTGGGCGGAAACGAGGCGCTGCGAGAGTTACTTGACGATGCTCACGAACGTGGTCTGAAGGTTGTTCTGGATGGCGTCTTCAATCATGCCAGCCGCGGTTTCTGGCAGTTTCATCACGTGCTGGAAAATGGAGCGGCGTCACCGTTTAAAGACTGGTTTCACTTTGATCAGGACCGCCTTGAAGGACACAAACCGTTTCAGGCGTATCCCTCCGATGACGCCGCTCACTCATTGGCGAACGGCCAGGGGAGTTATGAGGCCATTGGGTATGGTGCGTGGTGGAACCTTCCGGCGCTACCAAAGTTCAACACAGACTGTCCGGAGGTTCGCGAGTTTCTGTGGGCGGTTGCGGAGTACTGGGTCGAATTTGGCATCGATGGCTGGCGTCTGGACGTCGCCAATGAAATTGAGGATGATGAATTCTGGCGCGAGTTTCGACGACGAGTCAGAGCTGTCAATCCGGACGCTTACATTGTCGGAGAGGTGTGGGGAGAGGCGCAACACTGGTTGTACGGTGACATGTGGGACGCGGTGATGAACTATCAGGTGACCGCGGCCTGCCTGGGATTCTTTGGCGGTGATCATCTGGACCTGGACGAGGTTCGTCGAGCGTCCAGCTTCAGTCATGTGCAACGCTGCAATGGCCCTGAATTTGCCGCAGAAATTCAGCGAGTCGGCTCAATCTATCCGCAGGAGATTACGGCGGCCCAGCTGAATCTCCTGGACAGCCACGATATGCCGCGATTTCTGACCTGCTGCAAAGGGGACAGAGCTGCTCTGAAGATGGCCTGGCTCTTCCTGTGTCTGATTCCAAGGGCTCCGTGTATCTATTACGGGGACGAAATCGGACTCGACGGTCGACATGATCCCGACTGTCGAAAAGCCTTTCCGTGGCAGCGCGATGGCTGGGACATGGAATTGTACGACTGGTATCAGGCATGCATTCGCATTCGCAGCAGGTACCAATTGGGCAGAGCCGAACAGCCCCGGGTCGTTGTGGCGAAATCAAGCACGGTCGTTTTCCGCATCGCCACAGCAGCCGGATCGTTGTTTGGTGCCTTCAATGCGGGTTCTGTCGAAGTCAACGTTGAACTGCCTGCGAATGCATCGGGTGATGTCAGTGTTGTCCTGGCCGGCGCTGCCATGTTGGGGCCGGATCACATCGGCGGTGGACTTCTAAGGCTTGTCATTCCCCCCCGCTGTGGTGCACTACTCGCGTCTGACGGGATTTGCGAATAGTTTCGCAGCAGAACGATGGAGGATGCCGCTGTGACGATGTGAACTATGTGTTCACAGGCGGCCAGCCGAGGACTCGTGACTATTGTCGACGGGATGACCTCGTTACCCGGCGTTTGAATGTTGTGACGCGACCGCACGTTCGCCGAGTGCATTGGTTCGGAAACCAGCAGACGTCGACGGCTGTCTCCGCAAAATTCGAAATTCGCCCAGGGGCGCGTAGTGGATCGACAGCGTTTCCGAAGTACTCGATATTGCAATAGCATATACGTGTACAAATGTCCTCTTGTTGTGCGGAATTGCCCTGATGTGCTATAAAATGGTCTGAACAATGTTCGAGTTTCCATCTGCATCAGGACACTGCGTTGATCTGTTACTGTTTCTGCCGCCTTGATGAGGAATTGACGTTATCATCGCTGTGTCTCGTGTGTTCTTACTTGTTTGTGCTCTGCGATGTAGTTGAAATGGCTGCTCCGAAACCAGTGCCAGAGTCCTCCTTTGATCTACCTTCAGCAGGATCCGTAGGCGGCTGAAAAACACAAATCGGTGGTTGGGGCGGCGACGCCGACAGATCAAGTTCCGGAACCGGAAGGAATCCGTAGGTGGAAGTCACAGAAGTCCGTATCAAGTTGATGGACGACAACGACGATCGATTACAGGCCTTCTGTTCCATTACGCTGGACGGCGAATTCGTAGTTCGCGATCTGAAGGTGATCGAAGGGCTGAAGGGGCCGTTCATCGCGATGCCAAGTCGCAAGCTGATGATCAAGTGTCCCAGCTGTTCGTGGAAGAACGAAGTTAGAGCGCGACACTGCAACGGTTGCGGGCAACGGGTCGCTGCAGACAACAGCGGCCAAACGCGTTCGCGACTGTTTGCGGATATCGCCCATCCCATCAACGCAGCCTGTCGCGAAAAAATTCAGGCAGCTGTCATCACGGCTCTGGATGCGGAACGGGAACGTTCCAGACAACCTGGCTACATCTGCACCTATGACGATCTGGAAGATGTCTACGCCCAGAATCCCTCGACCTGACCACCGTCGTCAGGTGCTGGTCGAATTCACGGTACTGATGAATCGTTGAATGAGCTGCTGTCGATTCCCCTGGTCGCTTTCCAACGCAGCCAGTGGTCTGCCAGCACGATGGCGACCATCGCTTCCCCCATCGGAACAAAGCGGGGCAGCAGGCAGGGATCGTGTCGTCCTTTGGTACTGATGGTCGTGGCCGTTCCGTCGCGCATGACTGTCGGCTGTTCTTTGGCCAGGCTGCTGGTCGGTTTGATTGCAGCTCGCAGAACAATCGGCAAGCCGGAGCTGATGCCGCCCAGCATTCCGCCGTGACGATTTGTAGCCGTGGTGATCCGTCCGTCTCTGGATTCGAAAACGTCGTTATTCTGGCTGCCTCGTAGTTCTGCGCATCCAAAACCAATCCCGTATTCGACTCCCAAAACGGCTGGCAGGCTGAACAACGCTTTGGCGAGATCTGCTTTGAGCTTGTCGAAAACGGGCTCACCCAACCCGGCCGGGATTCCGGTCGCAACGATCTCGGAAACACCCCCAATGGAATCCGTGTCCTGGCGAACTTCGTCGATCACTTCGATCATCTTTGCGGCGGCGTCGTAGTCCGGACAGCGGACGATATTGGGGGAACCGTCGGGAAGCTGTTCTACCTGAGCGACGGTCACGTCCTGGGGAGCAGTAACATCTGCGGTCACGTGGCCGACCTGGCAAACATAACCGACCACTTTACCGCCGAATTCCTGTTCGATCAGCTTTTTGGCGATGACTCCCGCGGCCACCCGGGCTGTGGTTTCCCGAGCACTGCTGCGGCCTCCGCCGCGGTAATCCCGAAATCCGTAGCGGGCGTCATAGGTGTAGTCAGCGTGGCCCGGACGATACTTGTCCTTGATGTCGGAATAGTCTCTGCTGCGCTGATCGGTGTTTCGCACCAGGATCGCGATGCTGGTTCCGGTGGTGCGGCCTTCGAACACGCCAGCCAGGATTTCGGGTTCGTCAGATTCCTGGCGTTGTGTCGTCAGTTTGCTCTGCCCTGGTCTTCGTCGTGCCAGATCGACCATTAGATGCTCGACGGAAATCGGAATTCCGGGCGGAACTCCATCGATGATCACGACATTTCCTGGTCCGTGACTTTCGCCGGCCGTAGTGATACGAAAGAATTGTCCAAATGAGTTACCGGGCATATGTCATCAGAAAAACGGTGTTGCGTTCCCACTCCGTCAAAAGGAATGGGGCAGACCAGGAAACTTGTTGTGTATCGTCATGCGTCCTGCAGCATATTACGCTGACTTGTGGCCGCGGCGAACGTTTTGCCACCTGCGAGAGTCGCTATCCCACGAGCCCCACGATCAGATTCTCTTGAAAACTGCTCAAACGCACGAGAATACTCTTTTCCACTGTCTGTCGTTCAGGCACTACTTTATCGACAACCTGAATCAATAACATGCTGCAGCGGTACATTTTGTTTTGGTTAATTGCGTCTTCCGGCATTGCGTTCTTCTGGCCGGAATTTGGTCTGAGCTTCGACCCTTTTCACGCCGCCGGCGGTCGTGCGATCAATGTGCTGATTGTGTTGACGATGTTTGGTGTTGGTGCTCTTCTTCCGGTCAAAGAGGTTGATCAGATCCTGCGTCGCTGGCCGACCGTACTGATCGGCACCTGTATTCAGTACCTCAGCATGCCTTTACTGGCGTGGACCATTGTGCAGGTGATGCAGCCAAACCCGCAGATTGCCACTGGAATTCTGATCGTCGGATGCGTGCCCGGCGCCATGGCGTCCAACGTCCTGACACTGGCAGCCAGAGGAAATGTCAGTTATTCCGTCAGTCTGACGACTTCAGCCACACTGCTGTCACCCATCGTTGTGCCAATTGCGCTGTGGCTGACAGTTGATGACAAAGTGGAATACAACGGGTGGGACGCCGTCCAGTTGTTGGTGTTGCAGGTCGTGCTTCCCGTTGTGATCGGGCACCTGCTGAATCGTTTCCATGAGGGCTTTCGAAGACTTGCCGATGTTGCGGCGTCCACGGTCGCAAACCTGTCGATTCTGGCCATTATCGCCATCGCGGTCGCCTTAAATCGCAGCGGAGTCACGCAGGCCAGCGGTGCACTATTGCTGGCACTTGCTGTCGTCAACGCGGGAGGCTACCTGGCGGGCTACTTTGGCGGAGCTACATTTCGACTGCCCGAACCGATGCGCCGGGCACTGACGCTGGAAGTTGGCATGCAGAACGCCGGTGCCGGTATTGCATTGGCAAAACAGCTGTTTGGCAGCGAATCAACGGCGGTCATTCCCTGCATCCTGTACACCTTCGGATGCATGCTGACCGGAACAATTCTCGCGACGATCTGGCAATGGGCAACTAAGGACTCTACAACGGGGGAGCACGATTCTTCGCCAACTTCGCCAACTGAGGCACTGAATTCATGAACCCTCAGCTGCCCGCCCGAATCGCACCCGAACCCGGTGTCGCGACGGCTTCGGCCCTTCAACTTCGCTCACCCGCCAAGATCAATGTGTTCCTGGAAGTGCACGGAGCGCGAGGCGATGGCTTTCACGAGCTTGAGACCGTGATGCTGCGAACCGGTCTGCATGACGTGCTGCGATTTGAGGCGACATCGTCGGAAGAAGTGACGCTTCAGCTGGCTGATTATTCCTTGCCGTCGCTGGCAGACGGTTTTCCCCTGGACGACTCCAACCTCATTCTGCGAGCCGCTCACGCATTGCGGGATCATACTCAGACACGACAGGGAGCTGCCATTAGCGTGCACAAACGAATTCCTGCAGAAGCCGGTCTGGCGGGAGGTTCCAGTAATGCGGCCACAACGTTGCTGGGACTGAATCAATTGTGGGGCTTGAAGCTGCCAAAGCAGACGCTGCACGATATCGCCGCTTCGCTGGGCAGCGATGTTAACTTCTTTGTGGAAGACTGCCCTGCGGCGGTATGCTCTGGGCGAGGAGAGCGGGTTGCCCTCATTCAACCGAGCGGGTGTTTTCATTTTGTCGCTGTTCGACCGACGTCCGGGAATTCAACACCTGAAGTTTTTGGCCGGCTTAATATTCCATGTATCGCCGAACGCAGGAACGTTGGCGATACAGTCGCCGCCGTGCAGTCCGGTTGCATGGGGACACTGCAGGAAGTTGCCTTCAATCGTCTTACCCTGGCTGCCACGGACCTGAATCCACAGATGGCCGAACTGATGTCGCTCATGCGGCAGATGACCGATCGCACCGTATTCATGTCGGGCAGCGGCTCAACCTGTTTTGTTATCGCCAGGAATGCTCGCGAAGCAGGAAGACTAAAGGCCCGCCTGCAGCATCTGCCTTGCCAGTGGCTGGCAGCGTTCAAAATGGAGTAGGGATACCAGCGCCGATCACGATTCCGGCCACGCTGGCGGTCATGCAGCAGGCCAGGGTCCCGCCGAGCATTGCGCGAAGCCCGAGGCGGGCCAGATCGGAACGACGTTCCGGACAGAGTCCACCGATCCCTCCGACCTGAATTCCAATGGAAGCAAAGCTTGAAAAACCAGCCAGGGCATACGTCATGATGATGGTCGTCCGCTCAGAAATGCCCCCGGGACCGGCTTCCGACGGGATCATCTCGCGCATGCGGTCGTAGGCGATCAGTTCGTTAGCAAACATCTTCCAGCCGAGCAGTTCTCCGGCGTTAATGCAGTCTTTCCATTCGATTCCCATCAGCCATGCCATGGGAGAAAACAGGTAACCACAAATCATGGACAGTGTGATGCCGTGTTCCGCCTGCATGCTGAATAGCTCATTCATGATCCACAGGGTCGAGCTGCTAAGCAGAAAGTCCGCCAGAGCAATTAAGCCCATAAACGCGATCAGCATGGCCCCGACGTTCAATGCCAGTTTAAGACCTTCCGATGCACCCTGAGTGGCGGCTTCGATCAGATTGGAAGTTTCAATGGTGATTTTGGCGTTGGCCCCGCCTGACGTCGCCGGTGTTTCGGTTTCCGGCATGATCACTTTTGCAATCAACAGACCGGCTGGAGCTGATATTACCGAGGCGGTCATCAGATGCCCGGCGTCGATTCCCCAACCGATATACAATGCCATTACGCCGCCGGCGACCGTCGCAAAACCACCGGTCATGATGGCCATGAGTTCGGACTGTGTCATCGTCGGAATGTAGGGCCGCACGACGAATGGTGCTTCTGTCTGACCGACAAAGATATTGGCGGCGGCGGACAGGCTCTCGGCTCCGGAAGTGCCCAGCGTGCGCTGCAGCACCTTCGCCAGTATTCTGACGACCAGCTGCATCACACCCAGGTGATACAACACCGCCATCAGCGACGAGAAGAAGATGATGGTCGGAAGGACGCGGAACGCAAAATAGAAATCAGCGAAGTTGTCGCTGAACACAAGCCTGCAGCCTTCGTCAACAAAGCCCAGCAGAGTCTCGAATCCGTCTCCCAGCGTGGTAAAGACGGATCGACCACGCTTCGTTCCCAGAATCAGGCGGACGAGAATAATCTGAGTCAACAGGCCACCAACGACGACACGCCATGGAAATCGACGTCGGTGACTGCTCATCAACCACGCCAGACCAATCATCACGAACAGGCCCAAACCGGCAACGACGCGATGAAACAAAACGGATTCGGACGGCATGAAAATGTTTCCAGAGCGGAGTCCGCTCGGATGTGCACCCGACGAGCGAAGTCTGATATGACGGGCATGGGCTGCCGCGACTGAGAGTGTGCACACCCCTGCGGCCAGTGAGTTACTTCTTCTTCAGCGTCTGCATGTAATTAACCACGTCCGCAATCTCCTGCGCCGTCATGACCTTCTGCAGATCAGCGGGCATCAGCGAGATCTTCTGCTTCATCTTTTCGTCAACTTCCGCCATTTTGAATGTTCGCACGATCGCGTCATCACTCTTGATGTTGACGCTGTTATCCGTTTCGCTGGTGATCAGGCCATTGACCGTCGTGCCGGACGTCAACACAAGTGTGTAGGCTTCGTAGTTGTGACTGATGCCTGCACTCGGATAGATAATGGATTCAAACATGGCCTGCGGGCTGAGTTTGCTGCCAATTTCAGACAGGTCCGGGCCGAATTCACGACCGATCTTATTGACGATGTGGCACTTGTGACAGGTGCCGGTGGTGTTGTAGATCAGTCGCCCGTTCTTTGCATCGCCTTTCATCGTGAGCAGGTGAGTGATGGGAGGCAGTGGTTTGCCTTCCTTGCCTGGTGGCAGTGGGAAAAGGGTGTTGGCCAGTTCACGAGTGCCGCGCGAAGACGCTGCATGCAGTGCGGCGGCGGCGACCGGATTCAGCTCCGTGTCCAGCTTCTTTGAAGTGATTAGTTTGCCGAGCTCCTGTGCGGCGTGCTGAACTTTCGCGGCCGCTCGTACGCACTCACGACGCACGTCAATTGCCACGGACGCATCAGTGATCACTCTCATCAGGACGCCGGCGACGGAGCTTTCCAGCGAATTGCCCATAACCTGAGCAGTCGCCGTCGCAGCCTTCACCTCTTTATCCTTCAACGACGCTGTCAACAGGTTCCACTGCTTGCCGCGAAGCAGCGATCGCACTGCCTCAACCCCGATTTGCTCGGCCGGGTGCGCCTGAGCGATACTCAGAACATCACTGTACCGATCGGCCAGTTTGAATCTTTCGATCAGTTGAATGTACTGTGAGGTTCCCTGAAGATCGGTCAGCGCCTGGTCGAGAGCAGCTTTGGCATCGGGATTGGTTGAGAAGTCAGTCGTTCCCAGCCGTTGCAATGATTCGGCAATCACAACGGGCGCCGCTTCACCCTTGAAGTTCTTCAGCGTCTGTTTTGCAATCAGCCGATTTACTTCGTTTGCAACGACGTCCTTAGGCTGAAAATCCAGAGCCCTGAAGAACGTCACAAGATGCTGAGCGTTGGAATCAGATTTTGCGGTCGCTGCAAAGCCAATGATCTGATTCACGATGCCTTTTGCAGATAGACTTCCTCGACTTCTCCACGTCAGGCTGGCAACCGTTTTCATGTCGGTTGTGCCCTGGGCTGCCGCCGCTTTTGCGTAGCCAGCCATGCAATCATCCCAACTGCCTTCTGCCGCCAGACCGAGCGCCTCCAGATACCAGCGGTCATGTGACGGAAGCTGTACCGCCAGCCTGCCCCAAAGTTCGGGCTTCGAAGTCGAATCGCAGTGTCGC
This sequence comes from Fuerstiella sp., assembly GCA_024230215.1. Classification (GTDB taxonomy): domain Bacteria; phylum Planctomycetota; class Planctomycetia; order Planctomycetales; family Planctomycetaceae; genus Fuerstiella. Next base: position 22,501 of record JAAERP010000429.1, on the reverse strand, counting down.
AGGGCAATCGCACACTCGCGGCGAACCTGCGGCGATATGTCATCGATGAGTTTTTCAACTGTGTCGGTAATAGAACCTTCCATGCGTCGAGCCAATCGTAGTCCGGCAATACGAATATTGCTGTCTTTGTCTGAGATGGCCGCTGCAACATATTTCTGCGTCTGGCCATCGATCTGTCCCAGCAGCCACAGGGCTCTCGCTCGAAATCGCTGATTTGGGTCGCTTTTGAACATCTTCGCCAGTACTGGTTCGGCCGCCGCGCCGGATGCCTTCAGCTTCTGAAACGCCAGATAACGCGTGGCGACGTTTGAACTCAGCAACGCCCTGGCTGCTCCTTCAATAGTGCTGAAGTCGGACTGAGGCACGGTGTACGCTGTCCCCGCCGGAGCCACTCGAAACAGACGACCACGATCGACATCGCCCTGACGATGGCCGCCCACGCCGGGATCGTACCAGTCTGCCACGATCAGCGATCCATCGGGAGCCACACAGACATCTGACGGACGGAACCACTGGTCGCGAGTCCCCGTCAGGATGTCGTTGGTCTTAGCGCTGTAGCCGGCGCCGTCGTCTGTGACGGCATAGCTGCGGACGACGTTGGGCCCGGCGTCACAATGGATCAGCTGGTTGTGAAATCGCTGTGGCAGCAGATTACCTTCGTAACAAATAATTCCGGTGGGCGAACCGGCTCCTGTCTGCAGCAGGTTGGGAACAACGCCGGGATCGTTCAGGTGCCAGTGGCGATGTGGAATTTCGTCCTCCCAGCCTGTGCGATGTTCTCGCCAGCCGGCTCCGGTGAACTCGTCCTTGTAACCATAGTTGCCGTATTCCATTACAAAATTGATGCGAACACCTTTGTTGCCATCGTCGTCATTGTCGGACTGCCAGACTGTGCCGAAGCTGTCGACACACAGTTCCCAGTTGTTTCGAAAATTCCAGCCCAGCGTGTCGACTTTGCTGCCGTCAATTTCGCAGCGAAACGCCATGCCTTCCTGATACGGCTGACGATCAGCCAGAACTTCCCGGCCTGACTCGTCTATGACAAACGAACCATCCGGGCGGTGCAGTTCTTTGCCGTTGTTGCCGAAATTGAAGTACAGCCGCCCGTCGGCACCAAACGTGAAACTGTGAATGCCGTGATCGTGCTGAGAACCCTTGATTCCCGTAAACATCACTTCTTTGCGATCCGCTTTCAGGTCGCCGTCGTCGTCGTAGAAGTTGAACACGTTCTCACCGGCAGACACGATGACTCGATTGCCAAGCACACAGACCCCGTGTGCCGAATCGATGTCTCGCCCCTGATAGAAAACTGTCTGCCTGTCGGCAACACTGTCACCGTCGGTGTCCTCCAGAACCAGGATGCGGTCACCTGCTTCCCGATCGGGATTATTCTTGTTGGCAAATCGTCGGTAGTTGACAACTTCACAAACCCAGATGCGGCCCAAATGATCGACATCAATATTCGATGGACTCAGCAGCATAGGTTCGGAGGCAAACAACCTGGCTTCCAGATCATCAGGAACGTCCAGACTGGCAACTGCACTTTCCGGATCACGAATGCCTTCTGCACCGGCCCCCTGCGCTGGAGGCCGTTTGGTATAGACCGCAAAATGGATGCTCGCTCCACCGCCCTGATCGCTGCCGCCGTTGTCCAGACCACCGATTGCCGTGAACTTCGTGTAACCGTCGGGAAGTTTGTAGTGGATGACGGAATTGGCATGAGTGCCGATGCCATCTTTGACGGCAATGCCTGCGACAGCCAGCGGATGACCACCGGCGTTTTTTCCGACTGAGACTTCTCCCCATTGAGTTGTCGCCGACTGCCATTTCAGGCTCGTCAAACTGATTTCGCCCCGTGGCCCAGCCAGTTTCGGTTCAATCCAGTCGGCCCAGTCACAGGCGAATCCATTACCTGCGTCCGTCACGACAAGGTACAGATCTTTGGCGCCGGTGATGTCGGCCTGGATTGCCTGTTGATGGCCGGGGGTATCTGCCGTGATGACCGTCGTGCTGGCGACGGGCTTTGCCAGGTCAGCTGCGTGAGCGGATACCGCAGCACAGAATAGAACACAGATAGAGGGAGGGACTAATCGCACTGGGAACGACTCCGTGAATAAAGGAGAAGCGTGTGGAGGGAAACGTCCGGCATTCAAGGGGGCGGACGGCACACATGTTCACAAATGTCGGTGTGAAATTCCACCAACGAATCTGGCGATGAATCAGCAAACCTGCTTTTCCGGCGTAGTCAGCCGTTGTGCGCGTGCCAGGCCGATGTCCTTAAGAACGACTTCGCGCAGCACCGACAGCAACAGGTGTCGGCCATGCACGTCGCTGTGTAGGTTGTCCTGTGCACGTCCTGAGTTCTGCGGAACAGGCACTGTCTGCGGCGTAGCTGTCGCTTATCGGCCGGTCACGAATTAAGACGTGCGGTGACCTCCTCAGCCACACGGTCTGCGGGGATGCGATCCTGCACCAATGTGTCCCGATCACGAATGGTAACAGTGCCATCCGTCATCGTGTCACCGTCGATGGTGATGCAGTACGGCGTTCCAATTTCGTCCTGTCTGCGATAACGACGGCCGATCGCACCCTGTTGGTCATATTGACAGTTGAGTCCCGCAGCCTTCAGAGCACCAAAAACTTCGGCCGCCTTTTCAGGCATGCCTTGCTTCTTGATTAGTGGAAAAACAGCGGCTTTCACGGGAGCCAGTCGCGGATGGAACTTCATTACCAGTCGTTCCTGCAGTTTGCCCTTTTCATCCGGTTGCTGATCTTCGTGGTAGGCGTCACACAGGAATGCCAGAGTTGCCCGGTCGGCACCGGCGGACGGTTCGATGACGTGCGGGATGAATCGTTCTTTGGCCTGGTCGTCAAAGTAACTCAGATCCTTGCCGCTGCCACGATGTCTTGGCTGACCATGTTCGTTCAGTTCCGGTACCAGTTCACCGTTCTCATCCTTTGTAAGCTTGCCTTCCATGTGCGAACGCAGGTCAAAGTCACCTCGGTGAGCGATCCCCTCAAGTTCGCCATATTCGCCTTCATCAAGAAACGGAAACGCGTATTCGATGTCGGCTGTCCCGACAGAGTAATGAGCTAGTTCTGCGGCATGATGGTCGCGCAGAATCAGGCGATCCCTGCTGATGCCCAGATCCAGATACCACTGATACCGACGATCTCGCCAATAAGTGTACCAGCCAGGAGACGCATCCGGCCGACAGAAAAATTCGATCTCCATCTGTTCAAATTCGCGAGACCGAAACGTGAAGTTTCGCGGAGTGATCTCGTTGCGGAAACTTTTGCCGACCTGGCAAATACCGAACGGTAGCTTTACGCGGCTGCTGTCCACGACGTTCTTGAAGTTAACAAAGATACCCTGAGCCGTCTCCGGACGAAGGTATGCCGCGTCATCGTCCGTTCCCAGTGCGCCGATGATGGTTTTCATCATCAGGTTGAATTCGCGGGGATCCGTCAACGTCCCGGCCTTGGTGGCACCGGGAGCCACCACATCGGCAAATTCTGATACATCGATCTGATCAAGCGTCGTCGCACCACCGTCCCACTGCAGTTTGCCGGCATACTTTTTCTTCATGCCGAAGGCTCGGAGCGCCTGCACGACAAGATCTTCCGCAAAATCCTCTTCCGTTGTAGCGACCGCGATTCGCGACAGTTCGGTGTCCGTGTTTTCCTGTTTGATCGACTGACCGTCGCACGACACCCAGCGGATTCGAACCTGATCCAGGCGGAAGCGGCTTCTGGTTTCCCTGCAGTCCACCATCATGTCGTGGAACAGATCGTAATGACCCGAACATTTCCAGACCTGCGGGTGCATGATCAACGCCGTTTCCACGCCGACCATCTGGTACTTCGACGGTGCTTCTGCGGGCTGCAGCAGCTCGTTGTGAGCCGAGACCATGTCGTGATACCAGCTGTTACGAACGTTGCGCTTCAGTTCTGTGCCCAGCGGGCCGTAATCCCAAAATCCGTTTTGGCCACCGTAGATTTCCGAGTTCTGAAAGACGAAACCGCGCCGCTTGCAGAGTGCGACGATCTTCTCCATGGAACGACTCATGATTCTCAATTACTTTCTTTGATTCTTACGCAACGCGTCGCAAATTTACATCCTCTGGATCGGCCTTCGACGCCAGACGCTCAAGTTCTTTCTGCTGCAATTCTGCCAGTCGCCGCTTCTTTTTGCGGCTGAACTGGTTGGCAAAATCAATCAACCCCGGGGCAAATCGCTTCAGCTGAAACAGCCCGTGTGCCATCGGAGTAATCACTATCTGCCGTCGGTTTCGCCGGATCGCCTTAACGGTCAGTGCGGCCACTCGCGCTGCAGAAGCACAAAGAAAGGCAGGAGGGGTCGGCACGCGTCCGTTTTCCTTTGCGACACCCGCCTCGTAGAGCCTGGTTCGCACCGGCCCCGGACAGATAGCCGTAACGCCAATGCCCATGCGACCGTACTCAGCCCGAAGAGCCTCAGTGAAACCGATCAGGCCGAACTTGCTGGTATGATACGCTGCGAAGCGTCCGCCTGCGACCATACCCGAAATACTGCACATGTTGGCGATGTGAGCATCGGGACGCTCCATCAGCTGTGGTAGAAAGTGATTGGTGATCTGGATCGCCGCCAGCAGGTTGATCTTCATGACCCAGTCCCACTGATCCTGACTCATCGCATGCGTCGGGCCGTAGTACAAAACGCCGGCGTTGTTGATCAACACATCGATCACATCTGCATTCCGGTCAAAATCGAGAAGCATGCTGCTGATCGCGGCAGGATCAGCAAGATCACAGACTCGCGTTCGGACCTGGACCTTCTGTCCAATCGTCTCGGCCACGTCACGCAGTCCGGTTTCGTCAATATCGACCAGGTACAGATTGCATCCCAGCGACGAAAGTTGCAGCGCGAGTTCACGCCCGATTCCGGAAGCCGCTCCTGTCAGAAATACGGTTTTGTTGTCAAACGTTTTCACATGTCTTCCTTTGTCGTGAAAAGCACACCGTTATCCACGGTCGTCCGGACCGTTCGACCACCCTGTTCACAGCCGCACGATCTTAACGCGTTCCGTGTTCTGCGAAAAGACGTCTAGCACGGCGGTCCGGACACGTCTGTTCCTGCGAGCGGCACGGCGGAAGCCGTCGATGATTGGCAGTGTTTTCACTCGTGGCCAGCGTCTTGCGGCGGCAGGCCGGGGCTGGACTGAGTCTGCGAAGGGAGCTCCCGGGGTGTCCCGCGTTCCTCCGTTCAACCCCGTTCCCTCATTCCAATTTATTGACCATTTATTGCCTCACCCGCCGCAGGGCGATCGTGGGGCCGGCAGCTCGAACCTTGACTTCTCCACCATCCGGTCGTCAAAGTAGCTCAGCATCGCAAAGGAAAACAACAGAACCGCAAATCTGCGTTCAATTCAGGGGGACATCAATCCGCTTCCTGATACAATAATCCGGCTCTGTTTTGAGCCGCGAAACCTGTCACCCCATACCTCGGTCCCACCCGGATTCAGACGTTGTTTCCGGTTTTGGCCAGAAGGACCAGATGGCACAGCAACGCTACAAACGTTTTCGCATGGAGCTGGACTTCCGCTTCGCTGAACTGCCGGCCGCCGTTCTTCCTGACGGTTATCGCTGGCTGGCGTGGCGACCGATCCTTTCCGAGCGACATGCCCAGGTAAAATGGCGGTCGTTTCGTGAAGAACTGGATGGCAGAGTGTTCACGTGTCTTAGCCAGATTGATGGGTGCCGTCGTCTGATCACCGACATTGGAAGGCAGCCGAAATTCTGTTCCGAGGCCACGTGGATGGCAGCCTTTCAACCGGAACCATCCTGGCCGGCGGATGACTGCGGCACGATTCAGGGGATCTGCCGCGCTGGTGGTGTTGGGTCTATACAGAACGTGGGTATTGTTCCGGAACACCGTGGCAATGGTCTGGGGAAAGCGATCGTACTGAAGAGTCTGGAAGGCTTCCGGCAACAGGGGCTGACCTGTGCGTCTCTGGAAGTGACCGCACTTAATCGAGTGGCTGTGCGTCTGTACCAGTCACTCGGTTTCCGCATCACGCGCGTGTTGTACCGCGAAGCGGAGGGCGGCAAGGTGATTCGAGGAACAGAACGAGCACCGTGGAAAGGCGAACGCGAGTTGATGTCGACGACATGAGGTCTGACCAGTTCATCAGCGATTGTACGTCACGGAAAGAATTACGCTGTTGCTGTCGTGTCCAGGCGTTCGATATTCGCCAATGACCTCCAGGGCAACGTTTTCCAGAAGTCCCTCCGCTTCCGCCTCGTCCCGTTCCGCCACCCAACGTGGTCCCTTGATCATCATCAGCCGACCGAAGGCGCCGGATCGTCTCTGCAGCCAGAACAACAGTTTGCGGATCGGTGCCACTGCCCGAGCCGTCAGGACGTCAAACTTCTGCTTCTTCAAAACGTCTTCAGCTCGCGCGGCATACACGGTGATGTCCAGGTCTGTTTTCTGCACAATGGTTGTCAGGACATTGGCCTTCTTGCCGGTGGATTCCGCCAGGGCAATCGTCAGGTCCGGACGAAGAATGGCCAGCGGAATTCCCGGCACTCCGCCACCTGACCCCACGTCCAGAACGGACTGACCGGAATTGATGTGCGCCGAAAGCTGCAGCGTATCAATCAGGTCCCGGGAGACAAAGGAATCGACGTCCGTGTGCCGCGTCAGGTTAATTCTGGTATTCCAGTCCCAGAGCAGCTCAGTGTATCGACACAGGCGTTCGCAATCCTGGGGACTGACAGAAAGTTCGTTCTTCGCAATAGCAGCGGAAAGATCGTCAAGAGACGTGGTGGTCATTCAAATTCCCGATGGGGCTGGCCCGTACGCTGTTTGAGCCGTCGCATGAAAGCCGCCCGGCTGTTCCTGTTGGTCATTCAGAGAAATGCGAGTACGTCGTATCGCCCCCGCGGAGAAAGAAGTTCGTGTCGGTTCTGCTAAACCAAACCGAACGCCTTGTCCATATTGTCGGAAACTTCCTTCAGTCGATCGGGGCCGCCTCCACCGACTTCCGCAGCTGCCCATCCCTTGAAGTTGATTTCCAGCAGGGCTTTGCGAACGTCCGCCCAGTCCAGATCGCCTTCACCGATCTTTGTGAACGAATCTTTCTCGCGAGAAAAACCTTTCAAATCCAGTTTAACGATACGCGGACCCAATTGACGAATCCAGTCGCCCATGCTGCCATATTTCCAATGGTTGCCAATGTCGAACTGCATTCCGACCCACGGAGAATCGAGTTCGTCGACGTACTTCACAAACTTGTCCGCAGTTTGCTTCGAGTCGCCCTGATGGTCGTACAGGAAGTGATTCCAGACGTTTTCGATGGCAATGTGAATCTTCAGCTCTGCTGCCAATGGGACTGCCAGAGAAATGTTTTCCATCGACCGTTTCCAGATTTCCTCTTCCGTACCGTCTTTGCCGTGGCCGATGACCAGCAGTGCCGTGTCGCCACCCACAGCATGCGTAAAGCGTAACGCTCCTTTCAGCGACTCAAGCGCCTTCGCTCGGACAGTCGGATCCGGATCCGTGTGGCGAATTTTCCAATGCGTTGAATTCACTGTGCCGTCAACCGGCAGACCCGATTCTTTGATGGCCGTCTTCGCTTCTGCAACGTCTGCACCTGGCGCGTTCAATTCTATTCCGTCAAACCCCGCCGTCTTTGCCGCCCTGAATCTGTCGGTCAGGGAACCGTCAACGCGGACCATGCCAATCTTCAACGTCTTGTACAGACGTCCTTTCAGGGTGTCGGGTGCCGTTGGTACGGCAGCTGAGGAAGTGTGGCCCACCGTCAGCGCCGCTGCCAGCGTGGCTGCCGATGAGGATTGCAGAAAGGACCGTCGCGAGCAGTCAGAATGTGTCATGGACCGAACCTTCAGTGGAGGGGAGGGAAACCGAGCAGCGAAATTTTACCGTCAACAGGTGCGAAGGAAAAGTCGGTGCATGCGAGCTATTCGGCATCGGGTCTGCGAATGACCAGAACCGGGCATTCCGCCCGGCGGACGACGGCTTCCGTGACGGAACCCAGCAGCAGCCGCTTGACGCCTCCATAGCCATGTGACGAAATCACAATCAGGCCCGCTGATATTTCTTTCGCGTAATCAGCAATATCGGAGCCCGGTTTGCCGTGCCGCACGACCTGCCGCAGTCCCGGAAAACCGTGTTGTGACAGGAATTCAGCAAAGTGTTCACGAACCGAATCCTGCCGATCAGCGTCAGTTGGAACTGCCAGATGTCCGATGTCAGGAGCGATCTGGTCCAGCACCGGGACGACATGCAGAACGTGAATCTGATCTCTGTCATGAGCCAGTTCCAGCGCACTCGAAATTGCCGTGACGGACATGCCGGAGAAGTCGATGGGGACAACAATGGCCTCGGAAGTTTCCCACTCCATTCCGTTTGTTCCTGCTGTTGCGGCGACAGATTCCTGTACTGAAGTGTCACAGTCTAACGGATTCCCTGGAACGTGCTGCTGCGGCACGCGTCTTTGTGGCGTTTCTCATGCGATCGGCGGCCCGGTCTTATTCTGATCGATCAGCGTTGCGGATGTCTGATCGCCAGGTTCCTCATGAAACAGTGCCAGCGTTCATCCAGGGCAGCACTTCGTTCCGTCCGTTTACACCTTTGGTTCTCGCCAAACTCGGCGAGATTCAGCCAGCATCCGGTCAGCAGAAGAAGGGCCCCAGGTCCCGGCCGGGTAGAATTCCAGACCAGCCGGTCCGGATTCCCAGTGTCTCAGTACAGGAGCAACAAAACGCCACGCCGCCAGTAATTCGTCGCTGCGGGTAAACAGCGTTGAATCTCCCCGCATCACATCCAGAAGAAGCCGTTCGTACGCTTCCGGTAAGTGAGTGGTGAAGTGATCCTCGTAGTCGAAATCCATAGCGACCGGCTGCACCTGATACTGCATGCCGGGCCGCTTGGTCGAAAAACGCAGAAAGATGGATTCCTTTGGCTGGATCCTCAGGACCAACTGATTGGGGCGAGCTTCCACGATGCTGCACAGATCGCCCTCGCATTCGATCGTACTGAACAGATTCAGCGGAGGGTGCTTGAACTGAATCGCAATTTCTGTCACCCGTTCCGTCATGCGTTTCCCTGTGCGCAGGAAGAAGGGGACACCCGCCCACCTCCAGTTATCGATCTCCGCATGCATGGCCACGTAGGTTTCCCGACTGGAATTGGCAGGGACGCGCTCCTCGTCACGATAGGCCAGCGCGGGCTGTCTGTTGACAAGACCTTCCGTGTACTGCCCGCGGACAGCCCACGTATCGACGTGACCATTTGAACCAGGGCGTAGAGCCTGCAGGACTTTCATCTTTTCATCGCGGATTTCGCGAGCCTGAAACAGGGCCGGCGGATCCATGGCCACCAGACACAGCAGTTGCAGCAGATGATTCTGCAGGACGTCGCGGAGTGCGCCGGACGTGTCGTAGTAACCGCCTCGACTGCCCTCCATGCCGATCGATTCGGCGACGGTGATCTGCACGTTGTCGACGTGGTTACGATTCAGCAGCGGCTCAAAAAACGCATTGCCAAACCGGAACAACAGAATATTCTGCACTGTCTCTTTGCCCAGGTAATGATCAATGCGGTAGATCTGATCCTCGTGCAGCTGGTTCGTTAACTGTTCGTTCAGCAGCTCTGCCGAGTCCAGGTCGTGGCCGAACGGCTTTTCCACGACGACTCGTAACCGATCACTGTGCCTGCGATCGGTCGGGATCATGCCGGCCGCGTTTAGTCCACGCACGGCGTCGTCAAACAACGACGGCGTCGTCGCCAGATAGACAACCCGCGGCGCATCTGCTTCCGTGCCTAATCGCTGTTCGAGCTCCTCAGTCGCCTGGCCCAGAGCCACATAGTCTGCTTCGCAGGTGATGTCTACCTGCCTGTAGAACAGCTGCTGCGAAAACGTCTCCCATGCGGCCAGCGCCTCTGCAGTGTCATCATCCTTCAGGACCGACGACTTCAGTTCGTTTCGAAACTGTTCGTCACTCTTCTCGCGGCGTGCGACTCCAATGACAGGACATCGTTCGTTCAGATAATTCTGTCGCGACAGCTGAAACAGCGCGGGAATCAGTTTTCGCGTGGTCAGGTCGCCGGACGCACCGAAAATCAGAATTGTCGTGTCACCAGCAAGGTTGTTCGAAGCTGTCATGTCAGTTCAGTTTATTTTCGAAACGGTAATGGATCCAGATTGTTGGAATGGCCACCAGCGGAATCCGGAAAACCCTGATTTATCCACGTCAGTCAGGTCTGTACCGTGCACGACGGGGCAACGCAGGCTATCTTTCGCGGCGACAGATGACTACTGACACTGAATGTCGGGGAAGGCAAAGCAGGCAAAGGATCGGGAGTCTTTTTCGGATATGCAGTGTGTGACCTGAACCACGAGCGGCCGAAAAAGACTCCCGATCGTCTTCCCCCCCCCATGCATCCCGCCAGGCGGAAAAACAGACTTATGAAAATCGGAATCATGGGCGATATCCACGACAATGTGGATAATCTGCGACACGCGATCGGCCTGTTCAATGCAATGCAGTGTGGCGTCATTCTTCTGGCGGGGGATTTTGTGTCGCCGCTGGTGGTCCCGTCGATGCGAAAACTGACAGGCAAGGTCATCGCCTGTTTCGGTGACAACGACGGAAATCAACGGGGCATCATTGGCGGGATGAGCATCGTTGGGACGCTGGGATACGGCCCCTTCAGCTATCAAACGTCGGATGGGCTGAAAATCCTGATGGCCCATCAGCTGAATGAATTGAAAGACTGCATCGGCGGCGAGGATGTGATCGTGTTTTCCCACACTCACCGTCCCAGCGTGGTCGAAGACAAGAACGGTCGATTATTCATTAATCCCGGTGAAGTTGGTGGCTGGATGTTCCGCAAACCGACGGTCGTTATCCTGGATTCTGAAACTCGAAAAGCAGAGGTCGTCGACCTGCCGAAAATGCCACCAGGCGTGTTCATTCCTGAACCAGGATAGCCGCCCACGGCTTTCCGTGATTCATACAGCGCAGTCATCCAGGCTGGGTCCAGACCCGGAACTCTGCAGAAAATGAAGGTCACTGGGTCTCGACCCAGTCTACCAGCAGATTGCACAGAACACACAATTGTGTCGCCGTGGATATCCTGTCGGTTGCGTTGCACGCCGCACGTGGGGACAGTAGTCTGGGGAGCACAGGGAGAGCCCCTTGTGTCTGTGGGCCTCCGCGTTTTGCTGATCACAACATGGGGTCCTGAACATGCGATTCTCTGCGCTGCTGCCCGTAATTGCTCTGCCGCTGTTGACGGTGTGTCAGGTGATGGCTCAGGATTCCGGGGCATACGGTTTGATTCCAGGTGATGCCGCTGTCGTTGTGCGACTTCAGGCTCCCGATCAGACCATTGAAGATCTGGCAGAATTCGTCGACAAGGTACAGCCGGGAGCCGGAGCGGTTGTACGCGTCCAGGCAGCATCGATTGGAATGGCGATTTCAAATCGAACGCTCGCTGGCGTCGATCGAAAGACTGGTACCTGATTCTCTTTGCCGATTCAGATCGTCCGCCGAAAACGGTCGTGTTGGTCTCCGCCACTGATACGGCCGCACTAAAGCAGGCCGTCGGTGCCAACTTCCACTATGCTGAAAAAGATGGCTGGGTGGCATATTCGAGGAAGGCCGAATTGATCGAGCAGGTGCAGGCGTGCTTTGGTGGAAGACGATCGCCAGTGTCTGGTCACATGGATGAACACGTCCTTAGTGAACTGAACGCCGGCCAGCTGACCGTGTTCGTGAATTCGGACTCTTTGAAGAAAACGTACGCCACCCGGTTGGCTCAGGCAGAAGATCAGCTGGAGGAACTTCTTGAAGTGATGGGCTCGCAAATCCGGGCAGGCAATCCACAATTGGATCTTGAGTATGTCATGGATATTTATCGCAGGATTGGCAAACTTGGCATTCAGGCTGTGCGAGATTCAAAGTCCGCCGTGGCCAGCCTGCACGTCACCGACAGCGTAGTACGAATTGAGGAAATTCTGACAGTCCATGAGGACACCCAAAGTGATGTGTTTCTAGGCAGTCAGCCGGTAAGCGACATGTCACGGCTGAAGTCCGTCCCTCAGGGCCTTAGTGGCTATTGGGCCATGAGCGGCGATCCAAAGCCGCTGATGGAGTGGGCTGGCGAGATGATGGAAGCATCGATCAAGGACGAAGAAGTCAGGAAGAAGTTCCTGAAGTCGTTCGCCACAGTGCGAGAGGTTCAAATTGGAACGATTGCAGCTGGTGGCGATATCGCTGACGACGATGATGTTGCTCTCCGCTATTTCGGGCTGGCGGAACTGAAACCGGCGTCGAAGGTACGCGGTGCAATGCTTCAGCTCGGATCGGCCATGGAATACGAAATTGCGGGTATTAAACAGACCATGGATTTCGAACGTGATGCTGAGCAGATTGCAGGTCAATCAATCGACCTGTCACGTGTCAAGCAAACGATACCGCCAGCATTGGATCCGACCGGACTGCAGAACGCACTGAACGATCGTCTTTACGGTGCCGATGGAATGACTCAACGTCTGGCATTCAAAGGTGACCTCTTGCTTCAGACGATGGGTGGTGGGCAGGACTCAATGAAGCAGCTGCTTGCGGGCGGCACCTGGTCTGATGCCAGACTTCTGCAGGCACGCGATCGTCAACATGAGAATGCAAACGTCCTGTTCCTTGTGGACATTCCGAGCATGGCGTTGAAATTCGCGAAGCTGATTATTGGCACGGGCAGTTTGCCCATTCCGGTTCAGGCTGAACAACTGGACCCACTGCAGATTACGCCCAGCTATGTCGGTTTCTCTATGGTGGCAGAATCGCAGAGACTGCGTGTGCGTACGACGTTGCCAGTGGAAACATTCCAAGGCTTCGCTCAGATTGCTATGTTCGTTCAGGGACTGATGGCCGCAGGGCAATGAGGTCGCTCAGGACTCCTGCTTCAATGCTTCAGCCGCTTCACTGACGTCGCCATAGATATTCAGCATCGATTCAGGCGAACCAATCGAATGACGTCGGCGACGGCTCCCTGGGGTCCGGCAAGGGCCACCGTTCCACCTTCCTTCCTAAGTCGCGTCATCGCACGGATTAACGTTCCCAGACCCATGCTGGAAATGAAGTCGAGGTCAGCACAGTTCAGGATGATCCTGTTGATCCCATCCTCGATATGGCCCTGAACGCACTCCATCAGGTACTCCGAGTTCTGTGCATCCAGGCTGCCTGTTAATTCCAGAACCAGGATCCCCGGGGCGTCTTCCAGTTTGTGCGACGCGAAGTCAATCATTGCGGTGTCTGTTCTATAGAAGTTGGATGTGGTCGTGGGAAAGCGACTTTCTCAAGTCGTGAGACGTTCGCCGCGGCCACAAGTCAGCGTAATAAGCCGTAATTCCGGCCGTCAGCGTGTCGAATGCCGTAATCGCGGCGACATCTCGGACCGGCGAGCATAGTGGGATTCGAAACGGACGCCAGGAAAAACAGTCCAAGCGGACGCAGTTTCCCTGGCTCACACACACGTTTGTTTTCGGACGCCCCCAGGCCAGACTTAAATGACGTTGGCTACATGCCGGGTGTGCGTGTCGATGTCAGGTGAGCGGAGCGTCTGATGGTGATCAATGATAAGACTTTGCCATTTTCACTACACGCACTCAGCGGACGCAGTTGTGTGTCAAACGCACGAGACTCACTCACTTATGCGTCGAGCTTATATTGCGGCCCATTCCGGACGCTTCTGTCAGATCGCCGGCTCTGCTGGTGGTCTTGATAGTGATCCTTCAATCGTCAGAATCTCTCCGACACATCGCATCGGCTGGTTCGTCTGATCGTCTGGCCGGATGACGTCAGAAATACTGATCCCGTCGGCCTGTGTTGTCGAAGTCGACGATGACACACCTCTTCGGCAGAATCTGCCGGCCCGAGTTTTTAGAGCAGTGTTCAAAAAGATGTGGCCGTGGGGCTCGTGGGAATTCGACTCTCGCAAGCGGAAAGACGTTCGCCGCGGCCACAAGTCAGCGTGATACGCTGTAGTCACAGGCAGCCATGCATCCGGACCGCAAGATCGGCATCGCAATGGGGATTCTGCTCGTCGGTGTGGTAGCGGCTCTGTTTTTCAGAAACGAACCGCTACCGGTCGACGATTCGCTCAGCGTGCGCCGTGAGCAGGAACTGAATGATCGCCTGCGAGAACGCGATGTTTCCGTCTACCTGACAGAAGACAATGAGCCCAATATCGATTCGGAGCCGGAATTCGATCTGCCGGAACTGATGAGCCGCATGCGCTCACGAGAACCGGTCGCGCCGCAACCCATTGGACTATCGACACCAGATCCCGATGCCCGTTCGAAAACGGACACCACAGACGGAACTTCAGATCGTCTTCTATTTGCTCCTCCCCAGGTTGCCGTCACCGAACACAGTGCCACCACTGCTGATTCGTCAGGGGCAAACAAATCTCCGCCCAGCATGGCCGACATCCTGGGCAATGCTGACTCCGCGAAGTCGCACGCGGCTGCATCGTCACCGGAGTTCATCGAATACACGGTGCAGTTGGGTGACACGTTGTCAGAGATTTCTGAAAGATTCCTGGGCTCTCAATCGCGTTATCGGGAAGTCTACGAAGCCAATAAGGACCGCATGGCCAGTCCGGACCACCTGCGAGTCGGCAAAGCCATCCGCATTCCACGAATCATTCGGTAGCCAGGTCTGGCCGCCGTGTTGGCGATTTCGGCGTGAGCGACCCCAGGGAACGTACGAGCACGCAGCGCCAGCAAGTGAGTCTCACCGCGCAACACGGGCCCACGGTACATCGTCCTCCAGCACGTTGCCCAGGATATCCATCGTGTCAGCCAGATCCCCGGCCGCCCATTCGGTCATGGTGATGTCCAGAGCGTTAAGAGTATCTGCCGCATCGACGTCGAAAAGACCCTGCCAGTCAGCCTCTAACTGTCCACTGATCAGCAGATCGGCGCCTCGCCCGCCCTTCAGCTTGTCTTTGCCGACGCCGCCCACAGGAATATCAGCTCCGTTGCCGCCGAACAGGTTCTCGTTCCCATCGCCACCAAACAGTACGTCGTTGCCGCCGTGGAAGTGGACGAACATCGTCGCACCGAAATGTTGCGTCGGGTGGACAGGGTCAGGCACATTCCGGGCATTGGATGGTTTCGCTTCCGCTACTGGCGGATCGATGATGAAGTACGCAACCTGTTCCGTGGTATGTTTCCGCTCGGCGTCTTTCGATTGATCTTCGTCAACCGCTAGATACAGGTCACCCCCACCACCGGTTTCTGGTAAGGGATTACTACCATACAGCATCGCCCAACCTCCATTGCCGCCGTCCATCCCCGCCATCGAGACGACTGCTGCCTTGGGGACTCCAGCATTGAACGGATCGTAGCTGTACTGATAAGCGGGAGCATCATCGACACCCTTGACCGTGTCGCCACCGACGCCTGCCCGGAACGGCAGCCCTTCAATCACGCCGTCGTTGCTGGTTTCGATCACGAAACAGCCGATTGTTTCATCAGCGCGTGTGTTATCGGCGTCTTCACCGACCATCTTTCCAACGAACAAGGTCGACGCCGACGGAGCCGACGTTCGGCTGCTACCGCGTGCCCAGAAATTCGACCAGTCAGAATCGTTGTAGGTCATTACCTGGCCCACGACGACCGGTGCCGTGTAGGACTGTCCGTAGGTTCTGGACTGACCCGCCCATGAATTGTTCTCGTCTGTTACGGTGGAGTTGAATTTAACTGCCTCCAGTTTGAAGCCCGCTTCGTCGTAGACCCCTTCTTCCATAACGGTGTAATGGACGTCAATGTTCGTTGGCGCCGAACCGCCGGCGGCCTGTACCAGCATCTCAAAACTACTGCCACTATCGGCGTTCCGGATGCGTACAACGGTTGGCCCCGTTGTATCGTCGTAGTTTGCCGAAGCGACCACGACCATCGACGTGTAGGTATAAGGCAGGTTCACCGTGACCCAGGAATTACCGACTCCATTAACAACACCGTAGGCCAGTTGCGGTCCGGTAACCACGACGACTTCATTGACCGTAATCGAAACAGTCACTCCGGTGGAATCCACCGAACCATCGTTGGCCACATAGGTAAAGCTATCTGTTCCGAAATAGCCGGGATCCGGTGAGTAGATCAGGTTCGCTCCTGACCGGCCAACGAGCCACTCGTTGGTCCGCTGGCGACAGAAAACGTCAGCGAATCACCATCGATATCGCTGCCACTGAGCGTTATCGCGACGGAAGTATCCTGATCGATCGACACCGATTGACTGTCGGCAACCGGTGCATCATTGACCGGCGTGACGTTGATGGAAACTGTAACGGCGCCGCTGTCGACCGTCCCATCGTTGACTTTAAACGTGAAACTGTCACTGCCGTTGAAATCGGCGTTGGGCGTGTAGGTGCGTGTCGCACCGGACCCAGACAGATTTCCATTGGCGGGACTGGCGACGACAACATAGGTCAGAGTGTCACCGTCAATGTCGCTGCCCGTCAACGTGATCGCCGCTGGTGTGTCTTCATCGGTGGTAACGGATTGCGGGACGGCAACCGGAACATCATTTACCGGGGCAACGTTGATCGATACCGTTGCCGCTGGACTGTCATCGGTTCCGTCGTTAACAATGAACGTGAAACTGTCGGGCCCGTTGTAGTTCGGGTCGGGAACGTAAATCAAATCCGGAGCCGTGCCGGTGAGGTTTCCGTTGGAGACGTCACTGGTCAAGCTGTAAGTGATCGCGTCTAAGTCCGGATCCGAACCAGTAAGCGCAATCGCGACCGATCCATCTTCATTCACATTGACCGATTGCGCGTCGGAAACAGGAATGTTGTTTGCCGCGACGTTGATCGAAACGGTCACGGTATCGCTGTCGTCCGTTCCATCAGTGGCAATGAACGTAAAACTATCCGATCCAGTGAAACCGCTGTTGGGCGAGTAAATTCGATTGGCTCCCGTCCCCGAAAGCAGACCGTTCAATGGTCCGGCGAATATGGCAAACGACAACGCGTCGCCATCGACATCACTTCCAGTCAGCGTGATGGACCTGGATGTTTCCTGTTTGACCATAACGGATTGACTGTCAGCCACGGGCGCGTCGTTGACGGGATTGACGGTCACGCCAAACGTCGTCTCAACGAATAGTCCACCGGTGTCAGTCGCCCGTACCGTGATATCGGAAGATCCGTTGGCATTGGCTGCATAGTTCAACGACAAGATGCCTGCGGCGATCGATGTACTGCTGAACAATCCCGGATTGGTGTTGCCTGTGATGCTGAGAACCAGATCTCCATCGAGATCTTCGATGTCGCTAAAGGCCGTAAACAAATTGATATCGGTTGGATCAGCGTCTTCATCAACCATAACACCGGAAATGCCGGTTGTGGTTGGGGCGTCGTTGACAGGCGTCACGGTAATCGAGACTGTGGCAGAATCGGTTCCGCTATTAGCGTCGCTGATGGTATAGCCAAAGGAATCCGAGCCGTTGAAGTTCGAGCCGGGCGAATAGGTGTACGTACCGTTGCCGTTGTCGGTCAGCGTGCCATGATTCGGCTGAGACACGCTGCTGATCGAGAGACTATCCAGATCGATGTCGTTGTCGTTACTCAGCAGACTGGAAGCATTGATCAGTAGCGGTGTGTCTTCGTTCGTGATGACGTTGTCGTTGGCGGCAACCGGGGCGTCGTTGACAGGATCGACGACGATACTGACGGTCGCGACGTTGGAGTCACTTGTGCCGTCGTTGGACACATAACTGAAAATTTCCGTGCCGTAGAAATTATCATCAGGTGTGTAGTCAAACGATCCATCAGCGTACAGGGTGACTGAGCCGTTTGCTGCACCTGACACCAGCACTGCCGAAAGCGCATCACCGTCGGCATCGCTGTCGTTGGCCAGAACACCATTCGCGGCAACGCTCAGGCTGCCGTCTTCGAGCATGTTGTAACTATCATTGCCTGCAACGGGTGCTTCATTAGCGGGGCCGGCCGGGATGCCCACAACCAGGACGCTGTCAACGTTGGCGTCTTCGCTCGAGCGGCTAACGGTTGAGCGGAAGCGGAATTTAAAACTGCTGGTTGAGTAGCCGCTCAGATCAACTGTTTCATTGTGCCAGACATTTTCCGAGTCAATGTTTCCATCCAGCCTCCGCACGTCTTGATCCCACGTCGAACCGCCATCCGTGGAAATATCGAGTGACAGGAATTCGTTCTTGTCATATCCACTTTCGATCAGCCAATCGAAGGTCAGTGTCGACGATTGCATGTCGCTCAAATCGATCGGGCTGGCGATGGTGAGTGTCGCGTTCGTCGCTCGCCCATCGACTTCAGCGGACGAAATCCCATCGGTGGCCCGTTGCGTCTGGCGGCGCCAATCGTTCTGGCTGTCCTCTACCCACAATCCGTTCCATTCACCGACTTCAAAGCTGTCCTCGAACAGCGTTATGGGCTGATCGTCGTCAACATTGACAACAGTCACGTCGGCAGGATTTAGACCGTCATACCCTGGATCGTTGCTGACAACGGAAGAGGTAATGACCGTGTAACCAACGTCGCCATCAATGACCTCATCATTCACTCCGGTGATCGTCACGATTTGAGCGACGTTCCAGTTGGATGGAGTGAAAGTCAAACTCGTGTGTGAAACGGACCCTTCACCTGGATCACTGGATGATAAACCAATCGTTACGTCGTCCGTCGGCGCAACATCCAGAACAAGGCTAAACGATGCGGCATCGCCATTTTCACCGGTCATCAATCCGACCGACGGACTAATGGTAACGCCAGGAGCCATGGTCAGCTTCATGACGTAATTCCCATAGACTCCATTGGCATCAGCGATCAAGGTGTCACCGGTAGGGAGTGTCACAGCTTCTTTGATGGTATTGCTCAAAAAGACGTTCCCGGCTGCATCGGCAGCGATGGAAGCCGCATAGCTGTGACTGGTCGACTCCAGGATTTGTGAAACGTATTGTGTGCTTCCGTCAGAAGCCGACAGGTTTAGTACAAACCTATCGCCATAATTCCCATCCGTGGTGCCAATGCTGGTCAATTGAGTTGCTTCGGCACTGAGGCTCAAGCTCACCGTTCCGGCGAAATTGCCTACAAACCAGGGATTGCCGTTAGAATCAATGGTGATGTCGCTGACCCGATTTCTTTCTTCTCCCGAAATCTGCCGAGACCAAATCAGATTTCCATCCGTGTCCCATTTCGTGATGAACGAGTCTGTACTGCCTGCGCTTTCCATCGCGGGAGTCCCAGGACCAAAATCGATCGTGTCAGAGAAGTAAGCAGAAAAATAAAGACCACCGTTTCCATCAACCGCGATTCGAGATTGATAAACGTTTCCAGGCCCGGCTGCTGCTTGCACCCATTGCGTATCGATGGCCCCTCCGTTAACGCTGACTTTCATCAGATAGCTGTCGTAGCTGCCCTTCGATGTCAGAACGATCCCGTTTCCAAAATCTACTGTTTCTTTGAATTTTCCTGTGAGATAAACATCATTGTTCTCTCCTGCAACGACCCTGTAAGCACCGTCCGTTCCAGACCCACCGTATGCAATTGCGGAGACGAAATTTCCGTTGCTGTCAAGATTCAGTAGATAGGCATCGCCAGAATCGGCGTTGCTGGTTATCTCGTAGACTCCATTTCCAGGATCAAAATCAACGGTGCCCGAAAACCCTCCGGCCACGTGAATCATCCCACTATCAGAGACCGAAACTCCGTAAGTCGTATCCGAGTTTTCATTTCCCCAACTACGGAGCCAAAGGAAATTCCCGTCATCATCCAGTTTGGTTACGAATGCGTCTGCACCACCTTGACTTGTTAGAGTGAAAGCCCCAAACGTCGCCGTGGGTGCATACGAATAGCCGGCCAGGTAAATGTTTCCGTCGTTGTCGAACGCAATTTCACTTCCATTATCACTACCGTCCGCCCCCCCAAACCCACGGACCCAAACGATGTCGCCCGAAGGCGAGTATTTAGCAATAAAACCATCGTAGTCGTCCAGCGTCTGAGAGGTCAGATTCTGTTCGCCTGCGCCCGGGTCGAAGTCGACGGTGCCGGTATAAGAACCGGTTATGAATACGTTTCCGACCGAATCAATTTGGATGTCCTTGCTTTTCACCCCTTCGCTGCCGGTGATGGCAAACGCCCAGCCCGGCGCGTCGTCGTCAATATTGGTTAACGCGATGACATCGGGAATTGCGAGACCGTTGTAGTTGCTGTCACTGCTCGTCGCAGTGAATGAAAGTTCGTACGCCGTCGGTAACTCAACGATTTGATCATCGACACCAGCGACGATTATCGTTTGAGATTGATACCAGTTTTGTGGGGTGAAGACGACCTGGGGAGTCAACGCCGATCCTTCGTCAGGGTCGCTTGAGACAACGTTGATCACCACATTGGCTGTTGGCTTGCTATCCAGTGTTACGGTAAAAGACGAAGTAAGCCCTGCTTCGCTGGTTGTCAAAGACGACGGAGCAGAAATCGTGAGGCCGGACAGGCTTTCCGTAACCGAGACTCGGTACTGTCCAATTCGTCCATATTCACCGGTGCTTTTTACACGAATGAATTGCGTTCCATCCACTTCGCCGATCAATTCTGCGTCGAACGAATCGCTCGGATTGCCGGTGACTAATACGTTGCCGTTGCTGTCGAGGAGCTCAACGATGGCGTCCAGGTTTTGACGCAGCTCACTCCCCTCAACAACAATCTTCAGGCTCTTAGCTTCCGTCGTCGTAATCGAAAACATATCAACGTCATTACCAACACCGTTACTGTCCACACCAATAATTCCACTGCCGGAAAACTCGGTCCCTGCTCCGTTTAGCGGTGTCGCGTTGGCGATTGCAGAACCGTGGTCATCCGCGCGGTACCCAAATTGGTTCGCCGTCCTTCCAATATGCGTAATGTCATTTTGAGGATTCTCATAGATATCAATTCCGCTGTGCCACGTCCGATCTTCGTAGCCCCAATTGATTGATGACATGATCGCTTGCCACTCTAATCCAGTATCGTAGGCGCCGGAAAGATGCTCCAATCCGAACGCGTGGCCCGCCTCGTGGGAAACAGTCGACCCGGTCGATGTCGAAGTCCGCTGACTTCCCGTAGAACTGGCCGGGAAGGTGTAAGTAACATTGCCAATACTCGACGTGAATGAGTTAATGTAGGCATAGCCTGAGATGCTGCTACCTTCTCCAAGCACGTCATTTGTGCCGCCGATGGATGACCGAAGTGCTTTCCCATTGGCCTCTGAACTATCCGCACTGGACCGGAGTTCGTACGGTTCGACAGTCGTCACGTTCATATCAAACGGCGAATAATCCTCCGCTGCGATCTGCCAAACGTCCAGCATGAAGGTTAACTCTTCGGCGTTGAAGCTTGCCGAATCACCATCAAAATCAAACACCGGTGTCGTTACATCGCCATAGTTTCCCCAACTCGATTCGAAGTGGCCGTCAAAATCGAGAAACAGCGTCGCCGCAGCACCCGGATTACTGTTCAACAACGGCACACCATTGGTTTGATACGTAATCGTGTCCGGCAGAAAGGAATTGGACTGTCCTTCGAAAGACAAGCCGTCCGGTGCCGCTGCCCCGCCAATATCGGCCGCCAACAGTAGGCGCGGCTCAAGTTGTTCGATTTGCAATGTGTTTGTCTGTCTGCGATTCTTCCGGCGGTTCTTACGTCTCGCTTTGCGTTGTCTCGTGAGTCGTGGAGTTCGCATAAATTCTTCCAATCCAAAAGTGGTTGACTTACGATTTCGTTGTCAGAAGTCCAGGTTTTCGGCAAGTTGCCTCTCTGCTCTTGTCGGTGACACTCACGTGAATTGCATGCCGCGCCTTGCCGCTGTTTTTCCGTCTAACCCGGCCTTCAGGGGACAATGCGAGAGTTAGCTGCAGCCGCCCTCACGAAATTGAGAAATTTATTCGGAGTTCGGCCAGCGATCGCCGCCACGGCAGTGTTTTGACTGCCCAAATGCGTGAACAGGTTTCTCGGCAGGGATCGCAGAAAAACGGCGGACCTCAACCAATACAAGCACGCAATACGAGCACCCAATACAAACACGCAGCGCCAGCAAGTGAATCCGTCCGCGCAATCACAATACAAGCACGCAGCGCAAGCAAGTGAATCAGACCGCGCAATCACAATACAAGCACGCAGCGCAAGCAAGTGAATCCGTCCGCGCAATCACAACACAAGCACGCAGCGCAAGCAAGTGAATCAGACCGCGCAATCGCCCGCCCGACACGGACGTTCCCGAACGGCATTTTCAGGCGATTGGACGTTTTGCCGTCGAAGCGTTTGTTACGCGCTTGGTTATTCACTTGCTTGCGCTGCGTGCTTGGTGTGAGTCGCAGGTGTTGTTGGCTCAGTCGTTAAACGGTGAGTTTCATCAAACTTACATATGGAAAGGAAACTGATGATAACAAATCCTACCCGGGCAGGTCCAAGCCTGTTTGG
>JAAERP010000428.1 GCA_024230215.1 Fuerstiella sp. | reverse complement strand
TCCTCGAAGATTGAGCGTGTTGACTCCGTTTTGCGTGCATCTACAACAAGCAATACGAATCTTCACCTCAACTTCGCGGAGCTTTTTGCTGTTCTCACCCCCGTTTCAACCACCCGATGAAATATCGAGTCACCCACTAGCTACGCAGCGTCCACAAATGCCGACCGGTCACTGCCGGTGCCGTATTGCGCAGCCCCAACAGCATCCGTCCCAACAATTGCTGCACAGCTTCTGATGAACGTGTATAGAGGTTGGGAATATTCAGAAGATCTGACAGGATGTAGTAACCATCAAATCGCATTAACGGATTGGCGTTGAACAGTATTGTCGACAGACTCGCCATAACGATAACATTGTACAGCAAATGCGACAGCAGTTGTGATTCCATGTGCGGCCACGCGAAGACAGCTACTGACGCCAGCAACAATTCCACGTACATACCGGCAGCCGCCGTATGAATCCGCTGCCAGCGCGATGAGAACCCCCATGAACTCGTGACATCGACGTAGGCCAGCGGCGCAAAGAACGCAAAGATGACTCCCGTTTCCCGGACACTGCCGCCGTAACGCTGACATGTCAGTCCATGGGCGACTTCGTGAATAAACTTCAATACAATCCACGCCAGTAACAACCACAACCAATTATCCGGGGCGAAGACAGTCGCCGCGGCCGCCTGAAAGTTTTGCCAGTCATTACCCAGCTGTAAGGCAGCCAGCATCATCACACCGAGCGCGACAACCGTGACAGCGGGAGAAAACAACCAGCCAAAAACAGGCTGAAGACGTTTCAGGATGTCGTCCGGACTCCCGAACGGAATCCGAATCCAAAACGGATTACATTTCTGCAGCACGTTGCCTTTTGTTTCTTTCTTTGCAGTCATGCTCTCCCCGGCTCCGGCTGTGTCGCCGGAAAACTCTGCTATGCCTCGTTCCAGCAACCAGGAATACAGCGACAGAGCCTGTTGCTGACTGAACGCGGCCGCACCCTGAGTTCTGGCTGTGATAGCGAGCGCCTCACAGAACGTCGTGCGACCGTCCAGCAAAGACAGAAAAACGTATTCGGTGTAGCCGATGCGGTAGTATTCCGCACTGGCCGGCAGCTCCACGTGATAAAACGTTTTGTCGCCGTAGACCTGAGCAGTGACGCTCAGGTCCGACCGCAGGGTCAGCTTCGTGCGTGTCAGATCAACAGTTAAGGCGTCCGGGGCTGAGAACATTGTTACCACCCCAACCAGCCGGTCACGTGAGCCACAGGCTTGTGAAACAGGTTCCAGCCGATCGGTCGAACGCCAGTGGATACCTTCGCCTCCCCCTTCATACCAGGACGCAGCACCGCCGATGTATTTTCAAGTTCGGCTTCGGCGACAAACACGTTATCCTGCTCGCGAAGTTCAGCGCGAGGATGAATTCGCAGCACTGTGGCTTTAAAGCTCTCGCCGGGCATGGCGTTCAAATAGAACGTAAGACTCATGTTCCGGCGAACATGCCGAATATCTTCTTCCGGAATTTCAATTTCAACGACCATTCGATCCAGCGGTGCCACTTCAAACAACGACTGCCCGGTTTCCAGCGGCACGCCTTCTGTGTCCCTGAGGTCTCCGGCGACAACAACGCCGGCCATCGGACTGCGAATCTCCAGATTCTCCTCGCGAGCGGACAATAATGCCGCACGATTCTCCAGACGATCAATCTCGTGACGCGCGATCGCCGCCAACCCATATTCCTGTTCGGACAGATGCGTATTGTATTCTTTGCCGGCCTTGCCGAGATCCGCTCGTATTCCGGCCAGTTCCCACTTCAGTTCACGACCGTCCAGCTGAGCCAGAATTTCGTTCTCAGCGACGACATCACCAGGTTCGACAAAGCATGTTTCCAATGGTGCGGCAAATGGCGCCGCGACAAATCGTCTGGCGACGGGTTGCAGTTCAAGGTCGCATGGAACTCGGTAGTCCATCGGAATCAACAGGACTGCCGCCACTACAGCAACGACAATCGCCACCGTCCGAGCAAGCTTCGTGGTGAACGTACGACGTACCGCGTTTCGGATCAGCTTCGTCAGACTGTTGATGGATCGATTCTGCAGGTGTACCGCATTTGCAATCGACTGCTCACCGGCCCGCAGGAAGTTCAACGCGATGGTCGCCGGAGAGATTCGATCTTCAGGCGGTACCGCTATCGGCTTGCCAGCATCGGTACTCGTCAGTTCACCTTTAAATGTGACCACGATCGCACCGACATTCTTCCCCTCCGCTGTCCTCAGCGGGCAACCGACAACACTATCCGCGCCGACATCGTCGGCGAACTGCTGGTGGGCCAGCAGGGCATGTCGGTTGTTCGAATCGCTGGTAGGCCAGATCGATGCGGCCGACCGAGCCACGGATTCCTGCAGTGCCGCTTCTGCGATACGGGTTGAATCAGAAAACTGATTAAGGTCTGCCACGTCTGACGATACAGCCAGGCGGCACACCGTCGTCTCATCCCGACATATGCCCAGGATGACACTGCTCGCATCCAGATAATTCTGTAACTCGTCAACAACACGTCGATGTGCTGCGTCGGCTCCGTCACATTCCAATATGCGGCTCGTAAGGTCAACCAAAGCAGCAACGTGTTGCGAGTCCTGGAAGCCCTGCCGCGACTCAGCCGCCAACAGCCAATGCGAGATTTTCGCTCCGGCGAGGTCTACGGCCGTTCGGCGGGCCACGTTGTCACGTTCATCAGTATCGTCACAAATGGCAACCAGCGAACTCGCCGAACCCACAGGTACACCAATCGCAACAGTTCGTTCCGCAGTGATCGGGGAGGCAACTGTTCGCCGCTCACGGATTGCTTCTTTGGCAATGCTCGACAACGCATGTTTCGCCTCCGCTGCAAGTCCATCGACCGGACACGTCAGACCTTCCAGCCGATCTGTACTGCCGATCAGACTGGAGGCATCATTGTGCCAACCCACAAAGACTGCTCCGGCGAGTTTTTGCAGGGCATCGGCGGTTGCCGCCTAAACGTCTTCCAGCGTCACACAGCACGACAGTGCCTCGTCCAGTCGTGCAGAAAGCTCTGTGGCAATCGGCGCAGGTCGGTTGATTCGCGATGACGGCATTTTAAATGCATCTGACCCGACACCTGCGGACACAATTTGACGTCCTACGATGTCTTCAAGTCGCGCGCCCGCGACGTTTTTTACCGCACGCTTCAGGACCGACGGTCGCGACGTGGCAACGTCGTGTGAGTCAGGCGGAAGCGTTGGGACGGTCGAGTCAGAGGGGTTGTTTCCGATCGGTTTCATTACGGGTGTCTAGCAACCTTGGGCGACGGAACAGACACAGGGCCGCTCTGATCAAGCAACAGGACTGACTTTTCTCCGCTGTGCCATTTCCGCTCCGGATTTGGCAGACGAACTTTGACTTTAAAGGTACCGCTGGATGCGTCGACGGTAGGAGAAATGTATTCCACAGTCGCCACAGCCGGGGCCGAGCGCGAGCCAATCAACATCTGTATTGACTGGCCACCCGCAATTTCGCGGCGATGATCCACTGGTACGGAAAACACCACAAGCAGCGGGTCCAGTTGCACAATTCTCGCAACGACCGGATCCGATGGCGAAACGAATTCACCTCGGTCTTTAAGAACATCAACCACAACGCCGTCGATCGTCGACAAAATGTGTCGCTGGGCCAGTTGTGCCTCAATTCGAGCGTACTCAAGTCGACGTACGTCAAGATCTTTGCGGACCGACTGGTAGCGGGATTCAGCGATTCGGACCTCACCCTTGACTCGGTCAAGTTCCCGTTGACTGGCGTGATTGCGTCCAAAGAGTTCGGTTAGCTTCTGGTGTTCAACTGTTTTCAGTTCCAACTGCGTGCGGGCCGACTGAAGTTCGCCTTTGGCGGACATGCCCGCTTTAGCAACATCCAGCGATGCACGCAGAACGGCATCGTCAAGATTGGCAAGTAATTGTCCAGCCTTCACAACGTCGCCGTCTTTCACGGCAACATTCGCCAGTGTTCCCATCTCAGACGCAGCCATGTTGATGTCCGCGTATGGCTCCGTGAATCCCTCGATCGACTTTGGCGCGTCGGGCTCCTCAACGGGGCTTTGTGCGTCGTTTGAGGGGCGACCCGGAAGTCCTGCACTCGGTGCATTGCCGGCCATCGCCATCGGCAACGCAACAACCACAACCAGGCACGCAACTGTTCGTCGTGATATAATTTCGGGACGGAACATAAGGGAATCCAAGATTCTTAGTTTGGGGCTCGCTCCGAGGAAGCAAACGTCTGGGGTGCAAAACTCTGGTGTAGGAACTTCTCGGCAGGAATGATCTGCCTGTGCAGATCGCAACACACGCGCACCGGCTTCCACCGAATGCATATTGCAGGCTAGCTCACAAATCCGTGCCGACACATGAATTCGCCTCGTTTGTATGAATCTGGCAGTTCCCGTTGTGTCGAATGTTCCGGTAAATCGCAGCAAGAACGAGGATTGCCCCACCTACCCAGGATATAACGTCTGCATTCCGCCACTGCTCGCCCCCGTCGACCGCGTTTGCTGTCGGCCGCTGTTCCCGACAACGCTCCTCTCTACATTCAATGACACACGTGTCTGCCGATTATCAAACGACCAATCGCAGGGTTTGGAACAGTCTGGCCGACAAGGGCAGCCTGTTCGCAAAAGTCGCGACCGACGAAGAATGCCGGAATCCGCTGAAAGTCCTGGATGGTCGTGGCTGGCTGCCGGAAAGTGTGGCCGGACTCGATGTGCTGTGCCTTGCGTCAGGAGGTGGCTGGCAGTCAGTCCTGTACGCCGTCGCGGGTGCCAACGTCACCGTCGTTGATGTCAGCGAATCCATGCTTCAATTGGATGAACGCGAATCCGCTCGTCGAGATCTGAATATCCAAACGGCTCAGGGCTCCATGGACGACCTGCGAATGTTTGAGGATGCCACATTCGACATCGTTCACCAGCCTGTCAGCAGTTGCTACATCCCCGACCTGTGCCCAATGTATGCCGAAATCGCTAGAGTACTGCGCGACGACGGGCTTTACATCAGCCAGCACAAGCAACCGACCAGTCTGCAGATCAGCCATCGCAATGAACGCCATCAGTTTGTCATCGGCGTCGAGTACTACCACCAGGGCCCACTGCCACGTCAGATCGATCAGTCGTATCGTGAAAACGGAGCCACGGAATATCTGCATCGGCTGCAGGATCTGTTGGGCGGCGCATGCCGCAGCGGTCTGATTATTGAAGACGTCCGCGAACCCGTCCGAGCTGACTACGAAGCTGCCGTGACGCATTTCGGCTACCGAGGCCGCTTTGTCCCGCCATACATCCGAATGAAGGCCCGTCGTCGTCCACGCACCAGTGACGAGCCGAAGTCAGCGACCATCTGGACGCCGTGACACGCAATTCAAACGGGCGATGTTATGATTCGACAACAATACGGGCTCTCTGAAACACGCCGTCCTGATTCCGGCGTGTCCGTGCAAACCGGATGTGAGAACGACTGTTCCTCACTCGAACCTCCTGACTCAACAATACCTGCCCTTGACCGGTAGGCCAGATCGGAACCTCGCAGCCTCCCATGCCAACCACCCTTGTTCTTGTTCCAACTCCGTTCGAACTGACAGTTCTTCGCGGTGCATTGGAATCCAGAATCGATCTATCGCGAGTCAAACTGGACTGCTGTGGCTTCGGAGTCATCGCTGCCGCCGCCCGTGCCGCGCAGTTGATTTCGGTTAGCAGCCCGGATCGAGTTATCCTGGCCGGAATCGCCGGCACTCTGAGTGATCGCCTGCAGATCGGCCACGCGTATTGGTTTTCTGAAGTCGCAGCGTTTGGAATTGGGGCAGGTTCCGGAGAGCAATTTCTGACTGCCGGTGAAATGAACTGGCCGCATTGGGGCGCGCCGGCACAACCCGATAAAGATCACATTGGTGACGTGATTTCGCTAACCACAGGAGGTGACTCGCGCGAGCCCAACGCCGGGATGTTGGTGACGGCCTGTGCCGCGTCGGCAGATCAGGCGGATGTCGATCTGCGGTTGGCAAAAGTCTCCACGGCTGCAGCCGAGGACATGGAAGGATTTTCGGCGGCGTTGGCGGGCAGACTCTACGACGTTCCGGTCGAGATTGTTCGCGGAATATCAAACAACGCCGGAGACCGAAACAAAGAAAACTGGAAGATCCGGGATGCCCTGAACGCAGCGGCCGAACTGATAATTAGGGCTCTGACATGACTGACATCATTCGCTTGGGCATTTCGACCTGCCCCAACGACACGTTTACGTTTCACGCTTTGATGAATCGGCTGGTTGATTGGCGTGGCCTGGAATTTCACGTTGAATTGCTCGACATCCAGCAACTCAACAAACGATTGTTTGTGGGTGATTTCGACGTTGCGAAAGCCAGCTTTCATGCAGCCCTGCTGCTGGCGGACACAACCGTCGTGCTTCCGTGTGGATCGGCACTGGGATTTGGCGTTGGACCACTTCTGCTGTCCGCCGAGCAAAATGCTACACCAGATGCCAGCGAACAGGTAACGCTTTGCCCCGGCGAACACACAACGGCGGCTCTGTTGTTTCGTTTGTTCTACCCTGACACGACCCAAATCCAACACGTCGTATTCTCAGAGATTATGCCGATGCTCAAACGCCGGCAGGCCGACTTCGGTGTGTGCATCCACGAGGGCCGTTTTACCTGGCAAAACGAACGACTGGGACTAGTGGAAGATCTCGGGGCGCGTTGGGAACAGGAAACAAGGTACCCGCTCCCGCTCGGAGGCATTGTGGCTCAGCGTACGCTGCCGCAGGACATCACTGCCAGGGTCCGGGCCGTCATTCAGGATTCACTGCACTTCGCGTTGGCTGATCGCAACTCTGCGTTGCCCACCATGCGGAAGTACGCTCAGGAGTTCGACGACGACGTGCTGATGAAGCATGTCGATCTGTATGTCAACGACTGGACCCTGGATCTGGGCGATTCCGGACAGGCTGCACTGCATGAGCTTTCTGACCGCGCCGTCAGTATTGGGCTGGTGAACGACACCGCCAGACGCCTTGAAGTCTTTCGGTCATAACAGCAGGAGATACCAGGCGGCGGGAGTCTTATGCAAACCTTCTGCGTGGTGGGGACCGGGCACCGACGGAGAAGGAACTCCGACCACATCGACGGCAAACACTTGTTCTTTGTCCGTCATACAACTGTCGGAAAAACCACACCCCACAGGATCAACCGACTTGACCGAAACGCTCTGGACACCGATAACGGCTTTTCGGAATCTAACAGCCCCGGTGCCACAGTACATGCGGGCTACTACCCCAAGCCAGGTAGCCGCTCCTGTTGGTCGCTGAACCTGACTCAAACAATACATGTATTCACAACAGGGCGCAGCTACTGTTTGCCGGCGACACAGTTGCTTCCGTCCGTCGGCACCAACATCGTCGACACGGCTGCGGTCTGGAAAGATTTGTTTTCATGATGACGAACACTCTGCGAATCGGAGCGTCCCTGTTGCTGACGATTGCGTTGTCGACGGTGGCCCGGGGCCAACAGGCTTCTGACCCAGTGATCCACGACGCCGTCATATTTTATGCGATGGGCGACGTGCCATACGCGCCTGAGGAAGATGCGCTGCTTCCACAACAGATCGCTGAACTGCCGCTGGACGCGGAATTCGTGGTCCACGTGGGCGATATCAAAGGAGGTGCTGCTCCGTGTGACGAAGCTGTCTACGTTAAGGTGGCGGATATGCTGCGACAGACCACCGCTCCCGTCTTCATCATCCCCGGCGACAACGAATGGAACGACTGCACGAATCCCTCGGAAGCATGGGACTTCTGGGACAAACACTTCAGACGATTTGATCAGCACTGGCATCATCGTCTGTCCGTATTTCGCCAGTTGGAACGTGAGGAGAACTTTTCATTTGTAAAGGCCAACGTTCTGTTCGTTGGACTGAACATCGTCGGTGGATTGATTCACGATCCGGCAGAATGGAAACATCGACACGCGGACGACCTGCAGTGGGTGCGTCGCAACCTGCGTCAATTTGGCGCCAACGTCGACAGCATGGTCATCTTTGGTCATGCGATGCCGGCCCCGAAACACAACGATTTCTTCAAGCCTTTCAACAAAGACGCACAGGAATTCAGCAAGCCAATTCTGTATCTGCATGGCGATGGCCACCGCTGGATTCACGATCGCCCGTTTGAGGCGAAGAACATCCTGCGTGTCCAGGTCGATCAGGGCGGAATCGCCCCACCGTTGCAGGTGAAAGTCACTGACGATCCGGCCGAGCCATTCCAGTTTGACAGACGAAAGCCTGCCCCCACGCCAGAACAAGAGCCACAACCATGAAGTCAATCACAGCAATCATTGCGACAGTATGCATAGTCAACGTGTTAGCCGCTCCGCGATCGGCAGACGCGCGTCAGCCAAACGTCGTGGTCATTCTCACGGACGACCAGGGCTGGGGCGATCTGGGGGTCAACGGCAATACGAATCTGACAACACCCAACATTGACACCCTCGCCCGCGACGGCGCGATTCTGCAGCAGTTTTACGTCTGCCAGGTTTGTGCGCCCACTCGTGCCGAATTCCTGACGGGCCGCTACTATCCACGCACTGGCGTCAGTGGAGTCAGCCGCGGCGAAGGTCGTCTGAACGCAGATGAAACGACAATTGCAGATCAGTTCAGTGCGGCTGGTTACGCCACCGGCGCTTTCGGAAAATGGCACAACGGCACACAACCGCCGCTGCACCCGAATGATCGTGGATTTGACGAATACTATGGCTTCACCTCCGGACACTGGGGTCACTATTTCAGTCCGCCTCTGGACCACAACCGCCAGCGAGTTCGCGGCAACGGCTTTATTGTGGACGACTTTACGGACCATGCGATCTCGTTCATTACAGCAAACCAGAACAGACCATTTTTCTGTTACATCCCGCTGAACACGCCTCATTCACCGATGATGGTGCCGGACCGTTTTTACGAGAAGTTCAAAGACAAAGACCCCGAAATGCAGCACCGGGATCCTGATCGAGAAGACGTAATGATGACTCGCGCCGCGCTGGCGATGTGCGAAAACATCGACTGGAATGTCGGGCGTGTATTGAAAACACTGAAAGACCTGAAACTGAGAGACGACACCATCGTGGTCTATTTTTCGGACAACGGTCCGAATTCGTACCGCTGGAACAGCTGTATGAAAGGGCGGAAGGGATCCATCGACGAAGGCGGACTGCGTTCCCCATTCTTCATTCGCTGGCCGGGACACATCACCGCCGGCGCCACCATTCCGCACATCACGGGGGCAATTGATCTGCTGCCAACATTGATC
Organism: Fuerstiella sp.; assembly: GCA_024230215.1. Classification (GTDB taxonomy): domain Bacteria; phylum Planctomycetota; class Planctomycetia; order Planctomycetales; family Planctomycetaceae; genus Fuerstiella. Next base: position 22,461 of record JAAERP010000428.1, on the reverse strand, counting down.
GATTTGGCTGGCGTCAAACTTCAGAAAAGCAAGCCTCTGGATGGACGCAATCTCGTGCCGCTGTTGCAGCAGCAGGACGTGAAGTGGAAGCCGCGTTCGTTGTTTTCGATCAGAAAGAACCAGGTCAGCGTGCGGACTCAGCGATTTCGCCTTGATGCGTCGGGGCAGTTGTTCGACATCGCTACCGATCCAGGTCAGCACAGGAACGTCGCCGATCGCCATCCCAAACTGGTGACGCAACTGCGCCAACAGTCGAAGCAACACGGAGAAGAAATGAAACTCTGCTTCGAAGCAAGCGACGACCGACCGTTTCATGTCGGCTATGGCCCTTCGACAACGCTGCCCGCCCGGGACGGCGTGGAACACGGAACAATCAAACGCAGTGCCAAACCTCCGAACAACTCATTCTTCACCAACTGGACCAGCACAGAAGATTACATCAGCTGGCAGGTCGATGTCGCCGAAACCGGAAACTACGCAGCAACCGTCTACTACACCTGTGCAGCCGGTAACGAAGGTGCGACAATTCGCCTTGCGGCGGCAGGTGCAGATTCCGTTCAGGCAAAAGTCACAGAGGTATTCGATCCACCGTTATACGACAAATCCAAAGAACGAGTCGCAAATTCACACTACTTCGTGAAGGACTTCATACCGCTGAAGATCGGTGCACTGGAACTTCGCAAAGGCCACGGCGAACTTCGACTCGGTGCACTCGACCTTATCGGCACCCAGGTGATCGACGTTCATTCGATCGAATTGAATTTGATTCCCTGAAGTTGGCGCAGGTCGCGGAACGCGACTAAAGGATTTCCATGAACATCGTCAGCCGACTTCAGTCAGAAAATCGTGTCGCTGCTCAAATCGTGTTACACCAGATCATCCTTGCAGCGGCGGTGGTGCTGACAATTTGCGGAACAACGGCGCATGCTGCAGTCGTGACAGAAGAAAACACCACACAATTTCCCGCGCTCACAGATGCCGCTGCGAGCCAGTTGAAGAAATCAGAATCGCTCGGCCTGATGGAGATTGCACCGGTACATCTGCCGTTGGAATCCGTAGGTGACTGCAATCATTTTGGCTGGCCGATTGCCACGATGACGGGCGGCACTATCGTGGTGATGCACCGGCGGATCCCCGGACACAACGCCAAAGGCGCAGGTCAACCTGACCCCACGATATCCTATGGAATTGTGCTTCGCAGCACAGACGGCGGCAGAACATGGTCGCAACCGTATGATCTTCGTGATTGCATGCGGCCTGACGACCGTAATCGAGGAGGCATCGTACCTCTGTCGCATCGCGCGAAGTTTCAGAAGGACAACAAGTCCACTGCGGGCTACAAGGTGCATCTGCACTCTATCGGCACGACTCGAGACGGTGCGGTCGTGGCAATCAACAACCATGGTGTGTTTCGGTCGCAGGATTCGGGGCAAACGTGGCAGCATTTCTCAACTGCGTTCAGGGACGACAAGTTTCCACACGAGATCGTCAATCTTGGGCCGCGAATTCTGGACCATTCGGCGCATGGGCTGTTGGTCTTCGGCAACTGGTTCGGTGAAGCAAATTCGTATCACAAACTGAGTAACCGATTTGTTGCTCTGACTTCACCTGATCACGGGGCAACATGGAAGGTTGAGGAGCACGACGCAGGGTTTCCTCAATACGAACCAGCAACACTTTTTCACAAAGGACGCTTTCTGTTTGTCACGCGCGACCAGACAAAAGCCCGTGCTCACAAACAGATCAGTTGGCTGCCGGGTGAATCGCCCCTGCTGATCGATACGAATCTTTCTGATCCGCGGCTGGTAGACACCGTCGACTTTTCCTTCAACCCCGTCACCGGGCGATTTGAGATTGTGCGTTCAGAGCGACACCGGATGGAACTCTGGGTTTGGAGCATGGATCCAGCCGATTGGAATACCGGTCAGTGGCATCGCGAATGTCGCCTGCTGGCGATCGAGGGCAAATTCTATTCGACCGCCGATGGTTTTCATCCAGCAGGTGCTGTAGTCGACGTTCAACGGGGCGTGCAGCATATCTTCATTTACGCGGGTCATCCTAACGGCCCGGCCGGAGTGTTTCGTATCACTCGAACTCTTCAGACGCCACAGCTGGCAGCGGCCCTTGCTCACGCTGATACTGCCGCTGGCGTCCGTGAAGCACCAGCTGAAAAGCCTCCGGTGCATCAATAATCTCGTCTGGACACGTGCAGACAACCAAGACACAGCATCGCAATCAGAAAAAGCAGGTTGTCGCGGATGACGGGGATCGGATCGAAAGTTTCCCGTTCCTGTTGCAGATTGTTGCGATTGTCCATCCATGGCGGAACGTCGTTGGTAAAGACGGACTTTTCACCGCTCATGATGTACATAACGAACTCATCCAGTTGAGACGGCTTTGGCATGATCGTCCACAGAGGATAGATCACATAGTCATAAACCTGGTAGACCCACGTCGTCGGCTCTGACCATTCTTCCAGACGCTGCCCGGAAACCAAGTCGTATTTCCGCACAGCCAGACGCCCATCCGAAACCAGCAGTTCACCATCGGGCGAAAACGCGACGGCGGAGCAATTTCCGTTCTCCGGCGGTTGCCATTCAATTGGCTGCCCTGATTTCCCATCAAACAGCATGACGTCTTCGGCATGGGTCAATACGGCCAGACTGGACCCATCAGAAGCCGCAGTACAAGTCCGGGGCAGAACTCCATCTGGAAGCTGCTGTTCATGGACGGTATCCAGTGTGGTCGCGTCCAGCACAAGAATTCTTCCACTGCCCAGAGCCAGCACCGCGTGACCGCCGGCAACATCAAGGACGGCAGTACTGTCCGTGTTTAAGTCTCTCGATTGACTCAGGGAATACGTGCCGTCCTCCTCCACTGTCAGCCGATGTAATTGACCTTCCCCAAACAGCAGCAATTCGTTGCTGACCGGGTTGAGCGCGGCGGCGAGATCCTCGCCCAGGTCCGGCATGTTTTTCGGTTGCACTTCCTGAAACGCTTTTCCTGCTCCGCTCAGTAAACCACCTGTAATATTCCCCAGAAAATCGGCTCGACGCTGTTCCTGATCCGTCTGTCCCACGTAACGATAAATCCGCCGGGACGACGGTATAATGACGCGGCCATCGTTGCCAATCAGAACTGTCGTCGCGACCTCCGACAAACGGCCCAACGCGACTCGTTCCCAGTCATCGTCGGCGTATCCCGTGACCAACTGCGGTGCACCGACGCCACCGAAACGAGATTGTGTTAATTGCAGGGCATAGATCTGTTCGCTGGTCGAGTCATAAACGGGAGCAAACCGAGTGTTGATTGCAAGAAATCTTCGAGCAAAGCCGGGCATGTTGTCCGACGATTCTTCGAAGACTTCTTCCCACCTTGATGACTTCGCATTCCAAACGTGCGTATTCTGTTCCCCATCGACTGCAAGAATGTCCGTGCCGACGATCACGATTTCCTTGATGCCACGCTCTTTGACAAGTCGTTGCTTCAGTGCGTTCTCCGTCACGCCGACAACCTGTAATCCAGTCCAGAACAACAACACCAGCACAAGTGCCACAATCGTATTTCGCCAGATCGCTCCTGCGACGGCCGAAATGGAGTAATACACCATGAAAAGAAAAACATAAACCGGTATGCACCACAGCAATTGATGTTGCCACGTCCCCATGCGAAAGCCGAGCAACAGCCATATCCCCGTCACCAGAACGGTGGCATACAGCGATGTAAAAATGCAGCCACCCAGGAATTTCGTAACGAACAGCCAACTGCGACGAACAGGCTTGCTGAGCAAAAGCGAAATTTCGCCCGGCTCAAATGTTCTGGGGATCACGCCGGCAGTGACCAGCAATGAGCCAAACACACCGAAGAAGCCAAGAAAAACGCCGACCACAGCCAGCACGATCTGCTCAAAGATTGGCTCAAACTGTGACGGCGTCAGCGGAATTGGTCCAATCACGGTTGCGTTGGCGTAGCCCAAAGAGATCGCGTTGCTTTCAGTGACGTCGATTTCCCCTGAGAACGCAGCAGACAGCAGCAGCAGGTTGCGGCGCTGCAGGTCGCTTTCGCCCAACCCCGATTGCTGCAGTAGCTCATCGGCTTCGTCCGAAAGCTGAACACCCTGCCAGCTGTCCGCGTCATAGAAACTTTCATGCCGCAACAGCTCATTCAGCTGATCGACAAGTTGCCGTTTCAGTCGGCTTCCGCCAGGACCACCGTGTCGCCGTGGTTGTTCATCGGTTTTCGGATTTAACAGATTCTCTACGCGTTCCCGCTGAGCATCGTTCAACAGCGTCCACAGATGGGCCTGGGGTGTCTTTTCGTCATCTGCTCCGTTGACCAGCTTCGTCAACAATCGCTCTGGCTGACGCAGTTCGCTGCGACGCAACTCGGTCGCTTTGTCAGTGCTTAAGCCGAACGGAGCCAGCAACAGCAGGACCACCACAATCCCCGCCAGTGCGATCAGCAGGACGCGCGAGGCGATCGCTTCGCGAAATGAATCTTTCAGAATGGCCACATATGCTCTCATCGTTCGCTCTCCCGTACGATCTGCAGGAAAGCCTCCTCCAGCGTCAGATCTCTGCGTTTCATGCTCAACAGACTCACACCATTACTACGCAACGCATCGACAATGCGGTCGACCTGAGGTTGCTGGGGCAGACTGGCATGAATATCGAGCACACCTTCGGTGACGTCTTCAACTTTCGAAACGGTGCTCAGGTCGAAGCAGCCTTCTGCTGTTGTTCTGTCGGTCGCAATACGAAACACCGTGGGCGATTCAGCGATTGCTGCCGTCAGCTCTTCCACACTTCCAGTCCGGCGAACGCTGCCCTTTGACAAAATGGCAACTCGATCGCAGATCAATTCGATTTCCTGCAGCAGGTGACTGTTCAGGAAGATGCTGGCCCCGTCATCAGCCAGGCTCCGCAGTACTTCGCGAATCTGCTTGCGTCCGACGGGATCGACGCCGTCTGTCGGTTCGTCAAGAATGATCAGGTCCGGCTTGTGCAGCATTGCCTGGGCCAGCCCCAGTCGCTGCTGCATACCCTTCGAGTAGCCGCTGACACGGTCCCGCTCGCGGCCCAGCAGCCCCACGCGATCCAACAGTTCGGGAATACGCCGTCGCACCTCCGCGACGGACAGGCCACTTAGACATCCGTAATATTCCAACGCGGTTGAGCCCGTCAAATGGCGAGGAATACGATGATTTTCAGGCAGATAACCGACTCTGCGCCTTGCTGCAATCTGGCCGGCGGTATGCCCAAGAACGTGGGCAGCTCCTGACGTCTTACGCACGATGCCCAACAGCACTTTGATCAGCGTCGTCTTGCCAGCACCATTGGGACCCAACAGCCCATAGATCTGCCCTCGGGGTACTTCCAGCGAGACACCTTCCAGAGCATTCACGGAACGACGCTTTAACAATCCGCTGCGATAGGTTTTTCGAAGATCTCGAACCTCAATCACTGACTCGGCCATAACCACTACAAACCCTCATCTATAGGAACACTACAACCGGAATTCGCCAAAACGGCGACACACATGACGGTCACGCCGCCACGTCGTGAGAAGCATCGTCAATGGCAGCACAATTCAACAGTCAGTGACTCGGAATACCTGATGAATGGGACTTCGGGAACAACACCATTCCGTCATCAATGGCTTATGCCCGTCTTCCCAAAAACATCGGCAAATACAGGATTGAAACGCGAACAGGCGTGGTCGCGACAGGCCATTCGCTCGCATCCAGCTTATATTGACGGAAACTGCCGCCGTCCAACTATGGCTTCCTGATGAACTCAGAAGCATAGCTTCTCACCTGCTGGCCATTCAGCACGTGAAACATTCGCAGCTTCTCAACCGTTGAGGCCCCAAAGCGTGCCATCGGGATGTGGACAATCTTTTTCCTGTGCTTTCGTGCCAGACGTCGCCAGCCCGCTCCGGGTGGGGCATAACTCAGCAGAGCGATGTGGTTTTCTTTGCTGTGGTACAACGCCCCCGCCAACAGCCGTTCTTCCAGCGTGTCGGTGAAGTCGAATCTCGGATCACGGAAGACATCCGGAATGTGTCTTGGTGGAAACAGAAACATGCAGCCGCCATAGCGGGCCAGCGCGATTCCGGGACCCAGAACGTCCTGCGTAAAGTCAGTGGCAAATAACGACAGCGTTGACTCATCATGGTTTTCCGCGTGCCATGTGATTCGCCACGGGTAATCACGGGGATCAGCTGGCGAATCAAACAGCATCACAACACAGTCAAGGTTGCCTCGCGCGGGCGGTATGACCTTCACAAACAGGTCGCCGGTGTGCCAGTTTCGCAGGGTTTCGCGAATGTCCAGGCCGTCCTTCATACTGGCACTGAATTTTTCGGTCCTGGCCAGGTCGTTGCCCAACAGGTCCAGAGCCGCGTCTTTGATATGTGTCCGAAAACGTTCAATGGCAACATCTTCCGGTGGCCAGCTGCACTGCCCGAACGGATTCCACGTTTTTTGCCACTGTTCTCGCTGTTTACGTTCAGGCCGAGCCTGAAGCCGACAGTTTCTCCAGACGACCGGATGGCCCGGCAATCGACTGGCGAGCTTCAGCGTTGTGAAATCCGGCAACACAGCGCGATTTACTCCGAAACGCAGTTGAGGAAATTCTTCCTCGTCGAAGTACGGATAGTCGCGGGCGGTCTCTGCCAGGTGAATGGCAAACTGGTCGCCAGCGACCTGTTGTGACGCCGTAACAAGAGTGTAAAGATCCGGGGTGAAGCGACGTTCCATCAATGACAGGTTGCGAATGTACCTCAGCAGAACCATCAGCAATTGAGGCGTAATCGGTCGACCGCGACGTTTGAACTCATCGCGGTACCGGTCACGAGTTGCCAGCAGCAGTGCCTTAATGCCGTCGACCGACAGATTCTCGTCGTCATCCAGCGTCGCTCGAGCCTGCTCGTACAGTCCGGTAATAAAGGGCAGTTCGCCCAGCATGAACGCTAAAGTTCGAGGATCAACGGAAAAGATCCGGGCCGGATTGCTCGGTAACGGCGGAGTTGCAGGACGATCAACAACAGTCTGATAGGCGTCACGAATCCACGGCCAATCCACAACACTGCACACGAATAGAATTGATTTTCTATTTCTTGCCAGTCGGTGTAATTCGTTTGCCATCCAGTTCACTCGACGAACATGAGCGGAATCAACGGGAGGTAAAATCGACGGCAATGTTGCCGCCCCGAAGCGTTCCGTGGATACTCGCTTAACAGCATATGGATCAGGCAGGACGGCGCTGACGGGCAGGTATTGCTCATCTTCAATGTCGATAAACTCCCGCGGAATGTGCTCCTGAAGCGCGATGCGAAGCGCGGCGATCACCGGTTGACACGGGTCTACGGGAACATAACTGGCACGGCCTTCGTCGGCCTCACCGAAATCATCCTCGTTGGGATCACCCCCGTTGTCCGGCGAATATTCGCCCGTTCCACTGAATTCCGCCTGGGGGTCGCGCTGCAGCACCACAGAAACATTTGGCAACCACTGCACAGCAGTCTCGACTTCAATGCGAAATGATGGCGGAAGCGGGACCGCCACGCAGTCGAAACTGTGCGACAACATCAATCGACGGACTTCGACCGCAAAATCTCCGCTGCCATGTACAACCGGCAACACGGTGACGCGATTTCCCAGTTTTAAAACATCAGAAATCCTGTTCATTGTGTCCGTTTCTTCAACACCGGGAGGTCCATCATGATCTTCATGCTGCGTCCACCTTACCGATTGCCCGTTATTCTGAAGGCAGCACGCTGCGCTTCATATTCTTCGGCCGTCGGCATGTTCTCGACGTTCTCATTGTTCGTTTCCGCCTCAAAACACTTCTTCAGGTATGGGACACACCACCCGCAGCCAGTACCAGCCCCCCCGCATTCACTCACCTGACTTGCGACGCGCGGCTTATGAACGCGAATGTGATTGATCACCTTGCGTTTACTGACATGAAAGCAGTAACAGAGTTTATCATCCAGTTCCACTTTACATCCTGCCGCACTTTAGGATTGAAGGACGTCAGCACGATGAATCCAATCGCGCCCCGCCACACGGACTCCGTTTCAATTCATCCGCTTTGCTTCTAGTATACCGTTTTTGCAGATCGGCGTCGCATGTGGTGACGTAGGTGGGCAAAGGTATTTACTGTTGCGGGGGCTGAGAGATAGAGAATGGCTGGACCGGAATCCTCGAAAACTGCTGTCATTACGGCAATCGTCGGAAACGCGTGCGTGATGTGCGCGAAATTCGTGGCGTATTTTGCTACCGGTTCCGGAGCCATTCTGTCTGAGGCCATTCATACGTTTGCCGACCTTTTGAATCAGATTCTGCTGCTGGTGGGCATCAAGACGTCAGCGAATGATGCAAACGAAAACTACGCATATGGATATGGTGCCGAACGTTATATATGGGCGCTGATTTCGGCTGTTGGCATTTTCTTTCTGGGCTGCGGAGTCACCGTCTATCATGGCGTATCATCGCTGTTACATGAACATAGGCCTGTCGGCGAATTCGGCTGGGCGGGTGGCGTTCTGGTTGTCTCGTTCGTGATTGAATTCTACGTGCTGTCGGTCGCGGTAAGTTCTGCACGTCGATCGGCAGCGGGCCGCCCGCTCTTTGCCTTTTTGCGTAAAGAAGCCGATCCGGCTGTGGTGGCCGTCATTCTTGAGGACGCGGCCGCCTGCCTGGGTATTGTCATCGCGTTTGTCGCGATTGGATTGACGTGGCTGACCGGAGATCAATACTGGGACGCAATCGGGTCTATCACGATCGGCGTTCTGCTGGGCTGCATTGCCTGCTGGCTGATTCAACGGAATCGCAGTCTGCTGGTCGGGGAAAGCGTCCCGCCGCACATTCGCACGCAGTTGCTGAAGATCCTCAACGAAAATCCCACAGTGGAAGAAGTCGTCGACCTGCGGACCCGAATTCTGGACACCAGTACATACCGCATTAAGGCCGACATTCACTTTGATGGCTCGGCGCTGGCCAGACAAAAACAGCATGAACTGCGTGCTGAGTACGATAAGATCACGTCTTTCGAAGAATTCGAATCGTTCGCCATACGTTATGCCGACGAGATCGTGGATCTGCTGGCAGACGAAGTCGACAAAATTGAACGCAACATCCGGCAGCAAATTCCCCAGGCGGAACACATGGACCTGGAGGCCGACTGAATTCAGCTCCACACCGACGTCAACATCAGATCCGCAACAACGCAATTACCCACCACACTGCCAACGACTTTCCCTCACACACGGCACACGGGACACAATGCAATGCTGAAATGCTCGACCGTCGCAATCATGTTCTCACTCATGCTCCCGGACATCGCTGTGGCCGACGAAGAACTTACGGTACAGTCGGCGTTGGCACAACGGATCATCGACCCGCAGTTGCCACTCCGTGAGGTGCAGGCCTACGTCGAATCACGAATTCTGCCGATGCCGGAACCGGACTCCGTCGACGAATGGGAAACTTATGTCAACGGTGTTCGCCAGGAAGTTCTGGACAAGGTTGTTTTTCGCGGCGAAGCTAAGAAGTGGCGTTCCCATGCGACAAAGGTGCAATGGCAGGAAACGATCGCGGGGGGGCCTGGATATCATATTCGTAAACTGCGTTACGAAGTTGTGCCGGGGATGTGGGTCGCCGCGTTGCTGTACGAGCCGGATCAGCTGGACGGTCGTGTACCCGTCGTCATGAACGTGAATGGACACGACCGCACCGATGGAAAGGCCGCAGACTACAAACAATTACGTTGCATCAATCAGGCCAAACGTGGCATGCTGGCGTTAAACGTCGAATGGCTGGGCATGGGGCAACTCGCCGGTCCCGGCTTCAGCCACTACAGCATGAATCAACTGAACCTGTGTGGCACCAGCGGATTGGCACCGTTTTTTCTGGCAATGAGCCGTGGTCTGGACATTCTGCTGCAGCATAAGAACGCGGACCCGGCTCGAGTTGCCGTCGCGGGGCTGTCGGGCGGCGGCTGGCAGACGATTTTCATCAGTTCGCTGGACAGAAGAGTTACTCTGGCAAATCCGGTTGCCGGCTACTCCAGCTTCAGGACACGAGGCCGTTATCAGAGCGATCTCGGCGACTCGGAACAGACGCCCTGCGACCTCGCGATGATCACCGACTACGCTCATCTCACTGCCATGCTCGCACCCCGCCCGGCGCTGCTGACAAAGAACGCCGAAGACGACTGCTGCTTCAAGGCAGAACATGCTCTACCGCCACTGCTGCAGGCAGCGCAGCCAATTTACAAACTGTACGGAAAACCGGCGCATCTGAGGTACCACATCAACCACGACCCTGGTGACCACAACTTCGGACAGGACAATCGTCAGCAACTGTACCGAATGTTCGGAGATTTTTTCTTTCCCAATGACAAAGACTTCGACACCGCCGAGTTCCCCAGCGATGACGAAGTGAAGTCGAAGCCGGAATTGTTCGTTGAACTGCCGGACGGAAATCACGATTTCAACACGCTGGCGCTGGAACTCAGCGACAATCTGAATCGCAGCCTGCCGGATTCTCCTGAGTCGCTGAATGTCTGGCAGAGTGAACACCACAAGACTCTTCGCGAAATACTCCGCGCGAAGAACTTCGATGTGCTGCCGATTCGACAGTCACAGAAACAATCCACAACCCTTACCGCCAGATGGTGGTGGCTGCGTATGAACGGTGACTGGACCGTGCCGGCCGTCGAATTACTGCTGCCCGGAACAACTCCCACAAAGCTGGCCGTCGTTGTGGCCGACGCCGGGCGATCGGGCACAGACGTGCAGGTGCAGCGGCTGGTGAACTCGGGGCACAGAGTACTGGCCATCGATCCGTTCTATTTCGGTGAATCAAAAATCGCCGAACGCGACTTTCTATATGCGATACTAGTGGCCAGCATAGGCGATCGGCCCCTTGGGATTCAGGCTGGCCAACTGGTGGCCGCCGCAAACTGGGCTCGCGATGAATTCCAATGTAACAAGGTTACCCTGGTTGCCTCGGGGCCCCGCACATCAGTGATCGCCCTGGCCGCTGCGGGACTGTCAGCAGATGCCATTGACGCAGTGCAGTTGCAGGAATGTCCAGGCAGCCTGCGAGAATTCATTGAGCAAAACAAGGGAGCGAATCACATGCCTGAAATGTTATGTTTCGGTTTACTGAAGCATTTTGACATCGCCCAGCTTGTCGTCCTGGCCGCACCACGCACGGTGACCATCGCCGCCCCGTCCCCCCGAATAAAAAAAGAACTGACCGCCACTTCCGCAACCGCCCCGATCGGTAACGTGCAGTTCGATGACTAATAGGCAAACACGGTAACGCCATCAGCAGAAACACTGGGCTGCGAAGTCTTACGCTCAGCCCCCAGTACCCAGCGCAGCTCGGCCGTTGGCCGCGAGGCTGACGTAACGGCGCTGGAGGATTCGCCACAGACCGGTGCGTCCCACGGATCCAGCATCTCGGCAAAGGCTGCCTGCTGGTTGCGTCTGCAGACATGAATCGGATCAAGGCCATACCATTCCAGGTGCGGACGCACCAAATGCAGTCCATGTTGCCTGGCAAGCACGGCAATCCGCCGGTTCAGTTCCAGGGTCTTCTGCCGGACGCTTTCCAACGTCAGGCGGCTGAAGGGAAACAACACAGACCGGAACAACACAAACCGTAGCCAGCCCAACCGCTGAACCGCTTCAACCGGCAGACCTGTCAGGACGATGCGACAACGAGGATTCCACGACCGCAACCGCAGCACAGACTCTTCTGCGGCGGCGACAACTTCCGCTGGCGCGCAGCCGTACACAAGATCGTTGCCAAGATCCGTGACCAGCGCGCAGGGAGTCACAGTATCCGGGACGGTCGGCAACGCATCCCAGATCCCGCAACGCAGGATTCCTGGCAGCTTTCCAATCGCAAATCCAGTGCGCTCCAGCATATACGAACGCCCCATACCGTGAGCCGTGTACAGATGGACGGGATCTGTGAAACGGTCGCGGACCAGCGAAACAAGCCGTGGCCACGCCAGCGTCAGATTGCTGGCACCGAGCAATACGGCACAAGCCGCCGGAGTGGATGGGCAGGATTCAGTGGTGACACCGGCGTCAGAATTCGGCAACTTCAGGGTTCCGTTCGTCAATCAGGCGGTAGATGGATGACGGTGAGCATCATGGCCCCCGCATGTACCGAAGGAGAACAATGTGCTCGTCACGGTCGGGTTAGCATCAGGTCGGCAGCCACCGCCAGAATTATGTCTTATAGGCTGTCGACAATTCACGCAGACGATCAAGTGCATCCTGTCTGTTGCAGATCCGTTCGTCGAGTTGTTCATTTCGAAGCGTCGTCAGAAGTTCTTTGAACACCGGTCCGGCCTCAAGCCCCAACGACTTCAAATCAGCACCGTCCACAAACGGTCTGGGATTCAGGATTTCGCAAGACACTCGACTCCGATATTCACGAAGAAAGGACGCATCAACCGGCTGTCTGTCTTCACCAACGGCGGCCGCATTCAGCAGATCCAGCAACAACGGACTGCGCAGATCAGAAAGCAGTGGTTTCACTCGGTGCAACGGTAAGTCGGCGACATTGACGCACTCGGCCGCAGACGCCAGCAACCAACAGATGCACTCGGTTTCTTCGTTGGACAATCTCAATCCGCGACATTCCTGACGGACTGCCGCGCTGCGAGTTTTGATATTGTCGGCCTTCGGAACAAATAGCGACTCCAACAGAAGCGCCAATGCGGGTTCAAATGCCTGCTCCCTCAGGTGGCAAAGCCTATTGCAAATGCGATCGACAGACACACGCGTCGCGCACAAATCTCCATCCGCCTCAGTTAAGAAGACCCTGTGCAGAATAATTTCCAGCAACCCGGCGATGGCCAGGTTCTTCACGGATACGGCCCGAGTCGAATGGGCCAGCATGCGACGCAGCTCCTGCCCAATCCGTTCCGGACTGACCTGCACAAGGTCCTGCCGTAATCGGCGAATTGCGGCGCGAGTGGAATCCTCAATGGAAAACTCATACGTCGCTGCAAACCGTACCGCTCGCAGCATACGTAGCTTGTCTTCGGTAAACCGCGCGGTTGGGTCGCCAATCGCGCGGACGATGCGAGCCTGCAGATCAGAACGACCTCCGACGTAATCGATCACCTGTTCGGCAACCGGGTCATAGAACATGCCGTTGATTGTGAAATCCCGGCGTCTGGCATCTTCTTCAGCAGAACAGAACGTCACCGACGTTGGACGGCGTCCGTCTCGATATTCACCATCCGCACGAAATGTAGCAACTTCAATCTGACCACAATCCTTCCGAGATCCCAGTACCATCACAACGCCGAAACTCACCCCAACAGGGACCGTCCGTCGCTGTCCAAACAGTTCGATCACCTGCTGCGGCGTGGCACTTGTTGCCACGTCATAGTCTTTCGGCGCAGCCCCCAGCACCATGTCACGCACACAACCACCGGCCCACAGTGCTTCGAAACCTGCACTGCGCAGCTTTCCACATATCTCGACGGCAAAGTCGCGTTGAATATTTGCTGGAAATCGTGAGAGCGGAGTCGACATGGGCAGTGTGATTAAGGAGCGATTCGTCGCGGATCGTTCACCGTCAAGAGTCCCGCAACAAACATAATATTAGGTGTCTTCTGCCTCCTTGGACAGCGCCACTTCGCCCCACGGACGTAACAGGACTCCGGCAGGCAATGTTCCAGCAAAAACACGCCCCACATTGAAGTGGATTCTGTCCTGTATTCCCGCAACAGCCATTTCGCCGTCCTATGCCGGCTGCCCGACGATTCAACTGACTACAGAGTATGATGCTGAGTCGTCACCGCGAAAGGCGGGTTCCAGTCTGATGAAACGGACTCCCCACGAACCAGAAGGGCTCGCCAGAACAGGTAAACTGTTCTAATTCGTCATCAGCTCTGCTGGATCCATCAGCAACGGCATACTTTCGGTACCTTCACCATCAGATCTGTGTGGTTGTTTTTTCCTGATACGGTGAGCGAGCACCTGAGTACGATATTTCCGCAATGGCAGGATCAGTGCATTGTTCACGAAACTTCGCCGAGCCTGCATTTCTTCGGGCGTGACACCGACGTGTCCGGCCCATCGATCAAGTGAATCCAATGCCCGATTCGCCATCCGGATGGATTCATCCACATCTCGTTGCGCTCTTTGCGCGGACGGAGGGTCGTAACCACGACGCCCCTCCCAACGCCGGACAGATTCCTGAAGCATGGCATTCATGTGATCGAACCGCGCTTCGTCGTTAGGCAGCAATTCCGGATCATCCAGAACCTGCCGCATCGCATTTGTCACAATTCTGACGGAAAAATCCAATGGCGACGTGAAATAAACAGTGTGGAGTCTGTGACGCAGTTCCAGAGCCGGACTTTGGTGTCCAGTCGCTTCGTGAATATTAACGACCTCGTGATGCGCGAAATCACTCAGAAGCGGTTCGTAGCGGATCGTAAAGCGAGAGAGTTCCCGCAATACCAGAGGATCGATTTGTCCTGTAGCAGCCTGCCCGAGGGCGGCTCCCAGTGCGATGAAATAATCTTTGCGATGCTGGTCCAGCGGATGAGAATCTCTGACGATTTGACCATTGCGAACCGATTCCGTCGCAGGCCGGGGGTTTCGCTGCATTTCCATCTTCAGAGATTTCCGATAAGCCCACGGCTGATCGGGGAAGTTGGTAAGAATCTCATGCTGCTGCACCACCGAACTGAACCGACGACCGTACTCGTCGTGTGCTTTTGACCTCGGCGTTGCTTCCGCCATCCGTTGCTGATGTGGTGCGAACGCTGATTTCAACTCGGCCAGCTTGTTTCCCCAGCGGATAGACTCCAGAGGCAGGCCAAACATGAAGCGCCCATTTGCTGCGGATGCCGCTGGCAGACGTTTCGTGTGATCAAAAATGCCCACCGGATTGTTGCAGTCAACGATGGGCAACGCGGCCACCTGCGACCAATCCCAGCCACTGTGAGCCAGCTGGCGTCCCACATGATCCCGTTGCAACCTGCTCAGCAAACGGACGTCAAGCAACGATTGCGGCTGTACTCCGGCCACCATTGCAATTTCTCCGGGAGCCATCTGCAACATCACGACTCTGCCGAAGACAGCTGATGCGGAATACATCATCCGCACCAGTGCCTGAGGACCAAGATCGTATTGTCCGATTCGCTGGCAGAAGACGCCGTCGTCGCTCAACTGAGTTCGAACAGCCGCATAGAACTCAGAACTCAGAAACAGAGGCGCGGCATGTGCTCCCGGATGCGGCGTTACCGCAATCACGACGTCAAATCCCGAACCACGTTTCCGGCGTACGGTGGCCGCAATGCTGTCATGCCGCAAGGTCACGCGATCATCGTCGCGCGGCGCCATGGCCATTGAATTCCACGTGAATCTTTCGGCCATTCGGGTCAGCAGTTGATCCGTTCGGACGGATTCGATCGTGTGAATCGGAAATCCACAGCACACACGCGTCGCCACACCCGTTTCATCACCCAGCACCAGCACCGACTGTGCATTCTGATGCATCACCAGAGGCAGGACGGCCGTTAGCGAATCTGCCACAAGCTGGGGTGTAATCATCGTGTTCGTACTGACGGTGCCCAGCGGCAGCCCGTCGCGACGCAACTCAATCAGGTCACCAAGCTTTCTCCACACCGTGATGACGCCGGAACTTGAATTGTGCTTCTCCAGCAAACGGGCACAATCCGATTGTGCAATCACATCAGCTTCCACGCCAAGCCGATACGAATGAGCGGCCCTGGAGCTAAAGAGCAGCTGTGAATTCGAGGCGAAGTCCTGCGAAACCAGGATCAGCGGCAGGGCGATCACGACGGTACCAAAGCAGACGCCCCGCGTTGGCACTGCCCGGCTGAGCAGTCCTTCGCTCATCCTGATGTTCCGCAGTAGCAGCGGGCCCACGAACAACATGATCGCGATTGCAAATTCCAAGCGAGCTGGCAGTCCAGTGGCTGACATCGCCATTGCGACGACGATCCCTGCCAACACAACAGGAATGGCCGGAAGGAACGCAGCGGAATCCTGAGACGCCGCAGCGCCACTTAAGACACGCCAGACAGCGAAGCAAACGCTCCAGAACACGGCAACATGCAGCGCGCGAATGAGCGTCAGTAATATCACGGATGATACGGTTGCATTCGCCGACAGGTTGAGTTCAACCAGTTGACTGGAGAGAACGGGCAGACTCGACATTGCGATCAGGGACGCGATCAGCCAACGCGGACGCGCCAACCGATGTGTCCCCAGGGGCGTGAAGAGTGCCGCACATCCGGCAAAGCAAAGGGCCGCCGCCACGCACAAAAGTCCGACACTGATCGGCATCATCCCGCTCAGCAGGCGAACAACTGCATGCAAAGAAACGCCAAAGGCGATCGCCGCGCACGTTGTGTGCAAAGCGTCTTGGCGGGAATCTGGACTTACATTCGACTGGTCAGCGATCTCACCGCATCGGCATAGACAATTCAGCACAGTCGCAGTCACTGCCACGATAGTCACACTTAACGCAAGAGGGGCCACGATGATTCCGTGAACAACGGAAACCAGAAGTCCGCCTGCGGCACCGACAAACATCGCCCGAGCAGAGCCAGCTGTAGAAACGGCCTTAGCATTGTTCGCCCATGTGAGGAGAACGATCACGAGCGCCGCAACGAAGATAGCGGGAACCACAAATGCCAAAAATGGTCCGGCAAGCTGAACTCCAAAGTACAGCAACCGATCGACAGTTGCTGTCAGGCACCACGACATGCCGATCAGGGCTGCGGCGATGCAAACGGACGCAAATTGATGCGGCAGAAATCGGTTGAGTTGAAAGACCGTTTTGGGGCAGACAACAATCGCTGCCGCTGTTGCCAGAAGCACAGATACCAGAGATTGCGTCGACGCCCCGCAGATCGTCAGCCATCCCGTGATGATCTGAGTAATAACGAGGGTTAAGACAGCACCGGTGAAACCGAAACGGAGATATGTCGACAGATTCGCGGGAAACCTGCTCTTCATGGCGTCCATGCCTGTTCAAATGAGAAACGAAAACAATGCGGGCACACAGAACGGTCATTACGAAATGACCGATCGTATCCTGTGGAAAATGGCGGGGCTTTCCGACGCATCGCCTGAACCGGGTGCACTTTACAGAATGCCCGATTCAGGCATCAATACGAGATATGAATCATACGTTTCTACTTATTGGAACGAATCTCAGAGAAACTGATGAAGTGACAGAACTTTCCGTCGGGAAAGAAGACTGAACATCGATACAGAAGAACGAGGAACTGGTTGCGTGGCGGCGTTCTTCGCCAGAACAGATCAGTTTCACAAAAATGTTCCGATCAGGCAGATCAGCTTGAACCACTCACGGCTGACACGCGTTTACGGGAATAATCGGACAGCACGCGACAGGAACGAGCACTTTGACACAATCCTCCAGATCGCGTGCTACGCCCAGAGCGCCATCGCAAATCGTACCAGGATGCGGCAAGGGCAAGGAACAATTGGGGAGTCCAAAAATGAACAAGCCAACAATTGAGGACAAACAGACGGAAAAATCCAGTGTGTGCAGGCCTGCGTCCAGAAAAATCAGACCGTATGTAAAACGGGTGTTTCTGATTCTTCCATCACGCGGCGCTGAACAATCGAACCACACGACTCCACGTGCCAACACATAAAACATGACCAGAGCGCATGTGCCCGTGGAAGTGTCAGCATGAACCAACGACGATAAGTACTTCGGGTTCAGACTCAGCGTCACCGTGGCAATCGTGGGCGTTCTTAGCCGAGGCAACAGTTCAGCCTCACACCGACGCTGATCAGGGCGACGCAAATCACATTTTTTTGGGGACGCGACGCGTGTGGGGCTGCTGTTGGCGGCCGTCAATCATGCGGGACCACGATCCGGCAGCCTGATCAGCATGCCAGAATCCTTGGAAGAACTGCGGAGCGCGAGCTCGCCGTAGTCCAGAGAGCGACTTCGACTTCGACGTCGAAGTCCCAATACCCGGAGATTGCCGACCTCGCTGTACCGATTGCGTCAGGCCATCAATCCGCTTGAAACCGTCGATGAACATAATGCCCTGACTGGTGCTCTGCGGTCGGCCGATGCCGTGGTTGCGGATGCCGCGTCAATGTCATTGCTGTACCAGAACAACGTTGGCGCCAGTCCGTCTCCGGGATACGGATATCTGTGGGGCAGCGTGCTGCTCGAAGGTGCCGGGCTGGCAGTCAATCGGGCCAGTCGCCGCGGAAGACCCCAACCGCGGCGGCAGCTTATTCCGCCTGCGGCTCCACGTAACAGCGCCGAAACGCTGATATTCTTAGACTAAGGTGTCTGCGGGGACGTCGGTGTGCCATTCCAGAGCCATGCACAACTGCTGCATCCGGGCAGATTTGTCCTTTGCTATGCCGCCCACGACCGTCACAAAGTCGCCCTGGCACGAATTGAGAACTCACGGCGGACGTGTGTTTTTGCTGTTGGTTTGTTACGCTTTCCCGCTGGGTATAGATTCTCGTAGGAAGGGACAAAATGCGAATATTGGTATGCTGGGACGACGCCGCACAGGTTGAACTGTTGAAAATGTACCTGAGCCTGGACGACAACGCCGTCTTTGCGACGACGGATCGGGACCAGTTTTTGACGTTTGTGAATTCACCCCAAACGTTTGACGTGATTCTGATGTCGGCTTCGCATCCGGACTACGACACCGGTTTCGAGACATTTCAAATGATCACGGAAAGCCGCCCGACGTGCCCCGTCGTTGCTGCGTGCCCGCAAAGCGACGTATATCGGATCGCCCGATTCATGACTGCGGGCCTGCGTAGTTACTTGATCCGGGATGACAACGGCGACTTCATGTTTCTGGTTCAGGCGATACTGGAAGCAGCGGTCCGACAGGTCGATACCGAGCGCGAACGTCAGATTTCTGCCCAGCTGCGTAAGGAAGTGGAATCTGTCCGGGAACTTCAGGAATCGATCATCCCCAATGACATCGAAACTCCTGAAGGTTTCAAAATCACGGCCCGCTACGAGTCTTCCCAGATTCGTGTCATCGGAAGCCAGCCGGTGACGATGGCTGGAGGTGACTACTATGAGGCATTCACCTTGCCCGACAATCGAATCGTGATGCTGGTTGGCGATGCTTCCGGTCACGGGATGAAGGCGTGCATGTCCATTTTCACCATGCACACGCTCATCCGCATGATTCGCTTTGATGACTACATTGACACAGCCAAACTGGTCAAACACATCAATCACGAGTTGTGTAAACAGAGCGTCGTCAGCGGCGAAGGCGGTTTTATTACCATGCTGTACGGAGTCTTTGACACAAAGACCCGTGAACTATCCTGGGCCTCCGCCGGACACCAAATGCCCGTATTGCACAATCTGGACACCGATGAAATCTTCGAAGTGGCCGAAGCAGAAGAAGCTTCCGGTTTGCCGATCGGAATTTTCGAAGACGGTGACTATGTCAACAACGTGACGATTATTCCACCACGGTCACGACTGCTGTTGTACACCGACGGGCTGATCGAAGCGTTTCCGTCCGGATCCCCCGAAGATCATGTTGAATTCGGATTGGACGGCATGGAACGGACTATGCGAGCGGCCAAAGACAAGTCTGTGACTGAATGCATGGATTCGTTGTTTTCCGAATCTTTCGAATTCACGCAAGGCGCCGGGCGACATGACGATACGTCGATCATGATTCTGGAATCTGAATAACAGGCATTGTCGCGTCGGTCCTTTGTGCCGGCTTCACCAAAACATGGCGACTTGCGTCGTCGTTCAGCGGCGAAGACTCGAAATCTCTCACTGTCCCCAACACGTCCGCACGACGAAGCACGAGTGCTTTGTCAGAACCAGGTTTTAGGGTTGGCGAGGAAAACGGCGTCAGGTACCAAAAAGCGGAACGGCCCAAAGGGTGCTTTGCATTTGTGGTACCTGCCCCCTCTTCCGGCGAACGATTCAACCCCACTTTTTAGTCCTGACAAAGACTACAGCGTTTCACGCTGACTTGTGGCCGCGAAGAACGCTCTTCGATAGCAGTTTCGTTACTCCCACGAGCCAGTATCGTCTACGACAATAAGTAGACCGCTCTAGCCACGCTCGTCAAATAAGTTGGGGTAAGTTAACGCAATTCGGGCCTGCCCCTTGGTTTGTGCCAGGCGAGTGCGTTTCGCTCATGTCCGGTAACAGATCTTCTCGGATTCACGGGACACAGATATGATTCGTGAGCTGAAGCCTTCGTTCCGAATCAATATCTCCCTTGTCCCACCGGGTACAACTGCATGATGTCGCCCACCTGTGGCCGGTGGACAGTCGCCCATGTTGCAATCGGGCTCTTTGCTGCTCTGTGCCTGTTCGCTGGCGGCTGTGTTACCGCTCCCTATCGCTATGGAGTCAGCGCGGAGTATCACACTTCAGAGCAACTGGCTGCCGTCACCGACACGCAAATCGAGCGAGGCCAGCCGCGACCGGTCATTGATGGAATCGGCTGGGTAGTTGGAATCCCCGACAAGGTCGTGCTGTGGGATCGCCGAATCGCAAATCACAACATCTCACCGGAAACCGAACAGGCGATTGCCGCATACCTCGCGAGCAACGACCTGAGCACGGTCAAGGCCCGATTGAATCAGTACGCTGCCGGCAACGAATGGAAGCGACTGGTGGCCAACAAGTCGGTCGGATGGGGTTGGCGTTACACGCTCGGCACTACCCTCTGGCTGGCGGAGACCGTATTCCCCGGTCGCCTGATTGGCGGTGACCACTACAACCCATTTACCAACACCGTCAATATCTATTCCGACGTTCCTGCCGTCGCGATTCACGAGGGGGGCCACGCCAAAGACTTCGCCCGTCGATATTACAAGGGAACGTATGCTGCCGGTTACCTGCTACCCGTGACTCCCCTATGGTACGAAGCCGTGGCCAGCAATGACGCACTCAGCTACCTACGTGCTGAAGGAACGCTCGCAGACGAACAGGCCGCTCACCGCGTGCTGTACCCCGCCTACGGGACATATCTCGGCGAGTCGATCTCGACGGTCATGCCTGCCCTGGGAACTTCCCTCTACGTGGCAGGAGTTCTTGGCGGCCATCTGGCCGGGCGAGCCCAGGCACGGCGGGTCGCCACTCAGCGACCGAAATTGACCAGGGAAGTGAATATCGGGGAATTGCACCCGTCGAAGCAGAGCCGGGAAACGAAGCCAGCTTCGCCCGAAATTGATCTGTGACAAACGAGTTCGCATGGCCGCTCAAGAAGCGTGTCTTGTTGCCGGCGATATCCCTCTGACAGTCCTTCAAAGTTATGAAGATCAGCCAGAACCAAATCCTGTAGTTCCAAATCCTTGCCCTTCCGGAAGTCCGCCTCTCGGAAACGGCAAACACTGTTTACCGAGGCGGATTTCGGACGATCTCTTTCCGTCGTTGCGGATGCCGAAGGACATACTCTTGAGGATCATCCCGGCGCAGGCGAAGGGCTTCGCAACGGGCTGCTGGTGGTCTTGGTAGGGAAGTGGCTGACTGATCACCCGGGGGCGGCATGGGAAACACTCGAACCCTTGGTGATAGCGTGGAACGAACGATGCCAACCGCCAAAGCCTGAAGCACTGGCACTGAAGCCCGCCTATCACATCTGGTGTAAAGATCAGAACGCACCAAAGCTTAAGTTGGACAATTTATGTACACCAAGAGATCCCAACACTGACGGACCGGCTACGTATAAAGTCGCCGCGCAACCTTCCAACGTGCTGCAATTGGTCACCCGAGCAGCCTCGACGATTGAGCCTGAGGCTGTGGCATGGCTTTGGCCCGATCATCTACAACTGGGCGCAGTCAACATCATCGCCGGTCCGGAACGATAAACGTATCCGGCGACGCTGTGTTCCGTTACCTGCGTGCGGAGAAAGCAGGAGCAAAGAGTTGACCACATCGGATCCCTATGCCCCACCAACGAGCAGCGACCATGTTCGCCGAACAGCTGGCCCATGTAAAACTGACCGGAACTAAGGTTTTTGGAGCAATTAGCAACAGAAAGAAGACAAAACGGTCCATTAGTCCTTGATCCTTGAACTTCTTGCAGTCCCCGCATATTCTGTATCCCTCCAACTTACAGGCACGGAAGGCTGGAGACTCTGGTTGCAAGCAGTCACAGCCACCCTGCGGAATCAAGGATGGTCTGACCCCGGTGGTGTTCTTGATTTGTCAGTTGACCGAAAGGCCCCCCGATGTTTCATCGATTTAAAAAGGTTTATCGCCCGGCGACCTTGGTCATCTTGTTTCTGTGTTGTAAACGGCGGCGAGAAAGTGTGGCGCTTGGCGGGGTTGGCGGGCGGTGAGATTGTGTAGCGCTCAAATGTTCATCTGTTGAATCTGGATTCACTCGAAAAAGCCGTCAAAGTGGCGGATTTTCGGTGTATTCGGGATTG
>JAAERP010000427.1 GCA_024230215.1 Fuerstiella sp. | reverse complement strand
CAGAAATTCCTCAACAGGTTTCTTCGCTCGGATCACCTTGACCCGAGCATCAAACTTCGCGAGTTCCGGTTTCGATTCCGCTATGTACTGATACAGATTGCCGGGACTGATGTTCACACTCGGATTCTGTGCCAGTAACTTCTTCTGCTCGTCAGTCCGCTTGTCACCTGCTGCCTCATAGGCTCCGCGCAACTGCCCGCGCAACTGCTCCGGGAACTTCATCAGTTCGGTATCAACGGCCCGTTTCATGTAGGCAGCAAGCTTCTTCGCCCTTTCGTCAGAAACAGCTTTGGTTTCTGCCTCAATGGCAGCCGCCCTTTCCCGATCATCCTTCGTGTACAGAGAAACTCGCCGAGCGTTCGGAACCTTCCACGCCTGCCAGTCCAGCGCCGGTTCAAACACAGCCCGCAGCGCATAGTAGTCGGTGTGTAGAATCGGGTCGTAACGATGATCGTGACATTGTGCACATTGAAGACTGAGCCCCAGCAGCGACGTGCCCAGAATCTGCAGTGTGTCTGCCATCACCTTATTGCGTGCCACCGCATCGTTCGCTCCACTGCCCGTTCCGTCAGCCGCCATGCGCAAAAACCCAGTTGCCGTCAGTAGCGCGATCTGCTCACTGGTCAGATCCCCCTCCTGAGGCCCGGCAAGTTCGTCGCCCGCCAGTTGTTCGGTGATAAAGCGGTCAAACGGCTTGTCTTCGTTCAAAGCGCGGATCACCCAGTCACGGTACTTCCATGCCCACGGGCGTTCGGCATCACTGTTGGTGTAGCCTTCGGAATCTGCATACCCTGCGACGTCCAGCCAGTGCCGCCCCCAGCGTTCACCGTAGTGCGGCGAATCAAGCAAATCCGTCAGCAGTCGGTCATACCAGTCGTCAGCAGTGTCTTCGACCCATGTCCGTAATTCTTCCGGCGACGGCGGCAAGCCCACCAAATCAAAGTAGGCTCGTTTGATCAATGTTCTGCGGCCACCGTCCGGGGAAAAGCCGTTGTCAGGCGGCATCGACTTCAGCACCAGCGCGTCGATTGGTGTGCGCACACGAGAATCCGGGGGGAAGATTGCTGTGTCTGGCACGTCCGGACGCTGAATCGGCCGGAAGGACCAGAAACTTCGTTCTTCCAGAGTCAGGCCCAGTCCGGGAGGAATCGATTCCGGTTCCGGTCGAGCTGTCTTTGCTCCGGCGGCGATCCAGCGTTCGATGATCTGAACTTCCGAGTCCGCGACTCGATGTTCGCCTGGAGGCATTTCGCCGCTGCGCAATCGGTCCAGCAGGTAGCTGTCGCCCGGAACACCAGGAGCGATCGCAGCCCCGCTTTCGCCGCCCTTCCGCATGAAGCGAACAAGACGCAGATCCAGGCCGCCCTTCATGTCCTCAGTAGCACCGTGGCATTCATAACAGTGAGCCCGAAAGATGGGACGAACATCTTTTTCAAATGTCGGCGACTGAGCATCATCATTCGCCAGCAATGACGCCGGAAACAACGACAACACAGTGATGAAAAGACGCACAGCCATAGCAGCTTCTGGTGAGAACTGACGCCCCCAGCTCTCAGCAAGCAGACCAGGGGGTGGTACGGATTATGGCGAGGGAAGCAATCGGAGGAACATCAGCGGCCAACCGACAGTCGTTAGGTTAGCCGACTGCTTCCACCTCCGTCAAATGAATAACTGTCGACGACGACATCGTCATGCGGCAGCGACCGTTCAAGCCACGCCCGCCGTGTCCGACTAAAGGATCCGCTTGAATACTGCTGCCACCCCCAATCAACCGCAACACCGCTTGCGACTTGCGGCGTGGGGCGTGCGGGACAAGGTGTGCACTAACGGCAATTGGCGTAACTGACGCACCTGCGTCGCATGAACAACGAAAGACGACGGTGCGCCAATGCTGACCGCGATCCAGCGCATAAAAAAACCTGCTCCGTGAAGGAGCAGGTTTTAGTTATTTATTAGCAGATGTCGCGATTTGTCAGCTCGCGTCGTCTTCGTCGTCCTGTGCTAAAGCGAATCCGAGGACAGTGCCGGCAAGCACAAAGACGCCCAACCCGATTTTTTGGCTTTGCGTCAAAGAACTGAGGCGGTTTCGGATTCCCTGTCCGCGAATAACCGTGTCGTCGCCAGTCGAATCAACAAGTGCGATCGATTGCAACGACTTGGGCGGCGCCGTTCCGTTGGACCACAAACGGCATGCAAACGTTTCGTCATCGATGACAATAATACACTGTCCGCCGTGTAAGCCACTTACGGAAAAGCTGCCAGTTTCATCCATCATAGCCTTACGAATATCTTTTGCCAGGTGAATCGTGACCACAGCGCCGATCAGCGGTTGCCCGGCACTGTTAATGAACCGACCGTTCAGAGTCTGGCCAGTCGCCAGCTCGACGTTCCTGAGTTCCACCCGCTCTGCAGGGTTGACTCGAGCAACTGCGGCGTCTGCCCTGGATGTTGCGGGCGAAACCAGCAGGGCTGTAAGAAGAATCCAGGTAACAACGGTCCGCATTTCCAATGCCCTTCAACCACGCAACGTGAGAGTATGCTTCGTCGCGTACGATCGGCTCTTGACAGGGAATGAAATCAGCCGTCTTGTCAGAATCCCTCCTGGGAATAGTCTGACACTGCCGGGGAATGAGTTCTGCCCGGAATCGATTTTCCGGGCAGGATCACTCGACCGAGCAACATTACAGCGAATTTCGCTGACTCATGGCCGCGGTTCACGTGTCTTGACAGCAGACCGGCTGCCCCCACGAGCCAGAACCGGTTCCATCATTTCGCAAGCTGCTCTAGCTGCCATCGTCGTTGTTTACGGCAAGTACAATCGCAACAACGGCTCCAGCAAGCAACCCAAGACCAAGCAACTGGCCATTGGAAACTCCTCCAAGTCGGCCATAGCCGGTGTCATCGCAGCCTTCAGCACAGTTGTCATACTGACCGCGAACGATCGGACCATCTGTGTGAACGATGCCAAACTTTGTAAGAGATTTCGGCGGTGCAGTTCCGTTCTTCCACAGTCGGCAGGCATAGGCGTTGTCGTCAATTGTGATCGCACAATTGCCACCCACCTTGCTGGCGAGTTGGAATCTGCCATTCGTGTCCGTCGTAACTTCCTGTTCGCCTGCCTTTGTGCGAATCTGAATCTTGGATCCTGCGAGCGGTGTGCCCTTATCGTCAACAATATGGCCGTTTACCGTGCCCGTACTGCTGAGTTCAACGTTCTGAAGGTGCACCGTCGATTGTGCAGGGGCTGGCCCGGCAAAAGCGGAAGGTACTGTAGGAAGCACCGTCATCGAGAAGATGGTTGCCAACACAATGGGAACACGCATGATTTCCGTATCCTTTAACTTGTTGTCCTGCGAACAGTCTCAAGATGTATGAGACGCCGGAACGTTTCAGTGACTGAAGATGCACGAGCAGGACGGCCTTTCCGCCTGCGCCTATTATGCTAGTCGTTATGATCGGTCGACAAATCCCGAGTTTGTGGCTTTTTCCGGTCGATCCGAATTGTGCTTTCGGATCAGTCCGGATTTCAGCGATCGATCAGTCAATTCTGCAGTTTCCTTTGTGCGACCTGCAGAAATTTCGCGGGCGGCGTCTCGCCTGGCAACCAGTTATGCGATGAGGCAGAAACACGCTGTGCCTACGCTGCTCGACGTTGCTCTCGATAGCGAGCCGGAAATTCCGTGTGATGTCGACTCACAAGGACATTCCCCATCACAATCGCGTCCATATCAGTGCGTAAGAAGCAGCTGATAGCTTCCTCTGGCGTTCGCACGATCGGCTCGTTCTCATTTAACGACGTGTTCAGCACGATTGGGATACCGGTCTTCTCATGAAATCGAGAGATGAGAGAGTGATATAAAGGGTTGGACTTCCTGGAAACCGTCTGCAATCGTCCGGTGCCGTCCACATGGGTCACAGCCGGAATGACTGAGTGCATATCGGGGCGAATCGGAAAAATCTTCTCCATATACGGCGTCGGTTCTGCGACCTCGAACCAATCATTGACGTGCTCTTCCAGGATGCTTGGCGCAAACGGCCGAAATTTTTCGCGATACTTGATTCGCAGGTTGATGATATCCCGCATGTCAGTCCGCCGAGGATCTGCCAGAAGTGACCGGTTCCCAAGCGCGCGAGCACCGAATTCCATCTTCCCCTGAAACCAGCCCACGACCTTTCCATCAATCAACAAGTCGGAGGCTCGGTCAACGAGCTCAGACGGATCCATATGTTCAAATGGTACACCCGCCTTGTCTGCTGCTTTCACAGCATCTTCATCGTGGCTTTCAAATCCCCAATACGCATGATCCTGTACGAAGCTCCGCGGGTTTCCCAGAATCCGGTTCCAGACATAAAAAGCAGCGCCGAAGGATGTTCCGTTGTCCGCCGCACCGGCAGGGATGTAGACCTCTTTAAACGGCGTGTGAGATGTGATCTTTCCATTGGCGACAGAGTTCATCGCCACTCCGCCCGTCATGCATAGATTGTCTGACTTCGTTTTCTTATGCAGACGATTCAGCAGGTGGATAATGATTTCTTCGGTGACGACCTGCAGACTTTTCGCGATGTTGTCATGGCGAGCAGTCATTTCTTCATCGTGACGCCGCATTGGTCCGAGTTCGTCGATCAGTTTCTGGCTGTGAAACGGTTCGACAATCGGTGCCCCATCGTTCCACTTCATCTTCACTCCGTTTTTGTGGTGAGTGAAGTAGTCCAGGTTCAGTTCAAACGTATCGCCTTTTGGCTTAATCATCCGGCGAATCACGTCAGCAAATTCCGGTTCACCATACGGTGCCAGGCCCATCACTTTGTATTCGTCTCCGTAATGAGGAAACCCAAGATGCATCGTCAGGGCGCTGTAGAGAAATCCGATGGAATGCGGATAGTACACACGGTCGAATTCATCCCAGGCCGTCCCATGACCGTGAGCCGTCAGCGTGCTGGTGAAGTCTCCCATGCCATCGACGGACAGCACCGCGGCTTCTTCAAATGGTGACAGCAAGAACCCGGCAGCGACGTGCGTCTGATGGTGTTCAATGCGGTGTAGTTTCGCCCGAATTTCGCTGCGATCAACGCCCAGCCCCTCAGCCAGCTGCTGGTCAAGACCGAGTGTTTTCCCCTGGCGTTTCAGACGGTCAAGAATCGCACGAACGCTGGGACGGTGCTTCGCCACAAAGGCCAGGCGTCTGCCAAGATTGGCTCGTGGGTTAAAGGACACAGCAATATGATCGACGTCGCCGATTTCGATCCCGGCGGCATCCAGACAATACTGAATTGACTGAGACGGAAAACCGGCCCAGTGTTTAATCCGATTAAGCCGCTCTTCTTCGACAGCCGCGACCAGTTTACCATCAACAACAAGTGCGGCTGACGCGTCACCGTGATAGGCGTTGATTCCAATGATATTCATCGACGAGCGATTCCTTTCGCCAGCGGTGATAATTGTTTGCGTTATGCTCCCGGCAGGGCCGGTGACTGACTTCAGAATTACACGATTCCAACCAACGAGTGCATGCAGCCGGCCTGCCGAATGAGGCAACACGGACGAATGACAAGCCAGTCTTTTCAAACTGCAACTGCGGCAAGACGGGCCTTGTCGTTCCTTTCTACTGAAAGGTCGCCGACAAAGTGCATCCTGAGCCCATTTCTAATCGGGCAGGGAGTACAGCAGCAAGATCAGATCGGGGGCCAGAGGGCGTCGAAGACTTCCGGCAGTTTTCTGCCGTTTCAAACCGGCAGAAACTGCTCGTTCTTTCGAGCCACACTCTACGCAGACCGGGAGGGCGGCGCAGGGCAGAGAAACCGCGTATCAGAGGTTCGCGTTGGCGATCACGCAGCGGCGCGATCGGAGGCTTGAGACGTTCGTGCGGCAGAATGTGGCAGTGCCGTCCCGAACAGCATTTGGTGATAATCGCCCGGTAAGTCGTGTGTCTTAAAGAACGTATGGGCAAGATCCAGAGCACCTCGCCGCCACTTCTGCAGCTGAAACACGTTCATCTGACACAACTCATTGACCTTCTCAGCGAATCGTCCAGGGGCACTCAGTGGGATATCCCACCCGGCGCTCTTTCCTTCCAGATCGCGCCACATCGTCTGGTCGCTGATCAACGCGGGCACACCCATGGCGAACGATTCGAAAATTGAGTGGCCAAAGTTCTCCCCCTGAGTTGGGGCAACCGTTGCATCAGATTCGGAACAAATCGCTCGAGTCTGCTTATGCGGCAGCGGCCCCAGAAAGTTGACCGTAATATTGGAGGGGAGCATTGAGACAGCAGATTTGCACTGCTGAAAATAGGATTCGTCCTCAACAGGTCCAACAACATCCAGCCGACACTGACCATTCACCAAACGCAACTGCTGCAACAGCATCAGCAGGTTTTTGACCGGATGAATTCGCCCGACAAAACACAATCGGCACTGACCGGTTTCTTTCGCGTGTTCAGTCAGTTCCTTTTCCGGCAGACACGGAATGTTGGGAACACAGAAGATTTCCGCGTCCGTGCCAAACACGCTGCGGATCTCATCAACCTCTTCTTCAGCTGTCGCATGAAAGACAACATTTCGCGTACTTCGGGCCAGCCGCAGCAGAGCCAATAGTGGTTGTTTCTTCCATGACTTCATCTTCAACGCGGATGGCTTCAACATACCTCTCGGAGCCAGAACGATGCGTTGATTCTTGCGCCAGCTGCGCTGACTCAGCAGCGGTAGGATGGCAAAAGCAGAACTGAAGATTCCGTTCAGATAGATTGTGTCCGGGTCAATCCGAGCAACCGCGTCCCGAAACGCTCCACCTCTTCGATAACGCGGTGTGGCATAGAGCACACTGGCCCTGTCCCGCCAACTCTGCCAGTCATTTGCGGTGACAGACGAAAACCCGTTCAGGTCTCCATGATCGCGATCGCCCGTCACCACTGCTATGCTCGCGTCCCTGTGCAGCAGATTCACCAGGTTCACACAGCTCTGCACCGGCCCCCCGGCGCGGACCGCCGGATCAAACCAGTCGACCGCGATCAACAGTTTTTGCTGCAGGCGATTAATCACAGATGTGTCACTCCGTTGACATTGGCCACGCAGTACAGTCATAGACGACTGCAGTGCCGGTCGATTATCTGACTGCTGTTCGTACACTTGCCGCCCGAGACGACCTCGCGCAAGAACGGGGATTGGCTGTCTTTCGGGCACGGGGCCGCCGCGAGTGTTTCGCTGGACGCGGATCACGGATAAACACGTAGTAGAGGCCGACGACCAGAATGCTGGACTTGACCAAGTGGTTGAACACGGTCAGAAACTCCGTCTCCATCTTGATCGCCTGCAGAAACACAAGGGGGATCACGAACACGAAGTACTGGTCAATATGCCCCAGCCTCAGCAGCCAGTGATAGATTAAATTCAGCATCAGACCGAAGCACAGCATCACCGCACAGCCCCCCAGTTCCGCGAAGTTTACATAGGCTTCACCAAGCGGACTTAACGCCATGGTCGTGTTGCCCCAGATTTGCAATCCCGTGAATTCTTCGGTGTTGTCAGAACCGGAAGCCGTGCGTTTGCTGTCGTTCAGGATTCGGGGCACTATCGCCGTAACAACGGCTTCTCTAATTGTTTCGCCATTGGCGAAACCGTGTAAAAGCGGAACGTGGTTCATGGCTGCAGAAACAATCCACCCTTGGTTGACGCGCATCACCAAACCTTCCTGCCACTCTCTCCCAAATGCGCTACCTTTTGCAAGAGTGTTCAGGAACACCGCAGAAAGGGAGGCCTTTCTTCCGCTCCACAGCAACTCCCGGTACTCATGCTTCACCAATTGAATTGATGCTACTGCGCAGACGACGGAAGCCAGAAACAAGACCTTTAATTTCATCGATGGTGGCCGAGCCAGAAAATAAAAGGCGGGCAGAAGAGTTCCCCACAACAACAATTCATGAAACATCCCTGACCGCGTTGAGTCTGCAATCAAGGACAGACAGACCAAGCCAGTGGCGGCCCAGCGGGCGGAAGATTTGTTGAAATAAAGGTACAGGACACCAACGTAGCGAAGCTGAGCCAGCAGAAAGAACACGAACCGTACCTGTACAGGGGCGTAATTCACCGACACAGAACAAAGAAATCCGCTGACAACCAAAGCTATGCCCAGAGAGTTGAGCCTGACTTGTGGGGTGGGTGCCTTGAATGTGGCGATTGTTCCCGGTAGCTGAACAAACAAACCGAACAGCAGACAACATGTGGCGGGAATGGCATAGGAAAAGTAGGTCTGCTCATCGACATACATATGATACTTAGAGTGATCGTTGCCCATGCGATACATAAGAACAGCTGCGGCAATGAACTGAAGTACAGCGATCAAGGCCGCGATTTCAAGGACGGCAGGCCGCTTATCCAGATTGTGAAGGAATCGCGCGATACACAGGAAGAGAATCGCCGAAACCGTGACTTCATTGGAAAGCAGTTGCAACCATCCCACAAGGGCAGCGATTACGAGAATATGATTCATTTTGAGAGAAACGAAGCCGGTGTGTCAGGCGACTCTTGACGACGTGATTTCGTGGTAGATTTCGGCATACTGGACTGCGATTCTGTCTGGCTGAAATCGCTTTACATTTACGAATCCGCTGATGACCAGCTCTTGACGGTATGCTGCGTCTTCGATGATGCGATTGATGCCCTGTCGGATTGACTCGACATCGAAAGGATCAACCAGGCAGGCGGCGTCACCGGCGACTTCCGGCATTGAGGTCACGTTTGAAGTAACGACAGGGCGTCCGACCGTGTTCGCCTCCAGAATCGGCATCCCGAACCCTTCATAGGTCGACGCAAAAACCACGATGTCGCAATTCACGTATTCCTGAATTAATGCGTCCTGTGAGAGCCCTTCTGACGATTCGACTTCAACGTCGTGTTCGTCAATCAGCCTGCGTATCGTACTGTCGATCGGGCCGACGACGGAGAGAACACACCGCAGTCCAGCCAGACTACGGATGACATTTTCAAGATTCTTGTTTGGTGCAGTGCCAACCTGAAGAATCCGTGGCTTAAGGGAATTAAACGGCCGCTCTACTGGAAGAAACTTCTCTGAGATGGCGACCGGAACAACCCGTATGCGTTCGGGTGGACAGTAAACATGCTTCAACACAGCCTCTCTTGTGGCCTCAGAGATCACCGTAACAATTTGAGCACGCATGACGGGCAGTTGAAACCAGAGGCACCAGATCAAAACCCTTCTGAGACCTCGGCTCCTTTCCAGAATGGCGCAGTCCAGAAGAGTAAGGACCGTTTTTTTGCGTTTCAGGAAAAGCGCGGCAAAGGTAATATCACCGGTAACGTGGTTGATTTCACCTTGTTGAAATGCTACCGCCAGGGCAATCCACAGACGCCGAAACAGGCCATTACTGACGACGGGAGCAACGCAGACCCGTGTGTCGTATCTGCTCGTAACTCTGAAGCGAACGTCTTCAAAAATCTGTTCCAGACTGAAATTTCGGCCATCGCGGCGTTTGCGTTGAAAATAGACCAAACGCAGTTTCGTCATGCGTTCACCCGATTTCAGTTCGCCAGCACTTGAAGGATCATCGTCAAAACAACTCTGTAATCTCGACGATTCGGCATTTGAAAATTGCAGATTGGCACGAGAATCCGGCGTACTCCTGGTACCTGAACGTCTGCGTTTGCGACCAATCGATTCTGCAATGCACTCTAATGCGGCGCTGGCTCGGGCCTCATAGGAACAGCCGGTCGTCGCAGCTCTGGCACGTATCCTGATCTTCTCAGCCTCCTCCATAGGCAGATCCAGCAGGTACTTTGCTTTTGCGAACAGCTCATCCTGTGTGTTGAAGAAGAACGCACTACCTGGATCGTCAAAGAACGAACGGTGTTCGCGCGTGTCTTCAGCGAGCATGATGCCTCCGCAACTGGGGATCTCAAATGATCGCATATTGTGGGATTCCGCGTTGTGCGGCCTGAGCAGATTCAGTTGAACTCGGTGTTTTCGAAGTATGCAGTTCATGTCCGCCCCGAAAACCGGTCCATGAATCCTGAGGTCCTTATGACTTGTCAGGAATCGATTCCAGCGATCGCCGTAGACGTCCACGACAAACCCGTGTGCCAACAACTCCTTGATATACCGTGCTCGTCGGGCGTCGGGTGTTCCAACGAACCCAATGCTTAGAACTTCTTTCGTATCAGCAAGCGCCGCGTAGGACTTGTCGTCAACGCTGTGGCCGAACGGGATCATCTCAGCGTGTAGTCCGCGACTTATAATCTCATCAGCTATTTGATGGCTGTAAGTCAGATGCAGATCATAGAACGCCGCCGCTCGTAAGATATTCCGATTCCCGGTACCGCGAGAACAGTAGTGAAACGGGTGATCAGCATTGTAATTAACAGTAAGAGGCCCCATCGACTGAATCTTGCGGATCGTTGATGGCCAGACTTTTTTTCCCTTGAAAACCCAGACGACATCCGGTTCGTATTCGCGCACGCATCTCAGTAATCGTCGGTTTGTCACCATCTGCAGGTAGGGTTCAGCGAATCTGCGAATCACACGGCCAGCAAATGTACTAGCCGCGATATTGGCTTCATCAAAGCCAGACACCTCCTTCGCGGAGAAAATACCCCTCCGGTAACAGGCCTCCAGCGCATTCGGATCTGGATTTCCACTGATCAGGATTTTCACAACACATACATTCTGAAAATGCTCCAATGCCGGCTGCTGCTGTTACCGCGCTGAGGTCATTCTGTCACTTGGCATCATCGAGTCGTCAACTTTGAATTCCGAAAAGAAATTCCACGGTGGTTCCCCGTCATGCGACATCCTTTTTGGGAAGACTTGGCGGTGATAGCCTCGCGTGCGAAATCCCACACCATGAATTGATCACATGCAGGGCGATCTTGAACTGTTGTTCGTAGCAAAAACTCTCCAGGTGCATCTTTCTGGCGTTGTGGGCTACCTGTTGTACGCGTTCCTGCGTACACAACATCGATGCAATTTGTCGGCCAATCTCTGTCACATCGTTGGGGTCAGCAAGCAATCCGGTGTTTGTGTCTTCAATCAGTTGGCGCATGCCGGGACCAATGTTCGCAACCTGTGGCAGTCCAACGGACATGTATTCGAATCGTTTGTTCACGGCACCAGCGGTGTAACGCCAACTGGGGTCTTCTTCAATATCATCTGACACAATTGACAAGCCAACTGTGCCACCGACAGTCCACGAAGGAAGTTCCTGATACGGGACGGTGCCCATAAAATGGAGTCGGGCCCCGACGCCTGTCTGGTCAGCCAGTGCTGCCAGAGACTTCTTGTAGTGGTCTGAAACGGGGCCGATGAGAACAAAGACCGCATTCTGTGGCCAGTGGCTCATGCTTCGGATGACCGCTTCGAAACAACGACTTGGGCCGATCCATCCCTGGAACAGCACAATCGGTGATTTGACGGGGACGCCCAGACTTCGGAGCGCCGGTCCGAGTCGGTCCGATGGCACATTACCCAGCCGCCTCGGACAGTTCATCACAATCAACTCGTCAAACGTTCGGCGAAGCTGATCACGGTACACACGAGCACGGTCAACATCCGGGAAAATCACCAGATCCGAGTGCTCACACTGATTTGCAGCAAAACGAATGCTTCTTTGGGTCATCCATCCACGGCCGGCGTTCTGCGGCAGGAACAGTTCGTGAAAGTGCCAGATCAGTTTTGGACGATTTCTTCTCTTCCAGATTTTTCCCACAGCGGCCATAGCATTGGGGTCGTAGGCAATGACGACGGACGGATTCTGTTGGCGTATGGTGCTGTGTACGCAGCGACGGAATTGAAGACTGCGTCGTATTTTCTCGATTGCAGAAAGGGGCCGGTCCTTAAAACTCTGGTTGTGCTCGACGGCGTGAATTCGGTGCACGCGTTCTGGAAAACGGAAGTCGGCAAGCTGGTAGTCGTCGTGTCGCGCATCGACCACTGCCACTTTGAGCCCGGACTCACTCAGCAATGCGACTTGATTCAGCGTCGGTGGATATTGTTCCAGCGGTGCACGAATCACCGCAACGACGTCGGCGCGGTTCAAACTCGGTGACTGATTGATGCTGGTGGTCATGTTAATTGAGCGTTTTGGGACATGCAAAAGCGTTGTTTTCCTGCCTTCCGTCTTTCGGCCCGGAAACAACTCTGTGATTGATGCCCTGGCGTGTAGGCTTACGAACAGCGTTCCTCGTGATAAATCAGCACTCCAAAGATGCTGCTCGCACCAGATGCAGCTGCGCTGACACTCTCACATCCACTGGCTGCCGCGCCTGCTGCCAATGTTTCAATGCCTCAATGCGGTTGTGCTTCAGGTGTTTTCGTGAAACAGCGTCGGGCACATCCAGCAGGCACGGTTTCCCGCTTCAACGGAATGTGGACGGCACGGTTTTTTCTGCCACTCAACTGCAACGGTACCGAAGTGTCAGTCGATCGTTTTCGGATCGGAGTCTGTCATATTCGTCAGTCCACATTCTGGAGATTCATCAAGAATGAAACGATGCGATCCAGCTGGCTGGCATATGTCTGAGTCGCCGCAAATGTTTTTCGCATCGTGAATAGCTCAGGCCCGTTGAAGTGATAGAGCCGAGTACTCACCTCGCGGAACGTCTTCACGTAAGACTCCGTTGAATCATCCGCCGCCACTTCAAGCAATGGCGATCCCTGATAGAATTCGATGGGCTTTGACACAATCACTTTACCGGTGGACAGGTACTCAAGAATCTTGTGTGAGTTGGAGTTGTCCGTTTCCACGTTATCAGCCCGGTAAGCGAGCAAGAAACCCGACATCCGCTGAATCTCGAATGCCAGCGTTTCTGTCGGCACCTGGCCGTGCAGCACGACGTTATCGCTTGCCTTCAGGAATTGAACGAAGTTGTCCTGCTGGCTTCCGCCCTGCGTGTTTTCGTAGGGGCCCCAAAAATGA
Source organism: Fuerstiella sp. (assembly GCA_024230215.1). Taxonomy (GTDB): domain Bacteria; phylum Planctomycetota; class Planctomycetia; order Planctomycetales; family Planctomycetaceae; genus Fuerstiella. The sequence continues at coordinate 23,856 of JAAERP010000427.1, read as the reverse complement.
AACTCGAACCTGGGATGATCGCCAATGATCCTCATCAATGCTGAGTGGTCGATTTGTGGTCGCGTCAGATTTCCACAATACCCAAACCGGATCACTCCGTCCTGAACCGTGGAGGACTCGCCCTGTGGAACTGTGTTGTCCGTAGCTCCGGCGTGCGGCTTCAGGAACACCTCAGACAGACCATGGTTGACGACCAGCCGGCGGTCGTCGGGTGTTATGCCTTCGAACCGCTTGATTATCTTTGGCGAAACAGAGACAACGGCGTCAGTCCGCCCACCGATTTCGACCTGTCGTTGATATGGCACGGGGTCGACGACGTGATAGAGCGTCGTGTTACCACCGAACAATTCAGGGCGAGGATAGAGATTTGGCTCGAAGCACCATACGACATCCAACTCGCCGAGCTTCGACCTGAGCCGGTGAATGTGACGCCTTAAAAACATTTGGTAAAGCCAATTGGCCTTAAAACGGACCCATCGGGGAATGGTTGCCCGGCAACGAACCACCGAGATCGTTTCGTTTTCCGGAACCGACGTGACGGTAATCTCCGCCGCATGCGGCAAAGGAGGTTCCAGAAAGAACACTTTCGACGCGGACCTGGCAATTTCTTTTGTATAGTGATGCTTCGACACGTGAATGAAGTCCCATACCTGTGGCGAAATCATCAACACGCGTTTGCCCCGAAAAAATTCCGATGCCGTGTTGAACGGCTGATCTGAAATCGGAAACACGGTGGTCTCACGCTTCTTTATCAAGTGCACCATCGCGGGCGAACTATTTAAGGATTCGGATGTTTCACACCGGGCGGAAGCCTCACTGACCGGATCGTCACCTGCGGTTGAGCGAAGCATTGAATTACCTCGTATCACCTGATGCCCGCCATTCATGTTATGCTGCCGCGAACTCAACGTGTTCGAATTCCTCGGCAAACCGGGCAATCAACTGACAGACATTGTCCTGATCACCTTGGCTGAGTTCGGGATACAGCGGAATCGAAAGGATCTGGTCGGCGTGATCGACCGCGACGGGAAATGCGTCCCGTGTATGTCCTTGAGCCGAATACGCGGGATACATTGGCACTGGGGATGCGTAGTTAATCACAGTGGGTACGTCATGCTGTTTCAGAAACATCCTCAGCTCGTTTCGGCGGTGAGTTCGCACGACGTATAGATGATAGACATGTTCACACGCCGTGCGTACCACTGGAGTCACGACACGGTCGATCGCGCAGAGCTGTTCGTCGTATCTTGCGGCACATGCCTGACGCTGCTCGGTCCACTGCCGAATGTATTTCAGTTTAACATTCAGAATGGCAGCCTGAAGACCGTCAAGCCGACTGTTGATACCTTCCATCACATGAGTCCCTTTGCCTCCGTGCCGTGAAAACAACGCCGCAAACTCGGCAATGTCATCACGGTTGGTAACAAGGGCGCCGGCATCACCCATCGCGCCCAGATTCTTGCCTGGATAAAAGCTGAACGTGGCGGCATCCCCCATCGTTCCAAGCATCCGCCCCTTGTAAGTGGCCAGATGCGCCTGAGCACAGTCCTCGATAACCCACAGATTATGTCGCTTTGCAATTTCCAGAATGGCCTCCATGTCCGCAGGTTGACCGTACAAATGAACCGGAATGATGCCCTTCGTACAAGACGTTATCCTAGCCTCGATTTGCTGTGGATCGATCGTAAAGTACTGTGGCTCGCTGTCACAGAACACGGGAGTACCACCTGCCTGACTGACCGTTTCACTTGTGGAAATCCACGTATGTGCGGGCACCAGAACTTCATCGCCAGACTGCAGTCCCAACGCCTTCATCGCGATATAAAGGGCGTCTGTTCCGTTAGCGCAGGAAACACAGTTTCGTACTCCGATGAGTTCCGCGAAACCGGATTCAAAGGCATCCACATGCGGGCCTCTGACGAACGAAGATTCCGCAATGACCGACGCGATGGCCGCATCAATCTCGTCCTTGATGGAAAGGTATTGAGCGTGTAGGTCTACGAAGTGCATGAATTTCGCTCAGCGGATCTCAGAAACTTTGCCGGGTTACCACAATAGATACCGGGATTTGTAATATCTTTTGTCACGACAGAACCGGCCCCGATGACGACATCATCGCAGATGTTGACGGGCAGCACTGTCACGTTTGTGCCGATCGAAACGCGGTCGCCAATCACCGTCGACTTCCACCTGGTTTCATCACCACCAGCGGGGCCACCCTTGCTAAAAAGGTCATTCACGAACATCGCACCGTGGCTGATGAAGCAATCGTCACCAATTGTCACCAATTCACAGATGAAAACATGTGACTGAATGCGACAGCGCTGACCGATTGCGACCCGGCGCTGAATCTCGACAAAGGGACCAACAAAAGAGTCATCACCGATCTCACAGCCATACAGGTTGACCGGATCGACAACTGTTACGCCGCTGCCGAAGCAGACATCGCAAATTGCAACCCTTTTGAGTTCTGGTTCCACTTGATGCTTTCGTAAATCTTCTCGATAATTTCGACGGTCTTCATTCCGTCGTAGCCGTTTGTCGCAATGACTCCCCCACGCTGCAAGACATCGACAAGGTTGCAATACACTTCGTCGTGGTTGGACATCGAACCGACGTAATGACCATATTGATTTGCCGGGTTTCCCTCAGGCAGTCCCGAAATTTCGAAGTCCTCGATGTTCTGGTATTCAAGTTCATTCAGGTACTGCCCGCCGATTTTGACAGCCCCCTTTTCACCAAACACAGTCAACGACCCCTCCATGTTATTCTGGTAGCTGTTGATGGTGAAATTGACCGTTCCCAAGGCACCATTTCGAAACCGCAAAGCAACCACACCAGAGTCTTCAAACTCAACTGTGTCCCGATGACAAAAATTGTCGGCAAACGCGTGTGCCTGCACGACATCACCCACCATCCAGTAGAGCAAATCAATGAAGTGACTGAACTGCGTGTACAGGCATCCTCCGTCCAGGTCACGACTGCCCTTCCACGGATCGTTCAGATAATACTCCGGATTGCGGTTCCAGAAACAGTTGAGTGCGACGCTGTAGACGCGTCCCAGTTTGCCATCATCAATTGCCTGCTTCACCGCAGCAACCGGGGGGTTAAATCGGTTCTGTTTGACGACAAACAGCCGCCTGTTTGCACGCTCGGCCGCCTGAATCATTTCGCCACATTCGGACACGGTCAGTCCCATCGGTTTTTCGCAGAGAACATGGCACCCGGCCCTGAGCGCTGCGATTGCGTGACCTGCATGCAGGCCATTGGGACTGCACACGGAAACGACATCAATGTCGTCCGCCTGCGCCGCCAGCATCTCTGCGATGTTTGTATAAGGCGTTGCTCCGCAGTGTTCAGCACTGGTCGCCGCACGTTCCTGCTCAATGTCGCACGTCGCGACTAACCGGCCGCTGTTCTGAATGTGTTCCATATGTCGGCCGGCAATACGACCGCAGCCGACGATCGCGAATCGGATCGCTGATGAAGATGACATTTCACTGGTGTCCATGATATGTAGCATGCGAATCCTTTACCATCACTGAGTCTGTTGTCGAGTCTGACCGTTCTTCAGACGTGAGCTACGCCGCAGTGGCCTGACAGACCGTGAAGAACTGATCCGCCAGAGTCTGTTCTGACGGGAAGTTAATCAATACAGCGCGGTGAACGCCGTGGAACACAAACATGCTGCCCGCGGCGACGGCCGAAGCACTTCCCACCCGAACTGCTTCGACAAAGTCAGCAACTTTGCCCGCCCCGCCACAGGCAATGACTGGTACGGACACACGCGAGGTAACGGACGCCACAAGAGGAACATCGTACCCCTGTTGCGTGCCGTCACGGTCAACAGCGTTCAACAGGATTTCTCCTGCACCGGCCTCTACGACCTGCCGAGCCAATTCGCGTGGTTTGATACGGTGCGTGTCACGTCCACCTCTGGTCACGCAGTGGTATCCGCCAAACAACGAACGCTTTGCGTCGACGGACGCAACAACGCTTTGTGTGCCAAATCTATCGGCAGCCTCCGTGATCAGCCTCGGAGCGTTCATCAGTGATGTATTCAGGATGACCTTTTCGACGCCTGACTGAAACAATCGCTTGATCTGGTCCACATTCATGATGCCACCGCCATAGGCCAGCGGCATGAATGCCTCGCTGGCGAATTCGCGAATTCGATCAAACTGCGGCTCGGTTCCCCGCTGAGTCGCTGCAATATCGAGAATGACGATCTCGTCAACTTCCTTCTCGTTGAAAATCTTAACCGTATTGACCGGATCTCCCACATAAACGGGTTTCCGGAATCTGGTTGTTTTGACCAGGCCATCACCACTTAGTAACAGGCTGGGGATCACACGTATTCGTGGCGACCTTGCCACAATTGAATCGTGATGCATCATTGTGGTTGAAGGCATGCAAAGTTACGCAGCAGTGCCATTCCGAACTTGTGACTCTTCTCGGGATGAAACTGAACCCCCGCGATGTTGCCCCGTTCCACGCCAGCAGCAAACGTGTAACCATGTGCGGCGGAGAGAATCACATCTTCAGGATTTTCACACTGCAGATGAAAGGAGTGTACAAAGTAGAATCGCGGATCGTCCGGAAGTCCCTCCGACAGACTTGATGCCCCTTCCACATCGACGTATCGCCAACCCATGTTGGGGATACGATCAATTGAGGACAAAGCGCCTGTATCAAATGAGACCGTTCGGCCGGCGATCCATCCAAGCCCGGGCAGAGTCCCCTCATCGCTACCTTCCGTCAGCAGCTGAACACCCAGACAGATTCCCAGGATCGGCTTCTTTTCGTCCAACACCCAACGGTTAAGTGGTTCCCACAGACCGGACTCGTGCAGGTTTCGAACACCCCGATCGAACGACCCGACACCCGGTAGAATAAGCCGATCACACTCTGCCAATTCCGCAACGTCGGCCGAAACAACCGACTGACTCTCTAACCGCCGAAACATGTTCTGAATGGACGCCAGGTTGCCCAAGCCGTAATCAACGATACCGATCAATTCAGCCTCATTCGTGGAAACCAGATCATCATCCAATTGGAAGATTGCATTCCGCCACGCAGTCCAGCCTATTTCCAAACGTAGGTAAGCTCACCGTCGGACATTGAGGTGCAGCCAAGTGATTTGATCGCCAACGAAAACTGAAGCCGGTCAAACACATCATCGTGAATTTCAAGGACTAAGAGATCACAGATAGAAAGCAGAGCATTGATCGAATCCTCATCACGCAGGATCTGTGCTTCGGCACCCTCGACATCCAGCTTCACAACGTTAAACCGACCTGCGCAGTACTTCTCGGCAAGTGACTGAACCGAGTATCCGGGCGTACACTTCTGTGCGTCAGCCGCAGCTTCCGCCTGTACAAAGAACGACAGTTCTCGTTCACGCTCGTGACGACACCCCCCTCCCAGGAAGAGAGGACCGCATTCGCTCCACACGGCTCCATCCAGGACAACACAATCGTCTATGCCGTTCAGTTTCAGATTATGTTCGAGGACCGAATGGTTGTCCGGATCCGGCTCTACGCAGACTATTTTCGCGGCAGGGTAGAGCCGCTTGGCGAATAACGTAAAAGCTCCAATATTCGCTCCGCCATCAAGTATCGAATCCACTGAAATATCCAGTAGATTCACCACATCAGCCATCCGACGGTATTGTTCTCGCCACAGCAACTCATACAGAATCAGCGCATCCGTTGCGCCTTCACGAAAGGCAATTCTGCCACCGTCTGCCAACGTGCATTCAACAATCCTGTGTTTGCCATTCGTGATCACCCCGTCGACCGTGCCTTGTTCGCGGATCACTCTCCGCTTCATCAACCACGACTCAAACGTCGAATTGGGACAAAGACCGACCAGCAGATTCCCCACGCGTCGCAAACAAATCTGAAGCCTGTTCAAGTCATCATCTCCGCTCGCGACGAATATCGAGTGCGGCAAGAACGTCGCGTAGCTTGTCAACGTCGACCTGAATATCCTCGTCAACCTTTTCGCGAACAAGGTCAACATTCCCCGACGGTCGGTCACCTTCACCAAATAGATAGGCGTATTTTCCGCCCACGTGATCAGTCATTAACCAATAGTACGAATCAAGATGACGTGGTGGTACCAGATCAACGACCTTCACTCCGCGGTTTGCGAACGATAAGTTCGACAATCCGCTTCCATGAACAGAAACGACAGCTTCGGCTTCACTGAATTTCCTGGCCGCCTCACCGACTGTCAGATCTTCCGCAAAAACTTCCTCGAACCCCATCTGCCACAGAAACTCTTCAACCTGCCGCTGGTTACGAATTTTCCGAGAGCCCGCTTTCTGTCGGCTCACATACAACCGCCGGGACCGGACATCGGGACAGCCGGACTGTGGCAGGAAGGTGTCGCGTAAGAATGGATACACCCAGTCGGAAACAGTGCCCAATTCTGATGGCAACGTCGTGACAATAAGTTGCTTCGCACGGACGTGGAAATTCCATTGACCAGGGGGACAGATCAGGTTTGATGGATTAATGCCCAGCGCGCTCAGACTCTCTTCTTGAAATGAACTTCCAGTGTAGTCCACGATAATTCTACAGGAGCTCAAATCAACACCGGCCTTTTGCATCAGGTGCAACCGAGGTAACGTGTCGTAAGTCCAGTGATGGTAGTTAGCTGAACCGGGTGTCGCGATGACCGCAACGGTTTCGTTGATGAACGACAGTTTGGGTAACCATGGGCGTCGACAAACGGAATGGTCTTTTCCTCTGAGCCCCTTGTATGCACCGAATTCTCGAGAGACATCTTCCACCAAAGCGTTGTCCGAGGTCAGCACGCATCCGCGTCTGCCCCACACGCGCCCGTTCGGGATAGTGGCAACGATCGCTTCTTCCTGTCTCCACGACAGATGCTCCTCGAAGATCGGGTGCAAACTGGACTCAAAGCTAACTGGGCGATGGGCCTGGTGTTCGCGGGCATTGTAAACCACGTCAAAACTGTCCAGGCAGCCACGCTGCTGCAACGACCGAAGCGTCAAGACTTCCGTCGGAGCCACATGGACACGCAACTTCGGAACCACTCTTGCGGTTAGTTGTAATCCCAATCGCGCTGCAGACCTGATCATGTTTTCATCCCTGTCAACGTCAGACAGTCCCGTTTCCCTGACGAGAACTCTGATTCGTCTTTCCGCGCCAGTTGGCCAGAACTGCGGTTTCGACCGGAAAATCTGAGTGCCTGCGTTGGGGCGTTTTCATAATCCGATCGAAATCACTCTCGGAATAACCCATCTTCTTAAGAAAGAACTCATAGTCTGTTCTAAACTGACCGGCATCGTAGATGGGTTGGCTCAGCTCCTCGATCGCTTCATTTTTTGTCATCTGCCCTGCAAAAATCAGATCCGACAAATGGGCTTTGCGTTTATCCACGCCAAATTTCTCGGGAAGGATATAACCCTGGTAGAACCGAGTAAAGATTGACTCGTAGTGCTTCCCGCCGTAGTCACGCCAACTCAGTTCTTCAGCAATTCTTCGTTTTGCTTCCGACTTGTCGTACTCCACGATGTCCAACAGCGGGATGCTTTCCAAAGCAAACCATCGCCGCATCTTCTGTTTTAGCAGGAAGTGAACAAGCGGATACGCCTTCAGCTTGCCTGTTCCAAATCGCCGATTAATAGCGAGTAAGTTCACATGGTCCAGTTTGTGAAAATTCCAGTGCGGTGGAATCGTACATTCGGTACGACGGTTGTTCCCACTGAGTATGAACTTGACGTTGTGTTTCATCGCGATGCGATAAACTGAACCCGCAATCGCATGGTCGGTTGGGACTTCGACGTCAATAACTCCGGCCCGCAGATACGCATCCTGCAAGCGACGAAATGAGTCCCAGTCAAGTACTTTGGTGTGGAGATCGATTTCCAGACGATTCACGATGTTCGTGATGTTCTGCACCGCCAGCTCGCTGTTCCACCCGTTGTCCAGATGCACTGCAAGCGGACGTAAGCCCAGTTGTTTTGCAATCAGAGCGACGTATGTACTATCAACACCGCCGCTCACTCCAACGATGCAGTCGTAGGGTTTTCCTTTCCCTGCTCGCTTGATTCGCTCGACCAGCGCCTTTAGACGTTGAGGGCGTTGCTTGGCCGGAACAACGCATTTTCTTGCGGTCTCATGGTATTCATGGTAGTAGTGAGATCGCCCTTGGTCGTCGAATCGGATTTCCGGATCATCGTTTGTATCGAGTAGGCCAACGCTACACTGCTGAAACTTCTGCGCCGTCGGTGAAGATGTCGTCAATTCGCAGGTAACGGCGTTTGTACTTGGCGAATCGGTCGCTTCTGATATAGCCATTGTATTTAACTTTGCATTCATGAGGGACACAATTAGCGCGATCCAGATCGCGAATTCTGCGTGCCGGATTTCCGGCAATTACACAATAACCGTCCGGGAACGATTTCGTGATAACGGCTCCAGCCCCAACAACCGTGAAATCACCCAGAACAACGCCTGGCATGACCGAGGAATTGGCACCCAACCAACAGTAGTTGCCGATACGAACGGCAGATGGAATATGTTGCCGCAGATCGTGCATGTCATGATTTGCGCTAACGATCACCACATTGGGCGCGATCTGAGTGTAATTTCCGATCCAGATTCCGCCTTTGCCCTGCAGGTAACAGCCCTTCATCAATCCGGGACAGGTATCAATGCCGGCATAGATGTTCTGAACATCGTAAACCTGACTGTGTGGGCTGACAGGCCAGTACGCGTCGCGATTGCCGCCGACGCCGCAGACTTTTTGCATGAACCAAAGCCCAAACGTCGCCCGATTCTGATAGTCGACTGTCTCTCGAAGAAATCGGAATTTCGGCAGACGCGAAGCGAGCGCAATTGGCAGCTGAAATGGACGACGTAAAAAGTAAGACAGATCAGGCAATGCGAAACCCTTTCATATGTTGCTTCAGTCGCCATGCGTCGTGAAAGCTCAGTCGACAGACCGTCTTTACTAATGTACGCCGAGTAGCCCAGACGTATCGCTGCATTGCCATTTGAATTTCGTCGTCTTTCAACGGGCAGTCTGGAGATGAAAGCGTCTGTTGAACAACGCGTTCATACGCAATTCTATAGTAAATCGGATCCCGCAATATGTCTGAGACTTCCTGTTGTTCATGCTCCCGATACCATACTGGACCGTGAGACATCAAGACTACGTCGAAATGGCAGGACAGGCTGTGCCACATTGCATAATCGCCTACCATCCGTTCCTCAGGAAACCCCCCAACATGTTGCCATGCCGACCTGCGAATGATTGATGAGAGCGGGGCTTTGTGAAATAGCGATGCACCGAAGTAATGTCGCAGATATGCATCGCGTGAGGAAAGAGAGAATGGAAAGGGTCGCTCGCGGTCCTGATCGAGAGAACACAGCCCATAACCGGCGTCCGGAAACTGTGCCATGGTATTCACCATGATCTCAAGCCCCAGCGGATAGATATAATCATCGGCGTCCACATACTTAAGAAATTCTCCGGTTGCCAGCGAAGCTGCATGGTTTCGATTAGGATAGTCGCCTAGGTTTCGTTCATTGACATGTAACCTGACTCGACTGTCTTGACGGACGTACCCTTCGACGATCGAAACCGTGGCGTCGGTTGAGCAATCGTCCACGACCAGCAACTCAAAGTCGCTGAACGTCGAATCCAGGATACTCTCAATTGCCGCCGCGACGTAACGTTCGCGGTTATAGCACGTCGTGATCACGCTGACTGTTGGGGTTGACATATCGACGGTTCATTTGCTCTTTAGGCTTTTGCGCGGGATGCAGTCACGGTGACGCCCGATGCGCGGCCCAGTGACGGCAGTCCGCATTTTGAGTGCACCAATTCGTCCACCGCGTCACGGCCCTGTTGAATTGCCTCGTAAAACAGCCGCGTTGCGCGCTGATAGCTGATGTTTCTTACCAGGTTGTAGCGAGCCCAGAAAAGCGATTTCTTCCACCCCAACCGGCGTTTGCGAAGGACATTGATTGCGGTAAGGTTTGTGCGAACAAACCCGACCGACCTGGGATCCTGCTCGAACGCAATGTATCGCAGGTACAGTTCTTCAAGCAGACGGCGTTCTGCGTAGTCCGCCGTCTCGTGATGGTAGTGATGCACACGCGCCAAAGGGCAATAGGCCAGTTCAAACCCTGCACTCAGCGCATCGATCGCCCAAAAGGCATCTTCGCCGAAACTTGTCCGGCGGAACGGCACTGCGTCCGCCACCACCTCTGTGCGATACATTGCCAGGACATTGTCCCAACTGCACGCGGCAAGCTTCTCTGTGTCCGGGAGTTGCTGAAACTGGTCCTTTGACGGGAAATGGTAGTGCCGATTTTCAGGCTTCGAAACCGGCGAAAACCAGTCAACCGGATTGCATTCCGGCCGAGCCTCCACAATCTGCGACCCGCACACCCCGGCGACTCGCGCAGACTTCATGCAGTCTGACAGCCGCCGCAGCGTGTTTGCGTCTGTTGGGATGGCATCCTGTACGGTCAGCACAGTGATCTCTGTCTCGCTAAGCGAGATGCCAAAATTGCGTGTCGCTCCGTGATTGAAGTCTTCCGGAGCGATCCCCTGCACTTCCACGTTCTCACAGCCTGCAGCGATGTCCGGTGTCTGATCCGTGGAGCCTGAATCAATGACGATGATGCGATGAACGGCCATTGTCTGAGAACACCATCCGGACAGACATTCCCGGAGCGTTGCTGCACCGTTCTTTGTTGGAATAACGACAGTGATTCCAGGATTGCGACTATGATCCATGACTATTTTCTTTCGGTTACGCATGTTTCAGCACGCGCTGCACAAGCCGTTTGGAATCTTCCACAAATCTGCGGGCTCGAGATTCCCTGGGGTAGTGTTCTTTCAGCGGCTGATCGTAGCTGAGCAGGTCGTTGCACAGCTGGCAGGCGTCCAGAACATTTGCCGTTTTGAACTTTGATCCATCCAATCGAAGACGGGACCCACTGCACCCAAGAAGTTTTTCTCGATCCGCTTCCGTGTTCGATTGCGAATCGTCAACCGGTTTCAATGTGTCAAATTGTTTTTGCAGCCAGTGCCGAGTTGCAGAATCGGACACCGTCTTTTCGATTTCGTGCTGAACAGATTTCTGTGGCAGTGTTCGTGTAAGCCTGTAATCCTGAAGGATCGTCGTGATCATTTGCCGCTGGGTGAAATGGGGTTGACCACCGTTGGGATAGAGATTGCTGCAAATGCGTGTATAGGCTTCGAAAGCGCAGGCCGAATTCAGTCCAAGATAGGGCACAGTTTCCGGCCATGAATAATCAGACTGTTTGCTGAGCGTGTCGAATTCGGACGCAATTGATGACTGCTTGTCCTTGTAAAAATGAGCGTATCCATTGCTTTTCGCGGATGTGGCGTTGATCGACAGAACCCGCTGAGTCGAGACAAATTCTCCGGCCAGCAACGCAAACGCCAAACCCGAATAGATGTCGGGATTGCACGCAGCAAAGACAGTTCCTGTCTGTTTCTGCAGATCCTCAAGAAGTGATCTGTGAATGGCCGCGTTGTACAACATCGGCAGCATGTTGCGGTCCGCATGACCTGCCATGACGGACTTTACCATCGCCTGTCCATCAATGGTCTGGGGGCGTGTACCTACGGGAAGTGACACGACATGCTCAACATCCGGTGGCATACCAGGCCAGAAGTAAGACGCGGTTGGCCAGCGGATTGCCGGAACACGTGTCTGCCGGATGATGTGCGCCAGATCACGCAGCGCGTGGGGAAGGATTCCGTCGTCATCCCCGATCAGAATAACATATTCACCATCGACGTTTGACACCGCCAGATTCCAGTTGTCCACCATCGCCAGCGGCTCTGGTGCCCGCACATACCTGATGCGATCTGACTGCAGCGATTTCACAACCTCAGCGGTTTCCGGTGAACTGCAGTTGTCACAGACCACGATCTGATAATCATCAAATGACTGATCGAGACATGTCCGCAGGCTCCACTCCAGGGTCTCATGACGCTGGCGAGTCGGAATAACGATACTAAACAGGGGGCTTGTGACGGCGTTGATCACGGGACGTTCCTAATGACGGTGGGCTAAGCAATTCGCCTGAGATAGCCGTTGGGGGCAACACTGATCAGGAGTTTTGCATCAAGATCATGGTCAATTTCAAATTCGGCGTGCGTTTTCAGAAATTCATGAACCGCTGTCTTGGGATTGTCACCGGGGCCCCACTGTCTGTCCGGAAACATTTCGGCAGGCACGTCTTCAATGATGGTGTCGAACACAATGCAGTAGCTTGATCGAGTCACAAGCGGCGCGTAGGCGTGGAGCTCCGCGAGCACGTGATCGTGGGTGTGATTGGAGTCCAGGCAAACAAGAATGCACTCGAAACCGGATGCACGCTCCGTCACCTGCCGGACGATCTCATCAGCCACTGACGACCCCTGCAGCATCTCGATGCGATTCGACATGGGATGAGCTTCGACTGCGGCTCGATTGTGTTCGCGAATGTCGATATCGATTCCCAGAACTTTTCGCTGGGGCTCAGCCGGATTCAACACATCTCCGCTCTCGACGCAATCACAGTAGTCAAGCAGAGTCAGCATTGCGGCATTCATGACCAGCGACCCGCCATGAGCAATTCCGGTTTCAATGATCAAATCCGGACGAACCGTCCAGATCAGTTCCTGCATTGCAACCATGTCCTGCGGATACTGAATGATCGGCTGGCCGAGCGATGAGAAATTGTATGAGTAGTTCTTGCGGGCACTGTTCTCAACAAACCTAATGGCGTCGCGGCGCAGATCGTCGTCCTTGCCGAGTTCAGACACATTCTGTCGGACGTGCTCTTCGAACTGAGTGATGGGATTATTCATGAGGAGTTTTTTGAGAGAACGTAAAGTTGGATTGGGCCCATGTCTCCTGCCGACGGCAGCATACTCGCCCATTTATGGTGGTCGTCGTAGTAGTCTGGTGCGTCGCCGTTGTCCTGGCAGATTTTGCTGTAGACGACGCGGCTGACAAGATAATAGACACTGCTGATGTTCTCGAAATGAACCACGTCGAACTTATCTGCAATGTGAACATGCAGAAGTTCCTTGTCGATGAAAAGATTGTGGTCTCGGACGGGGATTTCATCGAGGCCGAAGGATTCCCGGACGGCATTGAATGCCGTCTGTCCGTCCGTGAAATTCTCGATCATGAAATAACTGCCACCGGGCTTCAGTCGCCGCCAGATGCGATCAATCGCGGCAGCCTGCTCTTCCCAGGTCGGAAGATTGATCATGACCCGGTCAGTCATGAGGACATCAAACTCGCCCGTCAATTCGTCGGCCGTCAGATCACAAACATGAAAGCCTACGTTTTCAATTCCCTGCTCCGCTTTGAGCGCATTCGCAGACTCAATCATCGATTGTGAATAGTCGAACCCCGAAAAACGAAACTCTGGGAATTCCGAAGCAAGTTCCAGCGTCGAGTATCCGTTGCCGCACCCGACATCACCGACGTGGCTTGTGGCCGCTCCTGTCCTGCGGAGCCAGTGTTTGAGATTCCTGATCTCGATTTGGCGCATGTAGTAGTCATTGGTGGTGGCCTGCGGGGAAACGCCCATTTCCAGCGCGCGGCCCTCCCAGTAGTCCTTCGTCTCTGTATAGCTCATTACTTCTTCACCTATGGAACAGGTTGATTTCGACTCCGCACACGCCTGGCGATCGTGCGCAAATTGAAGACTGTTATGCCAGACACCGACGAACGACATTCACAACGCGATGCTGCTCGTCGTCCGACATGTCATGGAAACTGGGCAGATTGATCCCCCGATTCGGTATCTCGCGGGCGAGTGGATTTGACGTTACGTTGTCGAAACAATCCAGACTAGAAAGCGGGGGAAAAAACACTCTGGCATCCGCATCTTCCTCAGCAAATGCCGACAGAAGTTTCTCTCGAGTCACGCCCGTTTCAACATCGAAAACAACCGTCGGCATCCACGCCCCATTCACCGTTCCTTCCGGCTCCGTGTTCATCGCTAGGCCACGAAGCGGTAAAAGCTGCTCCCGGTAATAACCGAGAATCTCACGTTTCCGTGCCGTCAGCTCTTCTATTCTCTCCATCTGCCCACAGCCAATGGCTGCCTGAATATTAGACATCTTGTACTTGAAGCCAACCACGTCCGGCCAGAACTGTCGAGTCTGCGTCCGTGAGCGACCATGGTTCGACAGCGTCAAAACGGATTCATAAAGGTCTTTGTCGTTCGTGACAAACATGCCCCCTTCGCCGGTCGTCAACGTCTTCGTGCCATGAAAAGAGAACACCCCGAATCTTCCAAGACTCCCGGCCTTTCGACCGTGGTAGGCCGCACCGATGGCTTCGGCTGCATCCTCAACAACTGGAATTCCGCGTTCTTTACCAATCTGAAGAAGCCGATCCATCTCACAGAGATTGCCATATAAATGTACGGCAATGATCGCCTTCGTTCTGGATGAAATCGCGGCTTTCACCTGATCGGGGTCGAGGCACCAGCTATCAGGCAATATGTCCACGAAAACGGGGCTCGCGCCTAGGTACACGATGGGCGCGGCAGTCGCAATCCAGTTCGTGTCGGCAAGAATGACTTCATCTCCCGGACCGATGCCGAGCGCTGCCAGGCCCATGTGAAGTGCGCCGGTACAACTCGACGTGGCGATGGTGTGTTTTACTTCCAGATGCGAGCGAAACAGTTCCTCAAATCGGCCAATATATTCATAGCAACGAGCGCCCCATCCGTTGGTCGCGGCATCTGTGGCGTACCGCACCTCAAGATCGGTGATGGACGGTTTTGTGTAGTGAATTCTGGACAGGTGAGTAGTGCTCACAGGATTCTTAACTCAGGAACAGCGCTAGCGAATTGTCCGCCCCAGTCGGTGACATAGTTGTGCTGATCGATGATTTCATCCGCGATATTCCACGGCAGAATCATTACGACCGACGGCTCGTGCGTGCGCAGTGCATCAGGAATGCGAATCGGAATGTGGCTGGCGGGCAGGTACCGGCCCTGCTTGGACGGAGCGGCATCACATACGAAGGGCAACAGGTCTTGTCGTACTCCCGCGTAATTCAACAGTGTATTTCCTTTCGCCGCAGCCCCGTATCCGACGATAAGTTCGTTTGCACGGCGTTTTTCAAGCAGAAAACGCAAAAGGTCGTTCTTGACGCAGTCAACGCGCGACTGAAAACCGTCGTACCATGCCATGTCAAGCATGCCGGCCTGGTGTTCCCGCTGCAGCAGGTTGCTGACTGCGTCCGTTGGCTGATGTAGAGTCCCGATCGTTGGTGTGGCGAACACACGCAGCGATCCGCCATGTGTGATCAGTTCCTGCACGTCGAACACCCGCAATCCGTGGTGCTCAAATATTCGGTACACGGTGGAGAAGGAAAAATATGAGTAGTGTTCGTGGTAGATTGTGTCAAACTGCAGTCCTTCCACCAGCCGCATCACGTGCGGAAACTCGAACGTGACAACACCGTCCGTGTTCAGCACTACAGATACGCCGGCAACAAAATCGTTCAGGTTCGGCACGTGTGCCAGAACGTTGTTGCCAATCAGGAGATCAACTCGCGGCCTCGCCTCAATAAACCGCCTCGCAAAATCATCACCAAAAAACTCCTCAATCGTCTCGATGCCCTTTTCACGTGATGCAGTTGCGGTCGAAGCCGTCGGCTCAATGCCGACGCAGGGAATCCCAGCCTGCTGAACAAACTGCAGCAGGTAACCGTCATTCGATGCAATCTCGACGACCATGCTGTCCGACCCCAGCTGAAGCCGTTGAATCATTGCCTCGACATATTTCCGGGCGTGATCCACCCATGTCGATGAGACCGACGAAAAATAAGCGTAGTCCTCTGTAAACAATTCGTCAGCGTGCGCATGTGCAGGTAACTGAACTAACCAGCATTCCTCGCACACAAATGCCCGCAACGGGTAGGTGATCTCCGGCTGGCCAAGTTGCTCTTCGGTGAGATAAGCATTCGACGGCGGTTGATGACCAAGATCCACAAATGATCGAGTTACCTCAGACTGACAAAATCGACACTTCACTGTTTGATTGGCTCCAGTTGAACTAACTCCGGTAACCGCAGGTCTCGTTCTGACATGTCAGAAACCGGCAATGGCCACTCAACGGCGACGCTGACATCCAGCGGGTTCAGACCGCCCTCGTGATCCGGGCTGTACGATTCTGAATGGAAATAGATGAGTTCCACATCATCCGTCAATGTCTGAAACCCATGAGCAAACCCCTGAGGAATTGACATCATTGATCTATTTGATTCCGTGAGTTCGCAGCTGCAGTAGTTGCCAAACGTTTCGGAGCCGGCACGCAGATCAACCGCCACATCCAGGATTGCGCCTTTTATGCACCGAACGATCTTCGCCTCAGCCTTGGGCGGACGCTGAAAATGAAATCCACGTATACTGCCCCGGCGACGCGTCAGCGTGTTGTTACACTGCGAAATGCTGAATTCAATCCCGCCTTCTTCAAGTTCTTCGCGGCAAAACAGTCTGGCGAAGAAACCCCGTCCATCCGTGATTTGGTCCAAGTCAATCCGGACAACGTCAGGAATCGCTAAAGGCTGGAACTGCATTCGTATTCGCGAATCTGTTCAAGGGCCAGTGATCGTGGGCATTCCCCTTCAGCCACCTTCCTGTACCAGTCAATCGTCATCTGAATCGTTTTGTCAAACGACCAGCGCGGATACCAGTTCAGGCCCCGCGTCGACTTGTCGATCGCCAGACCCAGAAATGTGGCTTCATGCACTGCTGCACTTTGCGACTGATCCTGCCAGCTACCGGGCCAGTGCTTTAACGCCGTCTCAACCACTTCCTCCACCGTCCGGTTTGCTTCCGGCAACGGCCCGAAGTTCCACGCCGAACACAATTGTCGAAGTCGATCAACGTCTTTGTCCGACTGTGCGTGATGCATTCGCTCAGCCAGCGTCAAATAGCCTGAAAGTGACTCAAGAACGTGTTGCCACGGGCGGGTTGCTTGCGGATTTCGAACGGCAATCGTCTTGCCGCCCTGCAGACTGCGAATAATATCAGGTATGATTCGATCCTCTGCAAAATCGCCGCCACCAATAACGTTTCCTGCTCTGGAAGTGGCGATTGCTGCGTCGGCTCCGTCTCCGAAGAATGAGTTTCGCCAGGATTCCACAGCAATCTCCGCTGCAGCCTTGCTGGAACTGTACGGGTCATGCCCACCAACAGGATCAACTTCGCGGTAGGCGTAGCCCCACTCCCTGTTCTGATATACTTTGTCGGTCGTAACCATCACGGCGACCACCGGGTGACGCAGAGACCGCAGGGCTTCCATCAGGTTGATGGTACCGAAAACGTTTGTCTTCCATGTATCGGTCGGCTCACGATACGAACGACGAACTAACGGCTGCGCTGCCAGATGAAGGACGATTTCGGGGGCGACATCGTTGACGAGTGTTTTGAGGGCCGCTGCATCACGAATATCCTGGATGCTGTGTTGAATTTCGCCCTGCAGGCCGAATTGTTTCAGCAATCCGGGCGTCAAATCCGGCTCGAGTGCAACGCCGCAGACGCTAGCGCCCAGATGGCGGAGCCACAACGACAACCATGCCCCCTTGAATCCGGTGTGGCCGGTGACCAGAACGCGCCGATTATTCCAGAACACCATCAGTCCCACAGCTTCCATGGGGCTGTGCCGGCATTCCAGAGTTCTTCCAGCTGCATCTTGTCTCGCAGTGTGTCCATCGGTCGCCAGAATCCGTCGTGCCGATACGCGGACAACTGTCCGTCTGCCGCAATTTGTTCAAGCACTGTTTGTTCCCACGAAGTCGCGTCGTTTTCAATCAGATCGATCGCCTGTGGCTCTATGACAAAGAATCCGCCGTTGATGCTGCCGCCATCACCGGATGGCTTTTCCTTAAAGCTGGCAACCCGTCCGGCATCAGCAAATTCCAGAGCCCCATAACGCCCGGGCGGAGTGACGGCCGTTAGCGTCGCCATGCGGCCGGCGGATCTGTGAAATTCAATCAGCTCCGAGATGTTGATATCACCAACTCCGTCACCGTACGTAAAACAAAATGTCTCGTCCTGCACGTATTCTCTGACGCGCTTCAGACGCCCGCCGGTATGTGTTGTGTCTCCCGTGTCAACAATAGTGACACGCCAGGGTTCTGTTCGCTGGTCGTGAACTTCAATGTTATTCTTCTGCATATTGAACGTTACGTCGGACATATGCAGCCAATAATTTGTGAAGTATTCCTTGATGATGTATCCCTTATACCCCGCACACACCACGAACTCGTTGATTCCAAAACTGGAATAGATCTTCATGATGTGCCACAGGATTGGGCGACCGCCAATCTCAACCATAGGCTTTGGCTTGAGATGCGTCTCTTCGCTAAGCCGTGTGCCAAGGCCTCCTGCCAGAATTACAGCCTTCACATTGCCACCAATGTTTTATCTTCTGAGGTTTGCTTTTCGATACTCCACTCGAACACGGGGCGCACGACACCGGGCATCGGACCGCCGTATCCATAGCGGGGTGACCTGCTGACTTCCTCACTCATGGTTTCGACAATATTCACTGACAACGCATCGCGTTCGAAAAAGCAAACGTCAACGCCATCGTGAGTCGTGGTCAATGCGACGCCGACAAAATAGGGCCCGTCATTAAGAAAACGTCCCGGCACAAAACACTTGGCGCGATAGACACCTGGGAAACGTGCCGTCTGGTCACGGTCATTGGTCACAAAGACCGGCTGGCCTCGCTCGTCGCAAAAATGAAAATTAGGAAATGGAGCAACCGGCAGTTCTTTCAATACGCGGTAATCCATGACGATGGCAAACTCTTCGTCAAGTGCGAAACTCGTTGCTCTGTTGCCGTCCATGCCTTCCGTCCAGGCGCTCACCAATTCACCGTTCTCGTTACCCTGCCCTTTCGCCGCTTCGCCCGATAACGCGCTATTGCCGCTTCCGAGATGGCTCAGAATGACGTCAGACGTATTTCCATCCTGAATCACGGAACCGTGGTCCAAAAGAATGGCTCGTTTGCACAACATTGAGATGCTTCCCATGTTGTGACTGACAAGCAGTACAGTTCTGCCTTCGGAGCCGACATCTCTCATTTTGCCGAGGCACTTTTTTTGAAATTCCACGTCGCCGACGGAGAGAACTTCATCAACGATCAGGATCTCCGGCTCCAGATGAGCGGCGACGGCAAAAGCCAGTCGAACGTACATTCCGCTGCTGTATCTTTTTACCGGCGTGTCGAGAAATCGCTCGACACCAGCGAAGTCGACGATCTCGTCAAACTTCTTTCGGATCTCCAAACGTGCCATGCCAAGAATGGCCCCGTTCAGATAGATATTCTCGCGTCCCGTTAATTCGGGGTGAAAACCCGTTCCGACCTCCAGCAGGCTGGCGACACGTCCACGCAGCCTGACTCGCCCTTGAGTTTGTTCTGTAATCCTACTCAGGACTTTCAGCAACGTACTCTTGCCGGCACCGTTGCGACCAATGATCCCGACAACTTCCCCAGGCTGCAGCTCAAATGACACGTCTTTCAGCGCCCAGAATTCCTCAACCTCATCGCCCAGTACAATCTGCTTACCGCGAATCATATCCGACGCCTTCCGGCCGAAGTCGCGGATTTGACGCCCGACTGTGTCGCGCAACGTAACGTATCGTTCGTTGGCCGGGGTATTGTGGCCAACAAGGTATGATTTGCCGAGGTTTTCGACGGAGACGATTGGTTTTGACATGATTATCGAGTTCGCGAATGACTGTCGTTGATTAGTCCGACCGCGAGCCGTCTTCGACGGTTTATTCGAGCTGACGATCGGAAACGCTCCGTTGTCGCTCATAAGAGGTTTGGGACTAGATGTTAAGAAGTCGCACTCAAAGACACTAAATCAGATCCGCGAACTGCTTTTCCATACTCCGAAATCGACGAACACCAAACCAGAGGAAGAACGTTGTCACACAAAGGCTGCCCCCAAAGCCAGGCCAATAAGGCGTGCTCGCACCGCCCAGAATACACCACCGGAATCCGTCGATAATTCCGACAACCGGATTCAGTGAATACAGAAAACGCCATTCAACGGGAATGACAGAACTGCTGAATCCGACCGGAGAAATGTACAGGCCGAACTGAACAATGAACGGAATGATGTACCGAAAGTCGCGATACTTGACGTTCAACGCGGTGATCCAAAGACTGGGCCCAAGACTGGCCAAAAAAGCCAGTAAGACAAACATCGGAAGTAGCAGAATCTGGGGGCCTGGCATGAAGCCATACCAAACCATCATCGCCAACAGCATCGAGAAGCTGATCAGAAAGTCCACGAAGGCGACCACAACAGTTGCTCCGGGAACGATAAGTCGCGGAAAGTAGACCTTGCTGATCAGGTTTGCATTTGACACCAAGCTGTTGGATGCGTCCGACAATGCGGTGGAAAAAAACGTCCATGGCAGCATTCCTGCAAACACCATCAAGGCATATGGCGCGCTGCCTTCGCTGGGCAGTTTCGCAATCCGTTCGAAAATCAGCGTGAAGACGATCATGGTCAGGAACGGACGAATCACTGCCCATGCAACGCCAATGACGGTCTGTTTATAACGAACGGAAACATCACGCCAGGCAAGCACCTGGAACAATTCGCGGTATCGCCACAAGTCGCGCCAATAATTCTTATCAGCACGCCCAGGCTCAAGAATGAGATCGTAGTCAGACATTTATTGAGTTCAGTGGATGCGCAAAGCGCGGCGTGGCAGAACGAGAAACGAAAACAGTTGCCAGACCGAAAACGTTAACGATCAAACGACGGACTTTCAGGAGTTCTGTGAGTACTCGGAAAACACCTCAGCACAGGGTGTCTTTGCGAATCGTGATTCGGCCAGATGCCGCGATCCTGTCACACATCGTACAGTTCGTTGGGACCCGATTCTGCTGTGCGGCTGACACCAACGCCCCACCATGCTGCGTAGACTGGCTAATTTTGACTGACCCTGGTCAGCGCGGACTCCGTCCTCCTGGGTGACACAAATTCATTGCGATCTGGAGGCACCTCAAGAGGCATGTTCAGGCAAATACCGCCCAAACTCCTACTGGAGGGGAGGCTATCGCATTTTCGCGAATCGATGCCAGACCGAATTCCGGCAAAAACTGCTGGGTGAAATGCAATGTGCCCGAATACCGATGGTGTTGAGGTGCACAGGCGGTCAACACCAACCCTGCACAATGGGTTGTCGCGACTCTGAGCCGGCCAGCAGGGACGAGTCGGAGACACACGTTTCCTCAACGGGAAAGATGCTCCGTGCAGTGATCGCTGCAACTCGCATCGCAAACGTGCACACATTCCCAGTCACTCGAGACATCTCGTCAAATTACATGAACAGGAACGTACCATTCATCTCAGCGGAGTACCGCGTCGGACTGGTCCACGCGCATGAGCTTGCGAAAGTCACCTTCTTTGCTTGCCAATTCATCAAAGTCGCCCTGCTGGACGACGCGCCCACGATCGAGAACGATCACCTGGCGCGCATTGATAATGGCGGATTGTTGATGGGCGATGACAACAATTGTCAGCCGACCGGAGAGCCGCTCCAGTGACTTCTGAATACACGTTTGGTTTGCCGGATCAAGAGTGCTGGTCGCTTCATCAAGAATCAACAAAGAAGGTTTTCTCAGGAGAGCTCGAGCAAGAGCGATGCGTTGGCGTTCGCCGCCGGAAAGTCGTGTACCACGTTCGCCAACCACGGTCTCCAGGCCGTCCGGCAATGCGGTGACCACATCGGCAATTGACGCAAGCCGCATAACGTCCTGAATCTCGTCTTCACTGGCGGCTGGATTGCCCCACAGCAGATTGGCTCTGATCGTATCATGCAGCAGAAACGTTTCCTGAGGGACATAACCAATGACACCGCGCCATGCGGACAGCTGATCGTGGATACATGCTCCGTCGACACTGATTTGCCCCTCTTCGGGACTCAGCAGTCCCAGCAACAAATCCGCCAGAGTGCTTTTCCCGGAACCCGACTGGCCCACGATGGCTGTGACGGAACCGGCGGTGAATGTCAGGTTGACGTGACGCATGGCCCACACATCAGACTCGGTACGATACCGAAAGCCAACATTTGCCAATTCAATGGCTTGCTTGAGTGGCATCTTTCGGCCCGGCAACTCGTTCTGCGAGCATTCTGCGGCTGCATCGCACGCGTGCTGCAGGTGGATGACGCTTGCATACGCGGACAGGGTATGGGCAAGGTCCTGCTGCCGAACCTGAAGGAAGAACGACCAATGAGCGCGACTGATCGCCTCACTTAGTCGATTCTGTCGTGAGACAACAAATCCGATCCGTAGCCGGGCATTGAGAATCACCTGATACCAAAGCAGCATCGCGTGAATCGCCGAAACGGTCACAAACACTACCAGGGCACTGACTAGCGACTGTGACACACCGAGCGTGCCCAGAACGCTGTGAAAAAGTTCCCCAACCGAATTCGCAGCAGATGGTCCGACCGCAATATCTGCAGAATTAAGGATCGGAATCAACAGAAGAATGCTAAGCCCACTGCATAAGGGCAACACCACTGCCAGCAGTACAGATGCCGCGCAGCGTTGAGGCTGACTTCTGAACACGTCAGTAAACAACGTTCGAAACAACGCCTCTGAATTGTTGTGTTTGCCAACCTGCATAACTGGTCTGGATCCAAGCCAGATGCAACTTCGGAAACCAGTCGGTATCGGAAGTCGTCGTAAAGCGGAGTAATCTGACCGTCAAATACACTAGACTGACGGTCGTCGATCTACTTGAACATCGTCCGACGCAAATTAGGCAGAGACTCAGGCCGCCTCCGACGCAAGTAACTTAGTTGACCGAAGCAACGTGACTCCGCCATGTCCAATCACCTCAAAGTTGGAGTCCAACAGATCGCTTGCGATGGCAGACATTGCGGAAGCCGAAATTGGGCAATCGTACATTGGACTCAACGCGTCAAATGTATCGTGGATTGCATACTCAATCATCGCGTCGTCATCCATGGACATAAACTGGTCCCCGAAGCGATAGTTGCGAATTGGAATCGTGTGGTAGGCGAATCTGAATAGTGCCCTTCCGAGTATCTCTGGCCGGCAGCGCCGCATTCCACACGTCAATCGAAAAAGGGCGGGCATCCAGTACCGAACAATGCGATAGAGTCTTTCCGGCGAGATCCGACGTGTCAACGGCCGCAATGCATACTTCCAGCTGATCATTTGTTGCAGCGTTCTTGCATAGGAATGCACAAATACTCGACCACCCGGCTTAACGAACGTCAGAATGTGTTTGAGAGTGTTTTCGGGCGATGGAGTATGTTGCAGGACTCGGTGGCAGAATACGATATCGAACTGATTTTGCCGAAGTGGAAGGTCATCAATGCTGGCCCGCAGAAATAGTGCATTCGCGGGATTACCAAGGTTCCTCTTAGCGATCGCGACGCTGGAAATATCGACCGCAACAACTTTCGCGCCGAGGGCAAGCAATATCTCCGTATCAGGTCCGGCGCCGCAACCGCACTCAAGCACCAGTTTCCCTCGGAATGATTCCGGCGCCCATCCGGTTCGCTTCAGAATTGTCTTCCGCCTGTCATCAGTGCCATTGCAACTGTCAAGCTGCAGCTTTGGATGCTGCTCGCGCAGCCGCGAAAAATTGCCGTCCGAATAAGATGTAAACGGCGGCGAGAAAGTGTGGCGCTTGGCGGGGTTGGCGGGCGGTGAGATTGTGTAGCGCTCAAATGTTCATCTGTTGAATCTGGATTCACTCGAAAAAGCCGTCAAAGTGGCGGATTTTCGGTGTATTCGGGATTG
>JAAERP010000426.1 GCA_024230215.1 Fuerstiella sp. | reverse complement strand
CATCTCACCCATCGTGGTTTCGTCGTCGTAGCCGTCCGGACGCTGCACATGAGAAAGCACATCAAATACGTTGCGGTATTGCATGCGTGCTGTCGTCTTGCCCATCTGAATACTGATACGCGAAGCGGTGCAGGTGGGAGATGGCGCGTAGGCAGCGGTGAAACGCGCGCCCATTGCTGCAAGACGATCGAGCCCCGGCGTCTGGATGAAGTTGTGCTTTGTCGACGGTTCGTCGTCCATCATCTGGACGGAGGTGTCCGCGTAGCCAAGGTCGTCCGTATAGATGAGTATAAAGTTGGGTTCTTTGGCAGCGCAGTGTTGTGTGCTCAGGGCGAGCAGCAGTAGCAGCAAAATGCGGTTGAATTTCATGGTCTTACCTTAACTGGATACTTTCGTTGTCGTTGTCGTTGTTGGCCGCAAATGGCAACCCAACACGTAAGCGAGGGATGAAAGGGAAATCACGTTAGTCGCTCGCTTACACATCGGGTTACCAAATACTCTGCCTGCTGCACGTGAATCAATTTCGATTCGCCGTTCCACGTTTCTCGTGCATCTGAATCAACTCAGTCGAACGCTTGAGTTGCCGGTCCTGAAAATCGACGTGGTTTTGTGAGACGTCGACTTTGAACGCTTTTTGCTTGTTGTCCGGATCCGCGGCGAGTTCGGCTTTCAGTTTGGCGAGGCGTTTCCTTCCGTTCTCGATCCAGCCGCCTTCCAACAGTTCCACGTAGTTGCGGCGAGTGAGCGTCACAGTCTCGGCATTGACCGAATCTAAATATTCGCTGCGCAGATCATCGAGTTCCTGAACCAACCCGGGCATGCTTTGCGCGAGATCGTGTTTTTCGCTGATGTCTTTCGTGACATCGAACAACTCAACCTCCAGGCTGTCGAGGTTCTTACGCAGCTTGAAATTGCCTCGTCGAATGACTGATTCGGGCTCGCCGGTATGCCAGGGAAAATGAAACACCAGTGCGTCGCTCTTGCGCTGCACCTTACCGTTGTTTCCGTTCTCGAAGACATCGCGCAGACTGCCTCCGTCCAGATCAGCAGATAAAGGCTCCGTTCCGCCAGCAAGGTCATAAAACGTCTGCAGAAAGTCCCACTGCACGACAGGCACATCACAATAGCTGCCGCTCATTATGCCGGGACCGCGAACGAAGGACGGCATGCGAATACCTCCTTCGTACAGACTGCCTTTGCCGCCTTTGAGCGGAGCGTTCCCGCGGAAGCCACCACCGTTGTCGGAGGTCAGGATCACGTAGGTGTTCTCGGCGATTCCGAGCTGATCGATCGCATCAAGCAAGGTTCCCGTGGCTCGATCCATATCATCCATCATTGCTGCATAATTGATGATCCAACCATGGTTGTACATCGCGATCGAAATGTCCTCTTCAGGCGTGTTGTCCTTCCTGCCGTACTTCCTGCCTTTGGGCAGCTTCTTGTATTTCTCGCGGGTGTCTTTCAACGAGTTGTGCCAGATATGCATCGCGTAGTGTGAAAGCTGCAAATAGAAAGGTTTCTTCGCTGCGACCTGATCTTTCATGAACTGAATGCTGTTGTCAGTCAGCGAGAAGATACGCTTGGGATCGTCATCGGGAAGATGCGTCTGCCGATCATCGGCAAAGTCGCCCGGGCCATTTCCATTCGGGCCGTCTGTCACATCGTAGCCCGCTTCGGTCGGCTTGATACTCTCGTTGTG
Source organism: Fuerstiella sp. (assembly GCA_024230215.1). Taxonomy (GTDB): domain Bacteria; phylum Planctomycetota; class Planctomycetia; order Planctomycetales; family Planctomycetaceae; genus Fuerstiella. Next base: position 21,122 of record JAAERP010000426.1, on the reverse strand, counting down.
CCACTTACCGAAGTGAGCCGTCCTGTATTCGGGATTAGCTTTTCTGAGAGCCTGGGGAATTGTTATCTGTCCCGTGTATTTCTTTTTCGCTTCAACGGCAGAAAGAACCGTGTAACGAAGTCGGCTTGGTGTCATTCCGTGCAGCAGGCTGTTCCGCGAAGGTGCGCACAGGGCCGAAGGCGAGTAGCACGTTGAGAGAACCATGCCGTCTTTGGCAATTCGTTCGAAATTGGGCGTCTGATAGTAATCGCTTCGTGTTTCCGGCCGGCCCTTAATCATTTCGACCGATGTCTCCGCCCAGCCGAGATCGTCGACATAGACAAGAACAAAGTTCGGTGGATTGGCCGCGTCCGAAGTCGAACAGAGGAACGCGACGACGGATAGAATACTGATACTTCGGATCATTGATGTTATGGTCTGTTTCTACGTTTTTGGTAACCCGAAGCGGAAGCGAGGGACGACGTTCTCTTCCGGTTAGCCCCTCGCTCACGCATCGGGTTGCCATTGAGCTTCTACTCTTCCGCTTCGATCAACACTCGGACCTGATCGAGATGGCCCGGGTTTTCCTGCAGCTCGACAAAGAGCGTACGACGGTCAGCAGCCAGAATGAGACTATCGAATCCTGGGCGCTCATCACCCTCCGGACGCGGTTCGATGGTTCGCGGGCTTGGATAGGACACACCCGGTAGCCCGACGATGGCCTCCGATTCTTTCAGCAACCGGTTCATCGTGATGACACCGGCGATTGGATTTGCAAATGTGATCTGCCCGCGTACGCTGCGCCTTCGGTTGGGATTCTTCCCTTCCGGATAAGCGTCCAACTGCAGCAGGTAGCTCGTCAATCGCCGCCCAGGTGGCAATTCAGGTTTCTCGTCATAAGCTGACTTGGCATATTCACCCGGATCGACCATGTCCACTCGAATGACTTCTTCCGGAATGAAAGCACTGCGTTCCGGAAACACCACAATGTGTTCATTGTCTTCATAGTTCCCTGGATGGAAGTCGGGGCCGGGAGAGACAAAGCGTATGGAGCCCGTTGTCTGGAGCACGCCCGAATTGACCGGCCATGCGTTTTCAAAAGGCGCGACCGCGTAGTCCGTCGAATCAATTGTTGGCGATTGCTCTGAGGCACGGACAGCATGCCCTTCGCGGACCAGTGTCGGCTGGTTTGACGTCGAGCCTTTCTTACTAACTGAGACCTTGCCCTCAAACACAACCACATCGGTTGTTCCGTCTCTGGCCACCGCAACTCCGAACGCGGTCCCCAGGTCGACAACGTGCGCTGTGTCCGTATCGACGACAAAATCAATCGCCGATTCCGGGATTCTCGCTGTGACAACTCCTCGCAGCAGAACGACCCGCATTCTATTGACGACGTCGATCTTAGCCGGTCCTTCGATGGCAATGCTCGCACCACTAACAAAGTCCAGCCGAACCAATCCTCGGTCGAGACTCAGTTGTCCCGACATAATTTTCTGACCCGGGCGAATCGCAACATCGCCGCTGTATGCACCAACTGACTGCGTGACCATGGCAACGTGTGGTGTGTCAATTGATTGAGCAATCGGTGGATTCTGCGACCTGATCCACAGATAGCCAACACCACATACCAGCAACGTGATTGTTGCTGCCATCGAAGCAATCGCTGCCACTGCGGGCCATTTGTTCCTGAAGACGACCGTCGGTCGCGTTTCGGCACCGACTGCTTTCGGCATGCCCACTTTCTGTGGAAGGCAGTCTGCCAGCACAGCTTGTAGCGCCGTGTGCGTGGCAATTTGATCGAGATACAGCTTTCGAGCCGCGTCGTCCAATTTCACACGCTTCAGTAAGTCCGCTCGCTGATCGTCATCCAGTGCTCCATCGAGCATTTCCTGAATCAGAACCGGTAGTGATCGATGGTCGTCGCTCATCCGGCCGTTCCTTCCAGAAGACGTTCCTCGACACAGGCAGACAGCAGGTTGCGAATTCGGTAAAGCACCTGCTTCATCGCCGAAGTGGTTCTCCCACGGTCCTCAGCCAGCGTCGCAATCGATGCCTCTCTGCCGTATCGCTTCTGAAGCAATGTTTTTTGCTCGTCCGAGAGTCGCTGCACACATCCACCCAGCAATTGAATCCGCCGTTCGGTTTCCTCAGCCATCACCTCGGCGACCGGAGCAAGCTTCTCGGCAAAGGCCTCGTGTAATACCAGCCGATCACGCTTTCGATCACGCAGATGAGCAAGCACCTGAAAGCGGGCGGTGTTGTAAGCCCACGACTCGAAACTCGCATCACTTTGAAAGTCGTCCGCCTTGCGAATCAGAACCAGATTCGTCTCCTGCAAGACATCCTGTGCCGCCATCGGATCCGCCAACAGCGAGAGAATATATGCGTGCAATCTGTTCTGAATCGCCGTAACGGCAAGGAAATACTGATCTGACGTCATGCTCGATCCGCAGTAAGGGCCTATTGCGCTCCCGGTCGATACTAGCGCTCCCGGTCGATACTAAATACCACTGTTGGCCACGAGGTAACGCGCCACATCCGGAATTCTACCGGGCAACGAGACGTAATCTCGGTCTTCCGGACGTCAGGCGAAGAATCTTCCGTCACGGCAGTTCTTCAAGCGATTGAAAACGTGGGTCACTCACGCCCGGCGACTCCCGGATATCGAGCCACTTCTGCTCGTTATCGTCCTGAACTGCGTCCAAAAACCGTAGCTTTCATCGCTCAAAGACCCTGGTCATCGATAATCTCAAGGCGCCGTGCAGAAAGCCGACTGGTACGATCCGGAAATCCGTCCGAAGCTGCGGTCGTTCGCTATCGTTCGCGGCTTCACGCCAGCAACTGCTGGTTCCGCTTGCTTCCGTTGACATTGCGGCTTGTAAACGCAAGAGCGATGTTTACTGGCCGGCCAACTTTCGCAGCAGCCCGTAGGTGCTCATCGACGATGCCATGACCAGGATTACGGTGGAAAGCACGGCACCGACAAAGACCAGTTTGCGCACACGATACGCGGGCGGCAGTTTGTGGTTCAAGTAAAACGACGCAACCGCCACCGCGGCTACGGCAAGATTGGACAGAAAGAAACCGGCCACCTGGATCAGCAAGTCGAATTTCAAATCGAGCCAGATCACCGCGCTGGATTCCACAAAGATCGCCGCAGCGATCAGCAGTCGAATGCGGCTATAGCTCCACTGATTGCTCGGCCAGATAGCCTGCGAGAACTCGTGCGTCACGCGAGCGTACACTTCGGGCAATGCCGTCAGTGTTCCCAGCATCGCTGCCGTTACCGCGATGTAGTAAATCGGAACTAGCCAGGGATGAATGTTGTGCCAAATGTGGGCCTGGTCGGTGAGCAGGCTCCACCCTTCGAAGCTGCTCTGCCGATCGTACAGCGCGGCGGCTCCTGCGGCCATGAAGGCGGCTGTGACAACGAACAACACAATGGCACCGAGCGTCACGTCCCAGTGTAGCGGCGCGGCCAACTGGAAGAGACGGCGACGTTGCTCGGGATCGTCCGGCAAATAGTCGATCCGTTCCGATCGCGAGGCACGTTCCCTTATCTGCTCAATGTCCGCGTGGCCGGACAGTCCCCACTTTCGCAGGGCGACCCAATTGGCGTAGGCAATGTAACAGGCCACGCTGCTGCCCACATAGGCAAACACGGTGGCAAGGTTCAACAACGGGAACTTCTGCACATCGGCCGGTGCCCACGCCGGGATCACTTCGGGCAAACGGCCCAGCCGAAGCAGTGTCCCCTCGACGACCGCCCATAGATCAGGCCGCACCATCATCGTGCCGACCATCATGCCCACGACCAGGATACCGCAAATAACAATTTGCTCGCGTTCCAGCCGTTCGTACGTCAGCGTCAGGCTCACGCACAGCGCCGCAGCAATGAATAGCGTCGTGTACAGGTTGACAGAAAACGCGGGCGACGCGGCCGCAAATGCGTCGACGTTGGTGCTGAGAAGATAGTGTATCAGGCTGCCGCACGGCTTGGCGATTGCAACCCAGGCCAGTGGAGCGAAGACAATCTCGATGCCCACGATCAGCACCAACAACCAACCCCTTGGCCCAGGAAAACGGACCAACCGATGCCCGACCAGTTCGCCACTAATCGCCGTGTAGCGCCCCAGCATGTAGGTAACAAACCCGCCTTTGACCAGGCAAGCCAATAGAATCACCCACAACAGATCGTAACCGGCCCACGCGCCCGCTCGCACGACCACGATCGTCTCGCCAGCGCCGATGCTCATCGAAGCCAGAATGGCGGCTGGTCCGAAGCACGCCAACAGTCCCCATACTTTGTGCAACGACCATGGCTCGGCAGCCAGGGCGGTCGCGGGAGGAATGTCGACGCACGAGGCTGGCAACAACTTATTCGCCATGGTCCATTCTCGCTCCATTCGACGATGTGACGAAACTCTGCGGGCCTTTTTCGGCTAATCCAAGCGTGCGCCGCAGCTAAATCGATGACACCTTTGACTCGACAGCATACCATTTGCGGATAAACCAAATCTACTCTATATTGAATCGACTGCAAAAACAAGGTGACGAAATGAACCACCGTGAGCGTATCCTGGCGGCTCTCAACCACGAAGAACCGGACCGCGTGCCGGTGGACCTGGGTGGTTCGTTGGCCACCTCGATCCACATCAGCGCGTACGAGAAACTGAAGGCCTTTAACGGATTGAACGATCCGGCAAACGTGCTCAGCTTGCGCTCGATGATTGCCGAGGTCGATGAAGAGATCCTGGAGCGTTACGACATCGACACGCGCGGCCTGCCACTGCTGGGCAATAGCCGACCCACTGAGCGAACGCCGAGCGGGGGTTACATAGACGAATGGGGCGTCGTTCGCGAGCAGGCCGAACCGCGAGGCCATTTCATGGACACCGTAAACCCGCTCACCGGTGACTGCACGCTCGACGACATCGAGCGATACGCATGGCCTGACCCCAACGACCCGGGCTACACAGACGGGCTAGCCGAAGCGGCTGAACGATTGCGCCGCGAGACCGATTGCGCGTCGATTCTAACTTTGCCTGTCGGGCCGCTGCACCTGGCGCAGTGGATGCGCGGCTACGAAAACTGGATGATGGACCTCGCCGGGAACCTGGATCTGTACGAGGCGATGATGGACAAAATCACCGACATCTGGTTGGGAATCTCAGGGCGAATGATCGAGGCGGCAGGTGATAATGTCGACGTGATTTTTTACGGTGACGACGTGGCCTACCAGACCGGGCCCATGGTGCGCCGCGACATGTACCTAAAGCATATCAAACCGTATCAACAGCGGATCTTCGATCTGCTCAACAAATCGCCTGCCAAGATATTGTACCATTGCTGCGGTTCGGTGGTCACCTTGGTGGATGACTTCATCGAGTTAGGCGTGGATGCGTTGAATCCGGTTCAGGTCAGTGCCAAGGACATGGATCCGGTGCAACTGAAACGTCAGTTTGGCGACCGCATCGCGTTCTGGGGCGGCATCGACACGCAGCACATTTTGTGTCGCGGTTCGGTCGACGACGTGCGCCGTGACGTGCGAGACCGTATTCGTGCGTTCGCGCCGGGAGGCGGTTACGTGCTGTGTGCCGTGCATAACATTCAGTGCGAAGTACCGCCGGAGAACATCGACGCCATGTACACCGAGGCGCTGGCGTGCGGAACGTATCCGATCAGAGATTCTTAGAACAGACATTAAGTGATGTTGTCCGTATCATTGCTTGAGCTTGTTCTCGAACCAGACGGGCCCGTCGACCAGGCAGGATCTGGAATGAGCGGGGCCTGCTCAGGAGATGAGTTGCGTTAGACATTGGCTTCTTCGCTCTGCAATCCATCCGATTCTGACCGCTCAGTCAAGGCGGTTCAAATCCGGGCCCATTCTCAGAAGCTTCACCGGATTGATGACACGGATTTCCTGCGTCAAACTGCATATACCCTGGTTGCAAACGATCTCGACAGATTTCGCCAATGCCGTCAGAATCAACGGCAGCTATGGAGCAGGACATGGACGTCTCAGCAGTGACAGATAACCAATCGACAAGTGAAAAACCGGGTGACCCTGCTGCAAGTCTCTTTGAACGGACGATTGTCAGCATCATCGTCCTGTTGGCGTCTGCCGTTCGTACAGCCTTTCTGATGATGTTCCGCCCGTACCGTTTCGCACGGTTTGTCGAAGAATCATCACCGACTCTCGCACCTCCATACTCGTTTCTCATTACCAGCCTACTGGCGGCTGGTATTTGTCTTCGTACCGCGATTGCATTCTACGCACGTCATGCCGACTACACGTTGCTGAGACGATTGTCTGAGAGTACGGGCTCTCTCACGTTGGAAGGCGTTTTCGTACTTACAATTCCATGCATCCTTCTGGTTGTGATGGCTGGATCCGGAGTCGCCCGTTGGGTGACGCCCAAAGTACCAATTCAACGAAATGCTGTCGTAAGGGCTGTTTGCTACGCCTCGGGGCTTCAATTCACTCTAGTCGCAACGGGGTGCCTTGTCATTCTGATATTGAAAGTGGCATTCGGCACCGCCACTGTTGTTTCGGACAGACTGTTCAATCAGGCAGCATTCCTGGGAATTGTGTTATTATTGTTCATATCGTCGATACCGCTATTCCACGTGATCCGCAGGGTCGGTGCCACAATGTGGGCTCGCAGTCGCGTTGCTTCGATGTGTTTGAGCATGTTATGCACTACAACGATTCTGACTGGTGTTTCAATCGTGAATTCGGTCAGTTTTGATCTGGAATCGACAATCACCGAAGTGCGCTCTCGGCATCAACAGGAAACGCTTCAGGATTTGAAGATTGCTGTTCGCACGTTTGATTCTCGAATGGTGCAGGACGAACTTGGACAGCCAGCGATGGAGATGACTTTGGGATTCGTAAATGTCAGCGACGCGACGCTCCTGGTACCGCGACCATTTGAACTTGAGCATGCTTATGACCCAAGGCTGACGAAATTGAAGGTATTTGCATCCTCAACTGATCTCGCCAAAGAGCCCGGGTGGATTATCCAACCCGGGGAAACGAAATTAGCTCGATGGATGCTGGATGTTCCGCCGTGGTGCCTGGAGGAAGCTCATCAACAGACAACGTTGCCAGTCCTGTTTTCCTGTTTTCCTTTGCATGGCACAAACGACGTCTTCAACACTCACCCAATCGGCGACTCTGTGACAGTCCTTGGCGAATTGAGTTGGCCAATCTTCGAAGCAAGAAGAAACGGCGATCGAGAGGCAGTCGAAAGAATCACAGAGATAATGACAGGCACCATTGTGCGTTAAACTCATCTGCTCCTACGTACCATCGGACGCAGTATGTACGTCCGCAGCGTCACCCAGTGTGCAGGATTCGGCTTCGACAAGTTGCCGGTATCGCTCCTGGATTTCCGGAGAACCAACTTTGCTCAGGTTTGCGGCCATGGCCACGTAGTCCATCGATCGCAACAGGCGCTGACATTTCACCCATCGTCGGTCCAGATCGAACCGCTGCTCGGAAAGCTCGTCGTTCTGCGTGCGAAATTCCTCGAATCTTGCGTACCGGGGATGCGACTCGATGTGCTTCACAAGTTCCTCTCCCTCTTTCTCCAGGAATTCATTGACTCTTGGATGCCAGCGATTGGCGAATTCCGGCCAGCGGGTCTTCACCGACTTGCCAATCTCCCCGGCGAGCCTCTTCGACTCGGCCGATTGCTTACGATCTTCCGCATCGAGCTTCTTCTTTTCGTCCCGGAGTTGCCTTGCCAGATCGCGAGTCGCCTGGCCTCGCTTGACGCTGGTGCATAGCCCCAGTTGCTCTGACAGCCCCTCCAACACGGCCAGGTCGGCCGACGTGGCGTGCTTCGCTAAGATCGCGTAATCGACGTCTGCCGACAACAGTTCCGCAGCTGGCTCCCCGTCGCCGGGCGGATCAGTGGCGTCGTCTTTGCCATCGTTCTGATCCGATGAAGCGGCGTCACCTTCCTGCGGCTTGTCCTTGTCGTTTTTACCTGGTGACGCTTCCGAAGACGGCCTGGATGGGAGCTTGCTGTATTGTTGTAGAAAGGCATCCGACGTCTTGATGGGGACGTCGATTGTGGGCGAGGCCAACATGACATATGCATGAGCCTCGGCCAACGACACAGCGCCGTCATGGTCAAAGTCGGGCGACTCGATCGGCTCGTCGAGCCGCGTCCGGCCGAACATCGCGGCCCAAAAGTAGCTGCTGTATTCGTGATAGTTTTCCTCGTTGATATCCGCTGTGCAGCCAGCGGCGACGCGATCATGCACCGTCGCGAAGAAGCCGCAACGGGGCGCTGCCGTGGCTCCCTTCCTGGCGTCTCCTTCATCAAACACCATATGGGCAAAGCCACCAGCGAAGCACTGGACCATGACAACGACGACGGGCACATCGTCTGAAATTCTGTCCAGGAACTCAGCGAATTCTCGCATCCGACAGCGTTCTGAATTCCACAGAAGCAGCCCTGTGTCATGAGGCGTCTTCTTGTCGGTAGCGCGACCGCCGTGCGCGGTGACGTAGATGAAAAGACGGTCGTCCGCAGTCAGCTTTGCGCCGACCTGCTTAAACCAATTCTCGATGTTGCTTTTGTTCGCACGGCCGCGCACACCGGAGACCTGGTGCGAACGGTACTGTAGATCCTGATACCGCGTCTGCCGAAAGATGCGAGCCAGCAGCAATTGCGCCCGAGGGATCTTGACGGTGGGATCTTGATACTGCAAGTCTCGTCCGGCGTCGTCACCGTCGCTGAAGTAGATATCATGTGCGACGTCACCAGAATAGATCTCGCCCAGCATCCGCTGAAAGAACTGTACGTTCTTCTCAAGCGAGATCTGGTTTCCGGTTGGCGAATAGCCCCCACCGATCGTGAGAAAATGATCAGTCGCAAGCGACGTGTGCTCGATATTCAACACTGCCAACAGGCCAGCAAGCCACAGGAATTGTTTCATAATCGACGCCTGGAGAAGCACAGACAGACAACACACTCGCCTGACATTGTATCCTCAGTGTCAGCCAATTCTACATAAACGAGCCTGGAACGACGATACTCTGTCACACTCACAACGGATACGGGAAACCCAACGAAGCGTTCGAGCGGCTTACCTCTGGAGAAGAGCTTGAGTAAAACCAATACAATCAGACCAGAAGCTGACGAAGACCGGCAAGCAGTCCGGGAATTGAATCAATCCGCATTTGGCGGCAATGACGAAGCCAGCCTGGTTGACCAGCTGCGTGATGGCGGGCTCGTTGTGGCATCCCTCGTGGCTCTGACCAAAGGGCAAATCGTGGGCCACATCTTGTTCAGTCGTATTTCGATTCTTACAGACGATGTCCCCGTAAGTGCTGTATCATTGGCACCTATGGCTGTGTTGCCCGGCCATCAACGAATGGGTATCGGAAGCGATCTTGTGGAAGCGGGGCTACGGGCCTGCACGGAACAAGGCGACAAGATCGTTATTGTTCTTGGCCATCCTGGGTTCTATCCCCGATTTGGATTCTCGGCAGAACTTGCACAACCCCTGGTGTCACCGTTTGGCGGTGGTGAAGCGTGGATGGCATTGGAGCTTGAACCAGGTGCATTGGCTGGTGTTGCAGGACGTGTGGAATATTCGCCGCCGTTTGGTGCCTTCGAGTAGAACGAGATGGGCCATGTGGAAAACGGCAACAATATTCTCTGCGGCCTCTGCCGTGCTGAGCAAGGTGCTTACTGATGTCCTTCGCTCCGCTGTTCACTCAATGCGGAAAAGCAAAGATGGACCGGGCGGCACCCAGGGCATTGCCATGTGGGGCACTTTTGGCGGCTGTGTGCTTCTTCCTGGTGCTGCCATCTGTGGGCTGGCATGGCTGTTTACAATGCAGGCTGCCAGCGAACTAATTCCGGCAGGCATGGACCTCCGGAATTACTCTTGCCTAAGAGCTACTACGGACGAGCTGATGCATTCGGCAAGTTGACGTTTCCGCCAAAAACACCGCAGCCTGAAACAACCCCCGCCTCTCAAGCATTTCGGCATGCTGTGCAATTGCTGGATCAGCCAGACCGACGCACGCAGCTGAGTCTGCGATTTGGTGTGGTAAGAATGAGCAAGCTCCCTACAGAGTGGGTCCGCGACAGCGTGCTCCTTTGCAGCTACAATGCGAAGCACTCCTGTTGCTGATCTCTCCAGAACCGGTTGGCTGGCTCCACATGCAATTGCAGGAGGGTGGAGCCATATTCAATCGAAGCTCGTCTGGAGTTGAGCCAAGTAGCGCATTGCAAACAACTCTGGACACATGAGACTTCTGATCTTCATTTTCGCTTCCCTCCTGTCACCTGCCGGGGGGCTCGTCAGCAGGAGTGCTGCGGCAGATCCCATTCCAATTGCCCATCGTGGACTGCTGCGCGATGCTCCGGAGAATACGTTGCCGGCGTTTGCTGCGTGCCTGGAACTGAGGATGGGGTTTGAACTGGATATTCGGACGACGAAGGACGGCCACCTGGTTGTCTTGCACGATGACAATGTGCAGCGGACAACGAACGGTCCGGCTCGGTCAGTGCGTGACATGACACTCGCGGAACTCAAACGGCTCGATGCGGGGAGCTGGTTCGACGACACCTTTGCCGGAGAACGCGTTCCCACGCTGGAAGAGACGCTCTCACTTGTCGCAACACGGAAACGCGGACAGACAATCATCGCGTTAAACGTGAAACACCTCACGCGCGAGGGCGAGTCCAATCTGGTTACGCTGATTGAGAAGTACGGGCTGCTGGGCGAATCGTTTGCATTCGACCAGAGTGACGACATGAGCCGTCGGCTCAGGAAACTGAATCCGGCTTTCCGTATTGGTCAGAATGTCAACCGGCTACGCATTGACGCTCGACTTGAAGAAGGCCTGCTGGATTGTTTTCTGTTGACGTCGACGCCCACAGCGGAGGAAGTCTCAAGGTTGCGAAAACGCGGCAAACTGGTTCTGTTCAACTATGCGGGTTCCGACGAGGCACGTCGCAACCGAGAGATCTGGAAGCGAGCAGCGGCAGTAGGCATCGACGGTCTACTGACCGATTATCCGCTGGAGTGTCGCGCAGTCTGGCGAACGGCCGCCGGCACCGCTGCCATCACTCCTCCACTCGACCCGCGCGGCGTCTGGGTGGAAACTCCGCGGGCAATCCCGGTGATCGACCGTGGTATGGCCGGGGCCTGGGACCACATGGCGGTCGACAATCCTTACGTATACGTGGAGGGCGACAGGTTTTTCTGTTTCTATGAGGCGCAGAACAAACCCATCGCCAGTGGAGGGTGCGAAGCATTCGGGATTGCAGTGTCCCAGGACGGCATAACGTGGGAAAAGTTGCCGGGCAACCCGGTCCTTTCAATAGGCGCCGATGACGCGTGGGACCACATCGTCGCCAAGCTGCCAGCCGGATTGATCAAGCGCAACGGTCTCTATCATCTCTTCTATTCCGGACGGGACAGCCACAGGAAGCAGATTGGCCTCGCCACAGCCCGCCAACTTGCGGGTCCGTGGACGAAAAGCCCGGACAATCCTGTTCTCAGGCACCGGGCCGGAAAATGGGATCAGGTCCTCTCAACTCATCCTGCTCCGGTGTTTGAAATCGAAGGCCGCTATCACCTGATTTTTCGCGGAATGGAACGGCGATACGAGCATCAGGGAGTTGGCCTTGCAGTCAGCTCTGACCTTCGCCACTGGCAGCGGTCAGTCGACACGCCGATGATTCCGGTCGGTGAAGAAATCGCCTCGCTGGCCGTCGCACGGGTCAGCCAGAGCTTTGTTGGGATCTCGCAGCCAATGGATCTGCAGAACCGCAGCTACTGGTTTTCGGATGACCTGAAGCAATGGCAGAAAGGCCCGCCCGTCAATTTTCGTGCATCGATTAAGGCGGAAACGCTTTCAAACCCGTTTCTTTCTGGCGGTCAATGGACGGTTCTCTATGAGCAGAAAGACCGCATCTACCGAGCCGTTCTGCAGCTGCCCACCAGCAGGCCGTCGAGAAACGAGTAGACGGAGCGAGGAGCAAAGCGACGATGTTCCGGCAGTCACGAATTCAGGAAAATTACGGAACTGCCGGAGCTACGCCTTGCTTGATCCGGACTACAACGGTCAAGCTGCTTGTGTGGAAAAGGTTTCGTCATCTATTTGTTTTCTGCGGACATTCGGCCTGCATTCATCGTCTGTCCGAGCGTCAGGCGACGTAGTCCGCCGCTTCCGTTTCAATGACTGTCAAACGAACAAGGTGAATTCCCATATGCTGAATCGAGGTTTCAGTTCGCGAGTTCAGGTGTGTGTAACTCGGGCTTTGTTCGTGACATTGCTCTTCACCATGGGCTTTGCAACCAGTAAGGCGGTCGGGCAGGATCCAGACGAATTTCGATTCGCTCGGATCATCCGAGACAACATGGTGCTTCAGCAGGGAAAGCCAATCCGAATCTGGGGGTGGGCAGAACCCGGCAAGAGTGTTTCCGTGACAATTACGCAAGACAAGGAAGCCGGCGACAAAGCGATTCTGTCTGCGATAGCCAGCGGAACGAGGAATGAGTCGTCATCAAGAAACAGCGATGAATACTCGGTGACCGTCCAGTATGTGGAGGCCAATGCACCAAAACTAAGGTCTTCAAGCGTCGAAGTGAGTCCGAATGATGATGGATTGTGGATGGCGACTTTCCCAACGGCTGAGGCGAGTTTTCGCCCGACCTGGATTGTGGCAATCAGTGACGGAAAGACGATCGCCGTCCGGAATGTGCTGATTGGCGAAATCTGGGTCTGTGCTGGCCAAAGCAACATGGGCTGGAGCAACTTTAACCGCAAAGGCCGCGAAGCCGCCTCAGCGGACTTTCCCGGTCTCCGATACGTGGCTTGGCACGACTCGTGGTACCAGCCGCGCGCGGACATCCGCAGCAACATTCAGTGGCAGGAATGTTCGCCCGAGACCGCGCAGCGTTTTTCTGCCGTTCCTTATCTCTATGGAGTGTTTCTTCACCGGTATTTGAAGGTACCGATCGGCGTCATCAATGTCGCTCGAGGCGGAACGACTGGACAGACCTGGTGCCTGCGTGAAGAACTCGACCAGCTCGATCACGTGACTGTGCAAAGTTCACTCGATCAGTATGACTCGGACACGGCAATCTGGGAGAGGCCCACCGAAGTTGCACGCATCATGCAGGAGTGGGAAGACGCAAAAGAAAAAGCCAGGGCCGAACATGCTGTAAGAGCTGAGGCGGCAAAGGCAGAGGGTAAGAAAGCGCCACGTCTGCGACTGCCGAAACAACCCGCCGATCCTCGCAGTGGCCATAGTCCCCCCGCAGGGTTGTTCAACGCGACAGTCTGGCCGATCCGCCACCTGAGTGTTCGCGGCGTCCTGTACTACCAGGGAGAGAATAACAACTTCATGCGCTGGACTCGCTATGAACACACTTTCCCGAAGATTCCCATTTCGTTTCGAAGAGCCTTCGGTGACGAGCAGCTCCCGTTCGGCTGCATTAGCCAGCCTGGCTGGGGAACGTTCGGTCTCGATCCGGAAGTAGCGACCGTTGCGGAAGGCTATGCGATCGTGCGCGACATCCAGCGTCGCGCTCATTCCGGTGATCCGAATGCGGACATGATTGCGACCTATCCGACCGGGAACTCATACATACACCCGGCCGAGAAACTGCCGGTCGCCGAATACGCATCACTCTGGGCGTTAGCGAAGGTCTACGGTGAACCAGTCGTGCACCGAGCGAACGAGTATCAGTCGATGAAAGTGAAGGACGACAGCGTCTTCCTCTATTTCGACACCGACCCCGTCGTCCACGAACGATGGAAGCACATTGAAGACAACGCGTACTGGCAGGTCGTCCCATGTCCTCGCGAGGGCAAAGCTGAGTTTCAGGGATTCATCATCGCTGGTGCGGACCGTCGCTGGTATCCAGCCAAAGCAAAGCATACGCGGCTGGACGGAACATGGACGATCGAAGTCTGGAGTGACCTTGTCAAAGCCCCGGTTGCCGTACGATACGGCTGGGCCAATTGGCCGACAGGAAACATGGTTGGCCGCGAACGTCTGCCACTGGAGACCTTTCGCACGGACAACTGGTCGCTTCCCGAAGGAGTCAGCTATTCCGAAGACGCGAAAAACGCCGCGTCGGAACTTCTGAAACAGTTGAAGGATCAAGGACAAAAGCAGACCCTTGACCGCAGGCTCCGACAGATGCAAATCGACCAGTCGAGAGCAGAAGCGGAGTTGCACAAGGGCGATGCCGCTGGCCTGATCGACAGCAAAGTGTCTCGATTGAAATCAGTCCTGGACGAACTGCTCGACCCTGACGCAACCGGGCGCATGATTCGTCGGGATCAACCGGAACTGCTCCAGGAACTCGAAGCACTCCGCAAACAAGTTGAAGAATTGCATCCGGGACAATAGCCGTACAATTCTGGTGCCTGTGCAGTATTCCATAGCGGCAGCACCCCTGTGATGTTCATCGAGAATTCTCAGAAAACATGTTTCGCACTGTTCGGCCGGAATCAGCTGGAGCCCGCCTCCCGCGCGACCTGCCGTCCAGCTGGAAGGACCTGTCACAATGAAAAGAAAACCTCGCTCCTCACCGCCCCGTAAACAATTACCTCTTATGTTGCGCACGCTTGTCTGCCTGTTGATTTGTTTCTGGTGTGTTGCGACGCCAAATCGGGTGCACGCCGACCGCCCGCCCAACATCGTGATCATCCTGGCCGACGACCTGGGCTGCAGCGATATGGCCCTGTACGACGGCTGGGTCAAGACGCCGCGCATCGAACAGATGGCCAAACAGGGGATGCTCTTTACGGACTTCCACACCAACTCCTCGGTCTGCAGCCTGACGCGTGCGGCGTTCCTCACCGGCCGGTACCAGCAGCGCGCAGGCATTGTTGACGTAATCGTTGGCAGCCGGGAACCGGAAAGCGGGATATCTCCCTCGGTCCCTACTCTCCCGCGCGTGTTCAATGACAACGGCTACGCCACCGCCCTTTTCGGTAAATGGCACTGCGGCTATCAGGACAAGTACAATCCGGTCCACCACGGATTCGACAAGTTCGTCGGTTTCCTCAACGGCGCGACGGACTACCACAAGCACGGGGCGTGGCGCGTTGGCATCGAAAGGAAAGATGTGCCTGGCTAGTCGACGCACATCATCACCGATCGCAGCATCGACTTCATCAAAGGCAACAAGGACAAGCCGTTCTTCCTCTACGTCTCGCACGCTGCGGTGCACAACCCTTACCAGACCGCCGAGGACACGCCGGACAAACGCGTCGAGGGCGAGAACCCAAACCGGGTCAACGACAGGAACCGCGCCAGGTACAAGTGGATGCTGGAGGACCTGGACAGGGGCGTAGGTCGGATCCTCGACACGCTCAGCGAACTCGACCTGGCAGAGAACACCCTTGTCATGTTCTTTTCAGACAACGGGGCTGTGGGCATGAGCCCGAAAGAGTTCCGTATGTTCCGTGGCGGCAAGTTCAGCCACTATGAAGGTGGTCACCGGGTGCCGGCTGTCGCGTGGTGGCCGGGCAAAATCAAGGCGGGTGCCCGGTCTGATGAATTAATCGTCGGCTTCGACCTGTTTCCGACATTCACCGACATCGCCGGCCTCTCGAAGAGTAATCCGGATGATCTTGACGGCGCAAGTTTCAAGGCCCATCTGCTCGAGCAACAGGACTTCCTGGACAGAGACATCTTCTTCGGGTACGAACCCAAACTCGGGACGGCCATGCGGCGCGGCGACTGGAAAATGATCGTCAAGGAAGACACCGTCCAGCTCTTCAACCTCCGAAACGATCCCCGGGAAACCACCGATGTGGCGGACCAGCATCCAGTAGTAACCGGGGCCATGCAGCAGGCGATTGATCGGTTCAAGTCAGATGTTACCCCCGGCTCATAACGAGGTCGGTTCGGTCACGGGAGGTCGCCGACGACTTTCTGTGGCGCTCACTGGAGCTTGAAATTTCCGCAAGCTGCCAGCTTACTCGCCGGATGCTCGCATCTGGCCTCCGTGAACGACGCGCAACCGACGTGGTGACCCTGGTTTAGTTGAAAGTAACAGTCATAGGAGCACTACCGGCCTTCATTCCTGTTGAGATGATGGTGTCGGGAGCATCTCTGCCGGCTTTGACGATGAAGGTTTTGTTCTTTGGTGCTGCCGGCGTAAAGGCCTGACCGTTTGCCCGGACGGTGTAGAGGATCTTGTTGGTGTCGGCATGGACGAGTTGGACGACTGGGTCTTCTACATCGAAGGTTAGCTTACCAAGCTTTCCCCACGACGGAGGATTGTAGTTGTCAAACTGAGAGATGGTGCGTGGCCAGCCAGGATATTGTTCTGCGGCTGAGGAGGTGATATCAACATTTCGCGGCCAGCATTCCATGGTAATCTGGCGGTTTGCCGTGTTAAGGCGAACAATCCCAAAGCCAGCGGCTCGAGTATTGAGAATATTGCCTGCGGGTTTCTTCTCGGGATTTGCGGCAGCGTGGTTGGTCACTTTATTGTGAAAGCCATCAAGGTGGTCGCCGGTGTATTCGGGCGCACCCGTTTCGCGGTTCTGTCCAGGTTCAAGCGGCTCCCACCAGCGAAGATAAAGATTGGCAATGGAGGGCACACAAAACGACCAAATGGCGTCGCGATGTTCGTCAATGCCGTGCTGAAAGATGGTCGCGAGATGCTGATCGCCTGCACAGTGGAACGCGAAGCCTTTACGAAGAGCCTCCAGGGCCCGGTTGCGACCGGATTGCGGCCAGCCATTGGAATCCATGTCCGCGTGCAGGCGTCCATTGGCACTGCCGTGGATGTGAGCGCCGCCGCAGAAGATGGTTTGGGACAGGGCGACTTTCATGTCCGCATGACGCCAGTCCTGAGCCCAATCGTCCAGGAATCTGAGCTGCCGTTCACCCAGGAGGACGGCGCCTTTGACATCAACGCTTGCCGGGTCGTAATCGGGGTTACGGATGTGATCTGGACGCGGCCCCTGTTTCGGGACACGACCGGCGGGACCGGTTTTGAACTTACGGTCTTCAAGAATGGCAAAGTCAACATTGCCCCAGTTCAGATTGGTGAACCAGACACCGATGCCCTGGCCAACCTTGTGAGGATCAGCGGGATCAGGAAAGTGGCTCGTCTGGGCGCGTTCGACCTCCTGGACGTAGACGCCGGGCCGGGAGTAGCCACCGTCAGAAGCTCCGCCAAGGGTTGAAATCTTTCCGCTTTCGCCCCAGAGGTTGGGCTGACCGGCATCGTGGTCATCAGGCAGGCAGAGGGTTGGTCGCTCTCTGATGATCTCACCAAAGTCACGCCCAAACTTGAGCCAGGCGGCGTAGTGTCTGTTATGGTCATAGACCTGGTCGCCGGAAAAGAAAAGTACGTCGGCGTCGACCTTCTTAACATTGTCGATAATGTCCTGACGAGAGATGTCGCCGCCATGGGCCGGATGGATTGAGTTGCCTGTGAAGCTGGCAACGACGATTTCGTCCTGGTCAACGGGGTTCCTGCGAATGATCCCCTCGTAGGTCGCTTCCCTGCCGTGCGCGACGCGGTATCTGCAAGTCCTGGAATCATCCCAGTTGTCAACCCGGAAGGGGGCCGTCCAGCCTTGCTCCACAGCAGCTGTTCTGGCAACTTCGACCCACTTGCCGTCTTCTTCAATTTCCAGTCGGACTGTCTTCGTGTCAGCCTCAGCGATTGGATAGAGCTGGGCAGTGAGCTTGAGAGTCTTGTCGTGGACGGTGTAAAGGGCAAAGCAGATGATGTCCTTGTTCTCAACCTCCGGGATGGACAAGACAGCGCGTCCCCGCCTGTTTTGCTGGGCGTCGGCGCGAGTACAGGCGAATGCAAGAGCAGCGCAACAGATGATGAGACACTTTTGAATTGTCATGGAGGTTCCTTATCAGTCGATTGAATTCGGTCAGTCTATCTTACAGGTGATCGGGCGCGTAGTGCCGGAGTCCTCGGACTCGGATGTGAGTCCGGGGCGGGGCGCGCCGTTTTCAGCGCGCTGGGGCTCGCGCCACAGGAAAAAGAGGAACAGGGGAATGAAAACATGTGGGGCACGGAGCACTGCTTCATGGACGAATTGGTCGGCTCCCCAGTAGTTAAGGCTCAAGGTCATACCTGCGACCGGTCGGGCGATAGCTGTCAGGAAGCCCCAGACAGCTGCATAGAGTGCGCTCGGACGGCGCAAGTGCGGAAAGAAGATCCCGATGCAGACGAGGAAGTCGAGGACGCCTGCGGCGTGGAGCATCGTATTGGCGGTGTCGTATTCGACGTCGAGAATGACCGATGTCATAGCGTGGAAAGTCGCCGGAGGGGGCCACAAGCCGACCGCATAGCAGCCGTGGCCCGCATAGGTTGTGACCAGCGCAACGATGGCGGTAGTGACTGTGACGCGGTGACGGACTCCGAGTGCCAGTGCCATGACCAAAAGGATGGGCATCAGAATCTGGCCACCGTGTTCCATGAACATCGGGAGTTGGCGCTGAGAAGCAACGTATTTGGCGTAGCTGAGAATGGTGAGCAATCCGCTGCCACCGACGAGAGCTGCCATCTGGCCCCACGATCCTTTGCGCACAGTGACGGTGATCACAGTGCAGACAAGGTAGAGCCAACCGATACGAGCGATCCATCTCTGAACAAAGCCATCATCCGCACCCGAACCGACAAACTCCTCCCAATTGATGCCAAATCTGCCGGCAAACTCATAGGTGGCATCCTGCCAGAGAAGGATGCCGTAAGGGCCTTCCCAGTAGAAATGCACCCAGGTCCAGCCGGCGAAACACAGGAACGCGCCAAGTCGGAGGAGAATAATCAGAGGACTGTCGAGATTCGGTTTGTTCACGGTTGGTTGCGGAATAACTCTATACCCTCCCTCGATATTCATCACGTGGGAGAAGGTGGATTCTTGAGGGGAGCGAGCCGGACATTCGGCGTTCACGTCAGGATTATATTCAAAGTCCTTGATCGAGAACCACCGGAGCGCGTTCGCAGCGTATCGGATCCAGACAAACGACGGGGCTTACGGGCAAACAACGCCCGTCTTGCGATGGAACAGCGGTGCGTCGAGTTGTTGGGCTCCGTTGTCTGATCAGTCCCAGTATTCGTTGGTTTCACCGCTCAGCATATACGACGTTTCTTCTCTGTCGGGCACACCTGGCAAAATGACAGCGGATTCCGACAAGAAGCATGAACCAGATGACACGGAATACAAGCGTTGAAAAAAGAGCATAAGTTTCCAGGAACAGGACAATCAAAGGGTCGTTCGAACCGAATCACGCTTCACGAGTTTTTGACACAGAATCGCGATTGTGTTGGGTTGTCGCTCTTGCAGGACCGCCACTCACGCTGGCGGCTACTACGCCTTCGGCTATTGGAAAAGCTGCGTGTCCGGATGATAGTGTCGCCAGACCGCCCACATCGGCCCATTGTAGATAAACGCACGTTCGAGTTTCCCGTGCTCTCCAGCGTTACCAAAAACGTCAACATCGGTGATCTCGATTTCTTCGCCGTCCTTCATACGGTTGAAGCCGACGAATATGTCATGTTCAGGAATGTGCGCGATCACGATGCGTTTGGTGCCGAGCCGGGTGTTAACAACGCCGCGTCCCCTTAGGTAGTCCCGCGTGTAAGCAACAGCGTCTGCTCCGTTTTTGATTCCGATCACCTTCTCCTTCGAGGGAAGTCGAGCATCATCCAGAGCGACCGTCTTGAACATCCATCGTTCACCAGAATGAGCGTCGTCGAGCGGCATCAGCTTGCTTAAGAGCCTCTCTATCGGATTCGTGAACGGATTGTAAAGAACCTCTCCATCGGGAAAGAGATCCTGACAGACCTTCCACGTCATCTCCAGGACAGGCAACGGCTCCAGCTTCCGGCTCGAAAGTTCACACGTGTTCGTGATCTGCTGGATGATCTCACCGCTGCTGGTATCCCACAGAAGCAGATTATTGTTGGTTTGGGCGAGCACCTTTAGATCCATCGACTTCCCTTCCAGGTCGTTAACATAGGGAACCGGGAGGTTCGTGAGGACACAATATGTCATCACGACTTCGTCGCCTCCATAGTCTCCGCCGAAGATGTGCGACACCCAAAGGTATTTCTGCGGGAAGGTCTTCGCTACACCGTTGTATTCAACGACGTAGACTGTGTCATCGGGCTGTAAATAGTCACTTGCGAGTGCGTCTGGTACTGATTTGTAGACAGCATGATGCTGCTTGGCGCGGAACATGACGTACGGGGCCAGGTATTTGGTCGCCAGAAAACAGCCTGCAAGGAATACCGCGAAGACTGTGATCATCCAGGGCTGCAGCACACGTTGCTGTGTATTGAGCAAGAGGGCCACTACGAACAGTACGGTCGAAAAGGCCATGATCCAGATGTGAAAACGGAAATAGACAACCACGGTTGTCTTTCCGATTCGCAGTAGCTGCCCCGCATCCGTGAGGACAAAGATTCCGATCAGTGCTAACAATGCGGATACCCCTAATAATACGAATGTTATCATCGCTCTCTCGCTCGCTCTTGTGCGTGGGATTATCCAGCTCGAAAAGCCACATGGCGTGGGGCCCAGGTGGCGATGGTTTAGTCTTAACGTGCGTGGGTATTTTCCTTCCAGGAAGCACCTCAGTAACGATACCAGTATCTCCGACGATATGAACCACAGCCCCTTGATAAACTCCTATGTATAGCTGGAGGCTCCACCACTGCCAGGAACAATCCAACTGGGACGATTATGAACAGTGACATGCGAAGAATATTCTTCATGCAATGATCACAGGCGTTCACACAATGGACATACGTGAAACAAAAATCAGCGTGTTGCTCCCTTCAGCGTTCATCGCTATGCGTTTCAGGACGAAGACTGCACCGCAGACACTGAAAACACCGCACACTAAACCGATAAAGAGCCATTCCATATCTTCCATCGTTTTTGTACCTCTACATCGATGAAGTAATAGAGTCTGGGATGTAAACGGCGGCGAGAAAGTGTGGCGCTTGGCGGAGTTGGCGGGCGGTGAGATTGTGTAGCGCTCAAATGTTCATCTGTTGAATCTGGATTCACTCGAAAAAGCCGTCAAAGTGGCGGATTTTCGGTGTATTCGGGATTGGCAGGTGGCTTGGGTGTATACTGACATGGAGTTGTG
>JAAERP010000425.1 GCA_024230215.1 Fuerstiella sp. | reverse complement strand
GAGGGAATGGACCTTGAGTCACGCAGGCTCGCCGATTCAATCTGCCGTGCTGTTTCTTAGAGCATTCTGGAATATCGAGCACGAGTTCTCAACCGCTTTCCCGGTAGGGTCAAAAAACTGTCCGAAACTCAAAACGCCGTAAAAACACGGGACTTACGGCTCACCAGAGTCTCGCATCTCAGCCGCTTGATTTCACGTGTTGGCATTGGAAACTGGCGATTTTCGGCGCCGAACATGTCCATCCTGCTCCAGCCATGGCACATTCTGGTCGCCGCACTCTCTGGCCTCGTCAATCAGCGTCAACAACAGGTCATCGAATTCCAGAACGCACAGATCGAAACACGGCTGAAGAATCTGGGAAGGATCTGCACCGAATCGTGGTCATTCTGCGGTGAAGGTGCGCTCAGTTGAAACAGACACCGATTGACTCGCCTGTGGTTCAATCGCCTCAACCACGTTCGGCCGAAATCGTGACTCGATTCGCTCGCTAACACCTGATTGTGAAAGAGCTTTGCGGTCGGTTCAGTTTTTTGACCCTACGCGGTCAGTCACCCGTTTGCGACCAACCTCCAGTCGGTGCCTGCTGCTGGCAGTATTTCCAGGAACCAGACCTACCGCAACTGGTCTGCCAAACATCGTCGCATTGCTCCCTGGTCCGACCTACTGTGCGAAATCAGCGCGGCGTTTTATCCGACTCGACAACCTCGCGCGGTAACAACAATGTCTCGATGCTCGTCGCCAGGTAAGGCGGAACGGTCATCAGCATACGGCTGCCTCGGGAATCCGAGAATTTCCAAAGCTTACCGTCCTGCCCTTCAGGCACCACCACGCTAAAGTACCCAGCCGCCCGCAGCGTACTAAAGTCGAACACAACCTTGTTGTCACCGTCCAGCATGCTTCCCCGGGTTGAGTCGGTGTAACCGCCCACAACCGCAGTGCCGCGTGGGACATAGAAGTAGAGGTCCCAGCGCCCGCCCAGCCGCATTGGTTCTTCCAACGTGGAGCGAATCGTCAATGGCAAGTCCCTGGGCAAAATGACACGCGTCATGTCGCTGCCATCGTTCCACTGTAAGCGATGAAGGCCACTGTAGGGGCTCGTCAGAACAATGCGGCGCTGCTCGCCGTCCGGAGGCACACTGTCGTCATGGTCCACGGCATCGAGTATCGCTTCCTTTGGCGAATAGAGCGAGAACCGGACGTTGCCGCGATCACGATAGTGCTTGATCAGTCCGCCAGTGACGTCTAACTCGACCTGACGATGGTTCTCGGGAAACCAGGTGTAGATCTGCTGTCGCCCCCGGCCGCGCTCGTCATGGCCACCAGCCGCAACCTGCGGTAGCTCCAGTTGTGTGGCGGGCACCAGATCGTCACTGTACTTTATCGGTTTAAAGTCGAGCACCGTCGGTTTGTTCGCGGCAATTCCCGCAGTCAGCATGTCGGCGACCTCCACTTCGCCAAACGGTTCGCTACTCTTCCAGGAGTCTACGTCTTCCGGCATTTGCACGGCGCGGTCGCGGAATCGATCTCGATCACAGAGCGCCACCGTCGACAGCATCATTCGATCACGCATGCGATAGGCGTGTCGCCAAACACGCTCAAATCCCTGTTGTCTCGCCTTCCCATCGACATGGCGATATTCGCCATAGAGTTCGAGGTAACGTGTGAAGAGAATCAGATCGTCGAATCGAGCCCGTACGCGCGGATCACTGGTCAATGTCCGGGCCTGATCCAGGCAGCGATACATCCGCGCGACCACATCCTGATGCGAACGAACCGATTCGTGGTCGCGATTGATCAATTGGTAGAACGAACGCATCGGCTCTTTCGCCGCGCCAAACGCGTTGCCGAGAAAGTCTTCGATCAGCACGTCGACACGTTCGGCGTTGTCCACGTCCCAGAGCAGTTGCGGCGTGAGCCAGTAGCCCAGGCCATTCGCCCCCCAACTGTCCATATTCTCCGAATTCATAAACCGTGACCCGTGCTCGTAGAACCACGGTATTGTGCGCGTGAGATACGCGATGTTGCCGCCGCGGGCGCTGCGAGGAAGATCATGGCTCCAGGCAAAGACATCGTGATAGTCGCGGATACCCAGCACGGCATCCTGAGCCTGCCACCCCGAAACTAATTCCTCAATCGTGTAGCCGCCTCGGATAAACGAAGTCGCCACACTGATTACGACTTTCGGATGCGTCTTGATGCTCGGCGGTGGACTATGGTCGTTGTAGGCGTACATGCCCACGTACTTGTCCCCCAGTCCCAGACCGTTGATCGCGACGGCGACATGGTTGGCAAGTGTCAGCGCCCGGTCACTGACACTACCCATTTCGCGACAGGCTTCGCACTCGCACCAACCGCCACCATCGGACGGATCCACCGAAATACTATCGCGCTCCGGTTGAGCTTTCATTTCTCGGACGGCATCATCGACAACGACCTGTCGCAGCCCCGCGTTGCTGACACAGAATTTGGCATTCGCGCCGCTGGGCCGCTCGCCGTCCACCAGAGCAAAGTATTCGGGATGCTTGTCAAATGTTCTCTGGTTCCTGCGAACGACACCACCGTAGGCATGTCCCGTGCTCAACGAGAACGAGGAGTTCATTCGATTCCGTGTCTGCCAGCGATTCCACAAGTCTCGATCCGACCATGGCGCGCCGCGCGGTGCTTGTCGAGTGACATAATCAGACCGCTCGATCACATTGATTGCCTCAGTCAGATTCGGTTGATCAGGCACAATCTCCCAAGTGTCAGTCAGAAAGAATAGCCGATACCCGTGACGATGCAGAAAGTCCCACACGGCACATTGGACCGCCGCCGGTGTCGTGCCGAGTAAATAGAGTCCGTTGTCCGTCGTTCGCAACATATACTGATCGCGATTGACGGTGGCCGTTTCAAAATCGACCTCTATGGGTAAATCCGCAAAGTCCGAGACTAATCCAACGACAATGCCCGATGCCGCGTCTCCGTCTTCGACACGAAACGCAGCTCCGCTGATGCGACCGAGATAGTCGGCAAGCTCCTCAGCCGTTGCACGTACGTCCGGAGTGGTTTCAGGACTGACGACGACGGGCAGCCGTGCCTGTCCATCGGACGCCAGGCTGACCTCAGATAGCGGCTGAGCCGACAAAGAACTCAGCGTTGCTGTCAGAGATGCAACGAGTCCAAAGAAAACCCACACTTGACGGAATCGACGGTTTGTGTTCGACATAACCTGTCACTCACGGTTTTGGTTTGATGAATACTGGATAAGGGCATCTCATTCCAACTTCGTCAACGGATTCCAGACGGCTCCCACGCCATTGCCGGTCTGCGTGCAGATCCACTCGAACGCGCGGCCGGCAGCTGGCGTCTTTAGCCAGCTGTTTCATCGCTGCGGAAATGTTCCTGCTCATGTGGATTCACTCCGCAGACTTCGCGATCTGCACCCTGGGCGCATGCGAATACTGGTCCCACAGTCGATTAGCGATGTTCGCATCGAGCGAGGCGTCGTGGACGTAGAACCTGTATCGCGAAACATAGGGTGTGCCGGGTTGAATGGTGAACGAATCAAGCGACGCCGGCGTGAAACAAAAATAGGGCATCGTCGGATGCAGGCGAACCGGCTGCGGGAAGCGGAAGTTGCTTTCGTGATCCATGATGAGCGTGCCGGTTGTTTGACCGGCGATCGGGCCGAACAGATCGACCCAGCGAGGTCGGGTCTGGTTTCCATTCGTCTTCGATTTGCCTTCGTCGGTCAGGTAGTCAAAGTTGCCGTGTTCGTGCCAATCGGCGTGCCCGCGAATCGTCATTCCGCCGTAATGAATGGTATCGATCGAAACCGGCTTGGCGGAAGCACACTCCTGTGTCGATGTAATATCGAACTGAAAGGCGTCGTCGAAGGCGTAGATTCGCACATACCATATTTCGTTGAGCACCGACGTCGGCTCGCCGGGAGCCGTCAGGTCCACGTGACTTAACCGTGCTTTGAAGAAGCCAAACACCGGGCCGCCGCCGAATGTTTCCAACTGGGCGTGTTCTACTTTGCCGAGTCCCGCCTGCTGGTCCCAGCCGTTGGTCGCTCGACCATCAAACGTCATCTTTCTCCACGCCAACATGATCCCGTGTTGGTGTGCGTGATCGGGATTGAAGTCGTCCGTAACGATCTGTCCGGAAGGGTTATACAACGGGTGAATATAGCCGCTCCGCGCGTAGTACGGATGCTTCGGATCGGGTGAAGGCACCGTCGCGTGGTTGTAACTAAACACTGGTTTCACGCCGACCTTCACAAGCAGACGCTTTCCGTCGTTGGTGACCGTGACGTGGTTTGGTTGTGAAGGTGCTGTGACGGACGTCAGGCGATATCGGCGATGAGTTCCCGCACCCAGTTTATCTCGCACGATCCAGACCAGTTTCGGCTCGCCGACATTACGGTCGACTTGAACGGGAATGCGTTCTCCCGTGTCGATTTGCGTGAGTGAAAAATGATCGTGATCAGCCAGCGATGATGGCAACGCTGTTTCCACGACGACATTCTCGCAAGCCACATCGCCGGCTGACAATTCCAGAGTGACTGCGTCGGCGGCGGTAGCGGTGGGCACAAAAAGCAGACCCATCAAAAGGCCTGAGATAACTCGTGCGATGTGTGTCGTCATAGTGTCCAGCCCTGGCGATAGTTGCGGCGGAGATAGCGTTCGACCTGCTTCGTGTTGGTCGCCGTCATGTGTTCAGAATCCCACTCGATCCGGCCGCCGACACGATAAGCGATGTTTCCCAACAGCACGGTTTCGGTCAACGGCGCGGCGTAGTCAAAGTGGCACAAGGCGTGACCGTTTCCTTTGCACGCTTCGAACCATTCGCGACGATGACAACCGATCGATTCGGCAATTGTCGCCTCAGGTGGCTTGAAGTCGCTGAACTGGTCCTCCGGAAACAGAACGCGTTTGTCGTAGTCGGCCAACAGCATGCCATCGTCACCCACGAACAATACCCCAACGTCCGCTGCGGGGACACTGAGATCCGTGACCTGCCGCGGACAGCCGCGCCCGTGATGCCAGACAACCTCGACCGCGGGCAGTTGCTGTCGCTCGGGAAACTCCCAATGACACTCCAGCCAAAACGGTGTTGAATCCGAATGCACAGCTGGCCCGGCCGTTTCAACCGCGGTCGGACAGGAAAGTTTCAACGCCCAATAAACCAGATCCAAGTAATGACAGGCCATGTTGCCGAGCGTCCCGTTCCCGAAATCCCACCAATAGTGCCAGTCGTGAGGATGATAAACCGGATGAAAGTTCTGCATCGGAGCGGGACCGACCCACAGATCCCAGTTGAGGTTTCCGGGGACGGGGATCTTCTCGGTCGGCCGATCAACCAGCTGCTTGAATCGCCGCCAGCCGCCCGGACGGCCAAACCAGATGTGAACTTTCCTCACCGGCCCAATCACACCGGACTGCACCAGTTCGACGACGCGCCGGTAATTCGTGCCGGCATGATTCTGCGTCCCCATTTGACTGACAACATTCTGTTCCGCGGCAACTCGCTGCATCTCGCGAACTTCATGAATCGAATGTGCAAGCGGCTTCTCACAGTAACAGTGCTTGCCGGCTTTCATCGCCGCGAGCGCGATGGTCGCGTGAGAATGATTCGGCGTGGTGACGACGACGGCGTCGATCTCTCGGCTCATTTTGTCGAGCATCACACGGAAATCAGCGAATCGTCTGGCTTTTTGGAACTTCGCTCCGAACATCGCAGTTCGATCGTCATCGACGTCGCACAGAGCGACGATGTTCTGGCTTTTAACCAGTTCCAGATTGGCTCGCCCCTGATTGCCAAGTCCAACACAGGCAATGTTCAGCCTGTCATTGGGAGACGCACTGACTGCCGTTGCAGTGCGCCCGGACACATATACTCCAACGCCGGTCAGCGCCGCGTTGCGGAGTAGTTCGCGGCGGTTCAATGGATGTGTTGTCATGGTCATCGCGCCACCTCATCGAGTAATCTCAGCAATGTTTTCTGTATCTGTGACGCTGCATCGACGTCCAGATAACTGGACTTGGCGCGCCACGTTTCATAGCCACCGAGTGCGTGCTGCTCGAATGTCGGCAGGTAGCCGTTGTAGCCGTTCGCCAACTCGATTGTGAACGTGGGCTTCAACGGACTCAGCTTCTTGATCGCCAGGCCGGTCTCGACAAACGTCTCGCACGGACTGCTCACGATTCCGAGTGCGCCGATGCGAATCGCCTGCAGTTTGACGTGGACCGTGGCAGGATACCTGGCCATGTCCATCGTCTCGTTGGCATAGATCAAACGTTGGTCTGTCCACGGGCCTGGCCCCGCCTCCTTAATCAGCATGGTGGCGCGTGCCAATTCCGCTGCGTCAGGTCGGCGGACACCCAGCTCAATCTCGGTCTCCTGCATCCTGAGCGGCACCCAATCCTCATATTCGACGCGCTGATACGCCACGTGTGCGGACGCGGCGACATCGGCCGCCACCAGACGAATCTGTTCGAAGGGTTGCTGACGAACTCGGCCCTCGAAGAAGTTGATGTTGTTGATATCGCCGCTCGTCCCGTTGGTCATCGCGGCCACAAACGCCGGTTTGGTTTCGTGCGCATCGATCAATCCGGCGAACTGCCGAGCGAACTCGCCGAAGTAATCCGCCGACAACGAATTCGACGGCACGCCGCCAACGTAGTGCAGCGAGTAGTTGGCCCACAATGCGATCGGCCGACCGTCAATGGCCTGGACCGCGAGTACCGGAACTTCTGGATCAACCGGACCTGCGGGCTGAAGCAGGCTCTTGCTGTTCGCAGCGGGATTCATCTTCACTGTGTCTGTGCCGTGACCGAACGGATCTGCGATCGGAGTGCCGGAGCGCAGAAACCAGCGGCGGTTGAAAACCTGTCGCGGATTGTTCCCGATGGCCCAACCAACACGCGCCGGTTCCAGTTGCGAGTGGGCCTGGATAATACCCTCGGCAATTCGCCGGGCGAGAAAATCAAGATAGTCTTCCTGAACCAGGCTCTGAAACGTCGGTCCCACGGTGACAGCAGTGTGAGTGTGTGTTGCGGAGCACAGGATGTGGTCTGTCGGAATGCCGGTCGCTTGTGAGGCCTGATGTTTGGCAGCGTCGTAGATCTCACGCGGAATCATGCAGCTGTCGCAAGTGACCAGCGCGATCTTCGTCTCGCCGTTGTCCAGCAGGAGACAGCGGGCGTGTAGCGGATCGTGAGCTTTATCGGCCGTACGGTGCGTCATACTGCCGGACGAACTAACCGGAAACCTGGTCGGAGTGATGTCAATCGCGTACGCACCGGCGCGAAGCACACGCGCCGGCGTTTCCGCCGCGGAGAGCCCACTGGCCAGGAGGCCCAGTAAAATCACAACCGCTGGAGTAGGTCGCAATCCAAATTGAAATGGCGAATTCCGGCGTCTCATTGTTTATCTCCTGAAATTAAGGCGGCAAAGCAGCAATAGTCGTATTGCGAAATTCGGCGGCAGGTTTGGGCGATCAGCAGAAGAGGAAACGAATCAATGCCTCCCATTGAGTTCAACTCACCGTTTGCTTCAGCAGCAACACGACTGCTTCAGTCAATTGAGCGGCGGCGGTTTGCGTGAAGGGAGGACAGTCCAGGATCCTGGGGACGGTCATGGCAGCGTATTCACCTGTGCGATACGCTGCCGGATCCGTCAGATAGCCGATTAATCCGTCGGTGTAGCCGACCACGATCGTCTCCGCAATCGCCGCATGCACGGCTTTCGCGGTTTGTTCCGCATCGCCTCGCCATGGATCGCCGGAGTCGGGGTTGACGTCTCCCGCGTGTCCCTGCAGAAACGACGGCGCGACGTGATGGCTTTCTTTGACACGATCATGTACCAGGCCGGGCCAGTCGGGCCCCGCCTGTCCATCGGCGTAACACACGGGATGCGCCGAGAAATGATACCAGAGCAAGTTGTGCTTTCCGTCGCCTCGTTCAAGGAGCAGCACATGCAGCTTCGTGTCCAGCCAGCGTTCGGAATCGGTTGAGTCGGACCCGAACGTTTCGTCGGTTTTGAAATTCGGAGTTGTCCGGTTAAAGCTGCCATCCACCGCGCAGCTCTGTCCGACCAGAAGTTTTGCCGGAGCCTGGTCTGCCTGAGCCAACCGGACCGCCTCGACCGCCTTCTTTTCCACGACCGCCATGTAGTCCTTCGGGATGGCACCCCATTGACGCAGATAGAGAAACGCGGGCATCGAATGGGTGTGCGTTGAACAAACGCGGACGTTCGCTGCGGGAATCAGCGTCGCCGCCGCGACCTGCTGCTGAATGCGGCGAGCCACCTCATCGGACATGCCTGGCAGATCGAGTGAAATCAACGCCACCTGGACATCGCCGCGCTGCAGCACCAGGGCGCGTGCAGCGGTAGCTTGACGGATTCCTTCCACGCGACGATCGTTGCCGGGCGCGCGATGAAAGCCGCCCATTTCAATTCCGAGCGTCGGCGTCGTGTCCACTACTCCTTCACCGGCTGAGAAGTCTCCACTGTCCGCTTCTCCGGCATAGGCACCCGGCAGACAGCGAGCTGCCGCACCGAAAAGCCCTGCTCCCAGCGTGCCTGCCAGGAACGTCCGTCGTTGTTGCTTCGTGGTCGTTTTTGAAGTATCAGTCATGGTTGAGTTCCGATCCTGCGTGAGCGGAAAAGGCCGCAGCCAGCAGGGCGGCGACGCTGGTGACACTGATCCGGAGGGACATCATGGTGTCGTCTGTTTTGCCATCTCCGACCGCTCCGAAGTCTCTCACGGAACAATCTGGTACCAGAACCGGGAGCCGCTTTTCGCCGCGATGATACCCGGCCCAGGAGAAATCGGGCAGGCGACTGTCGGCCGACCATTTTTCGCCGTCACGTCCCCACAGATCCGAGACCATGGGATCCGCCGCGACGGCGCTGACGAGGAATGACAGAAACCAAAGACTGGTTGCTGCGAGGACATTTGCCGGATACAAAATTGATGAACGAATTCGAAACATGTTTTAACCCTCACCGTTGCTGGAACACAGCCGATCGATTCGACCGACGCCGCGTTTTCGGACGTAAACTTCAGCACGTCATTCGTCAGTGTCCGTGCTACCGCACGTTCGTCAGCCTGCACATTTCCGGCCACCGTCGAAAGGACGCAGGCGGCGAGGATAAATCGAATTGAATTGGTGTTCATGGAATTCATAAGAGTTTGTTTCCGGTTGTTGGTACATCATCAGCCCTATTCATAAACATCTGCGTGCGGATCGCCACCGGACTTGAGGTACGCAATCACATCCAGTATCTCATCCATCGTCAGCACATTCATCAAACCAGACGGCATGGGCGAAAGACTGGCCGGAGATGTTTGCTCGATTTCTGCCCGGTCGATCGGCACCGTTTCCGCTCGCAGCGAATCGGCCTGGATCGTGATAACAGTGGCTGACACGCCGATCGGTCGACCGGTGATGACCTTGCCGCTGTTCAGCACGTAGGTACTGAGCCGATATTTTTCGTCAATCACTCTGGAAGGCAGGACGATCGATTCCAGCAGCGCGCGTTCGTCAAAGCGGCGGCCGACGTGCGTGAGGTCCGGGCCTGCGGAACTGCCCTGTTCGCTCACTCGATGACACTTCACACATTGCGCTTTGGCCAAAGCGGCGCGGCCCTGTGCCCACGAACGACCGTGACGCGTCCGCGGCAGTTCCGGTTCCAGCTCTTCCCACGTCCACTGTTTGACAAATGGTGCCGGAGGCAATTCCTGAGCGACAACTTCCTCGGCGGCGATCGCCAGCTTTTCCAGTTGAGGTTTCAGATGTTGTTTCTCGGCATCGGTCAGCGTGGCGATTGCGTCTTCGCGAATATGTTGCAGAGAATCGCTCAACAACTTCCCGCCCTGATAGCTGCGAGCCGCCAACTGCGAATCAAAGAACGTCTCACGCGTTTCGACCGTCCAGCCTTCGGAAACGCGAGCCAGCAGTTGCGAATAAAAGATGGCGTCTTCCTGACTGATCGCCTCGCGAATTAATTCGACCGTGCGCGGAACCACTTCCGGTGCCTGCAGGTGGATCAGCAAACGGCACAATTCGCGATTCATGTAGTTGCTTGTCTGCGGATACAACGGATCCAGCCGCGCCAGCACGCGAGTTCGGTCTGAATCGGAAGGACGCCCCTGACGGATGAAGCTCAATTCCCACACGCGAAGGGCATCCAGCAATTGTTCACGGTCCAGCGTCTGCAGCGGCAGGCGATCCAGAGCCATCAATAATTCGGACTGATCCTCCGCACGACCCAGCCGAGCCAGCGCCAGCAACGCGGAAATCGATGCTTTCGGACGCAATTCGCTCAACGCGTGATCCCGCCACAGTGCCGGATCCTGACGTTCAATCGCCAGACGCGCCGCAAATCGCAGCCAGCGATCTTCGCTGTTCAGATGAGGCCACGCAATGTCAACCGCGCGTGCATCACGCCGCCGGTGGAATTGCTCCAACTGGTGTCGCACCTGACGCGCGGCGGCGGCTTCCTGAACCTCCTGGATTTGCTCAGCGCTGAACGTTTCTTCCGCAACATCGGGGCCGTCGTAGGTGACGCGATACAGTCCCGATTGCGAACCGCGGCCTCCGGTAATGAAGTACATCGCTCCATCTGGTCCAAACGTCAGGTCGCAGACGTTTAATGCTCCGCCTTCCAGAAACACTTTGTATTCGCCGCCATAGCTGGCACCGCGAGGCGTCATCCGAACCTGGAAAATGCGGCCGTGCTGCCAGTCACCCATGAACAACGACCCACGATAACGCGGCGGAAAGTGAGACCGCGTGCCGAACTCCAGCCCTGTGGGCGAACCCAGTCCGGTATCGAGCGTTGTGGGCAGACTGTCGGCGAAGTATTCCGGCCACTTGCCCGTTCCCCAGCGCCAACCGTATTCGCCGCCGGAGACGACGTGATTCAGCCGAGTCGGGCGATACCACGGCAGGCCGACATCCCATTCCATATCAGCGTCATAAGTAAACATCTCGCCGTCGCCGTTGAAGGCCACATCAAACTGATTGCGGAAACCACCGGCGATGATCTCCCAGTTTTTACCATCGGGATCGGTCCTCAGAATGTGCCCCACGCGAACGTCCTGCACCGCGTCTCGCGATTCGGGCAACAGATGGTCGTCCTGTGAATCTCGATAGGGCGAATCGGCGGCGAAGCCTTCCGGAAACGCCACATCATTGCCGTTGACAATGTACAGCATGTTGTCCGGCCCCAACACAACCTGATTGGGACCGTGCCCATAGCGACTCTGATAATCGAAAGGCTTGAGTTCCCGCACGGAATCAAACTGGTCATCGCCGTTGGTGTCGCGCAACCGATAGAAGCCGCTGGTGTTCGTCGCACAAACATACAGACTGTCGTGCGCCCAGAGAATACCACGACAATGCTTCAACGTGTTTTCAATCACCTCGAAGCGATCCACGCTGCCATGATCGTCACTCAATGACAACCTTACCACACCGCGCTTGTCGCGTCCGAGGATGATTCGACCACTGTCGTCGAACGTTATGCTGATCCACGAGCCTTCGCCCTTTTCCGCTGATCGCAGCATTTGCGCATGAAACCCGGTGGGCAGAGAAATCGAATCCACTGGAGTCGCCTGACCACCGCCCGGCAGAACATCATCGCCATTCACCGGCGAAACGAGACAGCACAGCAGCAGAATCCATGGTGTTAGGCTCTGCGTTTGCCGACGGTATTCGAAAACGGAGTCTGGTGTTTTCAAGACAATAGCCCTTGCTGAAAAGTGGATCGCCGTTCAGTTCAAAACGTAATCACAGATCCCGACTGAGCGGACTCGGTCGCGGCTGCCATCCATGCCACGGCAGCTCTTGATTCGCCAGGTGTGATTCGCGTTGGTGTCTCACCGGACCGCACGCAGTTGGCGAAGTACCGCAGCTCTTCCTGCAGGACTCCGGCATAGCGGCCGAACGGACGCGGCCAGTACATCGTGTCCGGCATTTTGACTCCGGCCGCATCGTGGATTTCCAGCCCGGCTTCTCCGCAGTTGATATACAGGGCTCCTTCCGTACCGATGACTTCCAGCCGAGCATCGATCGCATACGGCGTACTCTCCGGCAGGTGCCAGACCGATTCGACCACGGCGACGGCACCGTTGTCCAGCCGCGCGATCGACCAGCCTCCATCCGGGTGCTTGTGCTGTCCGGGATGAACTTCCTGGGCATAAACGGTCTGCACGTTGGCCTGGCTGAACCACAGCATCAGGTCGGCGTCATGAATGCCGTCACCCATCAGAGCGGAAATATCATCCAGCACCAGACTGCCGATGGCTTTGGAGAGATTTCGCCGAGCGTGCATGGAGATGATTTTCCCGATGCGTCCCTGTTCGATTGCTTCCTTCGCCAGTGCGACACGAGGATCGAAGCGACAGATATGACCCACCATAAACAGGCCACCCGTTTCTTCGGCCGCCTTGACGATCTGATCGCAGTCGGCGACGGTGGGTGCCATTGGTTTTTCCAGCAGCACATACTTTCCGGCTCGCAGAGCATCGATGGTGATCTGGCGATGATCGTAAAAGTGCGTCGTGACGCTCACCGCATCGACGTCCGGATCCGCCAGCAACTGTTGGTAGTCAGTATAGCGTTTTTCAACGTCCAGTCGGTCCGCGATTTCGGCGAGTCGCTCGGGCCGTCGAGTACACAGAGCCGTCAGTTCGATGTCCGGCATTTCGGCCAGGTTGTCAGCATGCACTTCGCCGAACCAACCCAGCCCAATGACTCCCCAGCGCACCGACTTTGATTTGTTCATTTAGTGTTCCTTCGTTTGGCAAGTGCCACTCTGGTGAGCGCCTTACCTCTCACATCGTCAACAAACGCTGCAAAAACCGGTTTCCAAGGAGGCGACTGGTGCCGTCCGATTGGAGTTCGCGCAACCTCGATCAGTCAAATCCTAACGCGGCGGAACGCCGCAGTGTACGAGCTGACGCTCGGAAACGCAGCTGCGCTGCTCAGAAAAGATGCGCGCACGGTGCGGAGTAGTGACAGAGTCAGACTCTAACCAGACAATTCCCCACTTCAAAGCCTCGCGCACGATGCAGCCGAAACGCGATTTCAGTATTCTCGTTGCTGACCAAGCCGCGCGATGTTGACGAATCAGGTTAAGCAGTTTTAGTACCGAACGACGGAGCCTCCATGAACAGGATATTTCACCATATTGGCCTGCCCACGCATGAGAAGCAGCCGAACGAAACGTACGTTGCCGACACCAAAGTCTGGGTGACGGATCCGGCCGGCCATCCGTACCGCGTCGAGTTTCTTCGGTTCGAAAACGACTCGCCCGTGACCGGTCCTCTGCGCGACATGCCTCACGTGGCCTACCGGGTGGATGACATGGCCGCCGCCATCGCTGGTAAAGAAATCATTCTCGAACCGTTTTCTCCTATGCCCGGCTTGAGCGTCGCGTTTGTGAAAGAAGACGGTGCGGTGATCGAGTTCATGAAGTTCGAAGGCGGCGCGACGGAGTTCGCGGACTTGAAGTGATCATCTGACCAGGCGAATTGTCCCAAACGATGTTGGCACGTGGAAATCCGGTGACGCGACTTCGGGGTCGATCCAGCTCATCCAGTCTTCGATGACCGGTCCTCCATGCGGGTTATGACTGAATTCCGCGCGGTACAGCCCCGCGATCAGGTAGTCTCCCGCGTCGTCCTGATGCAGGCAGTTCAGCTTTTTGAACGTCGCGATTGGAAGACGGCCTTCCACAATGTAGCCCGCCTGGGTCCGCGACGCGGCCACGTTCAGACCCTCGCACGACCACTCGAAGTTCATCTGTCGATGAAAAGTGGCTTCGTAGTCCAGAACTTCGCCGCGCGGATCGATTTCAATTCCGTAGTAAGGATTCAGGTCCGATCCGGTACTGAAGAAGATCTCTGCGCGGTCTGAGCCGATCACTTTCTCCATCGCGTTTGTTCCATCGCCCAGCACCACATCGGCATCGGTGACATCATAGCGAAAATACAGGTGCTGCTTGTTCCACAAGGCTCGGAATTCAGTCGCGGGTGGAGTGCGTTTTATCCACGGGAAGGAAAAGTCGGTCAGCACATTGGCCGCCTGCCAGCGAGAATCGCTGCCGTGGCCGTCTATTGGGATCGATTCGGCGGGCTCAAGGCGTTTGGCTTCGTAGATGTTTATGGCTTCAGGAATTGATGGCATGGCGTTGTTTACCACGGCGGCAACGCCAGCGTGCCGCCGTCCAGAGTCAGAATCGTTCCATTGATATAACTGGCTTCGTCGCTCAGCAGAAACGCGGCGGCTTTGGCGACGTCTTCTGGTTCTCCCAGTCGTCGTACGGGAATCTTCTGAGCGACCTCGGCATACAATTCGTCAATGGGTTTGTCCCAGCCCTGGCACGTCGCTGCCAGCATCGGAGTCTTCACCGTTCCGGGACTGATGCCGACAACGCGAACAACACCGGCGTAGTCGACCGCCAGACAGCGGACCAGAGCCTCCAGTGCGGCTTTCGAAGCACAGTAGACGGCGTGTTGAGGAAATCCGATTTGAGCCGCCACAGATGTTGTCGCCAAGAATGTGCCTCCACCCGCCGCGCGCAGCGCCGGGATGCCGTACTTCGCCGTCAGCAGAGCTCCTTTGACGTTGACGCCCATCACTTTGTTCCAGATGGCGTCATCAAACTCTTCAGCCGTTCCCTGGCCCCATGCACCGGCATTGCAATGGATCGCGTTGACTCGGCCGAATGTAGCCACCGTGCCGTCGATCAGATTTCGCACCTGATCTTCCTGAGTGACATCGCACGCAATGAACTTTGCTCGCGATGTGGTCGAAAGTTCGGCTTCCAGCGCCTCGCCTTCGGCCTGTTGAATGGACGCCATGACAACGTTGGCACCGCCTTCAATGAAATGCCGCGCACAGGCTTCGCCGATTCCGGAAGTACCTCCGGTGACGATGATGGTTTTTCCTTCGATGGACATGTTTTCCCTTTTCCAATACGCCACCGAGTGAATTCAATGGCGGAGTGTCTAAGTTCGAGATTCAATCGCACGGTCGGCCATGCGTCGGAATTCGTTTTCCGGCGAATATCCGATCTCCCGCCTCGCCCGCGAGATGTCGATGCAAAACGGATGGTATTGTGGATTTGGAATCTCGATCGTCGGTATCCCGAGCTGTTTGGAAATGTAGTCTGCCGCTTCACGATATTCGAAGGCATACGCAGCCGCGATGTTGTAGTCTCGGCCAATCGCGTTTTCGTTCCCCAGCGATCGATCAATGGCCTGAAGCACATCGTCGATATGAACAATGTGCCGAGTGAGCGGATTGCCTGACCCATCCAGCAGCACCGGAATGCGTTCCTGGTCACTGCGAACCAGTTGCAGCACTTCAGCAGGCACTTCGCCAAAACCATGTCCGGGTTCAGCCGGGTTCACGTTTTTCAGAATCGAAAAGTGATTCAGCAGATCGTCGCCTTCAAACACCCACGACGAACGC
Source organism: Fuerstiella sp. (assembly GCA_024230215.1). Lineage (GTDB taxonomy): Bacteria > Planctomycetota > Planctomycetia > Planctomycetales > Planctomycetaceae > Fuerstiella. Next base: position 3,903 of record JAAERP010000425.1, on the reverse strand, counting down.
AGAATGGTCGTGCCCAGTCCATATTGAATGCGGTATTGCTGAGTCATGTTTTCTTCCATGACTTTGGAGAACGCATAATACCCCGGATATGCGGCCAGCGGAGTCTCTTCGTTGATCGGTTCGGGGTGCGGGTAGAACCAGATTCCCTGCGCCGCATCGCCGCTTAACAAAATGAACTGGCGGACATTCTTTGCAAGGCGGCAGGCTTCCAGAATGTTGAACGTGCCGCGCAGGCTGACATCAAAAAACGTCTCGGCATCTTCTTTCGTTGTCGCCAGTTGAATGACGATGTCTGACTCCTGGACGACTTCCGCACAGTCGGCCGCGTTGACAACACTGCCATTGATGCACGTTACATGATTTCCGGGAACCGTGCGGTGATGCACCAAAGCCCGTACGTGATGTCCCCGCGCGCCAAGCATTTCCACAGCGCGTCGGCCAATTCTTCCGGAGCCACCAAATACAGCAATTGTTGTCATGTCAGCGAGCAGCCAGGGTCAGGCGAGGAATTCGTTCAGTCACCGCGTCTCCTTCGCGCAGCGATTCCGCGAACATGACTGCATCCTACTCACTCGTCCGGCTTGGTACAGCGATCCCGCAGTCACGATGATGCAGCGCTATCCCAAATTGGTGAGTTCATGACGGCTGAAACTCCGGCCGCGGTGAATTTTACCGGTTGTCACGGCGTCTTATTCCCCTGCCACGCGGACGTGCAGTCGCATGGTAGCGGTGACGCCGTCGTTTCTGCTGCGTTTCACGCTCACGATGTAGTCGCCCGGCTGCTGATAAGTGTGATGGGTGATGGCATAGCCGTCGGCGGCCTGCTGGTCCACGTTGCCGTCTGATTTCACCGTGACGGTCGGAGTGCCGTCTCCGAAATTCCAGACTTCATGTCCGTCCTGATTTCGGAACGAGCGAACCTTGAACGTTATCGGCTCATTCACCCTGTTGTCGAACGTCGGCCAGTACGCGGCGTGAATCCCTGGTACGTATTGATCCGGTTGTTTCGGATCGAGAACATGAACTTCGGCAAAGTCATAGTCGATGTTTCCGGCCTGATCAGTGACCTTCAAAATCTCGCTGAATACGCCGGGCCGGTTGTACGTGCGAGTGACTCGCGGGCCGGTCGCCGTTGTGCCGTCCGAAAACGTCCAGTCATAGCTCTGAATGCTGTCCGTGGCACTCCAGGACTTCGAACCGTCCAAAACAGCGTCGTTACCGGCGATCAGGAAGCTCTTTCGACGCGCGTTCGCCACCAGCTTCGGTCGATACTGACGGCAGTACGCTTCCCACAGAAACGCATAGCCCGCCTGAGTGCCCCATTTACCGGAGGGCTGGCGGCTTTTGATTTCGAAGTGTAGATGCGACCAGCCGCCACTTGACCCCTTCTTACCAAGCAGACCAACCTCTGTTCCCTGATCGATGGTCCGACCGGGCCGGATCGCGTCGTTGATCTTGTGCAGATGACTGTATCGATAGTACCAGCCGCGTTCGTCCTTCAGATACACGACATCGGCCCTCGGTGCGACCGGACTTTTCCCCTGGCCATAACGCGATTTGCCTCCGCCTTCCAGCAGATATTCCGGCAACACATCCTCACCTGCGGAAACGACAACTGCGTCTGTCGCGGCGATCACTCTGACCTGCCGTTCCGAACCGCCGATATCCAGTCCGCTGTGATAATAGATCTTCGGGAGAATCTTCGTGCCGCCATCGACTGGTTCGTTGTCAAACCAGGTTCGGGTGGCAAACCAACGCTGGTCAACGGGGTAAATCAGCGACCCAGGCTTCACCAGCGGAGATTCCTTCGGCCACAAACGCAGCCTTGCGTCTTTGTCCAGGCCCCAGAACGTCGGAGTGCCGTTGGAGTTGTATCCTTTGGTGATGGAGCAATCGATCTGCACTCCGGCAACTCGCTGCGGCAGATTGTACATCCCCGATTCAATCGTGATCTTCTCGCCATCGACCTGCACCGTCACCATCGCACTGCGAACGGCCTGACGAACAGGATCGCGGGTTTCCTGCAAGTCCACCAGCCTGACGTCAACCTTCTGTCCGTTGCAGAGTTCCACGGTTGTCGATTCACCAACTGTCAGGTCGACAACGCGCACGAGCGGCGTGAGCGCTGGCGCATCCGCAGCATACAGCTGTAAGTCCACTTGCAAGCCGCACGCAGCCAACATGAGAAGCAAGAGGGAACGTGGGCTGTTTTTCACGGATTCGATGCTGTTTTTATTCTTCACGAATTGATTTCCCTGGCTGAAGCAAAAATGCTGGCAGGTCGCTCTGTTGCTGCTTTTCAATTGTCCGTTCCAGCGGCTGAACTCACTCGGCTGTCCTGTCAGCCTTGAGCAATTGCCTCACCGCAACGGTAAGTACCGGTTCGACGCCGGGTGCGACAGAGCTGGCGCGGGGACTGGTTTCGTAACCGCCTTCGCCGTATGCCACTGTTGTGCCAATATAGCCCGGACCGTAGTCGCCGTAAGCCGCCATGGTAACGTGCAGATCCGGTCGCATGGCCTTTGCTGCGAGTTGGTATTCAACGAACAATTCGCCGGGCATGTGTAGCACTCGCGCCTGGCCCACACGCAGGCAGCCAATGTGGATCGTCTGGCCCGTCTTACATCGCCGCAGCCACGCCAGCTTTCTCGCTGCACCGACGGAATCTGTCTCTGAAGATTCAGCTTTGATTGACTCGATCAGCTTTGCTTCGTTCAGGTGCTCGGCGACCGGCAGATTCACGGGAACCGTCTGCCAGCCGAGATCGTCGACGGTCAGCGAATGCTTCTTCGTCGTCTCCCAGGCGCGCTGCATTCCGTCAGCCAGTCGAATCGCAAGTCTCATGCGATTCTCTTTGGCTCCGTCGTTGTATTTACCCGCGCCGATGTTGCCGCCTGCTCCATTGAAGTGGACATGCAGCGCTTGCGGTACCGCTTGCCCGCGAATGAAACGGGCGATTCCCGGAAAATCGGGGCTGGGAATTCCCATGCGATAGTAGCTTTGAGGGTGACAGGCGTAATAGCTGAGTGCGGCAATCGGCTGGTCGTTGTTCCAGAACGACAGCAAGGTCAGTTGCGGATCGATAGTGCCTTCTGGTGCCGCCTGTAAGGCTGGATCTTTGGTGGCCGTCCAGCGTGTTGCGGAGACATTCCCATCGGCCCCCAGAATGCGACGATTGGAGGCAACCTTTTGAACTTCGCCCACGCCCCATCCATAGTGCGTGGCGACTTGAGCCGACGCCAGCGATTCAGTGACAGCATCGGCCGCTCGCTGAAGGACCTGCCGTTGAAACGCGCCCTCAAATCGACCGAGCTTCTGAACACCCAACTCTCGCAGAATCTGTTCCGCCGCAAAATCGCAGCCCGGCGCATCGTGTTGATGCAGCGTATGCACCGCCACGCGATCGGGTGTCGTACCGGCGGCGCCAGCAAGTGCTTCGCGGAACGCATCCTGTCCCCCGTTCCCGATGCCGATCCAGTCCACCGCACACAGGACGACCGGTTTGTCGCTGCCGAGCAGCACGACGCCGCGACAACGCAGCGTCAGTTCATCGACCCGCTTCACCGGATCGTAAGCCATCGCGGATCCGACCGGTGGCGTGACGTCCACATCGAAAGTGGCGACCCTGACAGATGCCGGTGCCGCCACCCCAGCAGAGCCGATGACCAGGAAAATGTTGATCACCGTCAGAAGAACAATCGAACGCCGTTGTTTTTTCATTTTTCGCTCCTTTCGCAAACGATAGGGAAAGTCTCGAACGATACTATCTAGTGGGTGACTCGATATTTCATCGGGTGGTTGAAACGGGGGTGAGAACAGCAAAAAGCTCCGCGAAGTTGAGGTGAAGATTCGTATTGCTTGTTGTAGATGCACGCAAAACGGAGTCAACACGCTCAATCTTCG
>JAAERP010000424.1 GCA_024230215.1 Fuerstiella sp. | reverse complement strand
GTACCATCAGCCGCCATGTCGCAGGCGTTGTTCAGTGTCCGCAGATTCAGAACCGCCTGCTCCGCAATCAGACGTTCGGCGGGACTCAGTTCAGCAAAGTTCATCGTGCAACCTCCATGGGAAAAACTATTGAAGTTGCCAAAATAGTCTATCTTCCCTATTCGCGCAATCGACTATGAGCGCCCGCCCAACTCACGTCATTTCTTCGCGGAAATCTGTCAGGTTCTTCGTTATGGTGCGAAGCGTCCTGGATGGCGCGGTCTCAGTCGTCGTGTGCCACCGCAGTCGCGCGTGCTGGACGAAGCCGTATTCGATCGACGTGAGGAAGATGTCTGTCCTGTGTCTTTGCGTGAGCGTCGCGGCGCTGATGCCCTTCCAGCTGCCGGCGTGGGATCCGCCCGCAACTTCGCAGTCGAACGAATCGCCAATCTATATACGATGCCACCGGGATTTACAATGTGTTCTACATTGTGGTGCGTGCTGTTCGCATCGACTGGATTTGATTCAGATGCTCCGGGAAGACGCAGTGCACTGAAGTGCTGAGCCAACAACATAGTCCCTGCCTAATGGCATTTATTTCACAGACTTGTATTGTCCTGCACGCCTGTTACTGTGACTTCAATATACCGGTTGCGTTATGATATCGCATAATGAAGTTCACATGTCGCCAATACAGAATGTGCACTCCAGTATTGTTAACTCCAGACGCAAATGAAGTGACCGAACGCAAGAATAGTATCCACCGCAGCTTCGGCCTGGCATTCAACGCCCGACCAGCTGAGTACCCCTGCCGCTCCTGGCATCAACATTGTCACGCGTGCAACCTCGCATGACATGACTTTCCCACCGTCCTGAAAGGATTGAACAATGAAACGACTACTGCTTACATTGCTGCCCGGTATGTTACTGGCCATCTTTATTGGCTGTAGCGGAGAATCTGCATCGCATGGCCCGGCTGCTGGATCGGCAGACGATCCTACCCAAGGCGCGGACATGAGCCCAGGTGAGGGCGAAGATGCATCGGCTGCTGATGCGGCAGCTGCTGATGCGGCGGCTGAGAAAGCTGCCGCTGATGAGAAAGCTGCTGCTGAGATGGCTGCTGCTGAGAAAGCTGCTGCTGACAAAGCTGCCGCTGATGAGAAAGCTGCCGCTGATGAGAAAGCTGCTGCTGAGAAAGCTGCTGCTGAGAAAGCCGCTGCTGAGAAAGCCGCTGCTGAGAAAGCCGCTGCTGAG
>JAAERP010000423.1 GCA_024230215.1 Fuerstiella sp. | reverse complement strand
CCTGGCACATGCTGCTCGCCGTGCTCTGTGGCATGGTCAACCAGCGGCAGCAACAGATCATCCAGTTCCAGAACGCCCAGATCGAGGCGCTCCTGAAGAAGTTCGGCAGGAAGCGACTGCTGCTGAATGACGATCAGCGTCGGTTACTGGCTGTTAAGGCTCATGCCATTGGCCGTAAGGCTCTGCTGGAACTGACGACCCTCTTTACGCCAGACACGATTCTCCGCTGGCACTGGGAACTTGTGGCCAGAAAGTTCGACTCCAGCAACAAACGCCAACCTGGTCGACCACGAATTCGACTGGAAATCGTCAGCGCCATCGTTCGCTTCGCCAGGGAGAATCCCACGTGGGGCTACGATCGCATTCAGGGAGCACTTAAGAACGTCGGATATCACATCGCCGATTCCACAGTGGCCAATGTGTTGAAAGCTCACGGCATTGAACCAGCACCTGATCGGCAGCGAACACCGGCGTGGTCAACATTCCTGAAAGCTCACTGGGATTCTATCTTCGCCACGGACTTCACGACTGTCGAAGTCTGGACGCGAAACGGACTTGTGACGTTCTACGTTCTCGCCGTGATGCACTTGAAGACGCGCCGCATCCACATTGCAGGGATCACGCCGAGTCCGAATGCCACGTGGATGAAACAGGCCTGCCGCAATCTCACCGATTGCGAAGACGGATTCCTGAAAGACGCCAAGCATCTCATTGTGGATCGCGATACGAGCTTCATCGCCATGCGGGAATT
>JAAERP010000422.1 GCA_024230215.1 Fuerstiella sp. | reverse complement strand
TTGCTGTTCTCACCCCCGTTTCAACCACCCGATGAAATATCGAGTCACCCACTAACTAAGAACTTGCTAAGAGTTAAATGCACACACATCTTCTGCTGAAAGACGCCCGTCGTGCAGCGCCGAAGCCACCAACGCGCCGTTGACACCGACGGATTCGATTCTCCTGAGATCCGCGGAGTCACTGACACCGCCGCCGGTGATAATGGTACCATCGGGCAGCCGCGACCTTAACCGTCGACAGAGATCAATCGTCGGAGTCCCGGCACCCACACCAACGGCGGCAAGATCCAGCACAATCATGTGCCGCATTCCTACATCGATCAGTTCCTGTGCGATATCGAATGATTCGGCGTTGCTCCAACCAGGATTCGCCGTCATTGGTCGGCCGTTCTTCAGGTCGAGACTCAACACCAGCTGTTCTGCGCCAAACGTGGACACGAGGTTCCTGGCGGTGTCGGGGCCGTTGAGCGTTTCGAGCGCCACCACAACCTGACCGACTCCAAGATCCAGCAATTCCTCAACGTCTGCTGGCGATCTGACGCCACGGTCCACGATCAACGAGGCCTGGCCGCAGGCAAGCTCGGCGACAGTGCAGCGATTAAGCTGCTGAAACTGAATCGCGTCAAGGTCGGCGATGTAGAATCGTCGAAGATCAAACTGATCCGCAATGGCCCGCATAATCACTGACGGGTCGCAGGATGGCGTCAGTCGGCTGTTTACGCGGCGATAACGATCACGCTGCCCAGCCACACCCCTCACAACAACGCCGTTCAGAATGTCAAGAACCGGGATGATTTCCATGTCGAAGGACTTTGGCGACCGTTGGCTTGTGTTCATCAATCGACGTCTGAACAATACTCCGGTTCAGTCATCATCGTAATGAGGGCACCGCCCTCGACCTACAGCGTTTCACGCTGACTTGTAGTCGTGAAGAACGCTTCTTAATAGCAGTTTCGTTACTTCCACCAGCCAGTATCGTTCGCGACAGTAAGTAAATTGCTCGAAATTCGAGCTAGCGCCCGGAAACTGAAAGCGGCTTGCGCTGGTCGCAGACTTTCGCCCATCAACAACACGCTTTCAATAAGCGTAACGAACCTCCCGGAGAAGAATAAACCATGGCCAACAAGCCATCTGTCATCATTAGTGCATTTGCTGACGAAGCTGCCAATTACCGCACCGCTTTGGAACAAATGACGGCCCTCGCGGCAATTGGAATCCGCAACTACAGCCCTCGATTTATCGACGTATTGGGCGACGGAACCGTCGAACACGTTGTCGACCTTGCTCCGGAAAAACTGGAGCGACTGAAGGAATATCACGCAGAATACGGCATTAGAGTGACCAGTATCGGCGCCCGAGTCGGAAAAGTGAAGCTTCTGGACGTGGACGATGGGTCTCACAACAAATATGTGCCGATCGCCGAATACCTCAGGGGAGAAGTCGCTGCCACGATCAAGGCGGCCAAAGCTCTGGACACGAAACTCATCCGAGGATTTTCATTTTACCACCCACTTGGAACGCAGCCCGAACATCATCTCGATCAGGCGGCAGATCGCATTCGTCAGATTACCGAAGCGTGTGCGAAGGAAGGATTGGTATACGGTCTGGAAATCGAACCGAATCTTGTGGGCGAAACCGGTCCGCTACTGGCAGAACTGGCCAAAAGGGTTGACCACCCGAACATGGTGCTGATCTTTGACGGAGGAAACGTGGCTGCTCAGAACAAGAATCCCGTTCAGGTGTACGAGGAATACAAGGCGACCGTACCATATCTGGGCTGGATGCACGTGAAGGATTACCGCATTGATCCAAGCCTCACATGGACCGGTGCCGTGGATGAAGAGCGATTGAAGAATTTCGTCCCGGCGAACGAAGGCGACGCCGGCCACGAACTGGTCTTCCGCGATCTGCGCGAACAGATTCCTGCCATCGAGCAGCGTCTTGAAAAACTGGGCATCCCTGGGTTCTATCTGGAAACCGAACCGCACCTGAAAGGTGGCGGACAGTTTGGTGGGTTCAGCGGCCCGGACGGAATGGGTGTCGCCGTGCGAGCCCTGTGCTCGTGTCTGGACTACGCAGGCATCGACTACGACCTGCGAACCTTTGCAGACATCCGTTCATTGCGAGGATTCTGACGTCACATTCCCGGACGGCTGTCCTGATGCAACTGTTCTTGTGAGCAGCACGGCACCAACCTCCGGTTATTGTCGTTCCTTCACCCGCGGCTACAGCTGTTTTCAGTACGACGAAGTCACTGAAGGTCGTTTCTTCTTCGCGAAAGAGTGTAGGAGAGCCGGAATGCTCTTTCGCGGAGCGAAAGGCGACTGTGCCTTTCCATAAACGGATCTACGCGTTGATCGACGCCAGAACCTGATCCGTCGCCACCTGTTCGCCAACGGCAACATTGACAGCAGCGATGGTTCCGGCAACCGGTGCAGCAATTTCCATTTCCATCTTCATCGCTTCCAGAATCAACACCGCCTGGCCTTCTGCCACGCGGTCGCCGGCACTGACAAGCACCTTGAATACGGCACCCGGCATTTGAGATTTGACGGCCGTCACCTGAGTGGCGGATCCGCCTTCTTCCCGCCCCGAACTTTCTGATTCAACAGTCTTGATATCAACGCGGAACGCCTTGCCGTTCACCGTTGCCATGTTGCCTTCAAACGCCATGAAGTAGTCTTTGCCGTCGACTGTGACATTGTACTCAGCCGGTTTGCGGGCGCCAGACGGTGCGGGAGCAGCGGCCGCAGCCTGGGCCGCCTTGTCGATTTTTCGAACGCCAACTTCCGCTTCCCCCTTGAGAAAGCGAATGCCTTTCTCCTTGCATGCCGCAGCAATGAAGATATTTTCGTCCGTAATGTCCAGGCCTTCTTCGGCGAGAGCCTTCTTCGCCGGTTCGATCCCCTTGGTCGGATCCTCGTCGTTCATTTCCAGCGGCGATCGGGTGGTCGGTTTTTTGCCAAGCTGTTTGCTGGCCAATTCGACAATTTCCGGATCGGGTGCGACCGGCGTTTTCCCGAAGTAGCCCAGTACCATCTGGCCGTAAGGTTCGGCAATTTTTTTCCACGGACCAAACATCACATTGTTAAAGGCCTGTTGAAAGTAAAATTGTGACACCGGAGTGACGGAAGTTCCGTAGCCACCTTTGCGCACCACGTCGCTCATTGCTTTGATGATCTCGGGGTACTTGTTCATGATATTGTTGTCACGCAACATCTGGGTATTGGCTGTCAGTGCTCCGCCAGGCATGGGACTCCACGGAATCAAAGGTTCCACGGCTGTGGCTTCAGGAGGCAGGAAATAGTCCTGCATGCATTCCTTGAAGACCTCTTCAGCTTCCCGAACCTTTTCGATGTCGATGCCAAGGTCATATTCGCTGCCTCGCAGAGCATGCCACATGGCCAGGATGTCCGGCTGGCAGGTTCCGCCGGAACACGGTGCCATGGACAGATCGATCGCATCGGCACCGGCATCCAGAGCCGCCTTGTTGGCCAGCACGCTGATGCCGGCAGTTTCGTGCGTGTGGAAGTGAATAAATGCGTCAGACGGCAGCATCTTTCTGGCACGCGCGATGGTGTCGTAGACTTTCGACGGGACGGCTGTGCCGGACGCGTCCTTGAAGCAGACGGCATCAAACGGAATGCCGGCGTCCAGAATCTGTTGCAGCGTCGACACGTAAAAGTCTGCGTCGTGCGCACCTGTGCAGCCGGGGGGCAATTCCATCAGCGTCACGCAGACCTGATGTTTGAGGCCGGCATCGACAATGCACTGCCCGCTATAGATCAGGTTGTTGACGTCGTTGAGCGCATCAAAGTTGCGAATCGTGCTGATGCCGTGTTTTTTGAACAGGTCGGCATGCAGCTTGACGATGTCGCTGGACTGCGAATCCAGTCCGACCACGTTGACGCCGCGGGCCAGCGTCTGCAGATCGGCCTCCGGACCGGCGGCTTTGCGGAAGGCGTCCATCATCGCGAACGCGTCTTCGTTGCAATAGAAGTACAGTGATTGAAATCGAGCGCCGCCGCCGGCCTCAAACCACGAAATGCCGGCGTCACGTGTGGCTTCCACGGCGGGCAGGAAATCCTGGGTAAATACACGGGCACCGTAAACGGATTGAAATCCGTCACGGAACGCCGTACACATGAAGTTGACCTTCTTAGTCACGTCGAGTTCTTTCGTGTCTGGTCGCAGTTTGGTTGTTGGTCACTTAGTGAATCATGCAGGACAGCACGTCATCCTGTCCTGCGGTATTTCATGGTCTATGAAAGCACGGCCCACAGCACACCGGCGGCGACCGCTGAGCCAATAACGCCGGCTACGTTCGGCGCCATGGCGTGCATCAGCAAAAAGTTATGAGGATCTTCCTGCTGCCCGACCATCTGCACGACTCGAGCAGAATCCGGAACAGCAGAGACGCCGGCAGCACCGACCAAAGGGTTGATTTTCTCTTCAAGAAACAGATTCATGAATTTTGCAAACAGCACGCCGCCGGCCGTGGCGACGGCAAAGGACAGTGCTCCCAGTCCAAAAATCAGCAGCGATTCATTCGTCAGGAATGTGCTGGCCTGAGTACTGGCTCCGACACAAAATCCCAGCAGGACAGTGACGATGTCGATCATGGCGGTACGGGCCGTGGCGGCCAGTCGCTCGGTGACCATACTTTCCTTCAGCAGGTTCCCGAAGAACATCATGCCCAGCAGCACGATGGCTCCCGGTGCAATCATGGTGCAGATCAGAAAAGCGACGACCGGGAAAATCATCTTTTCACGACTGGAAACTTTTCGAGGCGGCTTCATACGAATCAGACGCTCTTCACGAGACGTCAGCAGTTTCATGATGGGTGGCTGAATCACAGGTACGAGCGCCATGTACGAATAGGCGGCGATCGCGATTGGACCCAGCAGGTCGGGAGCAAGCCTGGAGGACAGAAAGATCGACGTCGGACCGTCCGCACCGCCAATAATGCCGATGGCGCCGGCTTCCTTCAGGCTGAAGCCCAGCGCCAGCGCTCCCAGAAACGTCAGGAACACACCGACCTGCGCCGCCGCTCCCAGCAGTACAAGTTTGGGATTGGAGAGCATGGTCGAAAAATCCGTCATGGCTCCAATTCCAAGGAAAATGAGGGGCGGATAGATGCCCCAGCTGACCCCAAAATACAGATAGCTAAGCACGCTGCCGGGCGTGTAAACGATTTCTCCCGTCACTGCGTCAAGGCCCCACTGATGCTGCTGATAAACACTCAGTGACATTCCTTCAATCAGGGGGATGTTGCCGACGATGGCTCCCATCCCGATCGGAACGAGCAGCAGCGGTTCATAGTCCTTCGTGATGGCAAGAAAAATGAAGACGATCCCGATCAGGATCATGATCAGATTTCCCCACGTCATAGACGCGAACCCGGTGGTGCTCAGAAATTCGAACAGAATACTCATTGCAGTTCTTTTTTGTTTTCCGAAGAAGCCGGATCGCTCAAAACGTGGGAATTGCGAAACGCCGTCAGTTTGTGTTTCCGGCTGTCTCAACCTGTTTCTGCAGCTCGTGGTGCAGCACAAATCCAATGGCTGCAAGTACCGCTTCGTCCGGCAGCAGACTTTCTGACGCATCAGGCGCAGCGTGTCGGTCCGGCACTTCCGGCAACACGTGTGCAACGGCCTCCAGAATGCGCGGCAACGCCGCAATGAAGAGCGTAATTAGAATCAGAGCCGCAAAAACAATCAGCAGGCCAGTCCCGGCGATTGCCATGCCTTCGCCCTCGAACATGCGCGAAGCGTCAAAAACTGCAGCCAGAATCATGGGCTTTCGAACTCCGGGGAAAAACACTTTGGTGTGTCGATTGGGAGAACGCTCCCCCACGATGATCGATCTTCGGGCATCAGCACCCGCCGACAAAGACAACGATTGCGTACAGAAAGTAGCGATTTGGCAGAACAAATTCATCCCCGGAGCTGCGCATTTTCAATTCGGGGCATATCCTGGGAAGTTCGGTCTTTCAGGTGGGGACGCGACACAAGCCACAGAACGCAGTGGTTTTCTACCCTGGAGGCAGGCAGAGCCATGGTCAATATCTCGTGGTTCATCGACAGTCGACGAGACCAATCAGCAAAGGCCTCAGGAATTGGCAGCCAGAAGCGGTTTCCCGCAATCGATAAACGAGCAGAACGCTTGTGCCACGTGGCCCAACGCGGCGTTGCCCGCCGGAACAGCTCCGGTCCAGGCCCCCTCATCACGAAGCAGGCACCGATTCCGGACCGATGCAGGCCAAACGCATGGAAAAGTAATGAGACTCGTGAATCGCCCGGTCGCCCGTTTCGCGGACTCTTCGCCATATTTCCGTCATCATGGATTCGACCCGTGGCTGCAGCTCCGGATCATTCACGCGATTGTGCATTTCGTGGGGGTCATGCTGCAGGTTATACAGCTCGTCAAAGTCAAAACCGTTGAAAACGAACTTCCACGGCCCCTGCCATAGAATTCGCTGCATCAGGGGAAACCGAGTACCGTGATATTCCGCGTATCCCGTTTCGAAGTCCGGAGGGATGGTTTCGGGCTGAGCAAGCAGCGAACCGAAGGATTGGGAATCCGGTACATCGATGGGATCTGCCTGGCCAAGTTCACAGAAAGTGGCACCCATGTCAGAAATGCTTACCTGAGCCTCGCACGTCGCACCCGCGGCAACTCCCGGACCGGCAACGATCAGTGGAATGCGGTAGATCTCTTCAAAGGCGCCAAAGTTGTGAGCGTCAAAGCCGTGCGCACCGACATACCGTCCGTGATCGGCCATGAAAACCACGATCGTGTTTTCCAGTTGTCCCGCGGCATCCACGCTGGCAGTCAGGCGTTGAACAATTCCGTCAAGTTCCGTGATACGTCCGAAATAGCACGCTCTGGCCGCACGCCAGTGGTCTTCAGAAATACCACGGCCGATCTGCTGTTCGCGCTGGTAGAGATTGGGGCGGTCAGAAAGATCGTCTAAGAAGTTTTCGGGAAGTGAAACTGCGTCAGGGTCGTATCGGTCCCATGTTTCCCGGCCGACGACAAGAGCCTCGTTCGGTTCGGAAAAACTAACACAGCAGCACCACGGATCTGATTTGCCCAGGCAGTCCGCCAAAAAATGGTCTGCATCTGCGGCGGTCAAACCCGGATACCGTTCGTCCAGCGGAGTATCGGTCACACCCCAGTGCAGAATCCGTTTGTATCCGCGGGGGCCTTCCACATAACCGGTCAGCGATTCGTCCAGTTCAAAGGTTCGGGGTCCCTGTTCCCCTCTGCCGATACTCTTGACGTGCTCTGCGCCTTTCACGACGCCTTCCTGCCAGCCGAATTGTGTCACGTCCTGAGTCCGTTCGACGTGCCATTTGCCGAAGTAGCCGGTGCGGTATCCCGCCGCCGACAGTCGCTGTGCAAAGTGCGGATGTTCCGTCCGCAGCACACATTGATCCTTATCGCGACCGTGTTCCACTTCCAGAACACCGTGATTATGAGGCAGCAGCCCCGTCATCAGACTGGCGCGGGCGGGCGAACAGGTCGGACAGGTCGTGTGGGCGTTGCGAAATCGAACGCCCCGATCAGCCAGAGCGTCCAGATTCGGCGTGATGCACGGGTGGCCAGGGTCGACAGTACCTGCCTGCATGCCATCGGCCAGAATGATCAGAATATTGGGTTTGGTCATTGAGTTTGCATCTTCATCAGAGTTTGTCTTGCTGTGTCAGATTCAGCGACCAGCGGCAGCCGTCCAGCTCATTCCGAGCAGCAACTCGCGCCGCCTGGCGGGCCGTCCTCGTCGGGAATTCAACCTCCGGCAATCAGCCACCACACTCCGCCGATGATCGCGAAAACCAGCATCCAGCCGACAAGGAATCCTGACATCGCTCGCCATGTCGGTACGGGAATTTCAAGGTTTGTGCTGGAAAACAATACGCGTCGAGGTGCAGGAGTCACTCCCTGCGGCAACATGCAGGGTTGTTCAATCACTTCGTCTTCCTGAACGGGAGTTCTCATGAGTTCGTAAAACCGGTCCAGCTGTTGCGGATCATTCTTGCGGGTGCAGAGACTCACTACAATTCCACCAATGAACCCCGCTGTCAGATACGCCACCATCTGCCACGGCACGGTGACGGCGAGTGCGTCGTTCTTCAAGGCGACGATCCCCAGTGATTCACTGAACGGCATGGCATCCATACTTATCGCTGTCACCTCCAGGCCCGACACCCACCACGTCATCGCGGTCAGTAACGTGGCCGCCCAGGCTCCGGCGGTTGTAGCTCCACGCCAAAAGACGCCCAGCCAGAAAGCCGGAGCCATCACGGCATTCAGCTTCCACAGAATCTCCAGCCCCTGAATGACACCACTGAGCCAGAACGTATAACCAATCGCAACGATGACGACTGCCAGTCCCGATGCTCGAGCGACCCACAGATAATGGTTTTCGCTGCGTCCAGGACAGACGGGCCGATAGAGATTTTCGGTGACCAGCCCTGATGCGGAAATCATAAACGAGTCGCACGATCCCATGACGGTTGCCAACAGACCTGCCAGAAACAGCCCCAGCAGTCCCGGCAACAACTGCGGCAGAAACTCAGACGCCATCAGACCGTATACATGGTCCGGGTTGTCGACGCGGCCGCTATAGTGCGCGAACGCCGCCAGTCCTGTCAGACACCATGCCACGGTACAGATTCGTTTCAGAAACGTGCCGCCCATAAAGCCGACGGCGCCGTCGAGTTCCGTCCGGCCGGCGCCGCACGTACCCATGTTGTGCGGCTGTACCGTGACGCTCAGCAGCGAGTTCAGGGCGATCATGCCAATATAAAAGGCACCGATCTCTCCGGGCGTCACAAGCGACAGCATGTCTTTGCCGGGCGACAATTCCGCGAACGACTGCCGCATGCCGGAGATTCCGCCGACCGCCTGCAGCACAGACGGCAACAGCAGGAACGAAAACAGCAGAGTCAACATTCCCTGCACAAAGTCCGTCACAATCGCGGCCCGCAATCCACCGGCAAGGCCATACACGACAAACAAAACAGTCATCACCGCAATGGACATTTCGGCGGATATCGCGGCACCAGTGCAGGCTTCAATGACCGCACCTGATCCCTTCAGCATGTTGCCGATCGTCACGACGAATTTGGCCAAACCAAAGACACAGAACAGCACGGCAACCGATGGTCCATAGCGAGCCGCAAAGACATCGGCAGTTGTGAGCGCGCGGAATCGTCTCATCATGGGCGCGATCAGCCAGAAGAACGGAGTGGCGAACAACCACATCCACTGATACCAGATACCCGACAGTCCGCTGGAATAACACTTTGAAGCAACACTGACCGCCTGGTCGGAATGTGTACTGGTGCCAAACCCGTGCATCAGCATCATCAGCTTGCCGAATCGTCGAGGCATGACAAAGTCCGACATCGCCTTCACCTGTCGACTGGCTCGAATGCCAAGCACGGTTACGCCGATCAGATACAAACCCAATGCGATCCAGTCTGCAGCAGCAAGTCCTTTCATGAATTTCTGTGCCTGAAGTCAAGCGGAAGCCAACCGGAAGCCAAAGGGCATAACGATGTACATAAAAAACCGGGCGATGGCGGAATGTCACGCTCGTTCGTTCCGCCGGTGCCGAGCGTGCGGTATAGTGTAGCAAACAGGATTTGTTCATGCGTGCGCCCGGAAGTCAGTTTTGCTGAGTGGTGAACGAAGCGTTCCGCCGCTCCCCCGCGACACGAAGTTGAAACGCATCGATGCCCACACCCGGTCGACCGCGACGAGATCCATTTCGTGTCAGCCGACGCGATGCGCTGAAGATTGGCGGACTGAGTCCGACCAGCGGTCTGTTGCCGGGTGTGCAGACGGAGGTGTTTGCCGGCCTGGGTCACGGTTCCACGAACATTCACAACGGGCAACCGATATTACCGCGGCCAGACCGGCGGATTTCTCGGCAGCACATTCGACCCATTTCTGCTGAACGAAGAAAAGAAGAACTCTCTCGCAGACAGGATCTTCCAAATCGCAGCGCTCGATCTTCCGGATGCTGTCAATTCGTTGAGGTTTTCGGGCCGCCGGCAGCAGGGCCTGAATAAACGACGCCGACAATTTCAAACATTCTTTTTTTTCGATATGTGCTTCCCAATGAAACGAACACTTCCCTGCCTGCTACTCGCATTCTGCTCGCTCGTGTGCCGAGTCGCGAACGGTGACCAACCCAACATCGTCTTCGTCCTTGCGGACGACCTGGGATACGGTGACCTGGGTTGCTACGGACATCCGGTCGCGAGGACACCAAACATCGATCAACTCGCGCAGGAAGGCGTACGGTTTACGCAACACTACTCGAACGGCCCGGAATGCAGTCCGACTCGCACAGCGTTTCTGACCGGACGATATCAGCAACGAGTCGGTGGGCTTGAATGTGCTCTGGGCACGGGCAATGTCGGACGCTACGACGATGCGATTCGACTGGCCAAAGCTCGAGACCTGGGCTTACCAGCCGACCGGACCGTCATTCCGGGTGCACTAAAGGCGTCTGGCTATACCTGCGGAGTCTTCGGCAAGTGGCACCTGGGATACGAGCCAAAGTTCAACCCGATGGAACACGGGTGGGATGCCTTCTTCGGATACATGGGGGGCAACGTTCACTACTTCAATCATCGCGAGACCAGTGATCTGCACGTGCTGTTCAAAGGACGCCTGCCCGTGCACCGGGAAGGCTACATGACGGAACTGATCACCAACGATTCCATCGAATTCATTCATCAGAATAAGAGCGGGCCATTCTTTCTGTATGTCTCGCACGAATGTCCGCACTTTCCATTTCAGGGACCAGGTGACAGTAAAAAGGTTGTGACCGCCGAAAACTGGATGGACATCGACCCCGACACTTACGTCGAGATGCTGCAAAATCTGGACGCTGATGTTGGCCGGTTGCTGGGGGCGATCAATGACGCTGGAATCGCGGATAACACCGTTGTGGTGTTCGTTTCCGACAATGGAGGATTCGCCGGAGCAGCACACATGGGAGGTCTGCGAGAAGCCAAAGGAACCACTTTCGAGGGCGGCATTCGAGTCCCCCTGATCATCCGCTGGCCTGGACATATCAAACCGGGCAGCACCAGCCATCAGCCATGCATTACATTTGACCTGACACGTTCTTTTCTGCGGCTTGCCGAAGCAAACGTTGCTGCAGAACGGCTTGACGGCCACGACATCATCAAACACGTTGCATCCAACCGGAACGATTTTGAACGCAACCTGTTTTGGCGAGGAAGACGCGGCGACCGTACGTGGTCCGCTGTCCGCAGCGGAAACCGAAAATATATTCGCAAAGTGGAAGCTGACGCACGCGACGAGTGGATGTTTGATCTGTCCACGGACCAGACCGAATCAGCCAGCCTGCTGCCCAACAATGAAGCTGATGACCTGCGGAAGCTGCTGGCGGACTGGGAAATCGAAGTGAAGTCGTCGCGGTAGTTCGTGAATTCGCTCAACTTCCACTCGGATCAGAAATCCCGTCAGCCGTTTTGTGACGGCCCACCTCTGAAGCAGTCACACATAAGAGTTCTCAATGCATCCAACCGTCGTCGAAGTTTCCGGCTATATTCCAGCGATCGTGATCCCGATCGCAACTGGCATGCAACTGGTGTCGCTGCTAAGAAGCGGCAAAACGGCAGGGGTAAACTGGATGTCGTGGTTCCTGTTCGGAGTGGCGAATATCGGCCTGTACATCTACACCGAGAAGTACACATCGATTCAATCGATCACAGGGCTGCTGGGTTCGGCGGCACTGGATTTCGCAATCGTGGCTGTCGTTCTCTGCGGCCCAAACCCGCCGCGAACCGAGAGTCTCTCGACGCCCCATTGATGCTTCAATTGCTCAACATCACCTGCTTCGTCCTGCACAATGCGTTGATCGTATTCAACCTTGTCGGCTGGATCTGGCCTCGGACCCGCAGACTTCATCTGCTCGCGCTGGGAGCCACATTGTTTTCGTGGCTGGTCATGGGAGCATGGTACGGCTGGGGCTATTGCCTGTGCGCAGACTGGCACTTTCAGATCCGCCGGCAGCTGGGACTGAACGGCGGCGAATCCTCATACACAGAATTGCTATTCAATCAGATCCCGGGAGTCACCGTCAGTCGCACATTCGCCGACATCGTAACCGTAGGTTGCCTGATGATAATCCTGATCGCAACAGCCGCCGTTTGGATTCGACAGTGGAGAATCACGCGTGCGTCGCCGAAGGAACCAGACACGACATCAGAGAACTCAGCGGTGCAACCACTCGAATAACGACGTCATCGCGGGATCTTGCAGGGTGCGCTCATAGTCGATTGCGCGAATAGGGAAGATAGACTATTGTGGCAACTTCAATAGTTTTTCCCATGGAGGTTGCACGATGAACTTTGCTGAACTGAGTCCC
>JAAERP010000421.1 GCA_024230215.1 Fuerstiella sp. | reverse complement strand
TGAAACAAAACGTTCCAGAGGCTTTAAGGCTACCCCGCAAGGACTGCAACTATCCGCCTGAAACCTTGGAAAAAGCACCGCATGAGGTGCCTGGTGGTAACACGGGTGGTAACACACACGCGGCCATAGCAGCGTTTAGCAGCCTATCTGACCTGACGGCACTCTGGCCGTATCTGGACGACCAGCAACGCGAAACAGTGTTGGACGTTGCGCACGCACTGGCGAAAGCTAACACGTCTACACCGTCTACGGTCAACACTTCTGCACAGACGCCCGTGAAACCGCGTTAAGTGTAGACGGCCAAGCGTGCAAACGCTGACGCCGGCTGTTTCGCTGACCGTCACGTAAGCCGTTGACCAAAAAAGGAGTAGGTACTACTTGGCGAAACCTACACCCGACCCTCAAAGGGAACAGTCGATTCCCCCAATTTCCTTTCCCTATTTTAACTTTGTTCGCATCACGAACACGACATACAAGGACGTAACAAATGGCAAGCGATAATTACGCCATCGTCAG
The DNA here is from genome assembly GCA_024230215.1 of Fuerstiella sp. Classification (GTDB taxonomy): domain Bacteria; phylum Planctomycetota; class Planctomycetia; order Planctomycetales; family Planctomycetaceae; genus Fuerstiella. The sequence goes on along the minus strand of JAAERP010000421.1, from coordinate 343 downwards.
CGTGGACTTACCGCGCTGCACTGAATGCAACAGCACTCGACGCGGGCCGTACTACGGCATCAGACGGCACGAAATGGCAGATGGTACCTGGTTGGTATTCAGACGCTGCAAGTGTCTTGACTGCGGATCCAAGCGAATTGAAAGAACGGTAGAGATAAATGGGAATTGCAAACGAACAGATCCGGCTGAACACCGGGATCCTGACGGACAAAGAAGCGGCAAGCGTGACTGGACTGCGACTGTGGCAAGTACGCCGCGCCGTCGCACTGGGAAAAGTCCCCTATCATCGAACGGGCGAGGGTAGGCAAATTATCTATCAGCACGACATGCCACGACTGACCGC
>JAAERP010000420.1 GCA_024230215.1 Fuerstiella sp. | reverse complement strand
CTATGGCGCCGCCCATTCGAGTGGCGCTGTACCCATAACCATTCAGATTGACGGTGTCGTTGTCCGCGCCCGCGTCCACTGTGTCGACGGAATAGCGACCGACATTGTAAAACACGTCATTGCCGGCACCGCCGATCAAGGTTTGCGTTGCATTGTTCACGCTGCAGTCGGTGGAGGCATAGATGTAGTCATCCCCTGCACCGCCATCCAGCGTGCCGTAACCACGATCCTGGAAAAGATAGTCCCGACCGTCGCCGCCAAAGATGTCGTCGTTGCCCTCCTGACCATACAAGAAGTCGTTGCCCTCACCGCCAAGGATCGTGTCCGCACCGGCATCACCACGGATCTGGTCCGCGCCGTCACCGCCATCAAGGCTGTCCGACCCGGCAGCGCCATTCAGCGTGTCGTTGCCCTCTAGGGCTTCGATCGTATCACCGCCAATCGTGCCGGTGATGTTATCGTTCCCTGTGGTGCCGGTGATGAACTGGCCTGCGGGCAGGCTGCCATCTGGCGGCCATGCGCTGTCAAAGTTGAGGCCAGTCAAACTCGAAGCTGCCAACCCTTCAAAGACAATCACATCCTGATAGCTGTCTCCGCCGCCGTTGGTGTCGACCTGCAACACCGCATTGCCGGCGCCATCATCGACAAGCTGCATGTACCCTGCGGCAAATGGGTTGGTCACACCGTCCCAGCCTGACAGGCGGCTATTGAGAAAATCATCAATGCGCACAATGTCTTCGGCCACATTGAAATCGGTGACCCGGAACACGGAATACTGCGAGAGGTTGTGGCCGTTGGACAGGTTCAGCACATCCGCGCCGGTGCCAAGTGTAATTGTGCCCCCCCCTTCGTCACCGTTGAAACCATAGCCGCGCAATTCGACATAGTCATTGCCCGCGCCCGCATCGACAACGTCCGTCGATCGCCAACCGACGGTCTGGATGGTGTCGTCACCATCCCCACCGATCAGGGTTTCTGACGAGCCCTCGCTGTCATAGCTGGCGCGAAGGGTGTCATTGCCCGCGCCGCCGTCCAGCAGACCAGTGCCATCCCCCTGATCGAGGTAGTCGTTGTCATCGCCTCCAAACAGGTTGTCATTGCCCTCCTCGCCAAACAGGTAATCGTTGCCCGCGCCACCGATCAAAACGTCGTCGCCTGCGTCCCCGTTAAGACGGTCGTTGCCTTCGCCACCATCCATAACATCAGAGCTGGACAGCCCGTTGAGCGTATCGTTGCCGCCCAGACCGCGCATCAGGTCACCTTGGATCGTGCCATTCAACACTTCACTTGCGGAAGTGCCCGAAATGAGCGTTCCGTCCAGAACCGTCAGCGTGAAACCTGTAGTGCTGAACTGACCATCCACTTCGGTCGCTGTCACTTGCAGCGAATAGAGTCCGATATCGCTCACCGCAGGCGCATTTGCGGCATAGGAAAGCGTCCGCGTCGCCGCATCGAAGTTCAGGAAGCTTGGCAGCGGTGACCCGTCATCCAACGTTACGCTATAGGTGATGGCCCCGTTTTCATCGTGATCGGTAAAGAGGTCCGAAGGCAACGTGTAGCTGAAGGCATCCGCCGTAAAGCCAGATTGCGCCACCAAAGAGTTGGTTAGAATAGGCGCGTCATTGACGCCAGAGATTTGTAGGGAAACGGTCGCCGTGTCGGTGCCGCCGTTGCCATCGCTAACGACATAGGTGAAGCTGTCGACCAGGGTGTCACCGGACGCCAAAGCATCCAGCGTTGCTGACGAGCCGGGGGCATAGGACACCGTGCCATCACCATTAAGAACAACCGTGGCGCCCAGCGTGCTGAACGAAGAGACCGAGGCCACCGAAAGCGTGTCGCCATTGACATCGCTGTCATTGCCAACCAGCTCCGCTGCCGAGAAGACATAAGTTGTGTCTTCGTCGGTCACAGCGCTGGCCGTGTAGTCATCATCCACGGCCACTGGCGGCGTTGGCGTCGTCGCGCCATTGACCACCAACTGTGCGGTTCCCTGCACCGAAACAGCACCATCAGAAACAGTGTAAGTGACCGTAATTGTGGCACTTTCACCACTTTCCAAAGCGCTGTACTGGCTTGGATCGATGTCGATCGTCCCATCACCGTTGTCGGTAAAACTCACCGGAGACCCGGTTCCGTCAGACAAGGAGATGCCCGACACTGTCAAAGCGTCGTTTTCCGCATCCGTCGCATTGGCGAGCAGATCAATGGTCACCGCAGCGTCGTCTTCCTCCACGCTTCCCGCGTTAACATTGCTTGTCACGGGACCGTCGTTTTGGCCAAAGATGGTAATCGTGGCCGTCGCCGTGCTGGTGCCACCGTTTCCATCATTCACAATGTAGTCGAAACTGTCGGTTGCGGTTTCGCCTTCGGAGAGGTGTTCGAACTGGCCATTGGCGCTATATGTGAACGTGCCGTCGCCGTTGTTGATGACAGACCCAAGCGTGCCGCTGTCATTCACGCTAAAGGTATGGCTGTCGCCCACCTCCACGTCCGTAAAATCAGCAGTCAGGGTGATTTCATCCGTAGACGGATCGGTGATGACCGCATTGAAGCGCGCCGCATCCACTTCCAGATCTTCGGTGGTGTTGACCTCATAGTCGATGCCAAACAGCGCAGCATCAAAGTCTACCACGCGACCGTCGCTCAACGTGATCTGCGTCGCCAGCGAAATTTCATCCACATTCTGTGCGCCGTTGGCAAAGGCCAGGGAAATGTCGCCGGGTGCAGAAGGCAACGCGGCCGCGCTACCAGTCACAGTCAGGTCACTGGCCAGAACGTCGACTTGACCCTCGTTATCAAACAGCGCAAAGGCAATCCCCCATCCATCGACATTGGGGTTGATGTGGATCACAACACCATTGCCATCCGAGAAATGCTGGCTTGCGACCTGAGCCTCTGTATTGCTGGATCCCGTGTCCCTCAAAACTGTGGTGGTCGCACCGGTATCAAAGTCGAAAAGGTAAAAGCGGCCCAAATTCGGAACAAGAGAGTCCGCTTCAATCGCGCCCGTAAGCTCCGTCACCGTTGCACTTTCGGTAACTTCACCGGAGAGAGCATTCGCTATTGGCGCATCATTCACCGGGTTCACCGTGACGTTAACGGTTTCGGTGACCAAGGCACCGTTGCCGTCGCTTACAGTGTACGTGAAACTGTCCGTACCATTGTAGTTGGCATTGGCGGTATAGGTCACCGTGCCATCGGTCTGGATCGCAACAGAGCCATTTGCCCCCTGTGTCACGCTGTCGACAGTCAGCACGTCCCCATCAACATCAGTATCCCCGTCCAGAACAGCGATATTGACGCTACTGTCTTCATCAAGCGAAACGGATTCCGAGTCCGTGACCGGTGCGTCGTTCACGGCATTCACCGTGACATTGACCGTTTCTGTCACGGTCCCGCCGTTGCCATCAGACAGGGTGAAGGTGAAGCTGTCGGTGCCGTTGAAATCTGCATTGGCCTCATAGGTCACAGTGCCATCGCTCTCGATCACAACAGAACCATTGGCACCTTGGGTCACACTGTCCAAACCCACGTTGTCGCCGTCTGCATCGGTCGCCCCCTGCAACACTGCAACATTGATTGAGCCATCCTCATCGATCGTCACGGATTTGGCGGTTGCTTCTGGGGCATCATTGACCCCCATGATCGTGATCACCTCGGAGACCTCTGCCCCCAACGCGGCCACATTGAGCGTCATGGAAGCAATATCGACCTCTTTACCAGCAGTCTGTGACACATCACTGAACGTGAACACGTGCTCGCTAGGACCACAGCGGATGTCCGGCTGTGTCACCGTGACGGTGAGCGTGGTGGCCGTGAACGCATCAAAGAAGGCAACATAACTTGGTGGAACGGTTGAGGCCGTGGTGATGCCGCCTGTGTACCCAGCAAGATCAACGTCGGCCTCGGCCACGGACACAACACCGTTGCCGATGCTGCGCGCGCTCACTGCCAGCCCACTGGTCGCCCCGCCGTTTTCGTCAAGCAGCAGCGCCGTTCCGTTGGTGACAGAAATGCCGCTGTCGGAAAGCGCCTGAAGCGCGTCTTCGAAGCTGGCAACGCCATTGACGCCGCGCTCAACAATATGCAGCGCCCCGCTGTCTGAATCCGAGATGTAAAACGTACCCGAATTGGTCAGGCTGCGCGCCCCGGCATCTGCGCCGGCATAGCTCCGATCGCTTTCAACTACGTTATAGCTGACGGTGACATCTACACTTTCATCTCCACCCAAGTCGTTGAACTGGCTTGGATCAAGCGAAAAGCTGTCGGACCCGCTGTCATAGGCAAAGGCCACTGGCCGCCCGTCAGACGCGGTGACTTGAAGCTCTGTGACACCGATAGTGTCGCCATTGGCATCCGACGCATTGGCCAGAAGATTGAGCTCGGAGACTGCACTGTCCTCGTTGGTTGAGAACGACTGGCTACCGATGACAACCGGGCGTTCGTTTGCACCCTCGATCGTGATCGTCACCGTATTGAATGCTGTGCCTCCATTGCCGTCATCCACCACGAAGACAACAATATCCTGAGCGGTTTCGCCATTGGCCAAACCATTGAAATTGCCGGCAGGGTCATACTCAAACGTGCCATCACCATTGTCCGTAACGGACCCGATCGTCAGGCTGTCATCAATGAAATAGACCGGCGTGTCGGTGGCATCAATTTCCGTAACAAGTGGCAAAACGCTGATCGTTTGCGACACCCTTTCCTCTACCGTCGCGCTGCCAGCGACTGCGACCGGAACATCGTTTGTCCCTGTGACAGTTATGGTGACCGTCTTGGTGTCGGAGCCTCCGGCTTGGTCCAGCACAGTGTAGGTGAACGTGTCCGTCGCCTCTTCGCCTGCACCGAGGTAGTCATAGTGACCGTTGGTGGAATAGGAGAATGTGCCATCGCCATTGTCTGTTACGGTGCCATTTGTTGCTGTCGCATCGACGCTGAAACCATGGGCGTCGGTGGCGTCAACGTCGGTGAAATCCGCAGTGACCGTAACCGTTCCCGGCGCCTGAGAGGCCACGACATCAAGCAGCAAACTGTCAATCGCCAGCTCACCCGAGATGCCGTCATAAAAGAACGGATTGAGCAGGCTCAACGAAACATCGGTCGGGCCGTTTGACGAGGGTACTCCTGAAGCATCAATCTTGATGTCGGTGCCGTCGACGGTGTCGAGGAACTGAAAATACTCAAAACCCAACACGCTGCGGCTGGATGTAGCGCCAGCGTAGTCGGACGTGACCGAAAAGCCCGCGACATCAACATTGGCCGCAACGCCGTCGACCATTGAAATGATCGAGATTTCGAAGTCGTTGTCGTTGGGATTAACATTGATCAGCAAACCGTTGGTCGGGCCATAGGCCGCAACAGCAT
>JAAERP010000419.1 GCA_024230215.1 Fuerstiella sp. | reverse complement strand
TTCCACGAATCCAGCGATCACATCTTTTCTTGAAACTGCACCAGTGCTTTGTCACAGCCAAAAAGTGGGGCTGAATCATCCGCCGGAAAAGGGGGTCAGGTACCAAAAATGCTAAGCACCCTTCGGGCCGTTCCGGTTTTTGGTACCTGACCCCGTTTTCCTCGCCAACCCCAAAACCTGGTTCTGACAAAGCACTAGAACCGAGTCTGTGCTTCTTCAACCAATACTGCATCCACAGTGTACACGGGTTCGCCTTCTCCGGCATTCACATTGGCGTTCAGGACACCTGCGACTGCGACCATCCCATTGAATGCCCTGGTTGTCTTTCCGTCCGTCATATTGACTACCATCATGTCGAATGGCTTGGGTGACCCACCGAAACAGCACTCACCATTGTCCTTCAGAAAAACAAAGTTCTCCAGACCCTCCGACATCTGTGTCTCCCACATGAAACCCTTCAGAAATACCTTTTGGCCAATCAACGGAGCAACCATCGGATGCAGCCTGCGAACTCCACCGTAATAGGCAAACTGCCAGTCTGAAATGTCGTTGGGAAAGTTCACGCGTTGAAATCCTGGCGGACATTCAGTCTGGTATGCGTGAGCCATCTTCATGGATCCAAAAACCAGGCACAGCACCGACAGCACCAGTCCGGTAATCGCGAAACCGGTTCCTTTCACCGATCCCCTGCCAGCACGAATTTTGATAATGGCCAGGAAGCCAACAACCACGCCGACGACGGCCAGCCCCAATCCAAAAATGCCAAAGAATCCGGTCAGACTGCCAATGCCCAGCACCAAGGCAACCGGGCCCCATGGTGACACCGGGATATAGTCAAATTCGTCACGAACGGACTCATTTGCCCACGAAGAATTCGGAGATTCAGGCATCGACCCGCCAACAGTGTTCATCGCGGGACTCAGAGATGTTTCTGACATGTTTGGCGTCCGACCAGACCGACAAGACGTAAGTACTTTAAAGCAAACTAATTATGGCAAACCACGACACATCTTACCGTGTCCACACGTTCACGTATTTTACGCTGGCCAATCGGGTTTCGTTAGCGAAAACAGGGTGATTCGCCACAACAGACCGGTTCAACGATGACATCGCTGAACTGACCCAAAATACCGGCAGAGATGATGGCACTTGCTGGCTTTGATCACATCTGCGCTCCAGAATGTGCCGCGAAGCCACCTGTTACTTAGCAAACCTAAGTTTAGTCCCTGCTTGGAACATTTGATTTATGATTACCGCAATTTCGTTCGTGTTTTTCACAGGTCTGGTCGCGGTCGTAGCATGGTTGAGGACGCACAACGACGATCAGGAAACGTCGAGCGGCTACTTTCTGGCCGGTCGCAGTCTGTCATGGTTCGTCGTCGGGGGTTCCCTGCTACTTACAAATCTGTCGACTGAACAATTGGTTGGACTAAATGGTGGTGCTTATCGCAATGGCATGATCGTCATGGCCTGGGAAGTCTGGTCGGCCCTGTCGATCATTCTGATGGCCGTGGTATTTCTGCCCCGCTACCTGAAAAGCGGTATTACGACAATTCCTCAGTTCCTCAATTTGCGTTACGGCCCGCAGACAAGAACGTTTACCTCCGTGATCTTTCTGGCATCGATCGTGCTGAACGTTCTTCCATTCGTTCTGCTTACGGGTTCCGAGTTCATGATCTCGGTCTTTGACGTTCCGTCCATCATTGGCACAACCAACAAGCCCATTAATCTTGCGTTGGTGTGCAGTCTGCTGGCCATTGTCGGCGGGTGTTATGCTGTCTTCGGAGGCCTGAAGGCGGTGGCCGTTTCAGATACCGTCAACGGCATTGGCCTTGTGATCGGAGGGCTCTTGATTCCGATTCTGGGCCTCAGTTACATCGGCGGTGGCAGCATGACGTCCGGAGTCACACTGCTGACGGAATCCTATCCGGAACGACTGTCTTCACTGGGCGACCGCAGTTCGGATATTCCATGGGAGACGCTGCTGACGGGCATGACCCTGATCACAACCTATTATTGGTGTACGAATCAAGGAATTGTGCAGCGCACGCTGGCGTCGAGAAACCTGGCGGAAGGACAAAAAGGAGTTCTGTTCGCCGCATTCATGAAGCTGGCCGGCCCCCTGTATCTGGTCCTGCCGGGAATCATCGCCTGGCACATCGCCTTTGGAACAGACCAGGCACCGCCGCAGGGTGCGGATGCCGCATACGGCTATCTGGTCAACCTGGTTCTGCCGGAATGGGCCGTGGGATTCTTTGCCGCCACAATCTTTGGAGCAATTCTTAGTTCTTTCAACAGCTTCCTGAACAGCGGCTGCACGCTGTTCAGCATTGACCTCTACAAGGGTGTCATCAACAAACAGGCCCAGGACAGTCAGGTGGTCAAGACGGGCAAGTTGTTCGGAATCGTCATGGTTCCGGTCAGTGTTGTGCTGGCCCTGGTGCTTTCGCCGTTCGCCGAAACAGGTCTGTTTAATCTGATGAAGTCAATTGCTGCCGTGTTGAACATCCCATTGCTGGCGATCGTGTTCATGGGAATCGTCAGTAAGAGAACACCGGCAGTAGCTGCGAATTTCGCACTTTTGGCCGGCATCATCTTTCAGTCATTCTTCGGCATCGGCATGGGCAACACGTTGTTTGGCCTCGAAATGCACTGGCTTCACCTGGCGGCCGTTAACTTTACTCTGCTGATCGCTTTGATGACGGTCATGCGTTTCATTAACCCACTTCCGGAGCCTTTTGAGCAGAAGTACAGCGAAGATGTCGACATCACGCCGTGGGCCCTTGCAAAGCCACTGGGACTGGCGATTGTGGTCCTGATCACCGCGATGTATCTGGGAATGTGGGCAAAATTCGGCATTACACCAGGCGCCCAACTGGCCGCGGAATACGACCAACTGCATCCCCCAGTCGCGGCAACGGATTAGATTGACAGGGCCCACTCCTACCGGCCGCGAAATCCAAGGGGGCCCAGCAACGAAAGCGGGCCGGCACACGCTGCTGCCCCACACGCTGGCGTGTCGAGCTGGTATATCGGTCATCGCCAGGGTGGGCTACCGGACACGTTTTCGCCTTCGATTAACCGCATTAGCAACGCCCCGCGTTTCGTGTGTCGAAAACGCGGCCCGATGGGCAACGCGGTTAAACGAGAAAATCGTTTCGGCACGTTGTGTTAACGAAAGGGTTGGGAGTCTTTTTCGGACGAGACCCGGCCTGTTGTTATCGTCGTTAGTCCGAAAAAGACTCCCGACCCACTTGCGCAGTCAATGGGGATTAGTTCTCAGCCCGTATCGGGGCGAACTTGATGCGGCTGATGTAGCGGACCATTTTTCTGTCCACCATCCTGCCGGAACACGCACTGATTGCCTCGATGATGTTCGAGTAGTGCAGGCCGAAATCAGGGTCAATTTCAACTTCCTGTTTGCCCAGAGCGTCGGGGCCGGCTGCCTTCAATGCATTGACTGATTTCAGGATCTCCAGGTTCAGCCGCTGAAAGGCGGTCGCGTCGTTGCCCATGGGCTGACCATTGTACAACAACTGAGACAGTGCACCGGTGGCTGGGTCGGCTTCCATACGCACCTTGAACGGAGGCAGGTCGGGATCAGTGACGGACGACGTTTCCGGAGCACCAAGCGGCATATTGATGTCAAAGTTACCTTCGGGTTCGATGATCTTCAGCGTCAGCATAAAGAAAATCAGCAGCTGGAAAACCACGTCAATCATGGGTGCCATCTGCACCTCGATTTTTTCGCCGCCTTCATTGCGGTTGCGAATTTTCATGGACTAACCTTCTGCGTTGCCTTGAGTGCGAACCGTTGAAACTCGATCCCTTCCTCCTGGCACTTCTGGATCAGTGTCTGGACCAGACCGGATGACACCTCCCGATCTGCTCGAATCTCCACGGTGACGTCTTCCAGGGGAGTGCCGATTGTTCTGTAGAACTGAGCTTCCTGCCGCAGTCGATTTGAACTGTTGGCCACTTCGATACGTTCATCGCCAAAGAAGATATACGGCGTCCTGTCGATGATCTCGCCCGTCTTGTCCTTGTCAAATCCCAGATTCAATGTGAATGCGTCGTCACGTTTCACTTCCGGTGGCTTAGCCAATTGATTCTTTGGCAAAGTCACTCGTTCGTCGGCCTGTTGCTGCTCGAAGTTGGAAATCACCATAAAAAAGGCGATCAACTGAAACACAATATCGATCATGGGCGTCATGTCGACATCGGGAGCATTAGAGCCGGATGACTTGATTTTCATGGGAATGATACTCCGGTCTTAAGGCCCAACGGAGGGCACAGACTCACGTTCGCGAATAGCCGGCGCCTTCGGCCGGAGCGTTGAACGATACCTCTGCTGGATCATAATAAGCGTTGCTAGGCAGGCTTCGTGCCCGATCCACTGGCTCCACCTTTGCCAACGGCTGCAAAACGACTCATCAGACCTTCACTGACCATGCCGATTTCCAGAACCAATCGCTGAATGCGATTCTTCAGGATGCTGTAGAACACCATTGCCGGAATGGCGATGCCCAGACCAATCAGCGTAGTGAACAATGCCGTGGATATGCCTTCGGCCAACTCACTTGGTTTTGGTGAAACAGCCGACGATGCAATCTTGTCAAATGACGCAATCATGCCCTGAACGGTTCCCATCAGTCCCAGCATCGGAGCCACTGTACCGATAAGGGCAAGGAAACTGAGCCGATGTTCCAACGCCATGTTTTCGTCTTCGCCGGCTTCCTGCATGCCTTCCACGGCTTCAGGATAGCCACGACTCAGTCGTCCCATGCCGGACGCGAGCACGCGGGCGACGAAGGAATCGTCGTTACGGGCGATTTCGTAGGCTCCCTGAAAGTCCTTGCCATTCAGTTTCTGTTCGAATTCTTCGACAAAGTCGTTCGGCAGCAAAACGTCACGGCGGACCTGCAACAGGTTCATCATGATCAGGGCCACCATCACAAAGGACAGTGCCGCAAAGACCAGCATCCAGAACCAGCCCAGTGCATCAATCATCCACGTCAGAAAGTTTCGGCTTTGGAGTGAAGCATCATCTTCGGATTCCGCACCGCCACCACCACCATCGGCTGGCGGAGCTGGATCTGCTGCAGCCGGCTGTTCTTCCTGAGCCACCGCAGACGGCGACAGTCCGGCGAACGGAATCGCCGAGAACACAACGGTCAGTGCCAGCAGAAATGTTCCCCAGTTCCGCAGGGATCGTTGCCGCGATACTCGTTCAGAAAGGCTCAGCATGTTCAATTATCTCCGAGATTACAGCTTTACGCAGCTCGATCAGCAGCGACTGTGTATCAAATGATTGAAAAGAAATGTAGCTGGTCAGGTTGGTGAAGTCATCCGATTTGCCCATCCTGCCGCAAATGTGTCCTGATTTTCCGCTTGCGAAATCGACATAATGAGAATTGCTGGTAACCGGGCTTTCAGACTCAACGGTGCGGCTGAGACCACAAGTCCTCCGGGGCGTGGTCACGGGCACCTTAACCGCCACTCTGTTTGGCCCACTGGCTGTTGGGATAAAGTTCGGCCAGACGCGTGGAAGCATCAACGGCGCGATCCTGGTGACCACCAGGTCCCCAGAGTTGCGAAAGTCGCAACAGTGCCTCAGCATGCTGAGCGGGCTCGCTGGAATACAGAACATCAACGTGCAGATAGGCCATCAATGCCGCTTTTCCCTGATTTTTCTGGCGAAGACAATCACCCTTTCGGACCCATGCTTCTGCCAGAGTGCGAGTTTCAGTGGGGGGTGCTTTCTTAATGACCTCATCCAGAGTCTTGATGGAATCCTCCACACTGTTCTGCTGTTTCAGGCACATCGCTCGTCCCAGCAGTCCGTTATACATAGACATAGCACCGGTCGCCGATGCGTCACCCTGACTTTTTTGTATCACATCTTCAAACGACTGCAGGGCACCGGCAGCATCACCGGCAACCAGCAACAGTCGTCCCAGATCAACGCCGGCCTGTAACTGAAACCCCTTGACGGGAGACGCCTGCACTTCCGTAAGCAACAGTTTCCCGGCGTCCGTTTCCCCTTTGAGGGCATGGATTGATGCCTGCAGCAACGTCGCTTCCAGGTAGCGAAAGCTGCTCTTATTGGCAGTGCGAAATGACTTCAGCGATTCGTTGGCCGCATCAACCTTTGACGGATCGGTCAGAGCCTGCTTGCCCACGACACGAGCAATAAGGAATTCCAGATCCGTCTTCAGCCGTTTGTCGCCGCCCGTGTAATCGCTCTGTTCTTTCCTGAATCGGGTCAATGCTGTGTCAAGAGCTCCACTGCGTTCGTTGATGCGGGCGGCATTAATGCCCGAGGGCTCCTTGTCAAAACGAACCTCTTTCAGATTCGCCACCGAAATTGAAATTTCTTCGCCGTTCGTTCGTTTCAACACAATCTCACTGGGGTCCATCCTGATGATCGTGCCCCGCAGCTGGGTGTTGTCACTGCGCCGCGTCACAATGTCGATCGCAAATGCAGACTGTGCCGCCATTGCAACCAAAAGAGCAGCAGACATTGTCGTTTTGAAAATGTAGAACACTTTATCCATCTCGGAACGCCTTGTTGTTTCTTGAAACTGCGTTGAACCTGCTGGCTGGGCCGTCACCGAACGACCTACTCTGTCGGCGGCTGTGGAGGACGCTTTCTGACTTTTTTCTTTGGTGCTGTTGTGGAATCCTGAGCTGCCGTTTTCTTTACCTGTTTGACGGCGCGCTTCTTTGGTGCGGCCGTTGCCCCACCTTCACCTTTTGCGGCAGCAGCCCGTGCTTTTTCCGCTTTGGCAGCCTTCCATTTCACGGCTTCTTCCGGCGTCAACACCCGCTTCTTCCTGACCGGACGCTGCTGCGAATCTGCGGAGCCCTGTTGGCCCTCTTTGGCGGCGACCTTCTTCCTTCGAGGCGGAGCGGCCACGGCAGAAGACGTGGCTGTTGCTGCCGCTTCCAGTCCTCCGAAATCGGGACCTCCGCCAGTGTCGCCATCCCCGGCACCAGCTGGAGGAGTGAATGAAATGCCTCCCGGCTGAAGACTCGGACGTCGCCGCTGTTGTGGCTTACTCATCAGTTTATAGAAGCCAAAACCGCCACCCGCCGCCAGCGCCAGCAACACCATCACCACGATCAGGCTGGTTCCCTCAGGGGGCGGCACATCCGCGGCGGCGGCGGCCGCCGCCTGCTCTGCTTCCGCCGTGTCGGTACCGTCCGGCTCGTTCTGAGCCATCAGTACTTCAGGTGGAGCTGGTCGTTCCAGTGGGCTTGGGACCTGTCCCAGTTCCAGCTGAGTGTCCTGATATAACGTGTTGAACCTGGCAAACCAGGCGTCGTCGAGATCTGAGAACACCTGAATAAAAATCGTGATCTCCGCCAACCCCGACTGTAACTGTACTTCGCCGTCGGAGGCTCCCGTTTTTGCGTACCGATAGCGGCTGTTAATATACTCGTAGCGAGCTTCCAGAAAACGTTCCTTCAGCTGATCCCAGTCCGCTGAATTCTGTCGTGCCTGAAGCTTGCGGGTAATGCCGGACCAGCCCCAGATCGTCTTTACACCTTCCGCGTTCTCAACACCTTCAATTGCCGTCAGCAGTTTTTTCGGCTGACCGCCGTCTGCGGCACCCCAGTCCGACAGCGTATAGGCCGCCTCGAATTGAACGTCAAGCGACAGCGGCGTTTCGTTCAGGACGGACTGAGCCAGATTGACACCTTCTTCAAACTGTCCCTGTGCACGATTGCAACGGACGATCCTGAGTTTGACGGCGATGGCACTGCCACCCTCGGCCAGATTCCGGTCCAGTATGTCCTGGTAAGCGGCATTGGCACTCTGATAGTAGCCGGCCGCAGCGTCGACATCTTCCTGCGTTCCCTGCCCAAGTCCAAAATACGTCTCACCAATCCAGACCAGAGAATTGTAGTCCATGTTCTCGCGATTCTCGCTGACCTTCGCGAGAAACTGTTCAAACGACGTTCGCGTCTTCGCGAGCTGTTCCTTTTCGCCGGATGCCTTCAGCCGTTCAAGCTCTTCCTGCAGTTCCTGCCCCAGCTGTGTGTAAACTGCAGCAGTGTCCTGGCCACCAACAGCTTCCAGTTTGTTCATCGTCTGCAACGCTTCTGCGACTTTCTGAGTGCCAACATAAGCTCGCAGCAACAGGCGATAGGCTTGGCCGGCAAACGCGCTGCTGGCGATGCCTTTCTCGGGCCGCGTCTCTCCCCTGGCAACTTCGAGCAGCTTCAGGACCGAGTTGTCTCCGCCCGCCGTGAGCCGTTGAATCGTCTCTGCGAACTGTCCGTTCATGTTGTGAATCGTCGCGAGCGACACCTCGGCCGCCGCAATTTCCGGGGACGGCTTCGCGTTCCCGCCCAGCTTCGCGCGGGCGACTGTGATTCCTTCCAGCATCAGACGGGCAGCGTCAGCCTTCCACTTCGCGACCGATTCGTTATCGCTCTCCGGTTGTTTGCCGGATTCAATTTCCGACATCGCCATGACCCACGCCAGCCAGTACGACTGCCCTGCCTGCATTCGTGCAGAACCGTATTCCGAATAATCGTTGGGCACGCTGAGGTAGGTCGTTGCAGCGTTCAGCGGTTCATTAAGGTCACGATAGACCTGTCCCAGGCGGATACGAGCTTCATTGCCTCGAGCCGACTGTGGATACTGTTCCACAATCAACTCACAGATCCCTTTCAGCAGATCGAGCTCAAATTTCTTGTCCGCACCGGCGTCGTTAAAGGCCTGCACGGCTGCCTCGATCGCAATCTCTGTCGCACTGAGAGCCGAATCGGGATCATTCAGTCGATCGGTCGTCATGCAGTACTTTGCCAGAATGATGGCATCGAAACTCTTGCGTTGCCGCATGTAGACGTAACTCAGCAGATACCGGGCCTGCGCCACGGCCTTGGTGTCCGTCTTGTCGTCCCGCAGACTCAAAGCCAGGGCAAACAATCGGCCGATTTCATTCAGCTGAAAGTCAATCGCCTGTTTCGCCTTCTGCTTTTCCTCAGCAGTCGTCGCCTTCTGCAGGTCCTCGTTCAGCCCCTTCAACTGACTGACCATGCCACGAGCTCGTTCAAACGCGGTGTCGAAGTCCTTCGGCATAGAATCCTTTTCGCCAAGTTCCGCGTTCAGTCGGCGGCCCATCGCCACAGCAGGTTCGCGGTATGGTCCGGGAAAACGAGCAACCTGTTTGGAATCTGCCAGTGCCTGACGCAGCAGGGTGTTACGTTGCCGGGCTTCGACCGCACCGTCCAGGCCAAGCTTTTCTTCGGCAATAGTCTTTTCCCAAAGAATGCCGAGTCCGATTTCTGTATAGATACGGTCGCGATTGGATTTATCCTGTAACCATGCCTCAGCTTCCTGCAGCACAAGCTGAGTGTCGTTCTTCTTTTCATGGTTCAGACAGATCAGCCGATACTGCAGAGCAATAGACTTGAGTAACTGAACACTCGAATGATCCGACTTGTGGCTGAGCATTTCGTTATAGATTCCCAGGGCTCGGTTGAGATCATCCTGCTCCTGAAAACACTTGCCCATCATCAATCGGGACTGCAATCCAATGGGATTGCTGCGGCGTGCCGTGTGAATGGCTTCGAATTCCGCGGACGCACGGACCATTGTTTCAGCGCGTTCCTTCGACTCTTTGGAAAAGGTCTGCCCGCGTTCATAGGTACATCGCACCAGGCTGAACCAGGCACGCAGATACTTGACCTCGGCGATCAGGCGTTCCTGATAGGCGTCCTCATCCTTCGCCCTGTCGATGAACGAAGGAAACGCTTTGTACCGGGCCTCGTACTGATCGTGTGCAGTTTGGTAGATAGCCTTCGCCTGTTCGACTAACGAACGCGCCTGTTGCTGCAATTGCCCGGCCTTGTCGGCATTCGAAGGTGATTCAGCGTCCCAGATCAAAGATCGGGCACGTTCAAACAACAACTCACCAAGTTCCGAATTCGCAAACGCCGCGCGAGAATTCCTGGGGTGCTCGGACGTGAACTTCTTCAGTGCCTGCTCCGCGCGGGTGAGGGCCTGCTCGCGATCTTCGGGCACTCGCGACGCGGCAGCCATTTTGCGGTAAATAACACCTCGTTCCAGATCCAGCGTTTCCGTCAGTTCCGCGGACACGTCGACCCGCTTATCCAGGTTGTCCACATATTCCAGAGCCGTGTCGAAGAAATTTCGACTCCTCAGCCCTTCGATAAAATCACTGTGCGGTTCATCGGCGCGAATCGGCAGGCCAACGGTCAAAAGTGCCCCCACGGCCGCCATACACAACGTCGACCTGCGGCCCGCGAACCCCTGGAATGTCCTCCGGAAGCAACCCATATTCCTGCAGGCGATCGCTCGATTTTGAATCTGGGGCCCTGCGTTCATCAGTTTGTTAGACAAATGAGTCAACCTGAAGAGTCTGAAAAACTGCATATCTCGTGACCATAATGCCCCCCGCACCATCATATTTCGGTGCGGGAATGAAAGGTACGTCACTGAATCGGGCGACAACGTCCTGTTGTTAAGGAGACGCAGAACGGCCGATACAACAACCAGACAAGGCCGCAGGGGCGACGAATCAACGGTTACAACCACCACGACTTACCGGGAAACCACCGCGGCGATCCGGTGACAATACAAAGTTTCGGGGGAAATCGCAAAGATGTCCGGCGATAAAGCGGGCTACGTTCCATGTCGCCAGGCAGCCGCTCAACTTGCGCCGGATATCGTAAATATGAGTCTCACACTTCTGAAATGCACTCGGTTTCCGACTTCCATGACACACCAGTGTTTCTATTGGTCCGGCACCAGAGCCAACACTTCCGCAAAATGGCCACACTGGCCGTAAACAATTCAGGTACGATGTTGAATATTGGCGACTGGGGCAGTTTGCTTATAGCCGTAGACGATACTGGCTCGTGGGAGTTACGAAACTGCTATCCAAAAGCGTTCTTCGCGGCCACACGTCAGCGTGAAACGCTGTAACCACTCGGGGTTTCCTATGAATTCCTACAGCACTGCCTTACGGGCAACATCAGATCAATGTGGGCCAATCCCCAGGATCGATTGGCAGTCCATTCGACGCACGCGAAATCGCCTGCCGCTTCTGTTCCTTCTAATGTGTCCCGCAGCCGTCGCGCAGGATTCGAAAGTCCCCGTCGACCGAGCCGTCATGGTGATTATGGCTCCTGAGGGTCCGGTCTTTGCCGAGATGAATATCTCTGTCGACGGGCAGGCGTATCGATTGTGGGTCACAAAGTTCCTTGCACACCGCGTCGACGTCAACAACGACGGAGCACTGAGCCTGAGCGAATTGGAGCTGATTCCGGAACGACTGCTGCAACAGACCAGCGCACGATCTGCAAAGCGAGTTCTACGCAGCGTAACCGGCGACAAGAAGGCGGACACAACGTCTGTCGAAGCATTCACCGAGTGGTTTGCTCAGCAGCTAAGCCGCAGTTTCGACGTTGTCGCCGCAGCGGTAAATGCGTCAGAAGCAGTACGACTGGCTGGGTTTGTCGACCAGAATGGCGACGGCGCAGTGGCCCGAGAAGAACTGATGGCCGGAAGTCACTCGCTACGGTTTCGAGATCTCGACGATGACCAGACGTTTACAGCTGCTGAGCTGATGCCGTTTCGGGATCCACGCAACCAACGCGCAGCCGTGGTCCCCGACGCTGCGAATCTTCCGTTCGTGCAACTTAGCGACGAGGAGTCGCTTGTGCGGACGGCGGAACAGATCGTCACTCGCTACGGCAAAGAAGGCACCGTTCCTGCCGCCAACCTTCGCCTTCCTGATGCAGAAATTTCCGTATTTGACGACAACGACGACTCGAAACTGGATGTCGCCGAGACGAAACAGTTTCTCGCGTCGCCGAGCTTTCACCTGGTCCTTGACGTTAAGCTGGCAGAAGCCGCAAACAGAAGCGACCTCTCAGCAGATGTCTCACAAAGCGCTCAGTCGTTTGTTCAGACAGAGACAGAAAAGCGTGGCCGCATGAAAATGGTGATTGACGACATGCCGCTCGAGATTCGTGCACGCGGCGGCAGCGCACGTTCCCGAGACATAATGGTGGGCTTTCTGCTGCAACGATCATCGTTGTATGACAAAGACAAGAACGGATACTTCACGGATGACGAATACCCTGAATTTCAGGCACAGATGGCGCAGTATCTTGCCAATGCCGACTTCCAGAGTGTCGATCTGAATGGTGATGAAATGGTCCTGCGTCAGGAAATCAAGACGTATATCGAACGCGATGCCATCGCCACACAAAGTCGGATCGAAGTCAGCGTCAAACAGGACGGCACAACTCTGTTCAAACTGCTCGACAAAAACAAAGACCGACGTCTGGCTGGTCGCGAACTGCTGGAAGGATTCGACGTGCTGCTCGAGTACGATTTGAACAAAGATCAGAAACTTACGGAATCGGAACTGGGCACAGCATATTCCCTGCAAATTGGTCTCGGCCAGCCGGCGTCGCTGCGAATGAATTCCATGCAGGCGATGGGCATGGCAGCTCGTTCCACCGACGCAATTCTTCCCGGCGTCAGCGGACTGACCGGTCCGGAATGGTTCCGCCGAATGGACCGCAACCAGGACCGAGACGTGTCGTACCGCGAATTCCTGGCGCCCCGGACCATCTTTGAACAACTGGACAAAGACAGCAACGGTCTGCTGAGTGCTGCAGAAGCCCAGGCACTGACGGAATAGATCAGCCGATGCCCCATACCGACGCAAAACCGCTGACCGTCGCAACCTACACGTCTGCCGCCAGCGGTCACCTTGCCAAAGCCATCCTGGAAGGAAATGGCATTCAGACTGCCGTTGTCGGTGATCAGATAGCGGAAGCACTGGGATATTTTGGAGTCGTAGTCACCAAAGTCGAACTGCTGGTTCGTCATTCGGACGCAGAAGAAGCGCGTCGACTGCTGTCGGAATGGGAACGGCAGAGTCACTCCAGGACACAGGACCGCTGGGGCATTGAAAGCCGTCTGGGCTGGCTGTGCAGTAACTGTTCAGAAATCAATGAACCAAACTTTGATGAATGCTGGTCGTGCTCTGCAACCCGTCAGAACGACGCCGAACTTGCGCCGTTGCCTGACTCCATGGGCGCAAACGCTGAGCCACCGGACCTCATCACAGCGACTGAGAATCTCGATCCATCGCCATACCGCGTGCCGAACATCGAAAATCGGCCCGACGCCGATACGGGACTTGCGGACCGCACGTTTCGCAGCGCGGTGCTCGGTGTGGGCATTCCACTACTGGCTCCATACAGCTTCGGTCTGGCATGTCGATGCGTAGGTGAAGGTCGTCCAACACCGAAAGTCTGGGCGGCCATGTTCATCAGCACCCTCACTATGCTGTCGTGGCTCGTCATCTTCGTTTTCTGACAGGCCGGTAAAGAATCGTGCTGCAATACTGTCATTCAGCTGAGCCTGGTCAGCGATCAGGATTTGGTCGCTGGAACGAATAGAAGCCCGACGAGCACGCGGCTTCGGCAGAATCTGCCGCAGTAATTCGCGACCAATCCCATCGTGCGACGAGTTCGATCGTCTCACAGCGTCGGTCATAACGAACCTTCGGATTGGTTAAGAAATGTCAGCACTTTGCAGCCGATCGTCGCAGCCTCTGTGCCGACAGAATATTTAGCCCATGCTACAGATTCCACGGGTGCAATCCGTAGTAACCTTAGGCTGGCGTGGTTTCGGAGACATGAAATGCTGTACTCATTCCCCGGTCGACAGTTTCTGCTGCTGACCTGTGCCGTTGTGACATCCAGCGCTGCGTTCGCGCAGGACAATGGGTGTAGTGTCTTTGAAGGCTGCAATTCGTGTGATCGAGTCGATGAGATTTTCAGCCCATGCCAGGTGTGCTGCGGCACGTTGTTCCAGTGGAGTTGTACGAATCTCTGTACCGGCGGTCCTGATCTGGACGCACCGCTCGTCACCGACCGTCCGGACTTCACCGAAGCTAGTTCCACAGTCGGCTTAGGTGTGGCACAGCTGGAGGTCGGCTACACGTATACACGCGATGACAACGCGACAGGCAGGACACGTTCACAGTCATTCCCAGAGCCACTTCTGCGCTACGGAATTCTGCAGGACTGGCTGGAACTGCGTATCGGCTGGACTTATAACATCGAGGACACCAACGGCGTACAGGTCGACGGTGGAGACGACCTGTACGTGGGATTCAAGATCGGCCTGACGCCTCAACAGGGCCTGTTGCCGGAGATGGCACTAATTCCCCAGGTGACAACTGCTGCCGGAGCAGCCGCTTTCACGACAAATGAATTTCTTCCCGGTGCCAACTGGATCTACGGCTGGGAGATCAACGACTGTCTGTCGACCGCCGGCAGCACACAATTCAATCGTTCGATCGACGACGGAACGGGTGAAGCCTATACCGAGTGGGCACAGTCGTGGACAGTCGCTTATTCACTCAGCGACCAGCTTGGAGCCTACACCGAGTGGTTCGCATTCATCCCACACTCCGCAGATACAGCCGCGACGGAACATTACTTCAACGGCGGCTTCACCTGGTTGCTCAGCGATGACATTCAGTGGGACATTCGAGCGGGCACAGGGCTGAACGGTGCTGCCGCCGATTACTTCATTGGAACAGGCCTGTCGCTGCGTTATCGCTAATCGCCCGAACTGCCAACAATGACCCGGCTCAGGAACTTCAGCTCGGCGAAACTGTGATATTTCCGTTGGCGTTGACGACCTTCCTCTGAAATACTGAGAACGCGGATCACCTGAAAATCCCGGTGACCGGCAATAGTTCAGGCAGCCGCTTCGACAGCGACTGAAGAAAGAACGATTGCTGTGCTGGCAAACAGTGAGAACGCAAACGCCGCCGGAATTTCCGATCGAATTGCCAAACGACTGTTCGCGAAAAACGTCGACGTCAGGACCAGTCCTGACGCGGAAAGCAGTGATGATTGACGTGCAGTCTCAGTTAGCAGCTGACGGTGTTTCAAGATGCTCACGGATATATTCCATCGAACGTGCAAATGCCTGATCGATCAGTTTACGGTCGCCTCCCCACAGACGGTGACCGCCACCTTCAATCGTAATCAGTTCGTGAGAGACGCCCAGCCGTTTCATCTCACCAGCCATTGCGATGGACTGCCCGACCGGCACGTCATTATCCGCTGTACCGTGCAACATCAGAGTTGGCGGATACGTCGCGGAGATATTCCGAATCGGACAAAATGGCGTCAGTTTTTCGCGTTCGACTTTCGGATCGAAACCGCTGACCGCGTCTACCCATCGTCCTGTCTGTTTCAGATACAGAAAGAAGGTTGCCCGACCGCGACCGTTATCCTTGTTTGCGCTTGTCAACGCCTGACTTCCGACACCGGCCCATGCAACGTCCCTGTCAATCAGTTTTCCCTTGCGGTATGCCGCGGCCGGCTGCGTCGTCCAGTCCCCGTCCACATCTCCAAATCCCCAGTATGAAACAATGGCAGTGGGAGCAGGATCGGCGACGATGCCGCTCATCAGAGCCAGATACCCTCCGGCCGAGGCTCCGGCAACGACGAACCGTGAGGAATCAGCGTTGAACAACTTCGGTCCGGTCTTCCGAACCCATTCCAGTCCGTCTTTCAGGTCCTCAATAATTTCAGGTAACTGCGTTTCGGGGGCAAGTCGGTAGTCCAGCGATACCAGCACAAAACCCTGTTCCTGAGCAAGTGTTCGCAACTGCATCGGCACACCGCTGCGACTTCCCATGATCAGCGCACCACCGTGCAGCCAGACGACAACAGGACGTCGGACGGCATCTTCGTGACGATAAACATCCGCCCTGATTTCAAGCTGTTCAACCGTCTTGTAGGTGTATGTCGTCTTCGAAAACTCTGGAGATGCCTCATCAGCGCATGCCTGGCTGCTGACGGAACATTCCGTCTGCCACAAGGCCAGCAGCAACGTCAGGACCAGTCTCAATTCAGTTCGGAAATTCATTGATTCACTATGCTCTGCGTTTTCGGAAGGTCTGTCTTAAGACATTGGTTTGACAGCGTCCTGCAACAGGGTAATTCGACGGCACAGGAATCACCAGCGTTTGATTGTACTGATGCAGTGATTCCAGGTCCTTCGAAACACGTTGACCACAGCATGGAATTCGACACCTTCGTCAAGCGGAAAGGTCATGTTGTGTTTCCTGAGCGTTTTTCAGATTCAAAGAAAACGGCAAGTGCCACCGACCAGTTCCGGTTTCATGTGGCGTGGATCAGCGTTCTCAGTAGTTCTCGCCGGCTGGCGAGAGGATATGTTTCCGGCCACTCGATATGCTTGTGCTGCAGGGTCGTTGAATCCGCACCAGTCAGTCAAGCACCGCACGCAGGAATCAGAAAGAACGGACGTATGAAGATCGAATCCGTCGAACGTATCTGGGTCGACCTGCCGTTGAAGGAAGTTCCGTGGCGAAACATGGTCCGCGAGATCCCCCACTGGTCGCTGTTCGAGCTGTGCAAAGTCACACTCAGCAACGGCGTTGCAGGAGTCGGAGAAACGATGCCCTATTACACGTGGGGCGAAGTCACAGACGAAGCCGTCGAGCGAGCCACCGGCCAGCACGCCGCGACGGTCATGTGGGATGACTCGCTGGGAGCCGGTCTGCAGATGGCTCTGTTTGATGCGGTTGCAAAGTCACTGGATGCGCCGGTCTGGTCGCTGCTGGGCGAAAAGGTCCGAACTCACGCACATGTGGGCTGGTGGGCGATCGACATGCCGGCCGAAGACTGGATCAGCGAATGCGAAGAGGCCGCCGCCAAAGGATATACAACCTTCAAAACGAAAGCTCGGCCGTGGTTCGATCTGGAAGACCAGGTGCAGCGACTGTCCGAAGCCGTTCCCGATCACTTTCTGCTGGACCTGGACTTCAACGACTTCGGACTCGACCCGGCAGTTGTCCGGCCACTCTGCAAGCGACTGGAAAAATACTCGAAGGTCGCGATCTGGGAAAGTCCCATCGAACAGGAAGACGTCGAAGGCAACCGCATGCTCAGACAGCACCTGAGCATCCCGATCGCTCAGCACATCGGACGTCCCGCTTTCGAGACTCAGATTCGACGCGACATCTGCGATGGATTCGTCATGGAAGGCGGCGTCACGCATGCCATCGGCCGAGGCCGGACCTGCGCCGAATTCAACAAGCCGTTCTGGCTGCAATGGGTCGGCTCAAACCTGGGCGCGACCTTCTGCCTGCACATTCAGGCCGCGCTGTCCCATGCTCGCTGGCCGGCGATCCACTGTAATCACATGTACCCCGAGCAGTTCGTAACCGAGCCCTGGGCCGTCTCCAACGGCATGGCAAAGATTCCCGACGGCCCCGGAATCGGAGTCACCGTCGACTGGGACGCCGTCGAGCAGTACCGCATCGAACCAAAGGCTCGCCCGTACCCGTATCCCGGACTGCTGCTGCGAGTCAACTGGCCGAGTGGTTCGAGGTCATACTTCACCCACGCACAACAGCTTTGGGATGCCTTCAAAGCCGGAGACCTGCCCGCCTTCGCGAAAGGAGTCCACCTCGTCCACGTCGAAGAGAACTCCGCAGAATGGTCCGAATATTACGGCCGCGCCGGCATCTCCCCCGTCCACGAACCCGCGTAGGTCAGACAGCCGCGTCATCATAGGTCAGACGTCGTCAGGCGCAGCCTGACCTACGGGGCATCGTCACGTTCCAGCGAGTCCTCGCAGTTGATGAAGAACCAGCTTATGGCGCTGATCATGTACATCGCCGCGACCAGAGTGAACAGTGGACCAAAGTTGGTCACCGTCACCTCGGCGCCGTCGACGACTTCGATGGTGCGGTAGTAGTCCAGTACAACGGCTCCGACAATGGGTGTTACCAATCCGCCAACACCACCAGCCGTGTTGATCACGCTGAAGACAGTCGCCGAATAGCGACCGCCCATGTCCGTGCATGTGCCCCAGACGGTTGGCTGAGTCCAGTCGCTGAAGAATTTCACAAGAAACAGCATCCACGCGGTAGCGATGGGCTCGGTCTGGCTGATGGCGACAAAGACGAACACCGTTGCCAGTGTCTTCCCCGTAAATCCAACGAACGTGCGAACCCAACGCCGACTCCCAGTCACTCGAATCAGACAGTCGCTAATGAGGCCGCCGAAGACACCGCCACAGGCACCGCCGAATAGAGGCAGGCTGACCATGATCCCGGCTGCACCGATGTCGACTCCACGCGCAGTCAGAAAATAGCTGCCCATCACCGCGACATAGATGTAGTCGGCACCGGCGTTCATGAACTGTTGCAGAATGAAAACCAGCATGCTGCGGCTGCGTGCAACTCGCCGGAATGGCAGGACCGGAGGTTCGTCGGAGCTGTCGACTTCTCCCGCCCGAATCAAATCGATCTCGGCCTGGTTGGCGTTCGGGTCGTCTTCCGGCTTATTGCGGTAAAAAAGGTAGAACAGTGCGGCGAATACGAGACCCACCAGGCTCATGGCGACCAGACCCTGCCGCCACGTCAGCTCAAACCAGCCGATCAGCACTGTCCCGAGAATGATCGACGACATCGCTCCGCCACCACGACCGAAGAAGCTGGCGATCCATCCCTGCACCGTCGTCCGACCGCTTCGCGGAAACCACTCGCGACTCACCTTTGCCAGTGATGGATAACATCCGGCCTGCGCCGCACCGAACGCCAGTCGTGCGGCCCCGAAGCTGCCCACGCCCTTTCCCAGTCCAAGCAGCGGCATCGAGAGTGACCACAGCACCATCATCGCCACCAGGAACAGGTGAGGCCCGAACATATCGCAGATGACGCCGCCGGGAATCTGCCCGATCGTGTAGGTCATATTGAACAACGTATACATCGAATCCAGCTCAAGATTGCTGAACCCGTACTCCTTCTCAAGCTGCGGCCGGATGAAGTTCCACGTGTACCTATGCAGATACAGCATGAACGACGTGCCGGCCGCCAGGCCAAACATGACCCAACGACGATTGGTGGGAGTTTCCGCGGGCAGGCCTTTGTCGACTGGAGCAGAAAACGGATCCTCGTCGGTGTGACTCACGCTTCAGTCCTCATGCCAGACATTGCTGATGAAGTCGTTGTTTCCGAAACCTGAAACTCCAGCACGGGGGCGCTTGCCAGAATCAGGCCCACTACGTTAAGACATCCCCATGAAGATTGCATCCATTCGTACTCATATCGTTGGCGACGTCCGTCCGTTTCTGTTTGTCGTTGTGGAAACCGACGATGGAGTTCAGGGGATCGGTGAGGCCGGCATCACCTGGCGTGAACAGGCCGTGGCCGGTTATATTGAGGCTCTCACGCCATCGCTGATTGGTGAAGATCCACGACGCATCGAGCATCTGTGGCAGGTCATGCTGCGAAGCGGCTTTTTTCCCGGTGGACGTATCGGCGCCGCCGCCATCAGCGCGATTGATATAGCGTTATGGGACATCAAGGCCCGGTCACTTGGTGTGCCGGTGTATGAATTGCTGGGAGGATTGGTCCGCGATCGTGTCGCCTGTTACCCGCACGTGGCTGATAACGCTGTGGATGTGATGGTCGAGGATTGCCGCAGGCTAGTCGCCGGTGGCTGGCAGTTCGTGCGATTCAATCTGCCGTCTCAGGGAGATCAGCTGGAGCCCCGGATATCAGTACGGCAGGGAGTCGAACTGGTTGCAGCAGTGCGGGAAGCGATTGGCCCGGACGTCGGAATTATTATCGATGCCCACACCCGGCTGGATCCGGTCGATGCGGTTTCGTTGTGCCGACAGCTGGAACCCCTCAACCCGTTTTTCGTGGAAGACCCTGTTCGCTGCGAGAACACTGCCGCCATTGGACGGCTGCGACAGCACACTTCGGTGCCCATTGCGATGGGCGAGCAATACGCAACAAAGTGGGAGTTTCGTGAGCCCGTCGAACAGGACTGGATTGATTATTGCCGTGTTGACCTGTGCATTGCTGGTGGCCTGACAGAGGCTCGCAAGATCGCGGGCTGGTGTGAGACTCACTACATTGCCATCGCTCCGCATAATCCACTCGGCCCGGTTTCCACCGCCGCCTGCCTGCACCTGGATCTGGCGACCAGCAACTTTGCCGTACAGGAGTGTGCCCGAATTCCCGGAGAAGTCCTTGCCGATTTGTTTCCTGAACAGATTCCGTTCAAGGACGGTTACATGTACGCGCCCGATGGGCCTGGTCTCGGCATTATTTTCGACGAGTCAGCGGTCTCAAAGTACGCCGTCATGGAAGGTGACTGCCCGCGGCTGCATCGAGCAGACGGTTCGTTCACGAACTGGTAATCGCGAAGACCAGGTAAGCCTGGCAGGCGGCAGGCACGCACGCGCCCTACGTTTCTGGTTGCAACTGAATTGTGTCGCGACTACCGTGTGGCGTCCTGTTTCCACCTGCCAAATCGCGTATCGGAATTTGCGCCATGAATTGTATAAAACTGTGTGTGGCCGCTGTCCTCTATGGCACCATTACCGGATCAGTGCCGGCTGCTGAGCAACAACCGAATATTCTGTTCATCTTCTCGGACGATCATGCGGCTCACGCCATGAGTTGCTACGGTTCAAAGATCAACAGCACGCCCAATCTGGATCGCATCGCGAACGATGGCATGCTGTTCACGAATTGCTTCTGCACGAATTCCATCTGCGGCCCCAGCCGAGCGGTTATCCAGACCGGAAAACACAGCCATCTGAACGGCTTTGTTCGCAACGGCAATCGCTTTGATGGTTCGCAGCAGACATTTCCCAAACTGCTGCAGAAAATCGGCTATCAGACCGCCGTCGTCGGTAAGTGGCATCTGGCCAGCGCGCCGCAGGGCTTTGATTATTCTGAAGTGCTGAAAGGACAGGGCCCGTATTACAACCCGCCAATGCTGCTGAACGGGAATCCGGAACCCGTCAAACACGTCGGTTACACCAGTGACATCATCACTGATCTTTCTCTTAAGTGGCTGAAAGAGAAACGCGATCAAAGCAAACCGTTCATGCTGATGTACCAACACAAAGCACCGCACCGCAACTGGCAGCCGGGGCCAAAACACCTGAACATGTTTGACAACGTCGAAATTCCTGAGCCGGACAATCTGTTCGACGACTGGTCCGGCCGGGGCAGTGCCGCACAGACTCAGGACATGAGCATTCGCACAACGATGACTCCTAACGACCTGAAACTGAATACTCCCCGCGGCCTGACTCCCGAACAACTGGAGGTCTGGAACAAAGCGTACAGCGCAAAGAACAAAGCGTTCGACGAGGCAAATCCGGAAGGTGATGACCTGATTCGCTGGAAATATCAGCGTTACATCAAAGACTACCTGCGCTGTATCGCGTCCGTCGACGACAACGTCGGCCGAGTGCTGGACTACCTGGACGAGACGGGACTGGCAGAAAACACCGTCGTTATTTATTCGTCAGACCAGGGATTCTATCTGGGCGACCACGGTTGGTTCGACAAAAGGTTTATGTACGAAGAATCCTATCGCATGCCGTTCGTGCTTCGCTGGCCAGGCAAGGTCAAGCCGGGCAGTGTGAATCATAATCTGATCTCGAACCTGGACTTTGCCGAGACATTTCTGGATCTCGCCGGCGCTGACATTCCGGCAGACATGCAGGGGAAAAGCCTGAAACCGCTGATCCAGGGGAAGCCATCAGGCGGAACGCCTCCTCCCATGACCATCGGGTTCAGCAACAAACTGGTCGACCACAGTCAACCGGGTTTTCGTGACGCCCTGTATTACCATTACTACGAATTCAATGGCGAACGACGGACTGCTCACATGGTCCGGCGACACTACGGTGTGCGTACCAACAGGTACAAACTCATTCACTTCTACAACCTGGATGAATGGGAACTGTACGACCTTGAAAAGGATCCTCGCGAAATGCGAAGCCGCTACGACGATCCGGACTACTCCGAAATTGTGGCTCAACTAAAGACGCGGGTCGCCGATCTGCAGAAACAGTTTCAGGTTCCTGACGATCGAGGATCCGTCCCGGCAGATCCTCCGTCATTGCATCAGGGCCCGAAACAGCCAAAGAAGAAAGCACCAGCAAGGAAGAAGAGGAACGCTGCCTGACGGTCAAAATGTGCGAGTCTATGCAGCTACTCTCCTCTTACTCATCGGGCTGCCACGGGTATTCCATGTGTCGGGCGGTGGCTGCTGCAACATCGACGCCCAACCGTCGCGCGACAACGTGCAGGCTCATGTCAATACCGGCTGCAATGCCCGCTGATGTGATAATTCTGCCGTTGTCCACAAAACGCCGCTGCTCATGAACGGTTGCGGTTGGTACGGTCTCACGCAAGACATCGAATGCGCTGTGGTGAGTTGTTGCATTCAGACCGTCCAGCAGACCGGCTTTGCCAAGCAGTAATGCGCCCGTACAAACAGAAAGGACAAGTTCAGCTGTTTGAGCCGTGGTTCTGACCCAGTCGATGAGCGGCTTGTTGTCGATTTCTCTGCGACTACCGATGCCGCCGGGAACGATCAGCACTTCCGCCCCGGGACAACTGTCGAGCGTGTGATCCGGAATCACGGTCAGACCGTTGCGAGCCCTGACCGAACTGTTTTCCGCGACGGTAAAAACGCCAGGTGCCGGCGGAGCTGCAAGATTGCCGGCAACCGAGAAGACTTCAAAGGGGCCGCAAAAGTCCAGCACTTCGACGTCATCAAACAGCAGAATGGCGACGTTGCCGGCAGGACTTAGCGTCGCCTGGTTCTGCAAAGACTCATCGACTTCACCAGTTGCCGCATCGATGGGCAGGATCAGTGCAGAGTCATCCTGTGGTGCCAGCATCAATTGCATCATATGCACGTCAAGTCGCTGACCGAACTTGAGCCCCACCTCCTTCATCGTGCCAATGTGCTGAAATCCCATGGAATCATTAAGATGAAGTGACGCATCGCTTCCCTGAGCAGCTCGAGACAGAATTGTGTGAAATCCCAGACGCCGAGCTTCACTGACCAATCGTTCTTTCAAAGCACGGCCGATTCCT
The DNA here is from genome assembly GCA_024230215.1 of Fuerstiella sp. GTDB lineage: Bacteria > Planctomycetota > Planctomycetia > Planctomycetales > Planctomycetaceae > Fuerstiella. The sequence goes on along the minus strand of JAAERP010000419.1, from coordinate 69,481 downwards.
CGGCTGCGATACCGCTCACTGACATAGAACGACGATTCCACAGTTCCGTCGTATGCAGGTCTGTCGGACCACTTCGTCAGTGCCGCCCAGCCGACAACGTGTTGCTTCACTTCAGCGACAAATACAGGGTGCCGGTCGTCATGCGATTCCAGCCAGCGTCGTCGCGTTTCTTCAGATTGTGGTTCGGTATCAAACGTCGCGGTTGTTGAACCAATAGCCTGGTTGTAAATGTCAGCAATGACCCCTGCATCGCCGGACTGCGAACGGCGGATCATGAACGGTCCGACATCACTATCGTTGCTGTTCGACTGCTCAATGTTGCCACTCATGTCGCTTCCGCCCGAATCGTCAGGCCTTTCAGAAATCGGTCAAGGCGATCGAGCCCCTGGCTGAATGACGGTGTTGAAGGCGACCAGTTCATCCGCCGTCGGCTGTGGCGGCGACCGGTATCAGGATTCGAAATGCGAATAACACGGTCATGATCGCGAGAGCAAACACGTTGAGAGAAGCAACAATTCGACTGTTACGCAGTATCATGACAGGGTCTTTCGTGGTCAAAGGAAAACGGACCCGCTGGCCCACAGAATGCCGATTTTTCAAAGACCTGAAGCCTGATCGCCACTGACTCCTGCGTCAAAACCGCCGCACTGTCAAATCGGGTTTCCTTTCGAACAGGGATTGACCACAGTGGAATCCGGGCGGACCATCGCGTACTCTGAACGGCCTCACAAAAAAACGAATGGCGCGAAGCCTTCTCATAGTGCTGACCCATTGAATCGCAGACTCATCCGGAGAATTCCCAATGTTTCGAACTGTCATGTTGATAACACTGGCTGCCGTTTTGGTTAGCCCGGCGCATGCCGCAGACAAGGACTCGGATGGCTGGAAATCGATGTATGACGGCAAGTCATTTGCCGGCTGGAAGAAGACAGAACATCTGGATTCGTGGAACATCGCCGACGGCAACCTTCAGTGTACGGGCGAGCGCAGCCACCTGTTTTACGTTGGTGACGACAAGCCGTTCAGGAATTTCGAGTTTGAGTGTGAGGTGATGACGACGCCTGGCAGCAATGCCGGAATCTACTTTCACACAAAACTTCAGCAGGAAGGCTGGCCAAAGCACGGCTACGAATGCCAGGTGAATATTACTCATAAAGACCCAAAGAAAACCGGCAGCCTGTACGGTGTCGTCAACGTTGGGGCGGAAGACCTGAAGGATGTCGTCAGGGACAACGAATGGTATAAGACGTATATCAAGGTCGAGGGACGGCATATCACGATCAAAGTCAACGACAAGGTCACTGTCGACTTCACCGAAGAAGACGGCCAGGGGGCATTCAGCGGTGCATTTGAGCGAAGACTTGGCGAGGGTACTTTTGCCCTGCAGGCCCACGATCCCAAGAGCGTCGTATCGTTCCGAAACCTGAAGGTTCGCCGCCTGCCGTAGTACGTTTCTCTGTGCCATCGCTGGAAGACGGATGACAATTCCCGTGAACAGCACCTGGCCTGTTGATTGGTGTTGCTTGGAATTATTAACGGAGATCCCCGACCCGGGGAGATAAGAAAGGCGGCTGCCCATGGCGGTCAGAATGGAACTGAGCCGAGTCATTGTCTCGGAGATCAATGACCAACAGGCGATCTACCTGAAGGAAGTGGACGGCGTACGCAAGTTTCCGATTCTTGTCGGAGAGTTCGAAGCCGGTATCATCAATCGTCGACTGCTGGAAGAACCACCGTTTCGGCCGTTGACGCACGACCTGCTGCGACTTGCGATCGAAAGCCTGGGTGGCGATCCGCTGGAAGTGGTGGTCACGGAAATGAAGGACCACATCTACTTTGCGGTCCTGAAGGTCAAGCAAAAGGACCAGATACTGGAGATCGATTGTCGCCCCAGCGACGCCGTGGCGCTGTCAGTCCATTTCAATCCACCATTGCCGATATTCGTGGCTGAGGAAGTTCTGAACGAAGTCAGTTGACGTTTTGGAACGACGGGCACGCCTGAGCGACCGCCAGGTGCCACGTGGGTCGCATTCAAGGATACGTGCATCACGAACGGATCTTTTTCAGGAGGCCTTCGAAGTGCAAATTCGCCGGCAGCATTTTTTTTCCGTCCTGAGCGTCTGTGCAGTCAGCGTCAACGCTGCGTTTGCGCAATCGGCGGTGTGGGGACTTCAGCGCGAAGACCGTTTTTCAGTGGAAACAACGATTGATCGCGAAACCATCGTTCAACTCGCCGATAGCGCACCTGTCACTTCCACATCCCGGGAACAGCTGGAACTGGAATATCTGGTGTGGAGGGTCACACCCCTTGAAACCGTGATGCAGGTGCGTGTAGTCCTATTTGTTCGCATCGGCAACAGCGGCAACGCCTTCACCGATTCACTATTCGACCAGCGTCTGAAACTGCTGGAGCGAATTCCCATCATGATCGCTGTCGACCCCAACGGCGTGGTCACGAATATGTCGGGGTATATGGAGTCCCTGAAGCAGTTCGCCGGCCCCGACCAGAACATGCTGCAGCTTTTGCAGGAGGCCTGCCCGCAGCAATCGTTCCAGTCCTGGATTGGCCGGCCATTCTGGATGACACAGCCTGACAATGGCGATGAAGACGGCAAAACATGGGAACGCGTCGATCAGCTGTCGCTGGGATTGATGGGCGGACTGCGAACGGTTGCCACCTGTCGCATCGAGTCGCAGGAAGACAACTCCGCGAACGTGGTGGTCGCCGGGGCGACACGCCATATTGCTCCGCCGCCGGACCGGAATGCGTCACCACGAAGCGTCAGCTTTACCGGCGTCAAAGTGAAAGCCGAATCGTTTAGCGGAGAGGGCCGTATGCTGCTGCCGGAAAAGGCGACCGACGACGATCCCACGTCCGTCAAACTTCGACCGTGGTTTGCCAGCCTCACCCTGAATTGGTCGATCAAGGGTGAAGCCAATGTCAAAAGTGGCGGCCGGTCGCAGAAGGTCACGTTCGAGCACCGACAAAAGCAGGCATCAGAACTGCAACCCAATTACCAGATGGGACGACGTCTTTCAGGAGCACGCCCGCCTTCATTCCGTACGCCACTGAAACCCGCACCGTGAGTGACCAGGCGAAACGATGCATGAGGCCATCATAAAAGGGCGAGTCGCCGTATCCGACGTGGTTTTCGATTGACATGCCAGGATCCCAGTTGGTGATCTCGGCCGCATCAGCGCTTAGTGACCAGATGAAGGACGGACGAAACATGAATTCCCTCAACTTACCGCATTTTCTGTAACTTAAACCAGGTTGGCCTGCCTGGGCTGGCTGCTCAATGGTGCATTTGCCGTGCAGTGTGCTGTTCAGGTAGACTGCGCCTCCGCCTGTCGTTGCCATCGTCCGACCATCAGTTGCGCTTATTCATGACATCGAGTGGTCATTGAATTGGGTTTAACAACACTCCGCAACGTGCCCTGGATAACGAACGTCGGTTCGCAGGGTCTGCAGCACGGGCCTCATCAGATTCTCTTCCGAAGTATTGATTATGTCCGCTCGAACGTGTCTATCCCTGGCTGCCGCCCTGGCCTTTCTGGCAGTCCTTTCTGGCGCATTCGGTGCGCATGGATTGTCGGATAGCGGCTACCTGGAACGCACTTACGGTGACATGGAACAAAAAAACGTTTCGGGCATGCAGCTGCCGCCGGCGTACAAGTACCTGCAGGATTTTCGAACTGCAGTTCGCTATCACATGTGGCACGCTTTGGCGTTGTTTGGTGTAGGGCTGCTGATGCAACGTCGTCCATCACGGCTGCTGAGTGCCGCTGCATGGTGCTTTGTCGGCGGTATCGTTTTCTTTTCCGGGGCACTGTACGTGCTGGTGATTTGCGGACCGAAGTTCGGCGGCATCACCTGGGGCATGATTGCGCCCATTGGTGGCACGCTGCAACTGGTGGCCTGGGCACTGCTGACCGTTGCCGTGCTGCGGACACCTGACCCTGCCGACTCGTCAGCCACTCTGACTGCTTGAACCAGTCCTGCCTGAACAGATCATCGCTCCCGCCAAACAAATCCTCACATAGAAAACCCAGATGCTGATTTTCGACGCTCACCTGGACCTTGCATGGAATGCTCTGGAATGGAATAGAGACCTCCTGCAGACGGTCTCCGCGATTCGAGATTTCGAACAGCAGTTTGAGGGCTGCGTCCCTGGTGACGCCACCACCACGCTGCCAGCTCTGCGAGACGGCAACATCGGCATCGTCATTGCCACACTGCTGCCACGGTTTGAACGCACGCACGCGCCCCGAACATTCTATCAGTCTCGACTTTCCGCGTTCGCGGCGATGCAGGGTCAGCTGGCGTGGTATCGCACGATGTGCGCCGCCGGTCAGATGGCGGAACTGTCAGACGTCGCCGCGTTAAACAATCATGTGGAATCATTGCAGGACGAAGTGTCTGACAGCGCACCGATCGGTTTTATCCTGAGCATGGAGGGCAGCTGGGCCGTTCCCGATCCGTCCTACATCGAACGCTGGTACGACATGGGACTGCGCATCCTGGGACCGGCGCACTACGGCCCGGATGACTATGGCCACGGCACGGGCAGCAAGGGCGGTTTGAAGGAAAAGGGGCCGGAGCTGCTGCGTGAGATGGATCGGGTCGGCATGCTGCTGGACGTGACGCACCTGTCGGATGACTGTTTTGGGGAAGCACTGGACATCTACACCGGGCCGGTGCTGGCCAGCCATCACAACAGCCGAACGCTGGTGCCCGGTGACCGACAGTTGACCGACGAACAGATCACGGCGCTGCTGCAGCGGGACGCGGTGATCGGGCTGGCGCTGGATTCGTGGATGATCCGCCCCGGCTGGGTTCGAGGAAAAACGGATCCAAAGACCGTCTGCCTGGCGGACGCCGTTGATCATATCGATCACATCTGTCAGCTGGCGGGGACGACAGAGCATTGCGGCATCGGTTCCGATCTGGATGGCGGATTCGGCAAGGAACAATGTCCTCACGATCTGGAAACCATTGCCGACCTGCAGAAAATCGCTGAGATCCTGAGCGAACGAGATTACTCAGACGACGACATCGCCGGCATCATGCACGGCAACTGGATCGACTTCTTCCGACGTGCGTGGGGTTGAGAGTGGGACGCTGCAGGCAAACCACGTTGCTCTGGGTTGGGTACGAACATGGCTGCGTCGTAATACTTGACCAGAAGTCGTTGCGTTCGAATGTCGGCTCCAGGTGATTCGTTGCAAAGTCAACGACCACGCAGCAGAAGCGGATCAGGGTTTTCGGGCGGAATCGGCGACCAACCTGGCAGACTGTGCCGGGCCGCCGCGGCCTACGATTCGGTCAGTTCCAGATACGGGTCCAGCCCCATATTTTCGTACTGTTCAAGGCGTTGCCGTTCCTGCTTCAGCAGACTCTTGCGCTGCTTGCGGTGCGTCTTCTCCAGAAAACGCTGGATCCTCTTGAAGTATCGATGCCATGACCGACTGGTTTCACCAACCTTGTTGCCAATCGCCAGTCGCTGCTTTCTTTTGACTTCTTTGGGTTCCCGACAGCGGAGCAATTCGTCTTCCATGGACAGGAAGAATTGATATGAACCGGGATCTCCCTGACGGGCACAACGACCGATCAACTGGCGATCGATGCGTTTGGAACTATGCATTTCCGTGGCGATAACGTGCAGACCACCAGCATTGCAAACGTCAACATCCAGAATAACGTCGGTACCACGGCCAGCCATGTTTGTGGCGATAGTGACTTTACCCGACTGCCCGGCCTGCTTCACGATCTCCGCTTCCTGTTCGTGGTAACGAGCATTCAGAATCTGTGACTGGATGCCGTGTTCCGTAAACACGGCCGCCAGAGCCTCGGACGCTTCCACCGAAGGCGTACCGACAAGCACCGAGCGGCCCGCCCGGATTAGTTTTTCGACCGCATCGCTGATCGCAACTCGTTTGGCGACCTGCCCCTTAAAGGTACGTACCGGCATGCCTTTGCGCACACACCGTTTGTTTGTCGGTACCCGCGTCACCTTCAGTTTGTACGTCTTTTTCAGCTCACGTCTTGCAGGAATTGCTGTCCCCGTCATCCCGCACAGGTTCGTGTAGTTTCGAAAGAAACTCTGGACGGTAATACGAGCGGCTTCCCCGGTGGCCGCCGTGATAGGAACAAGCTCCTTCGCTTCGATGGCCTGATGCAGTCCATCCTGCCATTTGCGCCCATCCATGATACGGCCCGTTCCTTCATCCACGATCATGACTTTTTCGTCGACGATCACATAGTCGCGGTCCTTTTCAAAGGCGTGTTTGGCGGTGAGTGCCTTTTCCACCTGAGTGTAAATGCGTTCCGTATCCATCGAATTCATCAGCGATGGCTTGGACATCAGCACGACTTTGCGACACCCCGCATCGGTCAGCCACGCAGAACGACGTTCCGGTTCGTACACATAGTCTTCGCGTGGCTGCAATTGAAAGGTCGCTCGGTTACTCCAGCGAAACAGATTAACAGTGCCGGGATCGTTCGGCTGGGTCAGCCCGATAATCAGCGGCGTCCGAGCTTCATCGATCAGAATACTGTCTGCTTCGTCAATCAATGCAAAATAGTGACCGCGTTGTACCGGTTCCTCGCCACCTCGCAGTGTGCGCACAAATTTTCGCAACGACGGACCACCATCGTCAGGACTCGCCCCCATCCGCAATCGATCACGCAGAAAGTCGAATCCCATTTCCTTTGATGTGCCATACGTAACGTCCATCGCATAGTTCTCGCGACGTTCATCCGGTTCCATCGGTTCCAGAATTCGTCCGACAGTCAGCCCCAGTTTTCTAAGCACAGGCCCCATCGTGTCGCAGTCACGTTCCGCCAGGTAGTCGTTGACGGTGATAACATGACTGCCCTGCCCCGGCAGCGCTCTCAGAAATGAAGGCATCGTCGCCGTCAGTGTCTTCCCTTCTCCCGTCTGCATTTCGGCGATGTGGCCTTCAAACAGGGCGATTGCTCCCATGACCTGCACTTCAAAGTGCTCCATGTTCAGCACGCGCCGGGCAGACTGCCGCACAAGTGCGTAGGCTTCAGGCAGCAGCTTGTCCAGAGCCGTTCCGGCTTTGGCTTCCCAACGCAGCTTGCGGCCGGTCGCCGCAAGCTCGTCATCGGTGAGCGAATTCATCTGCTGGCTGCGACGAATAATACGCCGTGCCATAGCACGCCAGCGAGATCTTCTGGCCGTGGATGGGATCATCCCGGACTTGGAAAAATGATAGATATCTGACGGGCCTAACATTTCGTCTTCTCTGACAAGGCGGTGCCGACCGCCGGCGGATGCGAGCTAACGCTCGGAATTAAGAATGCGGGCAGGAAACGTTGAGTCGAATAGCAGCAGCAGACAAGGCGGTGCCGACCGCCAGCAGATGCGAGCGACTGCTCGGAATTGAATAATGCGGGCTGGAAACCAGGAGGCGAAGGGTAGCAGAATGAGCTATCCGCTACGGCATGAGGTATTCATCGGCACACCAGGAAGACGAACGACAAGATCAAACGCAACATGATCGGGCGGTGCCTGCCGAAGCAGTCGCTGGCGAAATGGCCCGAGCTTCGTCACCATAATATCGTCTTCCCCACTCTCGTTTTCGGATTTTTCAATGTTTTTACGTGTACTCCTGCTTTGTGCGACTGCGTTGAACGGTTACTCCATTAACGCAGCCGACTACGACCGCCCAAATATCCTGTTTTGTATTTCCGACGATCAATCGTGGATGCATGCTGGCGCCTACGGCTGTTCATGGGTGAACACACCCGGATTCGATCGTGTGGCGAAAGACGGCCTGCTGTTTACCAACGCATATACGCCCAACGCCAAGTGTGCTCCATCCCGAGCCTGTATTCTGACCGGACGCAACACGTGGCAGCTGGAAGAAGCCTGCAATCACTGGCCGTTTTTTCCCGCCCGGTTCAGTAGTTACGTCGAAATCCTGGCAGAACACGGATACCACGTGGGCTCCACCGGCAAAGGATGGGCACCTGGCATCGCGAAGGACAAAGAAGGCAAGCTGCGACAACTGACTGGAAGGAAATACAACTCAAGAACGCATCAACCGCCGACGAAAGCGATCAGCCGGAACGACTACGCCGGAAACTTCGACATGTTCCTGAACGACAATCCTCAGGAAAGTCCGTGGTGTTTCTGGTACGGCAGTACGGAACCACATCGGGGATACGAATTTGGGACGGGTGTCAGCGTGGGGGGAAAGTCACTTGACGATATCGATCAGGTTCCACCGTTCTGGCCCGATAACGACACAACCCGCAACGACATGCTGGACTACGCTCTGGAGATCGAGCACTTCGACCATCACCTCGTCCGTATGCTGACAGCGCTGGAAGAACGAGGCGAACTGCAGAACACACTTGTGATTGTCACGGCTGACAACGGAATGCCCTTTCCGCGCGTGAAAGGACAGGAATACGAAATGAGCAATCATTTGCCATTGGCAATGATGTGGCCGCAACGGATCGCCAGACCGGGCCGAACGATCAGCGATTTCGTCAGTTTCATTGATTACGCACCAACAATTATGGAAGCCGCAGGGTTAAATTGGGACGACACGCGTATGGCTACGACACCAGGCAGGAGCCTGCTACCCCTGTTGAAGTCCGAACCGGACGATTCGCCCGCAGCAGCATCGCCGCAAAGCCACCGGGACTTCGTCGTGTTCGGCAAGGAGCGTCACGACATCGGCCGACCGCATGACCAAGGATATCCTATTCGTGGAATCGTCAGAGATGGCTGGCTGTACGTGAAGAACTACGAAACGTCACGTTGGCCCGCCGGTAACCCGGAAACAGGCTATCTGAATTGTGACGGCAGCCCGACAAAGACGGCGATCCTGAATGCTCGTCGAGGTGGACCGGACACCGCCGGCTACTGGAAAATGTCCTTCGGCAAACGGCCAGCCGAAGAACTGTACTTCGTGAAAGACGACCCGTATTGCATGCGAAACCTCGCAGACAGCCCAATGTTCGCGATGGAGAAGGAAGACCTGAACAGGCAACTGTTGGCCACTCTGACTGAGGAAAAAGACCCGCGAGCACTTGGAAATGCGGGTTACTTTGAAAAGTTCCCGTACGCAGACAAAAAAGGAAACGGCTTCTACGAAAAGTTCACAGCTGGTCAAAAAGTCAAAGCCGGCTGGGTGAACGAGACGGACTTTGAGCCGGGTCCCATCGCGGACGACTAAAACAGCCGCGAAAAAGACAGCAGCCCCACACGACACGCATTGGTCAGTAGATCAGTTCTTCCTCAGCGGCATGCAGCCCTCCGACGTTTCTTATCAGAATGAACACCGTGAACTCTGTCGACGTTGCCAAAGAAGCGGCACTTGCTGCCGGTGAAGTGCTGTCCGATTATTTTCAGAGCGGACTTTCCATGCGGACTAAGGGTGCCTCTGTGGAATTGGTGTCCGACGCTGACATCAATGCCGAACGGGCGATTGCTGAAGTGATTCGGTCACGTTTCCCTGACCACGGAATTCTGGGCGAAGAAGAGAATTCCGATGACGAGGGCACAGAACATCTTTGGATCGTTGATCCTCTTGATGGCACAACGAACTTTGCCCACGGAATTCCCCACTTTGCCGTATCAGTCGCCTACTATGTCAATGGGGTTCCACAATGTGGTGTCATCTATAATCCCCTGCGACAGGATTGGTATGTCGCGGAACGCGGCAAAGGGTCCACGCACAACAATGTTTCCCTGCACGTCGGAGAGCAGACAACTCTGGACGAAGTCCTGATCGGGACGGGCTTTTACTACGACCGTGGTGCGATGATGGAGGCCACACTGGCCGCCATTGACCGGCTGTTCAAGCAGCAGATTCGAGGCATTCGACGTTTTGGCACGGCATCCCTGGACCTTGCCATGGTGGCGTCCGGACAGTTTGGAGCTTTCTTTGAGTATCAACTGTCGCCATGGGACTTCGCTGCGGGTCGACTGCTGGTGGAAGAAGCAGGAGGAAAAGTGACCACCTGCTGTGGCGCCGACGTGCCACTGAATAAGACCAGTCTGCTGGCCGCTGCGTCTGGACTCTATGAGTCCGTGCTCGAACTGGTTCGGTAATCAGCAGATTCGGCACATCCGTCATGCACGGAAAAAACGGTACTACCCGAACAATCCCTACAGTTTCACAATTTGCCTGACCGATACTATCCACAAGATCGTCTCAACGCGCTAGGTCTGTCGTTACGTAATGGCAGTGTCGTGATCGCAAGGAGACGCAAAAAAGCCAACAAAACTGTGGCTTCTGAAGGATAGATCAATGCGGAACTGGCACCGTCTGAAACACATAGTGCCCTTGCTGCTGGCCATTTCAATGTCAGCAGAGAGTCGTGCACAGCCGAGGATGGACTTTCCGTCTTTTGCTGGACCGGCATATATGGCCGGGGCACAGCCAGCCTATTCAGCCACGGCGGCTCAGGGGATGCCGCAATCGTTTCAGTCAAACCCCATGATATCACCGTTTGATCAGGCGTTTGAGCAGCACTTCAGTAGGGACGGACTCTGGTTCAAACGAGCCCTTGGAGGCTTCGGCCCGGGGTCGAGCCTGAACGATTTCTACTTCAACGTTGACTACACCCGCACAAAAACGCGCCAGCTGGATGGCCTGTTCGGCGATCCCACCGCAGAAATATGGCTGCAGAATGCAATTATCAATGCCGACCCAGGGTTTCCGGACAGCATATTTCTGCCACAGTATCAGGAAAAGAACACGCAGATCGTTCCTCCCTTCTGGCGCAACGGCATTCGCCTGAGCGGTGGTATGGAGAATCGAACGGGATGGGGATTTTCGTGGAACGCAAAATACGATGGCAAAGACTCTGCGGCGTATGACGCCAGAGCCATTGTAGAATCCTCACGTCTTCATTTTGCTGAAGCCGTATTCCTTGAAGCCTCAGCTGGAGTTGCCAACCCGAACGTGCCCACGAATCTAAGACAGGTTAACGAGCGTCAGATTCTCGAAACACGGATTCTGAATGCTCGACTGTTTGATGCGGCAAATGCAGAGACCTTTGGAGTTGCCGGCGGCACCGAAGATGTACTGGACAGAAACCTGTACCCGTATGGCAGCATTCCCTTGCACAACGGCGTAGACGTCGATGGTTTTCCACAGTTGTTCGACCTGGATTTTGTGCTTAACCACACGATTGAAACGTACGGCAGCGGTGCTCATGTTTCGTTTTCGCCAGTTTTCGAAGACGACTCTCTGCAGGTTCGGCCGATACTCGGTGGGCGATTCTTCCGAATTCAGGAATCGATGAATTTCCGAGGCGTAAATTCAGGCTTGGACTATACGCCGGACCTTCCTGACGGAGTGGATGATGATGATGATTTTGTCGTCGACAACGTAGAGGAAAACGGGACCCTTACTTTCACTGATAGAACACCAAACATCGCCGAAGAAATTCTGATCCGCTCGTTCGTATCCAGCGAAGTTCGCAGCACGATGGGGGGCCCGGAGATCGGATTCGAGTACTTAGTCGGTGAACGCGGCAGTCTTTCCCTGAACGGATCAACCAGAGTTGGGGCCCTGTTCAACAACGAGAGATCCACGCTGGCCGGTGACAATATCGGTGACACGACAAGAACGGACCTCGTAAATGGATTGACAGTACTCACAGACATGTTCGACACCACGACGGCGAATGGTCAGTTAACCCAGAATGCCTTTGCAGACAGCATGAGCACAACTCATGTGTCGCCCATGTTCGAACAGTCTTTCCGGGGCGAAGTTCCGTTGTTTGACAAGATCCCGGTACTGCGAGACATGCCGCAGCTGGAGTACGCTACGTTTCGTGCGGGCTGGACATTCACGTGGATCGGCGAAGTAGCGAACCCTGGTCAGCAGATTACCTGGCTATCGCGACCGCGTGACGGTGTCTTCCCGGCACTTAAGGTGTCACGAGGCAGTTTCTATCAGCACACGCTGGACCTTGGAATTCACTGGGAATTCTAACCCGTCGCGGAACGGTCAATTAGTGACGGCGCCCCATCCTGTCGAGCGACAGTTTAACAACTTGACCCCATACTCTGCGATGTATACTATGGCACACATAGTATCATAGAAAAGGGCAACCGCGGAGTATCCTGATGCGAATCGAACGTGAATTAATGCGCGGTGCGGGGCCTGTCGCAGTGCTTAAACTGCTGGAATCGGGCTCGATGTACGGTTATCAGCTGGTTGAAGAACTGGCACAGCAGTCAGGTGGTGTGCTCGACATGGGGCAGTCCACGCTGTATCCGCTGCTGTATAATCTTGAGTCGCAGAGCCTGATCAAGCCGTCGTGGAAAGACGGACCATCCGGCCGCAAACGCAAGTACTACGCACTCACGGCAAAGGGGAAGAAACGTTTGAGTGCCGACGCCGCACAATGGCAGGCAGTGACAGCAGCAATGCTCGCACTGCGAGTCATTCAACCAGGTTCCACGAAGCTGCTGGGAGAGGAAGCATGATTGCAACCGAACCCAAACTAAAAAAAACGGAACCTGGATTCTGCGGCCGCCTGTTGCAGACGCCGCTGAGCGACCTGGTTTGAGGTCGTGTCACAGGTAACGGCAACTGGCGTACGCAGCTGGCCGATTCAAAGCTACCCTCTGCTGTCACCCAGGCCACCCGCGCCTCCGTTCTGAAGCGGTCTGTCAGCCAGCGCAGAAAACACGTCCGTACGGTAATAGATTGGGCAGTCACACAGACCGAAAACGGCCAGAATGTTGACGCCGTCGTTCAGGCAATACAGCTTGCCAGCAACGCCCCTGAATCGTCCAACTGGATTTCGCTGCTGAATGATCCGTTACCGCAAACGATTCTGGATGCGGTCGGCGTCGTCATAACGAAATCGAAAGCTGGCCGCCGAAGTCGACGCAGGATCACCAACGACCTCTTTCAGCAATTGCGACCACGACTGCAACAGGGCGAGTCTGCGCCCGCGCTGGCCGCGGGCCTGACGGAATCCGTCGCGCTGCCGATGTTGATTCGCCAGACCAGCGGCGTTCCCACTGCGATCGACGTCGGCCTGCCCGAATCAATTCAGCATGCGATCAATGATGTCATTCGCCGAACGCGTCTGTGGACGCATGAAAAAGGAGACGTCGCCGGGGAACTGACCGCTCATTTCCAGGACGGCCTCGACAGCGGCCGATCGGCAAAAGAACTCATTCAGTCCTTTGGGCCGGTCAGGACGGCGGCAAGATTGATTCGTCGTTCCCGCCTGCGGTGCCGACCATGGCCGTGGCGCGTCTGGCGACGTTCGTGGCAATGCGTGGTCGGTGCTGCGATGTTGCTTCTTGCCTGCTGGATCGCATTAGTCGTACCGTTTCGCAGTGCCGCGCCGAACATCACATTTGATCTGGTTGCAGAACACGACGCAGTCGCCGTTGCAATTCCTGCCCAGGATCGCGGGTGGCCATTGTATCGGGAGGGCTTAATAAAACTGGGGCCAACGCAGCATGAGGCATTCGCCGCGTACACTGGCGAGGACGATATCATTGCCGTGCTGCAGAAGGGCCCCGATTCACCTGACTGGCCGCAAGCCGCCGATTTTCTCAACCAGCACAATGAATCAGTAGGTTTATTTCTGCGCGCGACAGCACGACTTCGATTCGGGTTCGTGCACCGTACCCCGGACAACATCGAATGGATACGCTGGCAAGGAAACCCAAATGCCAACGAATACAATCCGCCTGGAACCTACCTTTCGCACACCTTGCTGGCACACATTCAGGAATTGCGGATCGTGCGACCGTTTCTGGCAGGCCGAATGTTTTCTGCGGCCGTGGAGAACGATGGGGACACGGTACTCCGTTGTCTTAGCGGACTTCTGAAACTTGGAGAACACTCAAAGGAGGATGGTTTCACGATCTCCACCCTGGCTGGCATATCTCACGTCCGCCTGGCGAGCAAATGCCTTGCGTGGATCGTGCAGAGTCGGCCACAATTGTTTGACGATCGCCAGCTGAGTGAGTTGAACCGTCGGTTGGCGGCTGTATCGAAGACCGACTGGAAGGTCGACGCGGCCGCTGACAATCAACTGTTCTTCGATGATTTCCTGCAGCATGCTTACAGTCCAAACGGTCGTTTTACAGCCCAGGGATTCCGATTCCTACAGTCTGCGATCTCGAGTTCGAGTGAGGTGCAGGATCGACTTCGCGAGGATTTGTGGTACGTTCCCGAAGATGATGGGGCTGCAGAAGAATCAATTCCGTTTTCAGAACAGCTGATCTTTGACGTGCGTGGATCGGAAGCGGCCGCGTGGATCGCAGATCGTGACGAGATTGAGCAGAAATTCGTCGAATTGCAATTGATGCGTCAGAAAGACATTAGCGAGGCGGAACCGACAAATAACACATCAGCATACGACGCAGAATTGGCCAGACTGAACGACTCGTGGATCCTGCGGCGACGATACCTTCCGATCCTGATGTTTTGTCAGTTCGTGGGGTTTGACACGACAAAAATGCGTCGCTGGAAAATGTCACCGCTCCGCATGATCGCGGCACGTGACGGTGCGATAGTGGCCATCGCCTTGGAAAAACACCGTCGAGACCACGACAAGTGGCCGCAGCACCTGAGCGCACTGCAACCTGAATACATGAACACGCTGCCTGCCGATCCCATGTCGGATCAACCCCTGCAGTTCAAAATAATCGAGGGTATTCCGCACCTGTATTCTGTCGGTCCCGATCAGGTTGATAACGGTGGCACTCCGGTCGAGAATTGGCCTTCCGAGACCACCAGCGGCGACTGGCTGTTGCTTCCGGTAAGTCTGGATTAAGGGCCAAGTGCCAACGTCTTGCTTCCAGGCTGGAATAGAATCGGACGCGTTTCGAATCAGAACGACTGGCAGCAGGGGCTGCGATACAAGCTCGTGCGGCCTAACCGAGTTCCGGAATTGGGCGGCCACCTTCAGTGACGATGGGAATGGGGCGTCCCTGGTTGTTGATCCAGTGCGACTTCAGACCGATGCCCAGGTGGCGGAATGTGGTCGCCGCAAGATCCTGAGGCCGAACGGGGCTGGATTCAATGGCGCCACCACGTCGATCACTCGAACCAATAACCTGGCCGTGGTTCAGACCGCCGCCAGCCAGCACCATGGACATCACGTTTGTCCAGTGGTCGCGGCCCGCCTCCTTATTGATAACGGGAGATCGACCAAACTCACCCATCATCAGAACCAACGTATCATCCAGCAGACCTCTGACTTCAAGATCTTTCACCAGAGCATACAACGTGCGATCAACTCGTGGCAGCAACGGCGTCAGCCCCTTCTCAATACCCTTCCAGCGAACATTGTCACCGTGGTGATCGAAATATCCCCATGCGCCACTGACCAGCACGAACGTGACGCCGGCCTCAACCAGCCGACGAGCCAGCAGCGCTTTCTGAGCGATGCTCTCCGTGCCGTAAGCTGCCTTGGTTTCGGCAGACTCTTCGTCCGTGTTAAATGCTTTTTGAACCTTGCCTGACAGCACAAGGTCGTAGGCCTGCTGAGTAAACCGAGCGGATCTGTTGAGTGTCTGATCATTTTCGATACTGCGACCAAACTGATCCAGCTGGCGACGAATACTGTTGCGATCCTGCAGACGATTCACTTCGATGCCCGGTGGCATGGCGAACCGACCTTTCAGTTCGTTGCCTTTCACCGGAGCAAAGTCACTGCCCATGTGGCCGGATTCCCAGACGTCGGATGTCCAGGAGTCCGCAAGACCGACGAACGGAGGCAGATCTGCGTCATTGGCGCCGCGGAACTTTGCTGCAATCGAACCCATTGATGGAAAGCCGCCACCATCCTTGCCGTCATTTGTTCGTCGCGCCAGAGGATTTCCGGCCTGCATCGTAATCGGTGTATGATTGCTGCTGGAACAATCGACCGAGCGGATGATCGAGAGCTTATCTGCAATCGATGCCTGCAGTGGCAGATGTTCGCTGAAATGGACTCCTGGAATCTTCGTCGGGATGGCGGCGTAAGGCCCACGAATTTCTGACGGGGCATCAGGTTTGGGATCCCACATGTCGATGTGACTGGGTCCGCCGGACAGCCAGAACAGGATAACCGATTTCTTACCTTTGCCGGGCGCCGTATTCGTCCCCGAGGCGGCCTGCAGATTCATCAACTCAGACAGACTTAGGCCGCCGAGCGCTGACAGACCGGACTGCAGAAACCAGCGGCGCGATGGCACACTGATCAGATCACGAAAGGCAGGGGAAACGCCGTGCATATCTGTCCCTTTCGGCTCAGGAAGACGGAAACGTCTGACGGTGAGGAAGAAGGTCGGTCAACCGGGAGGCAGAAGCGTGAAGCTTTAGAGAACCAATATATCGGCCGACAATCCGCCTCACAATCCCTTCATCATCAGCAATGGGTTTCCTCACGGATTTTGGTAACGGCAAGAGCGTCGGGAGCAGGAATTCGGCTGTTGGATCGCTACGTTCGACTTTCAAGACCGGGCCATGGACTTCCCACGAAAGCACTGCTGCGACTACCGCCAGTTGGTATTCAATTGATGTTCCAGTCGCTGAACAAGCTCAGAATTTTCAATTCGCACCGCCAGGTTCCTGGTTTCGTGGGGATCGGTCTGGTGATCGTAGAGTTCGCGTTCGACGACCTGCTGTGTCTTCACATCTATCCACTTCACAAATCGGTAACGGTCTGTCCGGATTGCTCGTCCCATGTACTTGCCGCCGAACCGTGAATACTGACTGAACGCGACCGCCTTCGATTTCCGCTGAGGATCCTGCAAGACAGTATTCAGGCTTTCGCCCTGCAACTGACTGGGTGCTTCAACGTCGGCCAGGTGACAAATCGTGGGATACAGATCGACCAGTTCAGCAATCGCCGACGTCCGACCGGGGCTGATCCCCGGGCCGGAAATAATCAGCGGCACGCGCGTCGCAATTTCATAATTGGACATCTTGCCCCATGCCGTTTTTTCACCAAGATGCCAGCCGTGATCGGACCACAGAATAATTGTGGCGTCCCTGAACTGCGGGGATTGGTCTACCGAGTTCAGCAATCGACCAACCTGTGCATCGACGTACGAAACACAGGCAGCATAGGCCTGCAGCAACCGCAACTGCGTAGCCACGTCAATAGTGCCGTGATTCGGAACGCCGACATAGCTGCGCATTTCATATCCATTCCATGCCATCGCCTGCTGACGATTCGGCGGATTGGGCATCGTCAGACCCACTCGCCGCGCAGAGCCGACGTAACCGTCGGAATTGTACCATGCCATCACCGGTAGATCGTCTCCGGGAATCGCCCCCGGAGCCAGCCACGATTCATCGGGCTGATACATATCAAAATACTTCTTCGGCGCGATGAACGGCAAATGCGGACGGCGGTAGCCGACGGCAAGAAACGCAGGTGCATTCTTCGGCAGGCTGTTGAGCGTTGCAATGACCTGAGTTGTCATTCGTCCCGCAAACAGATGTTCATCGTCAACATCAGGGCTCTGCATGATCGGACAGTCCAGACGCTCGGCGATCAGGGTCGGTTGTCCGGGATCGGCATCGTCAACGACTTCCCACATTTCTCTGGGCCGACCAGGGCTGGACGGCACATTCCAGTCCGCGGCATTGTCCCAGCCGTCGTGATAGATCTTCCCAAAGCTCTGAGTGTGATACCCGTGCTGCTTCAGCCATGCAGCGATCGACGGAGCATCACTGTGACGCTTTCGGAAGGCGGCAACATCCTTTTCGTTATTGCTGAAGACGCCGATCGTATCCGGACGCAATCCGGTCATCAGTGACAGCCGCGACGTACCGCACTTCGCGTACTGACAATAGGCACGTTCGAAGACCACCCCACGTTCGGCGAGGCGGTCGATATTGGGAGTGTGAATGCCGGAATGTCCGTAGCACCCCAGCATTGGTCGCAAATCGTCGACCGCAATCATCAGAAAGTTCGGGCGATCGGCTGACCATGCTGCAGTCATCGTGTAGAACATTGCGATGACAAGATATCGTGAAATCATCAACAGAGCTTTCATGTAAACGGAGCTGCGCGGGGCGCGAACTATTCTTGTCGACAAGTGTCGCAAACGGAAGTCGGTCACCTCCACACACTGGGAACTCTGATCAGACGACAGTTCCGGTCAACGTTCCATATCACAGACGGGTCGCATTCCATGCCTGCGGATCACGAAATTATTCATGCGACAGTCGATGACATCGAAGCGGTGGCCCCAATATTCGACCAGTATCGTGTCTGGTACCGAATGAAATCAGACCTGGCAGGTTCTCGCCACTTTCTGACTCAACGGTTGCAGAACAATGAATCTGTCGTGTTTATCGCCGTCGTCGACAACATGCCAGTGGCGTTCACGCAACTGTATCCCCTGTTTTCGTCTGTCTCGATGGAACCGGTCTGGCTGTTGAATGATCTGTTCGTATCGGAACCGTACCGAAAACAGGGCATCGGCAGGGCGTTGCTGGAAACGGCCGCCCAATTCGGTCGTGAGACCGGAGCGCTGAGAATGGAACTGGCAACGGAAATCAGGAACTTCGCCGCCCAGACGCTGTATGAGTCGCAAAGTTGGCAGAAGGATGAGACGTTTATTCATTATTCTCTGCCACTGGTCGATTGATCATTCGCTTCCTGTCTGGCGTCTCGGCCTGGAAAACTCCCGCGCATCTGAAACGTGACTATGTACACACCGCCGTCGTTTGCCGTTGACGACCTCACCGCACTCCACAATTTCATCGAGGCGCATAGTTTCGGAATGTTAACGTCGGTGATCGACGGAACACCGGTCGCTTCGCATCTGCCGCTGCTGCTGGAACGAGAGACCAGTCAGAAGGGCACGCTGGCCTGCATGAACGCAACTGGCCCGGAGACATGGAAATCGCAAGCCTCATGCAGCGCAAACTGGACGAGATGCCGAAACAGCCATCATAAGGCCGCTGCATCGTCCCGCATACCGCACCGGCTGGCGAGCACGCTGATGTCTCACTCTGGAAGGCATCGCTCGCCACCACAGATTCGTCAAACACTATCAACCGATGGCCAGAACACGTTCGAAGTCGGTCGTTTGCACGAATTCGGCGCGTCCTGACGGGAAATCTCAATCGTGTTTGCACATACTGCGTCGACTCCCGGACGGTGAGAGCATCTTTCGAATAGGTCTGCACGGTCGCGGGAGTCAGCTTCCTGAAGTGTGCACTGGCTCTGCCGGCGCCTCGAGGCTGAAGAAGACACTGGCACACACACCCTCGCGTAAACACTTAATATGCCCAGGACCGTTAACAACGGTTTGGTGCTGAACGCGGCCATGCCGCATAAGGAGATTCACGATGTCTAAAAATGTCCTGCGATATCTGACAGTTGGCGCCCTTGTCCTGGTCGCCAGCCCTTCCATGGCCGCTGAACAGGAATTCTACGAACTGCGTATCTACCGGAATTCAGATGCAGCCAGGCAGGCAGCGGTCGTGAACTATCTGGATGGCGCGCTGGTTCCAGCATTGAATCGAATGGGGGTCAAGACCGTCGGAGTTTTTGTCCCGACAGGTGGTAAACCGGAAGTGCCGCTGACTGATGTCTACGTGCTGATTCCGTTTTCCGACCTGACGCAATTCGCGGCCTCCGGCGGCATACTGGCAGCAGACGAAGCGTATACAGCTGCAGCGTCTGACTTCATGGCGGCGGAAAAAAAGGACCCCGCTTACATACGACTTGAAAGTCGGCTGATGAGAGCCTTCGCCGGAATGCCCGTGCTGGAAGTTCCAGGCAGCGACAGCGAGGAGCGACTGCTGGAACTTCGCATCTACGAAAGCCACAACACACAGAAAGCCCGGCGGAAGGTGGAAATGTTCAATGACGGCGAAATCGAAGTGATGAAGGAAGTCAAGCTGGGCCCGGTCTTCTTTGGCGAAACACTGATTTCAAACGACGTGCCGAATCTGACATACATGCTGAGCGCGCCGAGCGAAGAAGCTCACGGTGAACACTGGGGCGGTTTCGGCAAACATCCCCGCTGGCAGGTGCTGAAGAAGATGGAGAAGTACAAGGGCACGGTCAGCAGTATTCGAAGCATCAAGCTGAAACCAGCTGCGTGCTCGCAGATCTGAGAAACGCGATTTGAATCGAAGTCCTGTCGCGGCTGCACTTGAGTGCGGCTAAAGCCGAATCAAGGCGACTGTCATGAAAAACCTGTTGTTGTGCTGCGGCTTTGTGTTCTGCTCACAAGCGTTTGCCGAAAGGCCAAACGTACTGCTGTTGATCAGTGACGACCAGCGACCGGACACAATCGCGGCATTGGGCAACGATCTTATTGAAACGCCCAATCTCGACCGCTTCGTTCGCAGCGGCAGCGTGTTTACCAGAGCCACCTGCTCGAATCCAATCTGCACACCCAGCCGGGCCGAAATCCTCACGGGGTCGTCCGGTTTTCGCTGCGGCGTCATGGATTTCGGCAAGCCCATCGATGCTGCTATCCCGACAATGTCGAGGTGGTTCTCCGCCGCCGGATATGCAACGTCCTACGTCGGCAAATGGCACAACGATGGCAAGCCGGTCGATCGAGGATACCACTTCACTCGCGGCCTGTATCGCGGAGGTGGAGGCAAGTTTGCCAAACCTCAGGTTGATTTCGCCGGACGGCCTGTGACGGGGTATCGCGGGTGGATCTTTCAGGATGATCAGGGAAACCTGTTTCCAGAAAAAGGCGTCGGACTGACTCCTGAGATCAGTCGACATTTTGCTGACGCAGCCATTGAAACGATTCAGTCCAGCGGTGACACACCTTTCTTTCTGCATGTGAACTTCACGTCGCCACACGATCCGTTAATGCTGCCGCCTGGATGGGAAACGAAGTACGACCCGGACAAAATGAAGTTACCTGCGAATTTCCTGTCCGAACACCCCTTTGATCACGGCAACTTCGACGGACGCGATGAAAAGCTGTTTTTGTGGCCTCGTACGCCGCAGGAAACTCGGCGCGAAATCGCGGCCTACTATGCTGTCATCTCGTACATGGACGAACAGATCGGCCGAATCATGGCCGCTCTGAACGAATCCGGCAAAGCCGACAACACAGTCGTGGTCTTCAGCAGCGACCACGGCCTGTCGGTTGGCAGCCACGGACTTCGGGGCAAGCAGAGTATGTACGAACACACAATCGGTGTCCCCCTGTTGATGCAGGGGCCGGGCATTCCAGGTGCCCGACGTTTTGATGCTCAGTGTTACCTGCGAGATCTGTTTCCTACGCTATGCGATCTGGTCGGTATCGACGGCCCTGGCGAGCAGATTGACGGGGTCAGTCTGAAGCCGGTACTTGACGGAAGAACAGAACGTATTCACGAGTTTATCGTCGGCTACTTCCGCAACTTCCAAAGAATGATTCGCACCGACGACTGGAAGTACATCGAATATCCTGCGGTTAACCGTGAACAGCTGTTCCACCTGAAGCAGGACCCCGATGAACAGACCAACCTGATTGCCGTCGAAGCTCACTCAGCGGTTCGAGAACGACTGAGAACGCAGATGACGGACTGGTTCCGTAACCAGGGAGATTCTGTCTACGCCCGTATCGACGCTGAGAAATAGCATTGGGCGTCGCCGCCTTTTCTGCATTCGGAATGGTCGGAGTCGATATCCGTATTACAATTCTGCCGCTATAAAACCGGTGGGACTATTTACTGACTACGAAGGAATCAAACGTGGCAAAGATCGACTGGAGCTATCACCGCAATGGCTGAACATCGTGTACTCGCGCGCAGGAGTTTCTTGCGTCTCACGATGTTGACACCAAAGAAGAAGTCGACGCTCGAAAAGAGCGGTTCGGCGAAACTGACGCAGTGAAGCTGTTGAAGGGAATGAATACACTGCTGGTCGCAAAGGGTAAGAAAGTTACACGAATCGACCTGAAAAAAGACCGTCCGGACGATGCAACGCTGACCTCACTGATGCTTGGCCCAACGGGCAATCTTCGCGCGCCCACGATAAAAGCGGGAAAGACGATAATGGTTGGGTTCAACAGCGAAGTGTTCGAAGAAGTTCTGACTTGAAGGTGGCCTCGTCACGCCAGTACGTCTTCGATCACGTGACCGTGGACGTCAGTAAGTCGTCGTTCCAGGCCGTTGTGATAGAACGTCAGCCGTTTGTGATTCAGACCCAGTAATCGCAGGATCGTGGCGTGAAAATCGTAGACGGTGGTTACGTCTTCAGCGGCCTTGTAACCGAATTCGTCAGTGGCTCCGAATTCGAAGGGAGCTTTGACTCCGCCACCGGCCAGCCAGCAGGTGAATCCCGATGGATTGTGGTCACGCCCGCTGGCACCTTTTTGAAAGGTCGGCATGCGACCGAATTCCGTACACCACACAACCAGCGTGTCTTTTAGTAACCCACGTTGCTTCAGATCGCGAAGCAGTGCAGCAACGGGCTGATCCAGCACCGGACCGTGTTTGCTGTACTGCTGCTGCAGGACTTTGTGCCCGTCCCAGTTGCTGACACCTTCGCCCCCCGTCTGATAAGCGCCGTTGAAAAGCTGGACAAATCTCACACCCTTTTCGATCAGTCGCCGAGCCAGAATACAGTTTCCGGCGAACGACGCCTTCAGTGAATTCTCCGCATCGTCGGCGCCATACATTTTCAGAATGTGCTTCGGTTCAGAGGCCAGCTGGCTGACTTCCGGGACGCTCAGCTGCATCCGTGCGGCCAGCTGGTAGCTTGAGATTCGGGCTGCCAGTTCGGTGTCGCCCGGATATCGTTCCTGATGTCGTTCATTCAACCTGCGCAGGAAGTCACGAGTTGCCCTGTCTGTCTGCTGCGAAATGCCTTTGGGACGAGCGAGATTACGAATCGGATTAGTGGCGTTGAAGTCCGTTCCCTGAAATGCAGCGGGAAGGAATCCCGGTCCCCAGTTATTGACACTGGACTGCGGAGTCCCGCGCGGATCAGGAATGGCCACGTACGCCGGCAGATTCTGGTTTTCACTGCCAAGGGCATAACTGACCCACGCTCCGATGCTGGGAAAGCCATCGAGCGTATAACAGGTGGACATGAAATTCTCGCCCGGACCATGTGTGTTCGTCTTGCTGGTCATGCCGTGCAAAAAACAGATGTCGTCTGCCATTTCGCCAAGTTGCGGAACGAGTTCAGACACCATTTTTCCGCATTCGCCGCGCGGCTTGAACGTCCATGGGCTCTTCGTGAGGTTTCCCTGCTGCCCCTGAAACGTCAGCAGACCGTCTGCTCCGGGCATCGTCCGGCCGTGCCGTTTGATCAGTTCCGGTTTGTAGTCAAACGTGTCGATATGACTGCAGGCACCCGAACAGAAAATCACAACGACGTTTTTGGCAACCGCGTCAAAATGCGATTCTCGCGCGGCAAATGGATTCCCCGGATCGATCTGCGGGCGAATCGGACCGTCGTTGCCGGGGTCATCGGCAAGCAGTCCGTCGTCCTGCAGCAGATGGGCCACAGCAACGCTGCCCAACCCCGTGGCCATGTCCCCAAAGAAGGCGCGTCTGGAATGTTGTTTGGATTCTGACATAGGCGCAGAGATAAAGGGGGTTATTGCGATTGGACTGTTTTCGGCGGATGCCCGATCTCTTCAGGGAACCGAGACCATCATTTGAAGCCTCCACAACGCACGAGTGCTTTGTCACAGCCAGGTCTTAGGGTTGGCGAGGAAAACGGGGTCAGGTACCAAGAACCGGAACGGCCCGAAGGGTGCTTCGCATTCCTGGTACCTGATCCCCTTTTCCGGCGAACGATTCAACCCCACTTTGGGGCTCTGACAACGCTCTAGCAGTGCGAGTGTACCCGGTCCTGCCTGTGCGTATCCAGCAGACGCTTCAAATGCCACCGCAAACCGTTTTCGAAATCGAGTTTGGGGATAACGATATCGATTTGCGCGTCAGCGATTTCTGTGCTGATCCCGGCATCCGGCATCGAGGCAATTCCCAGGACGGTAGACGAAGGAAACATTCGACGAGCGGCCGTCAGTGAATCTTCCGCCAGCCTGCCCCACGGATCAAGGTCGTGAAACACCAGGTGAATGGGACCGCGCAAGGTCTCCCTGGGAACGATCCGGCGACCTGAAGCAACCAGAGGCAGATGGAGTGAACGCAGACCATAGTCGCCGAGCATCGAGCAAACAGTTTTTCGGAAAACTCGATCAGGACTAATCACGGCGCCGTTCATGTCCTGAAGTCCGGACAGGCCCCGGCCGTCCGTAGTCGCGTCCATTCGGTGAGCAAACACTTCATCGCGTGCCGAAGTTGGAGGAACAGACGGTCCACCAGATTCGATTCTGTGCAATTCTGCGGCGATAACCGATTCCGCCAGCCGCACAGGGACATGAAGTGCAGCCGGCCATACGTCTCGGTTACGTCCATCAGATTCACACCATGGCCCAAAGCAGCACAGCAGCCGCCGGAACAAAGTCCTGCCAATCAGTTGATTCACGTCAGGCCGTGAAGACTCATCGGACCAGGACTGCAGAACGACGGTCATTTGCGGTTCGACGGCAAGGTCGTCCCACCCGTCCAGCGCCGAGCGGACATCGTTAAAGTGCCCAACGATGCGGGTCATCGGATGCTGCCTCAGCCAGGAAAGGAGCGGCGAAAACTCACGGCGAGACGCTGAGCCGATCAGCACCAGATTACAGACGTCAGATTGGGAAGAACTCATGCACTTCGCAGTTCACTGATGACGAAACGGTATAAGAAGACACACATTTTGACCCACCGGATTCCTCGTCATCCACCGATGAACGCGATAAGCTTCGTCCACACTCATGTCGACAATTCAGTCATTCCCCGCGTCGTTGAGGCAATTTGCCACTTCACGAAGGTAAACAACAAGAGGCGACGTCCGGTCGTTGATCGGTCACCCCAGCCTGGTTGGGACCATGACACATCGGGAAAATGGTCGCGATTGTTTGACGATTGGTCACCGGGAATGTCTCATAGGTAGGATTTTGCACATAATCCAGCGGTATGACTGCTCGTCACCTGATTCTGGTGGATCTGCGGTCGACTATCAACACCAGAGTCGTGAAGAGGGTCCATGAACGGCGTCACCTTTGAAGAGCATTCCGGTTACTGCACGTTGCGGTTTGCGCCCGAGCTGTCAGAAATGCAGTGGAAGGATGTTGAGGAAGCAACCAAACGCGCCACGCAACTGGTCCATGATGCTCCCGCGAACTCCGTCCTTGTGGATCTGTCGACGTTGCAGACCATGCCCAGCGGTGTCGTTGCTTCGCTGGTCCAAACATGGAAAGGCATGGATGAGAAGCATCGTCGATTTGTGGTCGTGTCGCCTCAGCAGGTGGTGACGGACGAGCTCGAACAAACCGGACTGACATCCTTGTGGACGCTGGTATCAACGCTGGAGCACGGGTACTCAGAACTGGGTGTCGCCGGCGACACCGACGGCGAGAGCAATCAGGCCCCGCCGTCGTCCGTTCAACCAGCTGCCACCTCATCAAAACCCTACATATTTGAGGAACAACGCGGATTCTGTTCGGTGCAGTTCAATCCGATCCTGATGACACTCACCTGGGCGGATGTGGAGTCGGCAACGTCACAGGTCATCCAGCAACTCGAACAATCCCGCAGAAAGAGCCTGCTTGTTGACCTCGGTGGGATGGCGATGATCAACAGCGGACTGATCGCATCGCTCGTACGCATGTGGAAGACAATGCAGGAGAAAAAAGGACAGTTCTCCCTGGTCAGTCCGAACGAAGTCGTAACTGATGTCCTGAAGTCGGCAGGTCTCTGGAAGTTGTGGTCTGTCGTCGATGATCGGGAAGAGGCGGCCTACGATCTCGGAGTGTCACGCGGGGCTCAGTCTGAACAGCGGGAACGACGAATTCTGGTGATGGTGGCAGTTTCATTTGCCACCATGGCGGCGTTCTCAATGATTCCGATGTTCATGAAGCGTGAGGGCGACATCGGTGTGAATTCTCAGTTAGCTGCGTTACTACTGGCCGCCGCCGCCCTGGTGACCGGAATAATTTCCGTGATCAAGGACAGTGGGTTTCGACGAATTCTGTCGGGGTTTGCAGTCATCGCGTCGCTGGCGATTCTGTCGTCACTGTGGTTTGAAGGCAATCCCATCAAATCCGCCCTGCTGAGACCCGACGACGGCGCGACCGCTGCAGACAGCAATTCGGACGCGCAGCAGAACTGACCACAAAAGTGGCCAGCCTTCGGTCACACCCAGTCGAACAGAGTTTTTGTTTCAACAGGTACAAACAGATGACAGAAGCAGCCGCAACAGATCACACAGCGTCTGACGAGCAACTCGTGGCTCGGTACGCCCGTCCGAACAACGCCGCTTTGGCGGCTGAGTTGAGTGAGTTACTTAGCGTTGTCGAACCTGCGTCCGTGGCAAACATGGTCCTGCAACGAGCGTTCGCTCACGGCGCGACCGACATTCACCTGGACCCGACAACGCTGGGTACTCGAATTCGATTTCGTGTGGATGGCACGCTGCAGGACATCCTGCCCATTCCAGCAGAAAAAGCGGCCGTGCTGCTGTCGCGTATCCGAGTCATGGCCGGAATGGACATCACCGACCGTCGCCGCCCTTCGGATGGAGCGATTTCTGCAGATCGCCATCCCGGCCTGTTGCGTGACATCCGTGTCGGCAGTACTCCGACGATCAACGGCGAACGTCTGGTTCTCCGACTGATGCCGGACCCGGAAGAGCTGAACAATCTGACAGCATTGGGGTTTTACGACGACCAGCTTTCGGCCGTCAAAGCCCTGCTGGACGCTCCCTACGGGCTGTTGCTGGTCGTCGGCCCTGTCGGGTCCGGCAAGAGTACGACTGTTCACAGCCTGCTAAAGGAGCTGAACAGTCCGGAGAAAAGCGTGGTCACAATCGAAGATCCTGTAGAAAGGCGAATTCCTGGCACCAACCAGATTCAGATCGACACAAAAACCGGCCTCACCTTCGTCAACGCCTTGCGAGGCACCTTGCGGCAGGATCCGAACATAATTTGCATCGGAGAGATTCGTGACGGGGAAACCGCCCAGATCGCCTGCCGAGCGGCCACAACCGGAGTTCTTGTTCTCTCGACTCTGCACGCCAACAACACTGCTTCGGCCGTCGATGTGCTCCGTGGATTCGGAATCCCGTCGATGGCCATCGCAGATTGTCTGCGAGGCGTCATTTCACAACGACTGGTCCGTAAGGTCTGCGACGAATCTCGTGAGGCAGTCGAACCCGACGACGAAGCCCGCCGCCTGTTGCAAATGGACGAACACGATCGCGAGACACGAATCGTGCAGGGCATTTCAACGGACGCGAACTTCAACTCCGGTTATACGGGCAGAACTGCCGTGTTTGAAACGATGCTGGCATCACCCGACGTTCGAAACGCAATTGGGAACAACAAGCCGGCGTACGATATTCAGCAGGTCGCTCGCGATGGTGGAATGATGCGCATGGAAGATGCCACACGACGAAAAGTCTATGACAGAA
Source organism: Fuerstiella sp. (assembly GCA_024230215.1). Classification (GTDB taxonomy): domain Bacteria; phylum Planctomycetota; class Planctomycetia; order Planctomycetales; family Planctomycetaceae; genus Fuerstiella. The sequence goes on along the minus strand of JAAERP010000419.1, from coordinate 42,015 downwards.
TTACATCCGTCAGTGAACTTCGCCGCATCATGGGCGACACACAACTGGGCTAGAGCAGTGTGCTGTGCGCGAGTCTTTTGACCGCGCATGCCTGTGACCACAGGAATGCGCGAGTGAACGGCGATTGAATCCCTGAGCAGCCGGACGGCCGGACAACGCAGATGTTGCCCGATGGGCTCGGCGTCACGCCGACTGAATCCATCCGCCACCAAGCACCCGGTCGCCATCGTACAACACGGCCGCCTGGCCGGGAGCCACACCCAATATCGGTTCATCGGGAAAAACCACGGCTTCGTTCTCGCGGATAATTTCCACAGAACACGCCCGCGACGGTTGTTGATAACGAACTTTCACCGAACAGTCGAAACTCTGAGGCGGCGTCTCCACCAGCCAGTTCAGGCCATTAATGCGTACCTCGGACGACGCCAGATCTTCCCGATCACCAAGCACGACCTGCCGACTTTCCGCATCGACGCGAAGGACAAACTTCGGCTGCCCGAAGGCGACGCCAAGTCCCTTTCGTTGACCGACGGTGAACTTTTCGTAGCCATCGTGGTGACCCATAACATTTCCTGCCGTATCAACAAATTCACCTTCCGTTCCCTCGTGGCCTCGATAGCGTTTCAGAAAGCCCGCATAGTCATCGTTGGGTACAAAACAGATTTCATAGCTATCCTTCTTCTGAGCCACGCGCAACCCGGCCTCTTCGGCATACTCACGAATGGCAGGTTTCTGGTATTCCCCGACGGGCAGCAGAATGCGCCCCAGCAGTTCTCTTCGGATACCAAACAGAACGTACGACTGGTCCTTTTGGGGGTCGTTGCCGCAGTGCAGCGAATACTCCCCGGACCGTTCGTCCTTCAGAATTCGAGCATAATGACCGGTGGCGATATGATCAGCCCCCACCTGCTGAGCAAAGTCCCACAGCTTGCCAAACTTCAGCCAGTTGTTGCACTGCACACACGGATTCGGCGTGCGACCGGCAAAGTACTCGTCAGCAAAGTAGTCCTTGATACGCGTGAAGGAATCCCGGAAGTTCAGAGAATGAAACGGAATACCAAGCTCATCGGCAACGCGTCTGGCATCAGCGGCGTCTTCGGCGCCGCAGCACCCCTGCTTGTGAGTGGGCGTGGCAACGACCGGCGGCAGTCCGCCATCGGAAACAGCGCAGGCCGCTTCTTCTGTTTCCCCGGACCGCATGAACAGTCCAATAACTTCGTATCCCTGTCGATGTAACAGGACTGCGGCCGCCGAACTGTCGACGCCACCGCTCATTGCGAGGACAACACGTTTGGACATGACTCACTTCTGTTCCACGACGATAGAAAATGCAGACGGCAGCGGCTTGCGTGAGCGGAGGAAGTGCAGCATGATGCGGGAGACTTTCTCTCCTGCGTCCGGTCGCCGTTCTTTCGTCGGCAGGACAGGTACATCAAACACGCGTCGACGGAAGTGTACCCTCCAGCAGCGACGTTTCAACTTTAGCGCAATTTACTTATTGTCGTGAACGATACTGGCTCGTCGGAGTAGCGAAACTGCTATTGAAGAATGATCTTCGCGGCCACAAGTCAGCGTGAAACGCTGTAGAAGCCATCCAAATGAGACACGGATCCTGTGCATTGCCATCGTTCGCCGGGTGTCTGATCCTGGCATTATCCGGTACGTCAAACGCTCAGGAAGTTGATATTCTTCTGCGTGGCGGGAGAGTTATTGACGGCTCTGGCAGTGCGGCCATTGTTGCGGACGTTGCCATTCACGATAAGAAGATCGTTCATGTCGGCGACGGGGCCGACATCGATGCCGCATGGACGATTGATTGCACGGGACTAATCATATGCCCGGGCTTCATTGATCTGCACAATCATTCGGATCGGCAGGTTGTCAGACCGGCCACCCGCGCTGCGGTCAACTATGTCACGCAGGGGTGCACAACCATTGTCACAGGAAACTGCGGTTCCGGGCCCGTCGACACGGGGGACTACTATGAAAAAATTGATCAGCACGGAGCCGGGCCGAACGTTGCCCACCTGATTCCTCAGGGATCCCTGCGGGAACGAATCCTGGGGTCGGACAACATCAAGCCAACGGACCAGCAGCTTAAGGAGATGCTTGAGCTAAGTGAAAAGGCCATGCAGGACGGTGCATGGGGGATGTCCACGGGACTGATTTACGTGCCCAGCTCGTACGCACCAACAGAAGAACTTATCGCGATTGCAAAGATTGTCGCCGCGCACGGCGGCATCTACGCCAGTCACATCCGAGGCGAAGGAACGACGCTGCTGAAGTCGGTCGACGAGGCCTTACGTATCGGCCGCGAAGCACAGCTGCGGGTCCATGTCTCGCACTTCAAATCAAGCGGGCGCGATGCATGGGGGCTTGTTCGCGAAGCCGCGCGGATGATTGACCGGGCACGAGAATCCGGTCGCGCCGTCACAGCCGATCAGTATCCATACATCGCATCAAGCACGTCGCTGGGAGCAACGTTGCTGCCGAGTTCCGCGCGCGCCGGCGGCACCAGAGAGCTGATCGAACGGCTGGACGACCCCGATACCGGATCCCGGCTGCGCACGCTGATCAGCAACGCGATCGTGAAACGCGACAACGGGAACGCCGTACGAATTGCCCGATACAGTCCCAATAAGACATGGGTGGGGCGGAGCCTTGCAGACATTGCCACCAGCGAAGACAGACCGGCCGTTGAAGTTGCGGAAGAGATCATTCGCGGCGGTGGAGCAAGCGTGGTGAACTTCAGCATGAGCGAAGACGATGTACGCCACATCATGGCGATCGACTGGGTGGCGACGGCATCTGATGGGCGGGCTTACCTGCCGGGATCGGACCGACCTCATCCCCGCAATTACGGTACGTTTCCTCGCAAGCTGGCTTACTATTCGATTCAGGAAAAAGTCCTGTCGCTGGAAGCCGCCGTGCGCAGCATGACCAGTCTGCCGGCAGAGATCCTGCGGATGACGGATCGCGGTCTGGTAAAGGAAGGATGGGCGGCCGACATTACTGTCTTCAACGTGAAAGAACTGAGTGACACCGCCACCTTCGACAATCCACATCAATACGCCGAAGGCATCCAACACGTCTTCGTCAACGGCACACCGGTCGTCCATAACGGCAAGGTGACCGGCGCTCTACCGGGCAAGGCGCTTCGTTTTGCAGGGCACGAAATCGCCCCCCAGTGAACAGAAGGGGCAGAATATGGGCCATCAGTTTCGTGGCGGCGACAAACCAGCAGCGCCCTGACGTGACGAAGCATCCAGTGGCTGGCCTTTCAGCAGTGAAACGACGGCCTGCTCAAGATTGTCCGCTGCGACCCCGCCTGCAACTCGACCGGTCTTGTCGACCACAAACATTGTCGGCACGGAGACGATGCCGAAGTCTTTGGCAAGTTGCCCGTCTGTTCCGCCGGGAACGCGGATGTGCTGCCATGCACCGCCGTTCTTCGCCAGATATGGCGAAATACCGCTGGCATCAGCGTCAAGATTCACTCCCAGAATCTCGAAGCCGGACCGCTGATACTTCTTGTGGACGGCAATGAGTTTCGGTAAATCGTCTGTGTATGGCTTGGCCCACGTCGCCCAGAAGACAACCAGCGTCACCTTTCCGCGATACTGACTGGCATTAATCGGTTGTCCGTCTAACGAATGCCCGGCCAGCTGCAGCGGCGTGCCGGTCAAATCAAGTCGACGCAGCGCCCCGCGAGCACGAATGCCGGCGTTCGTCCGAGCGTGGTCCCTGACCAACTGGCCGTACCACCGTTTGGCATCGTCAAGGCGACCAGTCAATTCAAGGCTGATCGCAAGCTGAACAATCGCGTCAGACGCATCGGCTGACTGGGGCCACTTCTGAGCAAACACTTCGAGCTGCTTCAGCCACCATTCCTGAGCTTCCTGCTGTACCTTTTCGTCGTCCGTCTTCAGACGCACGGCATACTCAGCCAGCAATCGACGGTACCAGACATAGCCCAGCAGCTCCGGACTGGATTTCACCTGATCCTGAAGCGCCGTCAACCGTTGCAACCCAGCGTCATACTGACCCGTCTGCACAGCCGCTGCGATGCCGTCCGCGAACTGCTCAATCCACTGAACTCGCTCCTGTTCGGTCGGAGCTATTCGAATGATCTTATCAATGATGTCGGCGCGCTGCTGGTTGTAACGGGCCAGTCCGGCCGGAGTCACACTGGCGGTTGGACTGTTTTCGTCCAGTTTCTGCAACTGCGTGAGCAACTGTTCCATTTCCTTCGCCATCTCGGGCGGCGCATTGATGCTGCCGCCAGTCAGCTGGGGCTGCATCAGGATGCCACCGATCTGCACCTCCGCATTATCAGCATCCAACGGTTTTGGCAGTTGCGTCAACTTCCACACGTCGCCAACCTTGACCATCTCACCAATCGAAACAAGCTGATGAGTCCCGGCGGTTTCAACGATGGCCATGGCGTTTTCATAAACCGTAAGATCAGTGCCGGCTTTGCCGTCGTCTTTCGGAATCAAACCCGGGACCGGAGGGTCGAAGCGCACCCACTTCGATGCTGATGTCAGCGATTTGCTGCTGGCCAGAACCTGTCGCAGCTGTGTCGCAGGATCCTTGACCGACAACAGCAGCTGCTGGCCGATCTCGGATGTTGCGTTGATCTTTCGTACATCGTCAGCATTGATCAGCACACTGCTCAGGGCATGCATGTCGCCCTTGATCATGGCTTCGACGGCCACCTGAGCGGCTTCCTGAGCCGACAGCATTCGCCAGCTTTCAATCCTGCCATCTTCGTCATCGTCCTGGCCCCAACGCATACCGCCCCAGTTCAGCCAACGGTGCTGATCAGGCTTTTCGTTTTTGTTGCTGTCGATGTCCCGGTAGACCTCAAGACCCATTCGGTAGTAGCGAAACAGATCGGGCTTGTTGTCTCCATTCGTATCGGTGAACCGTCGCAACACCTGCCCGGCAGGTCCGTAAACAACGAAGCCCGCAAAACCGGTGCCGCGTTCCACTTCCACTTTGCAATTAGCGAAGTCGTCACGTGCCGGAGTATCGAACTCGACACTGCGATGAATTGGCCGAAACTGTGTGAAAATCTGCTCCGGAGATGGAACCTGGCAGTACGCAGCCTGGACGGCAACACACAGAACAAACGAAAAAGCAGAAAAATGAGCGGGGCGCATCCTTGCAACTCCGGGCATAAACAAAAGTTCAGGGCATGTAGGGGCGTAACCGGGGCAGCCGTCAGATGGCTCCTCAGTCACACTGACTCGGGTATCCCGCGAAGTGTAGACCATAGCCGCATTCCAAGTCATCATCGGTTTTCCGGGAAGCCGGCGACGGGATGCGTTCACGAATTACGGTTTCAGACAATTGGGTGGCTGAGCCGGGTAGCCACGTTTGCTCGCAAACGCCGTGCCGCAGGCACAAGAGGCTGTGACAGAACGGTCTGATCGAAATCAACACCGCAAACACGGACGTATTGCTGCTGCGCAACCCTTCCTGCAGGAAACCGGGCGAAAACGGCTCCGCAAAGGCAAACCTAAGTGACCCACATTGACGTCATCAGACGGAACATACTAGAGTCACGGCCCTCAACCATACTCCCCGGTCTGTTGTTCGAAAGGAATCGAACGGTGAACAGCAAGGCTCTGCGCCGCAGACAACGCCTGCAGGAATGGCGCCGCAAAGAGTTTCCGGATTTCGACCCGTGGCATTTCAACACAACGGTGGAAAAAGCTGCGCCCGAAGGTGGTGACGCACTCGAAATCGGCGCTGGTTCGGGCGTGGGTCTGCAGACCCAGATGCCGCTGAAGTCACGTGTCAACCGATACGCGGGCGTCGACATCGATCCCAGAGTCATGGACAATCCCCATCTGCACGAGGCCCACGTGGCAGATGCTGTCGCCCTGCCCTTCGAAGACAATTCGTTTGATCTGGTGTTCCATACCATGGTGGCAGAACATCTGGCGGACCCAGCCGCCAGCGTGCGGGAATCGCTGCGAGTGCTGAAGCCGGGCGGCCTGCTGATGTTTCACACAGTTTCGTTTTGGTCCTATGCGTCGCTGATCGCCGCCGCAACACCGCACTGGTTTCACCAGTTCTTCGTACGCCATCTGGGGATGGGAAGAATCGAAGAAGACGTATTTCCGACTCATTATCGCATCAACACGGCTTCCGCCATCCGCCGAATCGCTCACGGACTTGGTGTCGATGCGGACGTCGAAAATATTCCCGTCCCGCCGGCCTACCTGGCCTTCAGCTATCCGACGTGGCTGCTGGGAGTCGCATTCGGCCGAACGTTTGAAAATTGGTTTCCGTGGCTGCGAGCGCAAATCGTCTGTCGCATCCACAAGCCGGACGCACCGACGGCTGCGGTCACGAATGTTGAGGACAGGGTCGCCGCCTGATTTGAATTCGACTGCTCCGAGGAAGGCCCGCTGGAAACAGGCAACGCTACAGGCTCGATGCGCAAGCGAGTGGGTCTCTCCAGCCGAGCCTGCCTGCATTTCTCACGGTAGGGTGCTGTCAGGCGGCAAGGCAAACGAGGGCAAACGAGGGGAAACGCCGAAAGTCATGGCGACTTCCGCTACCGTCAGCGTCAGTCACGCCTCAACCAACTGTCGTTCCGGCAATGATCGACAACACGTCATCGTTGCCGTCCGGAAAATTCAGTTCGTTCAGATTCTGCAGACTGACCCAGCGGAATGGCTTCTGTGGCACAGCACAATCGGGCAAATCCGGCGTCAACGCGCAGCGCCAGAAATTCAGTTCCACTGTTTCATGGTCGTACTCGTGAATCGTCGTCACCAGATGCTCACGCGGAACCACAATCAATCCGGTTTCTTCACGGCACTCACGAACTGCGCACGACCTGGGAGTTTCATCGGCCAGACATTTTCCACCGGGAAATTCGGTTTTGCCAGCCAGGGCCCCGCTCACAGCCCGCGTTCCCACGAGAACATGTCCGATGGATTCCACAATTGCGATAGAGACCTTGATCGCCAAATTACTGCTCCTGACCGGTTCAAGAAGATGCCAAATCAGGCGTCCTGGGATTGACCGAAGTCAACAGGTGGAGCACCCATTTTGCTGAACCCGCAATCAACGTGAACAACCTCTGCACTGATACCGCTGGCCAGATCGCTGAGCAGGAACATTCCCGTGTCACCAACCTCTTCCGCCGTGATATTGCGACGCATCGGCGCCATTCCGTTGTACAGCTCCAGCATCTGGTCGAAGTCGCCCACACCCTGTGCACTGACGGTCTTCAGCGGACCAGCGCTGAGAGCATTTACACGAGTGCCCTCCGGGCCAAGCTCGCTGGCCAGGTAGCGAACGCCGCACTCCAGCGCGGCTTTGCAGATCCCCATCAGGTTATAACCAGGAATCACTTCTTCTCCACCAAAGTACGACAGCGTCAGGACAGTGGAATTTTCGCTGAACAGATCCTTCTTCTTAGCGGCACCGCAAACTGCCAGCAGGCTGTAAGCGCTGATTTCCATGGCCAGTTTAAAACCCTCGCGACTGGAAGCCCAGGTCGGCCCGGTCAGGTCAGCGGGAGGTGCGAAGGCAACGCTGTGCAGTATAAAATCGATCTTCCCGAATTCCGCAGCCGCCTTTTCCATGACAGCCTCAAGATCAGAATCTTCGCAGACGTTACATGGCATCAGAAATTTAGCACCGATCGGGTTGACCAGCTTGCTGACCTTCCGCTCATTCTTCGGTCGACCACCTGCGTCCGGCATGTGAGTGAAGCCGATCTCCGCGCCCTGTTGATGCAGTTTCTCCGTAATAGCCCAGGCGATGGAACGATCGTTGGCGATGCCCAGCACCAGCCCCTTTTTACCTTCGAACAAACCCATCTTAAGATCTCTTTCTTCCGTCACGTGATGCGGGACGGCCCGCAAGCTGATTCGAGCTGAGACTCGGAAACTGCTCATCCACCTCGATTGGTGGCCCAAAAGTTGCGCGAAAGTAGTAAGCCGCCCTCACGACAGGCCCTAACAACAGGCACCAGGGCGATCCGCTGCACACAGCCGCGCTTGTAAGTTCAGAGATAATAGGCGGAACTTTCGACTTCGTCGACGGAGGACGCCGCTAAACTTGAAGCCAGTGGAAATTGGTCCTCTGTGACGGCAGCAGTTTGCCTCATCGACCATTTTGAGCGGCAGCACGCCGCCATAAACACCCAAAAAGCCCCGATCTCTTCGAGAGACCGGGGCTTTAATGAGCTCTACTCAACCAGCCATTCTGCTGACATCAGGCAACGCCCAAGGCATCAGAAGAGGAGGCTTGTGACGGCGGTGAGCCGTCACCTGACTTCTCCGCGTCTTCTTCTTCGTCTTCCGAAACGTGGTCGACGAAGCCTTTCAGATGGATGGCGCGTGTGTGGTGCTGCAGTTTCTTCAGCGCTTTGCTTTCGATCTGCCGAATCCGTTCACGAGTCACCTTGAAGATACGACCGGTTTCTTCCAGGGTGTAGCTGTAACCGTCGCCCAGGCCGTATCGCAATTTGACGATTTCGCGTTCGCGATAGGTCAGGCTCTTCAGGACGTGATCAATCCTGTCACGCAGCATCTGCTTGGCGGCCGATTCCGCAGGGCTTTGTTCGTGCGAATCTTCCAGGAACTCGCCAAAGCTGCTGTCTTCGCTTTCGCCGACCGGAGTATCCAGGCTGATTGGATGCTTCCAGGTCTTCATGATGCGCTCGGTCTCCTCGATGCTCATGCCGACCGCCTCTGCCAGCTCTTCGTTGCTGGGCTCGCGACCGGTTGCCTGACGAATCTCTTCGGCCTTGGCTTTCAGCATCGAGATATTCTGGAACATGTGAACCGGAATACGAATGGTTCGAGCATGATCCGCGACGGCTCGCGTGATGGCCTGTCGAATCCACCACGTTGCATACGTCGAAAACTTATAACCTCGACGGTATTCGTATTTTTCAACGCCTCGCATCAGGCCGGCGTTGCCTTCCTGAATCAGGTCCAGAAAGCTGAGCCCTCGGTTGCGGTACTTCTTGGCGATGGAAACGACCAGACGCAGGTTACCACCGGAAAGCTTTTGCTTGGCATCCGTCCAGCCTTCCATGCGACTGTCGATTCCACGGCAGCGTTCAAGGAACTGTTCCGGTGTTTCCAGAACCATCTCGATGTATTCTTCGAGTTCGCGTTCCAGCGATTCCCGTTCTGATTCTGCAGACTTCAATCCCTTCAGACAGGCAATTTCGTCCTGCAGTTGCTCGATGCGTTCGCCGATCTGCAGCATCCGTTTCATGACGGGTTGCAGGCGGTGAGTCCGAACACTCAGCTCTTCGCACAGCGAACACATCTTGACACGTCGTTCGCGAATTCGCGTGCCCAGAAATGCCTGTTCCTCAGAACCTTCATCACAGGCCCGCCAGGCCGTGAAGTCTTCTTCGTTTTCGACCATCAGGAAACGCAATGATGCGAGATTCGCTTCCATGCGGCCTTCGATTTGCTCCTTCCGAACGTCTTCTGTCTCGGATGTTCGCAGAGTTCGTTCGAAGGGCAGTTCCTGACGATTGACCTTTTCAATGATATCAACGGCAATCCGCAGGGCGAAGTCAGATTCGATGACGTGACGGCGTAACCGTTTTCGCATCACTTCGATCTGTTTTGCCAGAAAGATTTCGCGGTCACGGCTAAGCAGGGGGATGTTGCCCATCTGGCTCAGGTACATGCGAATCGGATCGCGTGACGAGAGCGCCGATGTTTCCGGTCCCAACAATGCACGAGCCGCTTTTTCCGCCTGTTCTTCCCGCACTTCTTCTTCAATCGGTTCCGGCTCCAGCGGGATGTCCGGATCCTCAATGAAGTCGTATCCATGCTGATCAATGGCCTTGATCAGATTGTCTACCATGGCCGGGTCACCACCTTCGTCCGGCAACCACGCGTGAGCCTGTTGTACTGTGACGAAGCCGCGTTCCCTGGCTTTCTCAATGATCGCTCTCAGTCCTGAATCGAGACGATGCACGCGAATCCCCTTCTTTATGATTTCTTCTCTGCACGACCGGAATGAACCAGTTCAAACAAGAGAAGTGGAGCTTTGCTCCGAATATATAAACACGAGTGTCCGTGCCTCCATGTGAGACACACGTATTCTACGCCTGAGTCGCCCAAAGCGACCTGGACGTGACCTCCAGAATCAGTCCACCATCACCTGCCTGTCGAAAACCTGTGATGAAGATCATGGAAAGCCACTGCCGCCAACGTCAAAAATTGATCAGTGAATGCATCCTGCAATGTTGTTGCAAACCTGTAGTCTCTCAGCATACCCGTGAATCAGAAAAATCAATCGTCCGGCCCCGGAAAATCGCGATTCCACGGAATGCTCCCATTACCGGAATCAGCCGAAGTGCGATTGAAGACGGCCAGTGCAGCATTCGTGCCGTCGTCTGATTCGCAATGTGCGCATGCGTCGCGTGATTATTCTTACGTGAGTCTGGCCTTCGGTGCCGGATCCGGAACTCGGAACCGCAACACCAGGAGACCATTGGTGGCGCTAAGATTACTCCCTTAATACTTCCGCACGAGGTTCGGACCTGAAGCGACCGTCAGCTATCCAGCGACCGGCCTGACATTCGTCTGAACACATTGGTCATGATTATTCGCTTGCGATACCCCGAACGTCAACTTGACTGGTCACCGCTTTTGAACGATTCCCGGAAAACAATTTTGTCCACGAACGTCAGTTGACACGGCGTGTTGGTGGTTTCGAACCCTTTTCATCCCCCCGTGTCACGCCTCTGTTGTCTCAGTTGGGCATATCCGCCATGTGTCACACCGCAAAAAACGATGTGCTGGCGACGCATTCTACAAAGAGAATGCCGGACAATTGTAACTGTGGCACGGTGGTGCCATCATGGGTCGCCTGCATGACGAAGCCTGTTCCGTGAATGTTCACCGTTCGCCAGTCAGCCCCCACGTTCACTGCGGCATACGTAGATACCCCACCGATTGATGGACAACAGCTCTTCTCATGGCTCGCCAGAAAAAAAAACCGAAAAACGCAGATGACCCGAATTCACGTGTGGTCTGTCGGAACCGCAAAGCCCGGCACGAATACGATGTACTGGACGAAATCGATTGTGGGATCCAGCTGTACGGCAGCGAAGTCAAGAGCATTCGAGACACAAAGATCTCCATTGAGGACGCACACGCTCGAGTTGACGGCAACGAAGTCTGGCTGATTAACGCTGATATCGCGGAATATCCTCAGGCAACAGTGTTCAATCACGAACGTCGACGAAAACGGAAGCTGCTGCTGCATCGTCGTGAGATCCGTAAGTTCGCGGAAAGCGGTGAGCAACAGGGACTGACACTGATTCCGCTTTCTGTGTTTATTGCACGCGGCTTTATCAAGGTCAAACTGGGGCTGTGCAAGGGCCGTAAGCTGCACGACAAACGCGAGAATCTAAAGAAACAGGACCACAAACGGGAGATGGAAGCGGCCCTGAAGCATCGTTAGCGCCGATATTGGCACGAAGGTTGCAAGTCTCGCCGTGTGGACAGAAAGAAACGGCGTTCGTGGAAACTCAGCCCCCCCCACGAATATCAACAGCACCGGACGGTGGCGGCGAAGTGGAAGGACACCGGACGGCATGTTCCGCAGTGTTTTGGCTTTCCCGCATCTCCAGCATCTGAGACATTTACACACGGGAACAGCTGTGTGTCGTTGAAGCATTTACAACGAACGTTTGGTAACACTTACAAAAAAACGCGGATTCCGACGGGAACGGACTGACAAAGGATTTGTCGTCCACTGAGATTCGAAAGGAACTTCAAAGGGACCAGATACCGCTGGTGGAACTGCCGGCAAGGTAGTTTACACATCGGTCCCGGAGTCCTTTTGAGTCCGCATTCCGGCATTCACTGGCAGGGAAGCCACTATGAAATTAATTGCAATGCTGATGATGGCTGCCGACCCGAACGGCCAGCCACCACCGGACGTCGTTTTGCTCGACTTTACCGCCGGCTACTGTCAGCCCTGCCAACAGATGGTGCCCGTGCTGCAGCGAATGGAAAAGAACAAGTTTCCCATTCGTAAAATCGACATCACCGAGCAACCGGACATGGCTCGCAAGTACAACGTCGATCGCATTCCAGCATTTATCCTGCTTGTCGAAGGTCAGGAAAAACGGCGTTTTCTGGGAATCACGGCAGAAAGTGAACTCCGACAGGCCATGCAGGATGCGTCTCGCAAGCTGAGCACTGCACGGCGACGGCAGAACGTCGCAACCGCCCCCCCTGCTGAGGAACCACAGCTTGCCAGCAATGACCAGCCGAAAACGGTAGCAGCTTCCGACACGCCACGGTCCGGTTTTGGAGGATTGGTTGATCGCGTGCGTCGCGGCCTGGGCGGTGGCAAGAAAGGTGCGGATGACGATCTGGAACACCCGAATTTCCGAGCTCAGAGTCCGGACAACGAAACCGCTCCAGTCGCCACCAACGCATTGCCCATGAAATCCAGTGTGCGTGTCCGCATGATTGACGGCAACATGCACGACTTCGGTACCGGTACTGTGATCCACAGCAGCCAGGGACAGTCAACGATCCTGACATGTGCTCATCTGTTTAAGGATGTCGGACAGAATGCTGCATTTTTTGTGGACGTCTTTGATAACGGCGAAGTACTGAAGTACCCGGCAACGGTTGTTGGTGGCGATCACGATTCCGATATCGCATTTCTGCAGATTCGAAACGTGTCGGCACTGCCGGTCGCGATTCTGGCAGAGTCAGGCTCATTAGTGAAAACCGATGCTGTTTTCAGCATCGGGTGCAGCAACGGCGATCTGCCAACCCGATTGAATATGACGGTCGTCGACATCAACCGTTACGAAGGCCCTGAAAACATCCTGTGCACCACCGACCCCTCACAGGGACGTTCGGGCGGCGGACTGTTCAATACCAGAGGCGAGGTGATCGGAGTCTGCAGCGCCGCCGACCGATCGGCAAAGCAGGGGTTGTACACTGGTGTGAGCGCCATCCGAACAGTCATGACTCAGCTGAAACTGGATGCCCTGTTCAGAAAAAAACCGGCGATCTTCAACAACGCGCAACCGGAACCTGCCGCACCTCCAGCGCCAAACAGCCCAGTGGGGGAAACCGACGACAACCCGTTCGACGCGCTGTTTGCCGAAAACGCGACTGCCACCGAACAAACGCCCCCCCCAATGCAGTCGGCCATTGCAGAACGCACGGCAGCAGAACTGCCGGACCCGTTCGCCGCGTCGCCTGTCATGACAACATCAACACGTTCAGCGGATGCACCAACCGAAATAACATTAATCATCGATTCGGCAGACCCATCCAAAGGGAAACAGGTGGTCGTGATTCCAAGACCAAGCCCGTGGCTGATGGAACTGTTGACCGGTGAGGCCCCTGCGCGTGGAGTCGGCCTGGTGACCACTCGCGGCCAGAGCCTGTCGGCGACAAGCTCACGCCGGGTGACTCAAAAACTGAGCAATGGCCGAATGTTGCCAGCAGTGAGATGAAAGATTTCAAAGGACGCGACATCTGCCAACATCAGACGTGTTGACATTCACAGTGTTGGCACAGGGCCGGTTCCTACCGGACCTGCTGAACTTCCACCAGTGAGATGAGACCTTTGGGTCGCCGTGAATATCCCTTGCGGGCACGGAGAAATTGGGCACAGAAGTACAACTCGCGCGGAGTGATGCGTGATGGCGATCAGCTCTCTTCCCATGCCCCACACTGCTGCCGACCAGAGATCCCAATCCGCCGCAACTGACAACAATTACGTCGATGTGCTTTCCCCGAACGACGCCCCGTTTAGCGCGCCGCGTGTGCTGGGACTGATCGTCATCTCGCTGCTGCCGTTCTGGGCCGTGCCGATTGCGCATGTTGCGTCAAACCCGGAGACTGCGACCGGTTTCTTTCACTACGAACTTCCGTATTACGTCGCAAATGGTCGCGCCGCGTTTGAACGAGGGAACGGCATCTTCTATCCGAACCCGTATGACCCCGCCCTGGAGTCGCCAGCGATCTATGCTCACTGGCTGCCGTGGATGCTGGGCCTGGCGACCGCCGGTTGCGGATTCAACCCAGGCAACGTGATTCTGTCGTTGACGTTCTTCGCATCACTGGCGTTCGCATGGGCCACATGGTCACTTGTACAGCATCGAACATGCAGTGAGACCCGATTCGCGGCAGAACCACCCAACCGCGGCGATGTCAGGGGAAGCCCCCGCCATGGTAATCTGGCCTTCCTGCTGGCCATGTGGGGAGGTGGAATACTATGTTTCGCTGGCACAGTCACTTCGGGCCTGCAGTCAACACCGTGGCTGGAATCGGTGCTGCAGTTCGACCCCGGTCGAGGCATGTGGTTCCTCAACTGGGGTCGAAACGCTTTGTTTCCGACAGAAGCCGTGTATCACACGCTCGTGGCTTGCTGCTGGCTGGCAGAAATCAAAGCAAAGCAACGTGTCGCCAACGCTTGCCTGCTGCTGCTTGCGACAACTCACCCGTGGTCCGGCCTGGAACTCCTGCTGACGATCAACCTATGGCGAGGCATCCAGTTTTTCAATTGTCGCACCCGAACCGCTCGAAACCAACTGTCCATTTCGGCGTCGCTGCTGTTGACATTCCTGCTTTACTACAAAGTCTGGTTGCCCACGTTTCCTCAGCACGCCGAACTACAGCAGGTCTGGGAACTCGATTGGAGCCTTTCCTGGAAGTCCGCGATTCTCGCTTACGTGCCCGTATTCATCCCCTGCGTGGTACTGGTCTTTCGCAAACTGGCGACTTCGTCACATATTCACGTCGCTGCCTCCAGTCCCGCGGCCGACGTTCAGGAATCCGAGCAGAAGCTCGCAGCCTGCACTGCAGGTGCATTCAGCCGCACGGAACAACTACTGCTGTGCGCGTTAATTGTCGCGACCGGACTGGCGTTTCATGATCGCATCATCAATCCGGTGCAGCCGCTGCATTTCACGCGAGGCTATGTGTGGATGCCCATGTTTCTGATCGGCCTGCCCGTGATCACGAAATGGTGGAATCGCGCCCGTCACGGATCCCCCAAATACGCTATAATGTTATTGGTGGTTGCAGTTGTGGCGGACAATTTCTTTTTTTCCGTGATCCACTCAAAACGGCAGTTTTATCAGGTCGACGGCTTTCATCTGGACATCGAAGAACGAACACTGCTGTCGGATCTGCACGGGAAACGCGGTGCCGTTCTATTGGAGTCACTGGAACTGAATTATCTGCTACCCAGCTATGCTGATGCACGTCCGTGGCTGGGCCACCATTTCAACACACCTGGATTTCCCACACGGAAAGCTGCTTTTGATCGTTGTTTCCAGGCTGACGGCCTTCATCCCGAAGATATCCCTGACGACGTCCGCGTCCTGGTGCTCCGCAGGTCCCCAGACGTGGTAGAACTGTTTGAATCTCGTGTCTGGCAGCAAACGACTCGAAACACAGGATGGAGCGTTTGGGAACGCAGGGTCAGTGAATCCCTGCCCGGTGTCAGCGCGAAACAACAAGTCAACAAGCTGAAGGTAGAACATGCGCAGGTCGAGCCCCGGTAAGGGCATTCAGTGTTGGATTTTTCAGACACGTACTGATCGAAACCGACGCCGCAGACTTAAGACGCGAACTGAATCTGCCATTGAACAACTTGAAGACAAATGCCTGTTGGCAGCCAGCGCGTTCACGCCCGAAGAACAGCTGATGCTGGAACTGGTCAATCGTGCTCGAGCCGATCCGGCTGCTGAAGCCGCACGACAGGGCATTGACCTGAATCAGGGGTTGGCACCAGGACCATCTCAACCGCCGCCAAGCAACCGCTGGCCCCGAACAGTCAGCTTGACGCAGCGGCCGACGGCCATACGGCGGACATGTTTGCCCGCGGTTTTTTCGCCCACACCAGTCCGGCACCGGGAAGCACTACCGCTTCTGAGCGAGTGACCAATGCAGGATATCCGTGGACCCGCACCGGTGAAAACCTGGCGATCCAAACCTACTTTGCCCCCAACAGCCCATTAGTCACCAGCCAGATGCACAACGGCCTGTACAGCAGTTCGGGGCACCGCGTGAACTTCATGAACAACCAGTATTTCGAAGTTGGCCTGGGAGTGAACTTCGGCAGCTTCACGGACACCAACAACATTCTGGGTGGTGGAGTAAATGCCGTTCACAATGCCGGCATTGCGACACAGAACTTCGGCACGCAGGCCAGTCAGCCGTTTGTCACGGGCGTGGTCTTCACCGATGCCAGCGATGCATCCAGCAGCGATGACAGTTTCTACACCGTTGGTGAACAGGCCGGCGCCGGCGGCACAGTCACAGTGACCAACACCAGCACTGCCCAGGAAACCTCTGAGACTATTGGCACGGCTGGCGGATATTCGATCCAGGTTCCAGCTGGTACTTACAACGTCACTGTAAGCGGAGGAGGACTCGCTGACACCTATATTGTCACAGGAGTTGTCGTTGGTACTGAAAACATGAAAGTGGACTTCGAAACCACCACCGCCGTGATTGCCCCAACCACGCAATATGATTTTGGCGATGCTCCCGACCCGGGATATCCCACTCTCAGCGCAAACGATGGTGCTCGACACGTCATCGGTGCCGGACCATTTCTCGGTGCGGGCGTCGATGCCGATACGGATGGTCAGCCAAACACTGCGGCATCCGGGGATACGGACGATGGCGTCACCATGACATCCGGCTTCGTTCAGGGAACGCTCGCCACGTTTGATGTGACGGCCTCCGGAAGTGGGTTTCTGAATGTCTGGTTCGACGCCAACGCGAACAGCAGCTTCGACGATGGCGGTGAACTGGTTCTGACCAACCAGACGCTTGTGTCGGGCTGCAACAGCCTCAGCTTTACTGTGCCGGCGGCGGCAGCACCGGGTTCAACGTATCTGCGTTTCCGTTTTACGTCACAAACTGTCGCGAGCCCTTCGCCTCGAGGTGCCCTGCCGGATGGTGAAGTCGAAGACTACCTGATTCAGACTCAACTTCCGGCTCCCACGATTACGACCGCACACAACACGGTGACAGCTAATGGACAATTCCAGCTGGACTGGACGGCCGTGACCGGAGCAAATGGCTACGAAGTTTCCTACACAAACACTGCCACCGGGCAGGTGTCGTTCGTGCAGGAAACCGTGACAACGAATTCCTTCACACCGTCCTCGTCACTGCCCATTGCCCGATACAACATCTGGGTGCGGGTAAAACAAAGCAATGGAGCGACCTCCCCCTGGAGTACTCCGATTACGGTTCACGTAAACATTCCGGTAACGCAAAGCAGTCTGACGTTTCACCAGGCAACATTAAGGCCGATGATTTCATGGGCAGCCATTAACGGAGCAGTTCGTTACGAAGTCTGGGCCAACAACATCACAGCCAGCCTGGTCCAGGCTATCCACGACACCAATGTAACATCGACGTCATTCACACCTTCGGCCGACCTTGACTTCGGACTCTACCGCGTCTGGGTACGTGCCTACGATGCCGGGAGCGTGGCTGCACAATGGTCAGGCAGCCAGGATTTCTATATTGGTCCGCAACTGATCGCACCGCTCAGTCCGCAGTTTGAAACAACTCCGCAGTTTTCATGGTCAACCATCACCGGCGCCAGCACGTATCAACTGTACGTACAAAAAGGCAGCACGGTGGTCATCAACCAAAGCGGTATCACAGCAACGAATTTCACTCCGTCGTCCGCCCTGGTAGCTGGTGATTACCGATGGTGGATTCGGCCGTTCACCGCTGGCAGCACGGGTGGCGTCTGGAGCCAACTTGGGGAATTCAACGTCGGTGGCTGGCCAAACGTGCTGACGCCAACAGGCACAACGACTTCCGGAGCACCGACAATCACGTGGACGGCCGTCGCCGGTGCCGGGTCGTATGAGGTCTATTTGTTCAACGACGACGGCCTGGGGCTTGTGTACCGGACAAGCGGTATCACGGCAACAAGTTTCGATCCGCCCGCGCTCGTCGACGGCAATTATCGCGTCTGGGTGAAGTCCTACAAGACAAACGGCGACCCCGGCAGCTGGAGTCGATCTCAGAGTTTTGTGGTGGACGCAGCGACAGTCAGTCTGCCAGTCAGCGTTGTCAGTCCAGTGACGCCAACCTTCGACACAACGCCAACGTTTCAATGGGCACCAGCAGCAACGGCAATTCTGTATGACATTCATCTGCATAACGGCAGTACCGCTGTTTCGCAGAACAACATCGTCGGCACTTCGTGGACACCGACGACGCCATTGTCCGCCGGCCCCTGGCAATGGTGGGTTCGAGCCATAAATGGCACCGGCGCTGCCGGCGAATGGAGCAGCGTGGCGACGACAGACCCCAGTGGTCGCCCTGGGCTACAAGGACCGCTTGGTACGATTACCGACACAACGCCCATAATCACGTGGACAGCCGTAGCGGGCGCGTCCGGTTACGTGTTGCAGGTCGACAATCTTACAACCGCAACATCGCAGATTATTCGGGAGAATAATCTGACCACCAATAGCTTCAATGTCGTGACCGCACTATCAGCGGGAAACTACCGCTTTTGGGTCAGAGCAATCAATGCCACCAACAGTGTGCCAGGGCCATGGAGCATTCCATTTGACTTCACCGTCGCCGATGCAAAGCCCGAGACATCAGACGTCGACGTACTGTTGACGAGTTTCACACGGCAGGTATTCGACCGTCCGAATGTTCCACGCCAGAAAACAACGAATGACGCAGGGACGACTGAGGAGCACGGACCAGACCCGCGGCAAGCGAGTGTGCCACTGGCTCTGCCAGTGCTGGAACGAGCTCAGGAATCACTGGCAAAGCCAGTGGCACCCGAAAACGAGGACAGCTTCGTCAAGGCAGCCGATCAACAGATCAGTCGCATGGTCGAATCCGGACTATGGATTGACGAAGATTGATCGAGCCGATTGGCACGGGCCGTATCAGCGTCAAACGTGTGTTCGACTGGCTTTGCCAAATGAAGTGCACACCCCAGCTCTGCGACGGTGAATTGTGATCTGTTGCAAATTCACTAAAACTCAGCAATCAGGTCAGTCGCGGGCGTTCCGGACACACGTGCATTGGCCACCGAATACTCTCCTGGAGCAGTTTACTTATTGTCGTGGACGGTGCTGGCTCGTGGGAGCGACCGAACTGCTGTTGAAGAGCTTTTTTCGCGGCCTTTTTCGCGGCCTTTTTCGCGGCCATAAGTCAGCGCGAAACGCTGTAGTCGACGAATGGACACTTCATGACATCGCCACTTCTTAAATACGACGCGTCTGCCGCAACAGGCTACCTGAACGACGGCCGACTGGACGAGTTACGCAATTCCATCGAAGCAGCTCGTGACGAAACGTTGAATGACGTCACGCTGTGGCAGAGCGGTGAGGCAGTTCCGAAAGAAAAGGATCCGCTGGATGCCGGTTTCATTCAGTGGCCCGAAGAGCTTCTGCTGAACCTGAACGAAAACGGCGACGACAGCCTTGTCGCGCGGATCGAACGTTGTGCGGCACGACTGCGTGAGACCGCTGATTCCGTCGTTGTTCTGGGAATCGGCGGGTCGTACATGGGCATGCGAGCCATGTTCGAAGCGCTGAACGATCCGTTTCACAACGAACAGTCGCGCGAGGAACGGCAGGGCGTGCCTCGAATTTACTTTGAAGGCTGGAACGTCGATTCCGACAACCAGAAAGCGTTACTGGATCTGCTGGACGCTCGGGCGGCGGCAGCCGCAGACTCGTCGAAACCAACCGGTCGCACAGCCGTCATCGTGATCAGCAAGTCAGGCGGTACTCTGGAAACCGCAGCCGCCTTTCGCAACTTTCGAGCACTACTGGAACGACGCTTCGGTGATGACGTTCGGCAGCTGATTGTTCCCGTGACAGGTGATGCCGGACGATTGAGAGACCTGGCAAACGACGCAAAGTTTGAAGACGTGTTCTCCATCCCGGACGGAATCGGTGGACGTTTTTCTGTGCTGACACCTGTTGGACTTCTTCCAGCAGCAGTGGCCGGAATCGACATTCGAGCTCTATTGCAGGGCGCAGCCGACATGACGGAACATCTTCGATCGGCGGACTACGGCAGTAATGCGGTTCTGGATTACACGGCGGTGTCGCATGCTTTCGAAATCGACCAGGGTATGACCACTCGAATCCTGTCGACCTGGGGCTGCAAGCTTGAGGCCATTGGTTTGTGGTACGACCAGCTATTATCAGAAAGCCTGGGCAAACACGAACTGGGTGCCACTCCGCTGACGGTTGTAAATACTCGCGACCTGCACAGTCGAGGACAGCAGCATCAGGAAGGTCGACGCGACAAACTGATCACGAATGTACTGCCCGGACGAACATCGTCCAAACCACTGACACTGCCCGGTCGTGAGGACGACTTTGATCAACTGAATAAGTTCGCCGACTACAAACTGCCCCGCATTCTGCAGGCAGCCATCGACGGCACGAATAAAGCCTACGCGGACGACAACCGACCCACAGCCGATATTGCGTTGCCAACGATTGACGCCCATACCGTCGGGCAGCTGTTTCAGATGTTGATGCTGGCGACAGTGGTCGAGGGCCGACTGGTGGGAACAAATCCCTATGGCCAACCGGGCGTGGAAGCCTACAAGAAGAACATGAACGCGTTTCTGGCCGAAAGTTGAAGTAACGCTTCAGGAACGGGTAGGACACAGACCCGGCGACTCTCGATCCCAAACTCCAGTTTGGGACTGCATATCCCCGAAGCTCCGCTTCGGCATGCGCACCATAAGGCATCAGGAATTCGACGTACTTGCAGGACGCTGCGGTCAGCGACTCAGCAACCACGCCAGCAGATCACGAAACTGCTGTTCGTTCACAATCTCGGAAATATTGCCGGGCATGGGTGACCGTCGGGAGATAATCTGCTCCTCGATTTCGTCCTGGGGAATCGAGATTTCTTCGCCCTTCGAATTGACCACGATCAGTCGCGCGCCATCGATTCCCTTGCTTAGTCCGCTCACCACCTTGCCGGCTGTTGTCAGCACTGTCGTGGACCGGAACGCCACATCCACGTTACGGTTCGGGTCGAGAATATCTTCCACCAGTCGATCCAGTCCACGTTTGCCGATGCCGTCCAGGTTCGGCCCCACCTTCTTGCCTTTGTCCGCGATCTGGTGACACACCGAACAGTTCTTTTCGAACAACGCCGCCCCGGCCGATGCGTTGCCCGGCTGTTGCAGGTATTCGGCTCTGGTAGCCTTGATCAACTGTTCCACGGCCGCATTCGCGTCCGGCAGATCTTTGACAACGCCGTGCACACGAGAACTCAGGTCCGCATTTCCAAACGCAGTGATAGGATCAGCAATCACAGGACGTCGCAGCAACTCTGCCGCGGCTGCGCCTTTTTCCGCCATCGCGACTAACATCGTCGCCCCTGCAACATCACGACATAGTGCCTGAGCGATCCGAAGCTGTTCGGCTGACGTGGCCACTTTCATGATTCCGGCCATCAGTTCCGCAGTCTGACTGTCCGCACCGGAAATCAGATCTTCATACACCGCTGATCGCTGTTGCGGCGTCATCCCCTGGGTCGGCACCGCAGCGGCAAACGCATACACCTGACTGTCTGCCTGCATCGTCGCCAGCGCCTGCGCAACCACCGCGGCAGCCTCTACGTTGGATTCTCTGCGTCGCAGCAATTCGACCATGACCGGTCGAAGTCCTGTCAGACGGAATGTGCTGACCAGAGTAATCCCGTTGCGTTGTCGTCCGGCCGACGTGTGAGGGTTCAGACCGGAAACAGCAAAACGTCCCACCGCCAGCCACGCGAATGCCGTTTCCGTATCACCGTCCACAATCTCAACATAGGCACGAACGGGTTTGGATTCGTCCGGCGTCCATTCGAATTTCTGAGCCGTGTCGTTTCGCGGTGGATACCAGGTTTGCAGTGTTTCGTGAGTCGCCGCATCACGAAGCCGCACAAAGTTCTTCAAGCCTGGATCTTTCGATGGAACTCCGTCGTGTCCCGCCATGTAAAAATGAAACGGGCCATCGATTTCAAACACCGCCGAACGATAAATCCCCGTTCGTCGTTCGCCGCGTGGAAAACTGCTGATCAGCGGAGTCTTCTTCATGCCATCGGAAGACGTACGCGTAAAGGACGTGGCAAACGTATTGTTGGTTTCCGGCGATTCAGGATGAGGCACGTACGTCCATGAAATACGGCGAGCGCCCTTCGGCGGCAGCTGACCGTTCTCCAGATCCAGATACTCGCCCGCCACATCCGTCGCCCATGACTGAATCACTGGCGGTAGTTGTGAACCACGCTGACTGAACCCCTCACGACAGGCCTGCAGCAGACTTAGTTGAAGGTCCACCTCACCCCGAAAACGTTCGCGAGCAATACTGGCAATTTCGGTGACCGTGTCCTCTGAAACGTACCGGACAGCGAATTTAACATATTCCGCAAACACGGCAGGCTCCGCGTCACTGAGTGCACGAAGATTCTCTACGAGAAATTCACCGGCCTCCGGCGTTCCCAGACCCAGACAAATCCCGGCGATCAATTTGATATTCTGGGGATTCACGTCTGCGACAATCTGTTTCATCAGCGCCGAATCCCTCAGCAGATTACGAATGGCCATCCGAATCGAATGCCGCAGATGAACATCATTGCCGGGCGTCTGGTGGAACATTTCCATCAGCACACCAGTCAACGCAGGATCCGGGTGCCGCGCGGCAGCGTGTACAGCCACCCGCTGCACCAACGCCGATGAATCCTGCAGCCCCGCCGACAATGACTGTTGCATGGTCGCGGTCAAAGCAGCGCGGTCAAGCATGACTCGATAAGCATGAATCCGCACAAGCTCAGCCTGGTCCGCCGCCGCCGCCACAACAACTCGGTCGGACAATTGGCTAAGCCGTTGCAGAATCCACATTGAATGAATCCGAACGAATTCGCTGGAGTGCGACAGGCCCTTCATCGCCAACGTTGCTGCCACCGCAGAGAATTCATCGACAAGGCGATCGGTCGCCAGGGCTCGCTGTGCCTGGTCGGGAGACGTAAGAACCAGGAACAATTCTTCGGCGGTCTGTGCCTGCAACGTCCGCAGTGGTCGCGAATTCGCTCCGGGATCGCGTCGCTGATCGGTTGGTTTGTAAGCGATCCTCCAGATACGTCCTCGATGTCGGTCGCGGCCGGGATGGTCCAGTTTCACTTCGTAGTGGCCAATGATACGGTTATAGAAATCGGCCACATAAAGTGCTCCGTCAGGGCCCACCTGCAGGTCCACAGGGCGAAACCAGGGATCTGCTGCAATCAACAGATCCGGTTCTTCGCGCGCCTGAACGCTGGAACCGACTTGCTGCAGCGAATTCCTGTTGATACGGCCCGTCATAACGTTGCCGCCAAAGGTGTTGCCGTGGTAGACAGCAGGGAAGACGCTCGAATTATATTGCGAGATTCCGCCGATGGCCGTCGAACCATGCAAATGTTCCATAACGTTGGGGACATAGCCCAGACCATCGTGAGGCTTGCCGAAGCTGTCGTAATAGCCATCGGGAATCAACAGCGAGATCGGTTTTGTGTGACAGTCCGCGACCAGAAAATCACCCGACGGCGTCTGACTCATTCCAAACGGGTTCACCAAACCGTGCGTGAAATGTTCAACCCGCGAACCATCCAGTCGCATCCGAAAAATGTTGCCTGACTGCATTGTTATTTCGTGACCGTCGGCGCCAGCGACCGTGGTGTGATTATTGAATCCGTGACATGCATACAGCCAGCCATCGAAGCCTCGCGTGAACCCATTGCACAAACCGTGAGTATCACGCTCGTAGCCGACCGGACCGTACAGCTTTTCCCGCTTGTCCGCTGTGCCGTCACCATCGGTATCGCGCAGAAACCAGATATTCGGAATGCTGAAACAGATCACGCCGTCCTTGTACGGGTACAGCCCAATAGGAATGTTCAGCCCGTCAGCAAAGGTTGTGATGGTCTCGCGATGTCCGTCGCCGTCCTTGTCTTCCAGAACGACTATCCTGTCCCTGCCTTTTCGATCGCTAGGCGCTGCGACCGGATATTCTTCGGAGGATGTCACCCATAGACGGCCTCGCTCATCAAACGCCATATTCATGGGCTTGGCGATAGTCGGTTCCGCCACAACCAATTCCGCAGAGAACCCGGGAGGCAGCAGGAATGTGGCTTTCTCGTCTTCCGGGCTGAGTGGGTCAGCGGAACGAATAATCTCCGCAAAATCAGTGCTGCCGATCTGCTTCTGAAGCGGGGTCAGAGCTTTTTCGCTGTCGACCGGAGTACCGGAATTGACTACGAGGGACGTGCCCAGTTTGTTTCCGACAACGATGTCCGGGTGCCCATTCCCAGTCACGTCACCGACGGTTAATTGAGTCCCCACGCCGGTGAGTTCGTCGATGAGATGCGGTTCGAACTGGACTTCCGGCCCGCCGCGCACGGTGCGAAACCAGTACAGCACGGGCAGTTGATGAGCCCCTGGATCTTTGCCGCCATGTGCATAGAACCGCTTGCCGGTGACAACATCCTTCACGCCGTCGCCGTCAAGATCGGCCAGAGCCAGGCTGTGCATCTGCGAAATGTTCAGCTCCGCAGCCGCATCGAATTTATCAGGAAGAATCTGCCGCGCGATGAAGCCAATCTCACCGTCCGAGCCGCGCTGTTCGAACCACTTCAACCCCCAGCCGTGAGCGTTCTGGACGGAAATCACATCGTTATCACCGTCTCCGTCGAAGTCGTACGCAAACATCTGCGAGCCACCGGATTGAGCAAACGGAAATGCATGAAACCTGAACGGCTCGCCAGAAGTTGCCGTCTGCTGCCACCACCCGTCTTTTTCCAGCAGATCCGGTCGACCATCGCCGTCAACATCGCCGACACCGATTCCGTGAGTAAACCGGCCATAGACTTTGTTGTCACTGATGGGAACGAACTTCCACGGCTGGTCAGTAGCTGCAGCGTCAACAACGGCGTATCCATAAGCCCCCTTATGAATACAAACCAGCTCGGGTTTGCCGTTGCCTGTGATATCGTCAAAGATCGGCGATTCGTTGCTGACGTCGCTGAGTGCCGGGTGTTTGTTCCATTTGCCGCTGCCGTCGCCAGGATTTTCGAACCAGTGCGCTGGCGCCCCGGGGATAGGTATCGCAAGAATGTCCTGGTGATCGTCGTTGTTGAAGTCGGCAGCAAATGTGAAGAAGTGGTCTGAATATCCTGATATGGCAAACACTTTCGGCGAAGTGTACGCATGACGCTGCCGAAACTCCGGCCCGGCATACCAGAACGGCCCTGAGACAATGTCGTGATGACCATCGCCGTCAATGTCCGCGAACGTCGCTCCTTCGCTGTAAAACCGTTCGCTCAGCACGATTCGTTCGAAATCAGGAACAGCCGTCTGGGCGGTGGCCGTCATCTGAAAAATGAATGTGATCGCGAAGGACTGCAGAAAGAACTTCATGGCGGGTGTCCGGGCAGGTAGTGAGCAGATTTGCAAAGACTACCAAAGCCACTTCGATTTGCAAAAACACACAGTATTCGTACTGTCGTCAACTCTGTATTCCTCCGTGGTTAATCTGCTTTCGTGTTCCCGTTTCGGATGCGAATGCAGGGCTGGTGCTGACCGGCCGATCGCCTTGTGATGCAGTTGTGGGGTGGGAACCGGACCTTGCACTCGAATGTCGCCACGACATTCATAAGTCTCCTGTTGCTGCGCAAGGTTGGTTGCGAGCAGCCAGGGCCACTCGAGTAAGGTCGCCTCACGCAGCGTCAGCTCAGTTTTTCGACCCGCTTCGCTGGTTTTTTGTCAGGCGTTCAGGGAGCATTAGGGAATGCCAGCCCGACAACCGGGCCGGATTGACACCTACCCTTTTCTTTCCACGTGAGTCCCCGCCATCATGATCTCCAGACACTCCCGCTCGTCCGTTTCCCGGTTCGCCTTATTCATCGCTCTGCTCGCAACTCCGCTCACCGCTCAGGCGGAATTGAAGTTACCGGCCATCATCAGCGATCACATGGTGCTGCAGCAAAAGCAGGCCAATCCGATATGGGGCTGGGACACACCCGGCACCAACGTAGTTGTGGCTTTCCGCGGTCAGGTCAAAGAGGCGAAGGCCGGTGACGACGGAAAGTGGACAGTAAAACTGGACGCAGTGGACGCGAGCTTCGAACCTGCATCGATCGTCATTGAAGGCTCAACGCGTCGGAAAATCACAGACGTGCTGGTCGGTGAAGTGTGGATGTGTTCCGGGCAGTCAAACATGGGAATGACAGTG
Source organism: Fuerstiella sp. (assembly GCA_024230215.1). Taxonomy (GTDB): domain Bacteria; phylum Planctomycetota; class Planctomycetia; order Planctomycetales; family Planctomycetaceae; genus Fuerstiella. The sequence continues at coordinate 15,740 of JAAERP010000419.1, read as the reverse complement.
GCGGGTGACTGGAAGTATGAAGTGGAATCACTGAGCTCCAATCATCCCAACCTGCGGCTGATCACTGTTCCGCGAGTCGGCACCCAGGAACTGCAAAGTGATTTCAAAGGCCAGTGGGAAGCGGCAAATTCCAACAACTGTCGGGCGTTTAGCGCCGTCGGTTTTTTCTACGGACGCTACCTGCACGAGATTCTCGATGTGCCGGTCGGCCTGATCAACAATGCCTGGGGCGGCTCTGCCGCCGAAGCCTGGGTCCGCCGCGAATCATTAGAGAAAGATCCACGGTTCCGGTCCACGATGGACGGCTGGAAACAGCGTGAAACTCAACTTCAGTCAGATGTAGAGAAAGAAAAATACGAAGCTGCTCTGGCCGCGTGGAAGACTAAAGCTGCAGAAGCCAAAGCCGCAGGCAAACGTGCTCCACGTGGTCCCAGATCACCCGATAGCACTCTGGCGGGCAATCAACGCCCCGGCAATATCTTCGCCGGCGTCGTCCACCCGACGCTGGGTTATGGTATGAAAGGCGTGATCTGGTATCAGGGAGAAAGCAACGCCGGTCGTGCATGGGAATACGCTCAACTGTTTCCGTACATGATCGAACAATGGCGTGCGGAATGGGGACAGGGCGACTTTCCGTTTTACTGGGTGCAGCTGGCCGATTTCCAGGCGGAAGTCGATCAGCCCGGCGAGAGCAGCTGGGCCGAACTGCGCGAGTCACAATCAAAAACCATGTCCCTGCCGAACACGGGGGAAGCCGTCATTATCGACCTGGGAGAAGCCAACGACATCCATCCGAAAAACAAGTATGACGTCGCCGCTCGTCTTGTCCGCTGGGCACTGGCCAAAGACTACGGCATAGAAAATATCGAACCGCAAAGCCCGACGTATCAGGACATCAGGATCGTCGACAATAAGGCCATCCTGACCTTCGACCATATCGCGGGTGGATTGCGGACCGTCGACGTGAATGACGTGCGGGGATTCGCCATCTGCGGGGAAGATCGTCAGTGGGTCTGGGCCAGTGCGAAGATCACCGGCACCGACTCAATCGAGGTCTGGAGTGACGACGTGACCGCTCCAGTCGCGGTCCGTTACGCGTGGGCCACCAACCCGGTTTGCAATGTCCATTCCAGAATCGGCCTGCCTCTGACTCCGTTTCGTACGGACAACTTTCCGATGACCACAAAACCGGCAGACGCGAAGTAACGCCTCTTCGAGGCTTGATAATGGATCTTCTATCGTTCTCAAGAACAGGTCGTTGAAGTTGCGAGCTTCTAAACCCTCCCGCTGACGGGAAGGTCGGACGCGGTAGCGGCCGGGGAGGGGTCGCAATACTATCTATAAGCGCGAGCGAGTGGGTCTGGTGCGATTGTGAAATCCACTTGCTTGCGCCGCGTGCTTGTATAGAAAGAACGGCAAATCCTCATGAGTGCTCACCAGCAGAGCTGGTGGTTTACGGTCGAGAAGTAAATGCCCCAGCTGGCGAACATCGTCTGATTCAGCATGACAAAAAAGCACGCATTATTTTGTTCTCGTTTTCCCCCGTGCAGATCACGGCGAATAGGCGCCATCTATTCCGCACTTGTCGCCATGCTGGCCGCGTCGTGGCCGCTGGCTGTGCAGGCGGTCGAGATTGAATTCAACCGAGACGTCCGGCCCATTCTTTCCAATCATTGTTTCACCTGTCATGGTCCTGACACGGTCACTCGTGAGGCGGGACTGAGACTGGACAGACGCGAAGCAGCGCTGCGTCAGGCCGATTCCGGTGAGTCGGCCATCGTTCCTGGAAACACCCATGCCAGTGAACTTTATCGTCGCATCACTTCTGATGATGCCGATGAGAGGATGCCGCCCGTCGACGGACCAAAACAGCTTGATGCCAAACAGATCGCAATTTTGAAGACGTGGATTGAACAGGGCGCTGAGTATCAGCAGCATTGGGCTTTTGTTGCTCCGCAGCAACCCGCCATACCCGACGTGGGTAGTTCAGATTCGTTGCACAATGACGTCGATCGCTTTGTGCTGTCGCGTCTGCAAAGTGCGGGGAAAGAACCGGCGCATGAGGCAACGAGCGAAACATTGATACGTCGCGTCTCTTTCGACCTGACCGGATTGCCGCCAACGATTGAAGAGATCGATGCCTTCCTTGCTGACCAGTCACCAGATGCATTTGAACGCATGGTGGATCGTTACTTCGCGTCGTCAGCCTATGGCGAACATATGGCTCGCCACTGGCTTGATCTGGCACGTTATGCCGACACCAACGGCTATCAATACGATACGGAGCGAGAACAATGGGTGTGGCGAGACTGGGTAATCGACGCCTACAACCGCAACACTCCCTTCGACCAATTCACCGTCCACCAGTTGGCCGGCGATCTGCTTCCGAATGCCAACCCGCAGCAACGTCTGGCGACGGGATTCAATCGCAATCATGGGGTGACCATCGAAGGCGGCATCATTGATGAAGAATATCGCACGGAATATGTGATGGATCGTCTGGTGACAACGGGCGGAGTCTGGCTTGGCCTGACCATCGGGTGTGCTCGGTGCCACGACCACAAGTTCGATCCAATTTCACAGAAGGAATTCTATCAGACGTATGCGTATTTCAATCAGGTCCCGGAACGGGGCATGCGAGGCTTCACGCCGAGTGAACGGATCTCTTCTCCTCTGGCGCCCTCGACGCAGGAATTTGACACAAGACTGGCAAAGCTGAAAGCAGATCTGGCCAGACCGATCAATGTGGATCAAGAGCTGGAGGAATGGGCGAAACGAATCGCCGCATCGCCAAATGCCGGTTGGCACATCATTACACCATTGACGATGACGTCATCGGGCGGGTCGACATTGACGAAGCTTGATGACAACTCATTCGTGGCGGGTGGGGCCAATCCGCGACAGGACGTCTACGAAATCACGGCAACAACTCAGGCAACGCAGCTGACCGCTGTGCGACTGGAAGCCTTCACACATGAATCGCTGCCGGGCGGCGGACCGGGACGACACACGAATTCCAACTTCGTATTGAGCGAATTCGAGTTAACAGCGACTTCGCTGCAGGCCCCGTCGAAGACACAAGCGGTGAAGTTCGTTCAAGCGATTGCGGATTACTCACAGGCCAATTACGAGGTCGCAAAAGCCATCGACGGTGTTTCCGGAAACAGCGGCTGGGCCGTCGATGGGCCAACAAGAAAAGAAGACGCAGCGGCCGCGTTCATCGCATCTGCACCGTTTGGTTACGAGGGCGGCACACAGTTGGTGTTTCGGCTGCGGCATGAGGCCAACTTTGCCACACACGGCGTCGGCAGACCTCGCCTTTCGATCACCGATGACGCGGCAGAGACACTGAGTCTGGAAGGTGTTCCGGCGGATATTCGGAAAATCGCGGCTAAGTTAAAAACACTACGTTCCGACAGTGAGTCTGAACGACTGCGAAATTACTTTCTGCAGCACGACGACCCCCACAAAATGCTGCGAAAACGAATTGCCGCGTTGGAAAGACAACAGACGACCGCGTTTCCTGCCACCATGATCATGCTGGACATGGCTGAACCCCGCGCGACTCATGTGCTGAATCGAGGAGAATACAATTCGCCCAGGGAACAGGTTGCACCTGATGTTCCGGCCGTCTTTCCGCCGCTGCCCAAAGATGCCCCCACAAATCGACTGGGCTTCGCGAAGTGGCTTGTTGACCCCGGACACCCATTGACTGCTCGAGTTGCTGTAAATCGTTACTGGCAACGATTGTTTGGTGTTGGCCTGGTGAAGACGTCGGAGGACTTTGGAGTTCAGGGAGAACTGCCCAGCCATCCCGGTCTGCTGGACTGGCTGGCGCTGGAGTTCATACGCAGCGGCTGGAACGTTAAGCACATTCAGCGGTTGATGATTACTTCGGCCACTTATCGACAGACATCTCATGTTGGTGCAGCGGCATATCAGCAGGATCCGGAAAACCGGCTATTGGCGCGCGGTCCGAGAATGCGGCTGGATGGTGAGGAAATTCGAGATGCGGCTCTGGCCGCTGGAGGATTGCTGGTTCAACGTCTGGGTGGAAGAAGCGTTTATCCTTATCAACCAAAGGGACTGTGGCTGGAACTCAACAACAGGCCGGGATATTCCAAAGAGTACCCTACCGGCAGCAACGACGACTTATATCGCCGCAGCATGTACACGTTCTGGAAACGCACCGTTCCCTCACCCATGCTGAAGACATTCGACGCGCCGGAACGCGAGTTCTGTACGGTGAGGCGGTCCCGCACAAATACTCCGCTGCAGGCGCTGCTGTTGCTGAACGGCCCGCAGTTTGTGGAATCTGCCCGGCATCTGGGTGAGCGGATGATGACTCAGGAAGGCCGCACAATTGACGATCGCATCGCATACGGTTTTCGCCTGATCACCGCCAGAATGCCAAACGACGATGAACTAGGCTTGCTGCGAGACGCCTACACCGTCGAGTTGAAACGCTGTACGAATAACCAGACAGAAACCCTGAAGCTGCTGCAGGTCGGAGAATCCTCGTTCAATCCGGAACTGGACAACGCACAGCTGGCAGCGTTTGCCAGTGTAGCGCGGTTGCTGATGAATTTGAACGAAGCCATTACCAAAGGGTGATCATGTCGAATCCTGAATCCGATTTTCGATTGCTCGAAACGCGGCGTCACTTTTTCGGTCGTTCCGGCGCGGGCATCAGCACGGCGGCGCTGGCGTCACTGCTGAATCCGGATCTGCTTGCTGGTGGATCCGAAGGTGAAGTCGCCAGCCCGGGTATCGCGGGTTTTCCAAACTTTGCACCCAAAGCAAAGCGAGTGATCTACCTTCTGCAGTCGGGTGCACCTTCGCAGGTGGATCTGTTCGACCACAAACCGTCGCTGGAAAAGCTGCACATGAGTGAATTGCCCGACAGCATTCGCAGCGGGCAGCGTCTGACCGGGATGACGGCGGGGCAGAAGAATTTTCCGATCGTCAAATCACCGTGGACGTTGCGGCAGCACGGACAGAGCGGAACATGGCTAAGCGATCTTCTGCCGCATATGTCAAAGGTGGTCGACGACATCTGTGTCATAAAGTCGATGCACACCGAAGCCATCAATCACGATCCGGCGATCACGTTTTTTCAGTCCGGACATCAACAGCCGGGACGCCCCAGTATCGGAGCATGGCTGAGTTATGGACTGGGCAGTGATACTCAGAACCTGCCATCCTTTGTCGTGCTGCTGACGAAAAACACATTTCACCAGGCTCAACCGCTGTACGATCGGTTGTGGGGCAGCGGTTTTCTGGCATCAAAGTACCAGGGCGTGAAGTTCCGCAGCCAGGGCGACCCGGTGCTCTATCTGAACGATCCGACTGGCGGAACGGAGGCAACTCGCCGAGCGATGCTGGATCGTCTGGCGAAGCTGAATCGACTTCGTGAACAACAGATCGGGGATCCGGAAATCGCGTCACGGATTGCTCAATACGAAATGGCGTACCGCATGCAGACATCTGTCCCCGAACTGGCGGACACGTCGGACGAACCAGAAAGCACCTTCCAACTGTACGGCGAAGAGGCAAAGCAGCCAGGGTCTCATGCCGCCAATTGTCTACTTGCCAGACGACTTGCCGAACGGGGCGTTCGCTTCATTCAGGTGTTCCATCGCGGCTGGGATCACCACAGCAACGTGCAGAAGTATCTGCCAACGCTGGCAAAAGAAACCGACCAGGGTTCGGCGGCTTTGATCGCAGATTTGAAGCAGCGTGGCATGCTGAAAGACACACTGGTCGTCTGGGCGGGCGAATTCGGCCGGACTGTCTATTCACAAGGGAAACCGCAGTCATTTGGCCGAGATCACCATCCTCGATGCTTTTCCATCTGGATGGCCGGAGGCGGAATCAAGCCGGGCATCAGTTACGGGCAGACGGACGACTATTGCTACAACATCACCGAAAACCCCGTTCATGTACACGACTTTCATGCGACGATGCTGCACTGCCTTGGCATCGACCATAAACGGTTGGTGCACCGCTTCCAGGGTCGCGACTATCGCCTGACGGATGTGCATGGTCGAGTGGTTCGTGATATCCTGACGTAACCGTGGGTCATGCGGTCCGTGGCCACGAATAGAACGAAAAGACACCAGAGCACCGACCGAAACAATGACAACGAAAATCACATGGCTGGGACATTCCACGTTTCAACTGGAAATGGCCGGCAAGACCATCCTGATCGACCCGTTCTTTGAAGGCAATCCGGTCGCACATAGTTCTGCCGACGATGTCAGGGCGGACGTGATCATCGTGACTCACGGCCACGGCGACCACGTAGGAGACACTGTTTCCATCGCGAAACGCACAGGTGCCCTGGTGATTTCCAACTTCGAAATCGTCACATGGTTACAGAGTCAGGGTGTTGAGAATGCTCATCCCATGCACATCGGGGGCAGCCATGCTTTCGACTTCGGGACCGTCAAGCTCACGATCGCCCATCATGGTTCTTCACTTCCGGACGGCAGCAACGGTGGCAATCCAACGGGCGTCATTCTTAAGACGACAGACGGCAACGTGTACTTCGCCGGTGATACAGGCCTGTTTTCGGACATGAAACTGATCGGTGAAGAAGAGCTCGCGGTAGCCGTTATTCCCGTCGGAGACAATTTTACAATGGGGCCGGACGATTCGATCAGGGCCACACAGTTTCTGCAGCCGCGGACAGTGATTCCGTGTCACTACAATACCTGGCCGCTGATTGAACAGAACATGGACGACTGGTCAAAGCGAATTGCCGCTGAAACATCAGCACGGCCCGCTGTCCTGAAAATTGGTGAGAGCTTTCCGCTGTAATGTGGCACCCTCACGAAAAGCGTTGTCAGGAAGGTCCGGGTGGCCGATGGCTGGACTAAGTTGGCGAAGGAATCCCGGGGGCACTTGCTCCTCGTCCTCCCCCGCCGTAGTGCCTGTTGGCAGCGGACACTACCTACGTAACTTCTCGGTTGGCACGCTTCCACCGCCTTTGTACCCTTCGCCACGCTCCAGTCCAGCTGACTCCGGAAAAGATCCGGGAAGGAACCGATGTCCTCAGTCCCAACAAGAATCGATGGTCCCGTTGCCGTCATTGGCGATGTACACGGTCAGGCTTCAAAACTACGAAAAATCTTGGAAAAACTGGCCACAGTACCCAACATCAACCAGCGATGGATTGTCTTCATCGGTGACCTGGTCGACCGCGGTCCGGACTCCAGAGGCGCCATCGACATTTACTGTGAACTGGCGAACCAGCACGATAAAGTGACCTGGGTCTGCGGAAATCATGAACTGGCGATGGCAGGTTCGATCGGGCTGATCGACGTGCCGGACTTCGTTGACTGGCCAGGTCGTTGGCTGCCTCACTACGACTCAGACAAGACATTCGCATCATACGGTGTGCCGTTTGGCGAACTGGAGGCGCTGCGGGAAGCACTTCCTGAACGTCATGCGCAGCTGATGTCGGACCTGCCGTGGAGTGTCGAGCACAGTCAGTACCTGTTCGTGCATGGCGGCCTGGACAACAACCTTCCATTTGAGATGCAGGTCCGGATTCTGCGTCAGCGAGACTACAGTCTGGCACATCCGGCGTGGCTATATGACAAACAGTTTGTACACACCGGCCCGGGTCCCGATTGTCCTGTGACGGTCGTGGTTGGACATGTGCCGTTGCCTCAGGTCCATTTTGGCGACCGAGTCATCGGAACGGATACGACAGGCGGCTTTCAGGGCGAACTCAGCTGCGTTCTTTTGCCCGAAAACGTGGTCATCACGTCAGGTGACGACCCACCGGGAGGCTTTCAGCGGCCGCCGGTGATGCCGACAAAAAAGAAAGCCTGGTGGCAACCCTGGTAAAATAGGCAACCGCGATATCGTGTGAATCGCTGAGCCCTCACCGGCGGGAACTGCCGAAGTTCTAAAGCCGGGCTTTCCCCAGATACCCAGTTTCATTAGATTCCCCTAAGCTTGTTGACGTAATCGTTTTGAGTTTCGGCCGAAACTGCCGACCTCTGCCACGGCTTACATGCCATTCCGAATGACCGCACGGGTTCCATTCCGTTTTCCTGTCGCACACTCGTAATGCGTTTTCGTTCGCATGAATCGTGCGGCGACCGACGGAAACGGGCTATGTAATCCGGGGCGTTCGCTCGATTTTGGTTGCAGCCAGGCCGTATCAGGATGCTGGATTCACGGAGAAGCCGCTTGGGGCGGTGTGTACGGAGTGACCACTCCGTGACCAGAAAACAAGGTTTTCGATAGTTGATCTGTCGTGTTGGTTGGAAGGGATTCTGGGCAATGCCGTTTGAGCCTCAGCGCTTTATTCACGCTGCTAATATTCGTCTGGACGTGCCCGTCAGTGTTCATTTCTCAGAGCAACTGACCGACGAACTGCGTCACGCCCTCGAAGATGCAACTCTCACGTCGTTCGATTCGGTTGTCAAAAACTGCATCGAGCGCAAAGTGGATTTTTTGCTGCTGTCGGGCAACATTTTTCTGGAATCGGATCGCAGTCTGCGCGCACGGCTGGCCTTGCTGAAAGGCCTTCGAAATCTCGAAGCAAAGCAAATATCAGTTTTTGTTCTGCCGGGAGATGCGGATCCGCCGGAAGCTTGGCGTTCGATCCCGGAGCTGCCCGACAACGTCACCGTTTGCTACAGCTCAAGTCCGGAGCCGGAGACCCTGGAACGCAATGACCGGGCGATCACCACGGTTTCCGTGTCCATGTGGTACGGCGAGACGGATGCATTCGGGATTCGAGTCATCGGACGTTCCGACGATGGACAGGAACCGTTTCGAATCGGTGTCGTCAGCAAGGCCAAATACGACGAATCACGGCGCATGGCGGCTTTGTCGTCATCGGCTGACGATGATTTCCTGAACGTAGCGATTGATCAGGCTGCGGAAGACTCGTTGGCCAACGACGAAATCAAGGAACTGGAACCTCAGTCGCAGGGCGAGGAAGCACCAGCGGCTGCTGAAACAACAGCAGAATATGAAGCCGGATTCCGCGACCATATCGACCAGTTGATGACGGAAGGCCATCTGAACTATGTGGCTTTTACCGGCGAACTGGAGCGACTGACGCTGACTCTGGATTCCGGTCGAGTCCATTGTCCAGGAACGACTCAGCCACGCAGTCAGCTGGAAGCCGACAGCGGACAATGCTCATTGGTGCGAGTTGATGCGGCGGGCAAAACGACGATTGAAGAAATCAGCACCAGCGCTGTCGACTGGAAGAACATCGATCTGATCGTAGACACTGATGCCACACTGAACAGTTCGCTGCAGGACATGAAAACGTTGTTGCTGCAGCAGCCGCGCAGCCAGTCAGACCGCATCTGGGCCATCTGCTGGACGGTTCGAGGCCCGTTGCCGGTGCTGCACGATTTCATCGAAGAAGACCTGGAACTCACCGTCGCCGTGGAGCTGGAAGAATTGGATGTGGACGGTCGAAAGATCCGGCTGGTCCATCAGGTCAGAACATTGCCGGATCCGTGGGAAGTGCCCGACAGGGAATCACTGGGACAGCAGTACGCGGATCTGATCACAGAAGACGCGATCGTTTCACGTCGTCGACTGATGAATCTGGTCCGCAGGGACACCAGCCTGTCCGATGGCTGGCGCCAGCGTTTCGTGGCATTGGTAGCCGGCGTCGATCGTGAACGCATCCTGGCGCGCATGCGAATTCAAGGGGCGGAGTGGTTTGTTTCAGACCTGCAGGAATTACTGCCGGACTTTGACGACTTCGACGAGGACATTCTGCAGGATGAAGCCGTCGAAGAATACGGACTGACGGGAGATGATGCCCGGACCGCTGATGAAACAGCGGTGGCGACATTGACAGAAGTAGCAGCCGAAGATGCGGACGACGACGAATCGCCGGAAGACGCTGAATACGAAGAAGACGAAATCGAATGAAGATTACGGAAATCGACATCGACCGGTTTCGCATCTGGCGAAGTCTGTTGCTGAAACTCAACCCATCCGGGCTGAACGTCATCTACGGGCCGAACGAAGCCGGCAAGACGACGGTGATGAATTTTGTGCGCTCGGTGCTGTACGGCTTCGAACCACTGGGTGAAGAACCAGCATGGCATCGTCGCAAAGACGACATGCCATGGAAAGGCTCGCTGCGATGTGATCATGCCGGACGTACATGGCGAGTCACACGCAAGGCCGACGAAAAACACCGCGGCACACTCCGAATTTCCGGAGGTCCGGACGACCTGACAAAAACCGACGCGTTGAATCTGCTGTTATCCGATACAGACGAACACATCTTCAACGATGTCTTCGCAGTCGGTGTGCGACAACTTCAGCAACTTTCAACACTCGGCAGTTCGAAGGTTGCCGAATATATCTATGGATTGTCGCTGGGACCACAGGGACGGCAGCTGCTGGCATCCCTGGGATCAATCAACGACCGGCGACATGCGCTGTTTTCGGACAAAGGACGTGACGGACAGCTGCCGGATCTGTTCGATCGATATGGCGATTTCTCGGTGTCTCGACAGAATCAGGGCGCAGCACGTGAGAAACATGCCGGACTGGTACGCCGTCGCAGCGAACTGACTGACGCCATTGACGAACTGCAGACTCGCGAAGGCCAGATTACCAATGAGCTGCGCGGACTGCGATTCATCAGCAGCTGCTACAAGCCATGGAAAAAGATTCGTGACTATCAGGCAGAACTGTCTGCCGTCCCGGCGATCAACCACAACCCCGACCAGATGCTCGAGCAGCTGGACGCCTGCGAACGGGATATTCAGCAGCACACGACGCGTCGGGAAGCACTGTCGCAACAGGCCAGCCAGCAGAAGAAGCAGGCAGACCGGTTGCAGCTGGATATGCAATTCGAAAAGGAGCGCTATGCCATCCAGAGCCTGGTCGAACAGTCTGACTGGCTGCGACAGCTGGACGAACAGATTCGGACGGCCGATGAACGATCCGGTGATTCCAAACGTGAGCTTGATCATCACCTCGCAGAAATGGGACCGGAATGGACGGTGGAGCGACTGAACTCCATCGACACGTCCGCCACAGCCCACAACAGTCTGCTGGCGGCCGCTCGCAGCTACCAGACCGCTCTGCAGCGTCGCAGTAAGTTGCGACGCTGGAACCGGTCGATGTCACGCAAAAGCCAGCAGGAACTTGTCGATCTGGAAACCGATCTGCTGGGACTGGGCATTGACTCGATCGAAGAAGCCATCGAGCGGGAACGTGGACGTCTGAACGAACTGGAAAATCTCGGACGCCTGCGGTTACAGCGCGAACAGATGGCGTTGAAGATCAAAACGGTTCGCAATGTCATGAGCCGCGTTGACACGGACGATTCTATTCCACCGTGGGTGGACCGGGCTGTCACCGCGATGACCTTCATCGCAGCAGCATTGTTCTTCTCCGGCCTGGTCACATTTGCAATGGGTGCCGAAGCGACCGCGTCAATTGGCGGATCCCTGGCGGCCACCGCAATCTGCTTTGCGGGAATGATGTGGTGGAGCATCCGGAACGGGCTGAGAAACCACTTTGACAACAGGACGGGAATCCAACTGGATGACCTGAATGCCGAAGCCCGGGAGGCAGAGAAGAACCTGCGGATCGTGCACGAACGAATTCAGAGAATTCAATCCGAAGGAATTGCCGGTCAGTATCTGATGAAGGCTGACGCTCCCGGTTCGACAACAGCGGAACTGGTGGAATGCATCGGTGAATGCACTCGGCATATCACGGAACTGGAAAATATTTTACGGCGGCAGGAACGAGCTCGACTGCGACGACAGCGACTGAAAAAAGTGCGGGACCGCTTTCGCACGGCGCAGCAGGACGTCAATGAGCAACGGCAGGAATGGTGTCGGCTGCTGGATTCGCTGGGGCTGGAAGAAACAGTCAAGGTGCAGCCAGCCTTCGACTGGTGGCAACGCATTCAGGAAGTCCGGGAACTTCACTCTCAGTGGAGAAACGCGGCCCCGGAAGCTGAGGGACTAAAACGGATGTTTGAAGGCATGCGAAAGCGTGTCGAACAGCTGGGCCAGCAGGTGGCACCAGACGGAAAGCTGAACTATTCGCGACCGCTGGAAGTGCTGACCGGCTGGAAAGAACAGCTGAAGACGCACGAGCGTGACCGTATGGAACAGGAACGACTGACGACCGAAGTGGACACACTGAATCGGGAGGCGGTCAGTGAACAACATCAGGTGGAAGCCGCAGAAATCCGTCGTGGCGGGGTTCTGGCCAGGGCGGGTGTCCTGTCACGGGACGAAATTCTGCAACAACTTGAATGGCAGCAGCAGCGACTCACTCTGGAAGGGCTTCTGTCCACATCGCACGACGAACTGAACGAAGTCGCGTTCTCTGAGCCGGAAATGGCGGTCGCCGAAGACGACATCGCGAGATTTGACCCTGCCCAGGGACGCCAGTCGATTCAACTGCTGGAATATGAACAAACCGAAGTCGAAGAAACGCTGAAGGGGCACCACGAAGAGCTCGGCAGCCTGAAGCAGGAAATCAATTTGCTGGAAAGCAGCCGGGAATCGCAGGCGCATTATTTCCAAAAATCTCAGGTGGCCGCCGACATCTACCGTACGGCCGAAGAATGGATGGCGCTGCAGATCGAAGAAGAAGCCGTGCAGACGATGCGGCGTCGTTTTGAACGGGACAACATCTCCGGTACGCTGACCACTGCGTCGGCGTACATGCATCGAATTTCGTCAGGGCGGTATCACAAAATCTGGGGACCGCTGGGAGAGAACTTCCTTTGCGTCGACGACGAATATGGTCGCACATTCCGGGTCGAGCAGCTGAGCGGTGGAACACGCGAGCAGCTGTTCCTTGCAATCCGCTTTGCCCTGGTCCGTGAATTTGCTCGCCGCGGAGTCGAACTGCCGGTCGTGATGGACGACCTGTTCGTCAATTTTGACGAAGAGCGGACGGTGGCTGCCGTGGAATGCCTGATCGAAGTGGCCAGCGAGGGTCAGCAGATTCTGTTCTTTACCTGTCACCAGCACCTTGCGGAACTGTTCAAAGAGAAGGACATCGAGCCGCTGTGGCTGCCAGGGCACAGGGTTGCCTACGACCTCAACAAGCCCGAAGACGAAGCCGCTGCGTTTATCGGCACGGATGATGGCCTGCAGGCCAGAATCGACGCAGCCAGCGGCGGCACGACCGAGGTGAGCGGACCAAAGAGCGGACGACTGTTTCATCCGAACGCCGACGATCTCTTCGACGATGATCCCAATGATGACTCAGCCGATGCTGCCCTGGATCCTCCCGATGCTGCAGCACTGAGCGGCAACGTCGCGGCGACAACTCAGCTAAGAAAACAGGCCAGCGGGTAGAAGTATCGCTGTACCTGCCTACCAGGTCCCCAGGGCGGGGGAGTGTCGCGTAATGATGGGATCAGCAATTGTTGATCAACCAGTCGCATCAGCACAGACTTGCCACGCTGACGCTGTTATTCACAACACCAGACGTTCGGCTTCAAAGACGGGTCCTTCCACGCAGGTGCGGCGGTAGTCCCAGGTCCCGTCGTCTTCTTTGACCTTTGTCACGCAGCTGAAGCAGGCGCCAAAGCCACAGGCCATTGGTGTTTCCAGCGACATCCAGCACTTCACGGACGCGCCGCTGCAGACTTCGGCAACGGCTTTCATCATTGGTTCCGGTCCACAACAATAAACCTCGATGTCCTGTTCGTCGCCGTCCAGCTGTTGCTGCACCAGTTCCGTCACGAATCCGTGATGGCCGTAACTGCCGTCGTCCGTGGCTACGTTAATGTGCAGACCGGGCAGAGCGAAGTCATCAAGGCCGGACAGATATTCCTGCGAGCGGACTCCGTAGCAAAGCGTGACGGAGTCCGGAAGTTCTGGTAGCTGCCGGTATGGCGAACCGTAGTGTTTCAGGCCAAGAGATTCCGCGGCGACTGCCATAAACGGCGTCTGGCCGATGCCGCCAGCCACGCAGATCAGGTGTTTGGCAGATGGAACCGGGAAGCCATTTCCCAAAGGCCCCCAGACTTCCACTGTGTCACCGACCTTCCAACGAGTCATCAGTGACGTAAGTTTTCCCACAACCACAAAGCCGAATTCCACACCTGTCAAACGTCCGTCTTCGTCGGTGTATGTATCGTATAAAGCGAAGGGTCGTCCCAGCAACGGGTCACTGCCATCGGCAGGACGAAGCATGAAGAACTGCCCGGGGGTGATTTGCTGTGCCAGATCCGGCTGCCGCAGGCGGATGGCCCAGGTATCCTTTGCCATTTTCCGAATCCCGTCCACCACGGCAACGTGTTGCCGAGCAGAAGAGACCATTCCAGGAAGGCACGATTGTTCTGTGGAGTTCATGGATGTTCTGTTTTGGTAGACGTCGGACCGGAAACAACGGACCGGCGATGTTAGCAGTGCACACCGGTCTTGACCATCACGCGACAGCGTTTCTCGATAGCAGTTTCGTTGCTCCCACGAGCCAGTATCGTCTACGACAATAAGTCAACTGCTCTAAGAAACGACTGTTCCCTCAGCGATCGTCTTCGGCCCGACAATGTGAAGATTGGGACCAATGGAGCAGTTTGCGCCTATGCTCACGTCACCTTCAAGGACCACGCCTGGCTTAATCACGGTGTCCTGTCCGATCGTCACGGCAACGTCGATTGACGTTTGACCAGGGTCCACGATCGTGACACCGCTGAGCATCAGTTCGTGCAGAATATCGTCCTGAATATGCTGGCGAACTTCGGCCAGTTGAATTCGATTGTTGACACCGATGGCTTCCTGGATTGTCAGACTGCAGCTGGCAGTCACATTGTGACCTTCGTCCATCAGAATCCGAGGACAGTCCGTCAGGTAGTATTCGGCCTGCACGTTATTGGGCTGAAGTTTTCGCAACGAACTCAACAGCCGAGGGCCGTCGAAGGCGTAGCAACCGGTGTTAATTTCGGTAATTCGTCGCTGATCTTCGGTGGCATCCTTGTGTTCCACGATGCACTCGAAATCGCCGCCGACGTTTCGAACAACTCGTCCCAGACCCTCGTTATTCCTGGTATCAGCCGTACCGATCACGCAGGCGGCGTTGTGACCGGTCTGAGCGTCCAGCAGCGATTTCAAGGAAGAACCCCGCAACAGCGGCGTGTCTCCGGCAAGGATCAGCACCGAACCATCGTGGCCCTGCAGTTCGGACTCCGCCATCATGACCGCATGACCGGTGCCGTTCTGTTCAACCTGCTCGGCAAAGACCACATCGTCGTGGCCGGATAACGCTTCGCGCACCATGTCTGCCTTGTGGCCGACAATGACAATCAGTTTTTCCACGCCGGCAGTGCGCGCGGCATCCATCACATATTCGATCATCAGCCGCCCACAGACCGGGTGCAGAACCTTCGGCGTTTCGGACTTCATTCGCGTGCTCCTGCCAGCGGCAAGAATCACGGCAACAGGAGCAATCATAAGGGCTATTCAACTTTCCTGATGGGCATACGTGCTTACAGCGTATTTCGCTGACTCGTGGCCGCGGTTGACGTGTTTCAATAGCAGAACGCCTGCCCCCACGGGCCAAAACTACTTCCGCCAATCTGTAAACGGCTCTTCCAGTGCATTGTCACAACCCAAAAGTGAGGTTGAATCGTTCGCCGGAAAAGGGGGTCAGGTACCAAGAATGCCAAGCACCCTTCGGGCCGTTCCGGTTTTTGGTACCTGACCCCGTTTTCCTCGCCAACCCTAAATCCTGGTTCTGACAAAGCACTAGTACTG